>CAYMDE010000146.1:0-2612 GCA_964389115.1 uncultured Paludibacter sp. | reverse complement strand
ATAAGGAGTCATCTCATTATATAAATTGGGTAAATCCCGATCAAAACGACGGGAAACCGGGTTGAATTTATGAAATGCCAGATTCGGGCCACTACTTCCAATACCGCTGATTTGCCAACGTGCTAAATCCGGTCCCCACCACATTGCTTCAGAAGGGAAAGTGCCAAAGGCGTCAGGAATTAGATTTCCTTTAGAGTCGTACATGGCATTATCGTTCATGGTTGCCCAGAATTGTAATCCACGACGGGTTGGGTCAAATGCGCCACAAATACCTCTGCCAACATCTGCAACTGCAGGTAAATATACTCCTCTGATCATTTCTCCTGTGGCGGCATCATACAAAGCCATGCCAAGGGTTTTTGGGTTGTTTTGCTGAACAACAAAATGTTCGAGCCCCGGACGATCAGGGTCTATGTCGGCTAATGTATGACGATCGCCATGAATAGCATCAACATGTAAATTCAGTAAGCTTCCATCATGATCGAGCACAAAACCACCTTCCACAAAATTATCGCGTCCATCGCCAGTTACATCGCCAGCACGAACCTGATGAAAAGTGGCCATACCCGGCGCGAAGCGTTTCGCCCAGTCAAGTTGTAGTTTTCCATTTCTGTAGCTCCATGCAGCATGCGAACCTTGAAAGTTTCCATTGGGTAACCTGTTGGTGTATTGGTATATTAATGAAGGCCTGATGCCATCGATATAACCAATGATAAAATGTCCGTTAATTTCTTTCCAGTGATCGGTTCGGGATGTACTCATCTCATTGAAAAACGGAATAGGCACCCGGTCGATTTCAACGCCGGTTTCACCATTTAAAATCGAAATCCATTGCGGTGCTGATCCGGGCAATGAGCGATAATTGGTAACCTGTCCGTTGGCTCCTGTAATCATCTTACCATCGGCAAATGTGGTGCCCTCGCTTACTGCCAAAAGAATTTCAGCTTTTCCATCACCATCCATATCAAATGCTGTAACCATGTCGTTGTGACCGCTGCAAATCTTCACATTAGGTCCCATGTCGATGCGCCACATGAAAGTACCATCGCTTTTGTATGCTTCTACTTTCGGAGAAGGATAATCAGCAGTTCCACCCTCGCCATCTTCTGAAATTGCACCGTAGTTCTGACGGTCAATGACATAATCGTATCGTCCATCGCCGTTAAGATCAGCTGGCCAACAGAACTTCATAACCATGGATGGATATCCGGCAGGAAGCGGGTGAAAATCATAATCTTTCACAATGCGGTGAATTCCTGAGTTTCTCTTTAATGTAAAGCTGCCGGGCTCATCAGTTTCAATGCCGTTAAGTACTGATTTAACAAAAAAAGTATATTCAGCGGATGAAGTTGACAGGTTGGCAAGAAAATTTGTACTGTTGGTAACAGGAGTAGGATTCACTTTGATCGGACTCCCCGACGGTGATGTCCTGTAATAGAGGTTATAACTGATGTCGTCAGGATCGGTAGCAAAATGACGCCACGAAACATAGATCTGAGAGCTGCTTCGGGGTATGGCGACCAATCCACGGTCCATTCTTTCAATACGTCGTTGCGCTGAAGCAAAGTTGAATATCAACGTCAGAATCAAGAAAGTAGTAAAATGTTTTTTCATGTATCAGAGTTTTTAATAAACCGGATGTATATGTTATTTGTACTTATGATATTACATCTGCAAAGTTATAGCCTTCATGGAGAATCTACCTGTGCAGATTGTACATCTTTCGGTAAAATCGTGTATAAATTCAGAATATAATTATTATTTGATGGTGTAAATGCTTCGTTCTGACTAAATGAAAAAACCCCTGATTGAATTTCAATCAGGGGTTTTGTGAAGTGGTGCCACCAGGAATCGAACCGGGGACACAAGGATTTTCAGTCCTTTGCTCTACCAACTGAGCTATGGCACCTCTTTCGCTTAGCGGGTGCAAATATACATCGTTTTTTTGATTTCACAAACCTTGATTCTAAATTTCCTGAAAAAATCTTTCAAGCTGAAAAGTTTTTTTATTTCCGCCTGATTCTTATGATTCAATCGTTATCTTTGCAAAGAAGCAAAATTCAGGTTGAATATGTCTATCAGTTTAGAGTTGTTTTTATTGATTGGTTCGGTATTGCTGTTTTTTAGTCTGCTCGCAGGAAAAACAGGGTATCGGTTCGGTGTTCCCACGCTTTTGATTTTCCTCTTAATTGGTATTGGGGCAGGCAGCAGCGGTCTTGGACTTCAGTTTGGTTCGCCTGATGTAGCGCAGTATATAGGTGTTGTGGCACTAAATATTATTCTTTTCTCGGGCGGACTTGATACCCGTTTGAGCGAGTTGAAGCCTGTTGCAACGCAGGGGATACTCATGGCTACCCTGGGAGTATTGCTCACTGCCGGATTCACAGGATTCTTTATTTATTGGCTTACAAACCATGTACTGCAAACTATTACATTCACTCTGGTTGAATCGCTATTGTTGGCTGGAATAATGTCGTCAACCGACTCGGCTTCAGTATTTTCTATCCTGAGATCCAAAAATCTTTCACTTAAAGAGAATCTTCGTCCGCTGTTGGAACTCGAAAGTGGTAGCAACGACCCCATGGCTTTCATGATTACCATTGTAATGCTGC
>CAYMDE010000145.1:0-2616 GCA_964389115.1 uncultured Paludibacter sp. | reverse complement strand
TTCCGGAACTGATAATATATCGTAATCATCACTTTTAATATCCAACAACGGATCATTGAAACAGGACTCAATATCCGTTTCGTTTACAGGTTCTTTCGGACGCAGCAATTCAAACCTGTCATAAGGAAGGAGTTGGATTAATTTTGAACGATCATTTAAAAAACCTTGCAGCCTACCAAACATTAGTTTTTCTTTCATCCCTTTTGTTTCGCTTGGTAACCGCCTATGCAGTTCATAAAAGGAGTTAATCTCTTCAAACGAAAGTACTAATCTGTCATCGGAAGTCGGCTTAATTTCCGAAGGTTTTACATCCGAAAATAAAGGGTCGTCGAAAATTTCCTGTAGTTCTTTTTCAATATCCATCATACCATTCAACGATTTTTATTAACACGTTTTTGTTTTTCTTTGCGAATGACCACAATAGCCTGTGCCAATCGTTTGTTAAAAGGATTGGGGTCGGTCAGTTCAGGCAATGCGCCGTTATGATCTTCCTGAAAACGAGGAAGATATTTCTTAAAAAGTATGATCGCTTCTTC
Organism: uncultured Paludibacter sp.; assembly: GCA_964389115.1. Lineage (GTDB taxonomy): Bacteria > Bacteroidota > Bacteroidia > Bacteroidales > Paludibacteraceae > Paludibacter. The sequence goes on along the minus strand of CAYMDE010000145.1, from coordinate 2,080 downwards.
TATGGGCATATCGATTTTGCTCTCTTCTATCACATTTTGAACTACTTTGAGAACTGGAGCGGTAACCGATTTCGAAAGGATTTCGTAACCCCTCTGGAAAGGGTTTATCGTATCAATAAGGTTAATGCTGAGATTGTCTATATTGATAAATCGCCGACCAATGACCATAAAGGTATTGCCTGCGTTCTGTTCTATAGTAGCCCCTTTGGTCACAGCATCAAGAACTAAGTGTTGACGTACTTCTTCCACTTCGTTAGAAGAAAGCTCTGGGTATTTTTCCTGAATAATTTTCGGAATAAGCACCTGATTAATGACTTCAGGAGCAATACCGCCACCCATCGAACGTACAATCATCTCATCCTGCAAAATGCAAGCTTTGAGGTCGGTTAAATCACCAGTTACAATTTCATAAGTGCGTTCAGACGAAAGCGGTTTTAGTCCTTCAACAAACAAGTGCGGCGTGTCATCGTCTCCTGAATCTTCGTCTTTCTTGGTTTTAAAGCTCCACGAAGGAGCCATTACCTGTTCCATAAGCAACGAAACGGTAATTGCTTTGAGCATATCGTTGACGACAGTTTCTACTTTTTGCTGCACCGCATCGGGGCAGGCAATCAGGTTGGTAAACTGTGCATGTGATTTTCCTTCGCAGTCACGGGTACAACGCCCTATAATTTGAACTACTTCGGTCAGACTTCCCCGTACACCAATGGTGAGACAATGTTCGCACCACTGCCAGTCAAAACCCTCTTTGGCAGTACCGAGTGCAATAATTATATCTACAGCATCGCGACTGTGCATACGCTGCAGGAAGGCTTGCAATTGCATGCGTTCACGCGGATTGTCCTCTACCAAATCGGCAATTTTAAGAGTTCGATTATCAGGAGTCTGGACTGTATAAATACGTGTTTCGTAGTTGATATTTACAGTTTCACCAATCCTGTCAATGATCTGTTTTACTTCGTCGTACTTATCGCCTGTTGAAGCACGCGAATTAACTGAAGGAATATGAATGATTGTTTTCTTATTGATGTCTAACACCTCCATAATGGCGCCAAGGTATGAGCCTTGGTAAAAATGATAGCCTATTCCAAGACTTTTGAGGTATTTGTAACCGTTTAGCTGTTCGTAATAGTTATAAGTAACTGGATAAAATCGGTTCTCATCATCAGTACGGAGTACCGGCACGCCATCGCCCCGGAAGTATGATCCAGTCATAGCAACTATGTGGGCGTTAGTTTGTGTCATAAGGCGGTGAACCAGATCCCCCAAGCCACTATTAGCATCTGCTGATACATGGTGAAATTCGTCAATAGCCAAAAGACAGTCATTAAAAACATTATCATCTAATTCTTTGGCAGCAAAGCGCAGAGTGGCATGTGTGCAGACAAGAATCTTAGCCGTTGCGGTGGTTAGAAATTCAATAAAACGTTTGACTTTGTTCTGCTCGTTTTCTGCATCGCAAAGATTATAGTATTTGGCCACCCTCCAATCGGTAAAGAACCCGTGTTGGGTTAAGTTGGTGATATTGAATGAGCGTCCAATGGTTTTTTCCGGAACGGCTACTATTGCTTTTCGGATACCCTGATAATGAATTTTGTCAAGTGCTAAAAACATCAGAGCTCTGCTTTTGCCGGAGGCGGGAGGTGCCTTCAGTAAAATGTATTGCTTGTTTCGGGCTTCGTAAGCCTTTGCCTGCATCTGACGCATGCCCAACTCATTGATGTTGGTGGCTTTGCCTGTTTGAGCGTAGTTTATGTTGACGATATTCTCCATAATTCAATCTGTTTCTACTTTATATTCTGAATACTCCCTACCTTTTTGTTAGTAGCTGGGTACATTTTCTGTTTATGGCGAGCATAATGCGCTGTTAATAAGAGGCGTAAATACAAGCCGGCTGGGTACTAAATCAATAATTGCCCAGTAAGAAATGCCTTCCCTTGTTCTGTGATTTTATATTTATTTTCCGGATCTGTTGGCTTTTCTTCATTTGTGAGTGTGATGAGATCCAAAGAACGAAGAGGTTTGATGTAATTATCTCTGAACACTTTTTCGTTTTTATAATTAAATGCGAGCAATAAAT
>CAYMDE010000144.1:0-2650 GCA_964389115.1 uncultured Paludibacter sp. | reverse complement strand
TATGATTCAGTTTACATCCTGTTTTAAAATTTTGCAAACTTACTTATTATTATTCATTCAACTAAATATTTAAAAAAAGAAATAGCTTTAATCTTTTTTCTCATTGGAATAATGTACTTTTGTGAGTGACTGATATTAAATCGGATATGATTATGAGAATTAAGGTTTTGTTTTTTTCTTACTTGATAATTTTTAACATCGCTGCCCAGTCTGCTTTTGAAGCTGATGCACTTTTTAATCGTCGTCAGTATGAAGAAGCGGGAAAAATCTATGCCCAGTTATTGGAAAGACATCCCCGTGATCCGCTTTATAATTACCGATTTGCACGTTGTAGCTACGAGATGAAAGACTTTGACAGTGCAATTAAGTATTTTTTAGCAGGAGGTAGCAGGTATCCTTTGAGAGACTATTATCTTGCTGATAGCTATTTTCATTCGTACAGATTTGATGAGGCACTTGAGTTTTTCAATAATTATGCAAAGAGTCCGACTGCCAATGCCGTTTTTTTGAGGGATGTTGAACAGAAAGTGAGGAGAGCAACACTTGCAAAACAGCTGATGCAGAATGTTCAGAAAGTTGAGATTATCGACAGTATTAAGACGAATAAGGATGAGTTTATCAAACATTTTAGTCTGAGCAGAGAAACAGGAACTATTAGTCATCAGATTCTGAATGTACCTGGCAAGGGAAGAATTGATTTGACAAGCTGGGTAAGTCCGGCTCAGGATTTACAATACTTTTCGGATACGCTGAATAATTCCATCAATATCTTCCGTTCACATAAAAATGAAGCCGGATGGGCACAAGGCAGTATGTTATCAGGAAGCATCAATACTTCTGCTGATGAGAACTTTCCATTTGTAACAGCCGATGGATTAAATATGTATTTTGCTTCCAATGGCGAAAAGTCGATTGGGGGATATGATATTTTTGTTTCGAAGAGGCATGATCATCAATCCACTTTTCTTCCTCCTGTAAATCTTGGAATGCCTTTTAATTCCATTTATAATGACTATATGCTGGTCATTGATGATCAAAACAGAACAGGTTGGTTTGTAACAGATCGTTTTCAGTCTGAAGATCAGGTTGTGATTTATCAGTTTGTTTTTACAGGTCAGTCTCCTTCATACATCGCTGATGCATCAGAAGATGAATTAAGGGCATATGCAAAGCTGCGTAAATTCAGAAAGCCTGTTTACAGGGACCCGGAGATATCTGTTGCAAAGCAAGAAAATGAAGATGAAGTAGAAGTCATTGCTGAAAAGGATGAAAAAGCAGAAACTGCCACAGACACTCCGATTCAGAGAACTGTTGAAGTTGCGCGACCTGTACAGGAAACCACACAATCAGTTGCCTCAAGACCTATGCATTTTATTATCAATGATCAACTGATTTACACACAAACCAGTCAGTTCCGTAGTCAGAAAGCACTCACTGCCTGGAATGATTTGCAAAGAATGACGAATGAACTAAACGGATATGAACAGCGCCTAAGAGTAATAAGAAGAGAATATGACTCGGTTGAGGAGCGTGTTGAAAGGTTGCGTATAAGTAATGAAATATCATCTTTGGAGAGGGCAGTTGTAAGGATGAGACTTCAGATCGAAGAAAAAGAAAAGATGGTAAGAAATGAGGAAATAATGACTCTGATAAATGCACAAGTGCAATAAATTGTATATATTTACAGCCTTTTAATAAGAAGAATATGGACGTAATAGTTGTGGCAGTATTGCTGTTGTTCGGAATAGGTTTGATGCTTGTGGAAATTTTCCTGTTACCCGGACTTTCAATAGCCGGAATAGGTGGTGTTTTATCACTCGTTGGCGGTGTGTATTATGCTTATGCCTTCATTGGTCCTGATGCCGGTCATTTTACACTGTTAGCAACTATAGTATTGATGGCCATTGCAATATGGATTTTTTTACGTTCAAGAGCATTGGAGAAGATGTCGCTTAAAACCAATGTTGACGGAAAAAATGATCCTATGCAGGGTATGGAAATACAAGTTGGTGATACCGGTGTGGCTATATCAAGATTAGCTCCCATGGGGAAAATCAGGGTGTCAGGTAGTGTGGTTGAAGCAAAGGCAATTGACGATTTTATTGATCAGGGAACTGAAGTTGTTGTCATCAAAGTTCAGTCGACCAACGTTTTAGTAGAAAGAAAATAAATTATATAATGTTTAATTAAAAAAGTTGTTTATGGATATTTTAGAAATTATCGGGTTTGCAGTATTAGGGATACTCATTCTCCTTTTTCTTTATTATGTGCCTTTCCTTTTGTGGGTTTCTGCAAAGGTTTCAGGAGTAAATATTTCGCTTATTCAGTTGTTTCTGATGCGCATTCGTAAGGTGCCGCCTCACACAATTGTAGCTTGTATGATTGAAGCTCATAAAGCTGATTTGGAAGAAGTTAGTCGCGACGGACTTGAAGCTCACTATTTGGCCGGAGGTCATATTGAGCGTGTTGTGCATGCTTTGGTTTCAGCTTCGAAAGCGAATATAGATCTTACTTTCAAGATGGCTACTGCCATTGATTTGGCGGGTCGTGATGTGTTTCAGGCTGTACAAATGTCGGTTAACCCAAAAGTAATTGATACTCCTCCGGTTGCTGCTGTTGCCAAGGATGGTATTCAGCTTATTGCCAAAGC
>CAYMDE010000143.1:0-2680 GCA_964389115.1 uncultured Paludibacter sp. | reverse complement strand
GCAAACAGCTGTTTCTACTGAAACGCAACAAAGCGGCACCCTGGACATTATCCTCGGAAAGATTGAGAAACAAATCATCATCGATGCGCTCACATCAACGCGGGGCAATATGGCGCGGGCATCGACTCAACTGGGCATCACTGAGAGAATGCTCGGAATCAGGGTGAAAAAATACCAAATCGACCCGAGAAGATACAAGTCAAATGCCCGGGAGTAATTCGCGTTGAAAAGATTAATGCTAACTTTGCCAAAAAAAGGAATATGATAAGCTTCGAATTATGCGATTTTAGTAACCCGGAACATCTCAATGCGCTAACCTCTTTGTTGAATCATTACATGGAGGATCCCATGGGCGATCATCCTCCCCTGAACAAATTGCAACAACTTCGTCTGGTCAATGACCTCAACGAACACCCCACCGCCGAAGTGCTTTTTGTTTTGCTCGACAATCAAATTGCGGGCATGACCGTCAGTTTCGTGAACTATTCCACCTTCAAGCTAAAACCCTATTTGTACATACATGATGTTGTCGTACTGAAGGAGCACAGGGGAAAAGGACTCGGGAAAGCGCTGATTTCAGAACTTATCAGAATTTCAGAAGAAAGAAACTACTGCAAACTTACCCTGGAAGTAAGAGAAGACAACCCCTCAGCCCAAAAGGTTTACAGGGATGCCGGTTTTGAAGAATGTGACCCGAGAATGTATTTCTGGACAAGGAAGTTATAATAAATAAAATTGCCCTGATTCACAAGATCAATCAGGGCAATTTTATTATTCAGGAAATGTGTATCAAAGAATCAACTTAAACACCTTGCCATCAACTTTTACGAGCACCACACCTGAGGCCTGCACAGCAATTGCATTTGCGCCCTGCGAAGTGAGGTAAACTCCCAACTGTTGACCAAGAGCATTGTAAACCTGCACTGCTCTACCAGCCTCTTCAGCTACAAAGTGAATTCTGCCGTTGGATGCATAAACCCCCGAAACGGTAATGTCCTCTACAGAAGTGCCAACATCATCGAGGGCGATTGATGAAACCACGACATCCGACAAGCGAATTTGCGGTCTTGATCCTCCTCTGCCTTCATTCAGAATCGCATAATACACCCACCTCAGATATAGCTCAGCCTGATCAAAAGTCTCTGAAGGCAGCACAACCGGGCCGAACGATTCAGCATCTTCTGCCGATTTACCTGCAGTATAAAACTCAACCGGACCGGGAACATCCAGCCATTCGCCCGAAACACCTGTTTTATATTGTAAACGAAGTGCGAACTCGCGGGGAACAGTTCCATCGGCTTGCGAAACCAAAAAGCCTGTCCAGTTTACTGCAATATTTTTTCTGCCATGAGCATTAATACCTGCCACTACACCCAGCGGGAATCCCTGACCTTCTGTTCCTGTTACAACGAACGAGACACCATTCTCTTCCTGTCCGATAAATCTCGAAGCTGATGTTGCATTATAAACTCCCTGATAAAGCCCCAAAGGCTCTGCAAATCTATCCGACTGCTCGTTGGTGTCAGTTGCCCAGAAACGCATGCTGGCAGGATAAGTTCTGCATGGACTCAATGCACTCCATGTATTAAATTCGAAAGAAGCATCTGTCAGATTATGCAATTCAGGATAAAGCGTTGCGTTTACAAAACCGGAAAGATTGATTTTTACTTCAGCTGCATCACCACCAGAGTGTGTAATTTCTCCTGCATACGAACAAGCTGTATTCAGTCCTTCGACAAGTCTTACGTAAACTGTAATTGGCTGTCCCGTTATAACACCCTCAGCATACGGAAGATTCAGGGTATTGGCAAAACCGGTTTCTGCATTGACAGAAACTTCGAAACCTCCGGTTGTTTCAACAAGAATATCTCCCGTTCCAGTCAAACCTTCGCCGGTGATGGTATAGCTCTGCACAGCTGATGGCCCTTCGCCAAACGCATAATTAAATCCTGAAAGAGCATTTTCACTGGCAAGCAGGAAGGATGTAGCACTTATCTCGCCTCTCAACGCCACATTATCAAAACGCCATGTACCTCCTGTAGCGACAGTACCCGGATTGGTTACCCTTCTGAACTCCTCTGTATCCTGATAATATGCAGCTACGATGCGAATTCCGAAGTGTTCATTGTCATTAGCTGTTGAAATCGCACTTAAATCAACAGAAATTCTTCGGTAACTGTCACCTGTAACATCAGCTTGAAAACGACCGGTATGCAAACTGCCCATGCAGTATGTTGTATTATCTTCGGTCATTTCAAAATTAACCCAGTTCGTACCATCGGTAGTATATTGTAAACGGATGGTATTGGTTGAAGCATTCGACCAGCGCTGATCCCAGGTAAAGCTCAGATCTTTATAGCCGACTGTTGAGATATTCCACTGCACACCACTGCTTTCATTAGATGTACCCGGGCTTGCTGTACCAATCGCCCATGCCGTTGTTCCTGAAGTCTGGGATCCGCAACCACTTCCATCAGGATTCATCCCTGTGGCCGTACCTGCACCGGTCATAGCACCCACAACTTCCGATGTTCCACTTCCGATATTCGGAGTAGGATTCGTGTTGGTCCCCTGTAAAGGTTCGTAAGTCCATCTGGCAATGTCAACAGTTTGCGCAACCGCTGAAAATGCCATTAAACATGTAAAAAAGAAGAAAGAGTAAAATAACTTTGTTTTCATA
>CAYMDE010000142.1:0-2872 GCA_964389115.1 uncultured Paludibacter sp. | reverse complement strand
CGAGTTACGAGGAGATGGGCGACAAACTGATTCCGGGAATCTGTGGTCAGGTTGATGGCTCAGTAATCCCCGGGATGATTGGTTTGGAAGCAGGTCAATCAGCATTTGGAGATGTTTACGCATGGTTTAAAAATGTAGTGGCATGGCCTGTAACGAATATCTTATCCAAAAGCAGTCTGATCGACGAAGAAACCAAACAAAAGCTGATCGATGAAACACTGGATCAGATTGTTCCCGTGTTATCGGCTGAAGCAGCTAAAGTGCCTGTAAGTGAATCAACTATCCTGGCAACCGACTGGATGAATGGCCGTCGTACGCCCGATGCCAATCAGTTAGTGAAAGGAACCATCACCGGTTTGAATCTTGGAAGCTCAGCTCCCCTGATTTTTCGTGCATTGGTCGAAGCCACTGCTTATGGATCAAAGGCTATCGTTGATCGCTTTATCGAAAATGGTGTTGAAATTAAGGAAATCATCGGTATCGGTGGTATTTCGTTGAAATCTCCATTCGTGATGCAGACCATGGCCGATGTGCTCAACATGCCGATTAAGGTTGCCAAAGCCGAGCAGGCATGTGCATTTGGAACAGCCATGTTTGCCGCCGTAGCAGCAGGGGTATATGCTAAGGTGGAAGATGCACAGGCAGCAATGGGTATGGGCTTCGCTCATGAGTACTATCCGAATGCTGAAAATCATCAGTTGTATCAGGAGTTATATCAAAAATATGTGGCTTTAGGTAAGTGGACTGAAGAGAATCTATTCAATAAATAAACTGCATAAAGCAGTAAACCAGAAACCGCCGGGCAAGTAAAGTTGTTCGGCGGTTTTCTATTCAAACGCAATCTGTGAATATGTTGCCATGTTTGCACTACTATCCTGAACTTTATCTTTGTACATTGCTTTTGAGTAAACAATCAGAATTTAAGAATCATTACAAAGTTAAATATTCTTAATTGCATCTTAATGTGTAATGCAAATCCAAAAATTATTCAGACTTATGTGATATCAAAATGATATCATATTAGTTTCAATCATTCTCTTTAAATAATAACATTATGAAAACAAAAGAAGAAGTTTTCTCAGGAGTTAAACTGGCGGGAATTCCCATGCTGGTTTTCAACATTTTATTTTTGGTTGGTATCGTAGCGCTGTTTGTATGGGCGGTAGGTAATGAGGATATTAATCCGGTATTAAAAACTGTCATCATCATTGCTGATCTGGTGTTGTTTTTACTAAACACATTGTTCTGGATGGGTTTCATGCAAATTGAGCCCAACGAGGCGCGTGTCATGATTTTCTTCGGAAAATATGAGGGCACAGTAAAGGAAAATGGTTTTTTCTGGGTGAATCCGTTTTTCAACAAAAGTAAACTAACTTTGCGAGCCAGAAATCTGGATGCGGAGCCTATCAAGGTTAACGACAAAAATGGTAACCCGGTGATGATTGGTTTGGTGGTTGTTTGGCGTGTTTCCGACACTTACAAGGCTGCCTTCAATGTAGATACCGGAACGTTCAGTCCGGTGCAAATAAGCACCTCAGGGTCGGGTAGTGTGAATATGATGAATGCTGTTGCTCACAAAATGAATGCGTACGAAAACTTTGTGAAAGTGCAGAGCGATTCGGCTTTACGTAATGTGGCAGGTTTGTATGCCTATGATCAAACCGGAACAGATAGTGAGCAGGAGTTAACTTTGCGTTCGGGAGGAGATGAAATCAATGAAATCATGGAAAAACAATTGGGCGAACGACTCTCGATTGCCGGAATTGAAGTGGTTGAAGCGCGCATCAATTATCTGGCTTATGCTCCTGAAATTGCAGCCGTTATGTTGCGTCGTCAGCAGGCAGATGCCATTATTGCAGCCCGAGAAAAAATTGTGGATGGTGCTGTTGGAATGGTGAAAATGGCCTTGAACAAACTGCGTGAGGAAGCTGTGATCGAACTGGATGAGGATAAAAAAGCTGCCATGGTGAGCAATCTGCTCGTTGTGTTGTGTAGCGACGAAAATGCACAGCCGGTGTTGAATGCCGGTACGCTGCATCAGTAGTGTTGCATGACTACGATTTATCTTATGTAGAATTTGATTTTTATTATTATGCCCAAAGAAACAAAGACCAAAAACTTTATTTTGAGAATCGACTCCGAAACAATGGAAGCCATCGAGAAATGGGCTGCCGATGAGTTTCGGAGCACGAACGGGCAGATTTTGTATTTGCTTGATCAGGCGCTGAAAAAGAGTGGCCGTAGTCGGAAAAAATGATATATATAAATCATCTATAATACTATTGATGCTATCAGTTTGCAGGGTTTTATGAAATGCTTTTACTTTGCAGTACGAAAAGAAAAAAAGAAAGTAGTTTCAAAACGAATTAAGGTAGTTTTTTAAGGTATTAGATTTTGGTTTAAAAGAAGGGAAGAGAGGCAGTGATGTCTCTCTTTTCTGCGTTTTGGATAGAAACTAAACTTTTTTATATAACCGATGTTTATGTCCACATGAAGCATTTGCACAACATTTATAGTCGCGAAGATGTACTGAAGCAGCGACTGGCCGAGAATTTCAAGCGTAAAACAGTGTCGTTTTACAGGTATGTTATCATAGAAAATCCGCAGGAGTGGCGCGATAAATTATATGCCGACTGGTTTGCAATGGGCGTGTTGGGCAGGGTGTATATTGCCCGCGAAGGAATTAATGCACAGATATCAGTACCCGAATACCAGGTGGAATCTTTTGTGAATTATCTCGACCAAACACCTTATTTTGCCCATATGCCTTTGAAATGGGCAGTGGAAGACAGCGATTTATCATTTCTGAAACTTAAACTGAAAGTCCGGAAGAAGATTGTGGCTGATGGTCTGCCCGATGGCACTTTCGATG
>CAYMDE010000141.1:0-2965 GCA_964389115.1 uncultured Paludibacter sp. | reverse complement strand
ACCAAGGACCCTCTGATTAACAGTCAGATGCTCTAACCGACTGAGCTAAGGAAGAGTGTGTCATTTTTTCAAATGCGTTGCAAAAGTAATAGGTTTTTCTGAATTATACAATATCTTTGCAAAAAAAATAACAATTAATAAAGACATTCCAAATGAAGAAAATATTGGGCATGGGTAATGCCTTGACAGACATTTTATTGCGCATTGATGATGATTTGGTGTTGCAGGATTTAAATCTTCCAAAGGGCAGTATGCAGTTGGTTGATGAAGCCAAAAAACAACAGATTGAATCAAAACTTGATTTTAGTAATGCTGTTAAAGCAGCCGGTGGTTCGGCTTCCAATACTGTAACAGGCATCACCCGGTTGGGTGGCAAGGCCGGATATTTTGGCAGAATTGGCAGAGATGAAATCGGTAGCTTTTTCGAAAATGACCTGTTGAATCATGGTGTAAAACCACACCTTGCCCATAGTGATAGTGTTTCAGGTGTATGTACTGTGCTTATTTCGGAGGATGGCGAACGTACCATGTGTACTTATTTAGGAGCTGCCAGCGAGATTGAACCTGATGACATTCAACCACAATTGTTCGAGGGTTACGATTTCTTACATATTGAAGGGTACCTGGTGTTTAATCACGCGCTAATCGCAAAAGCTGTGAAAATGGCGAAGGAAGCCGGTTTGACTGTTTCGATGGACCTTGCAAGTTTTAATGTGGTTGAGGCTAATCTTGATTTCCTGAAAGAAATTATCAGCAATTATGTTGATATTATTTTTGCTAATGAAGAAGAGGCTATGTCGTTTACCGGTATGCCTCCCGGTGATGCACTGATACATATGGACGGCTTCTGCGATATAGCTGTAGTGAAGATTGGAAAGGATGGTTCGATGATACGTACCGATAAAAGGAACCTTTTTGTTGAACCTTATATTGCTGATTGTGTGGATACAACAGGTGCAGGCGATTTGTATGCTGCCGGATTCCTGTATGGTTTAGCATCAGGATTTGATTTGGAGAAATGTGGAAAGATAGCCTCATTTGTATCTTCGAAAGTGGTGGAAGTGGTGGGAGCCAAAATGCATGATGAGGTTTGGACTGAAATAAATGCTGGTATTAAAGAGTTTTGAGTAGGATAAATCCATGATGCAATATGTGAAAATGTACGGCTCGATCGTACTGGCCATGATATTTTGGTCGTTTTCCTTTATATGGACCAAAGTGGCCATGGAGTCGTTTCAGCCGGTTACCCTGGTAACAATGCGTTTGATACTGGCATCGATACTGCTTTTGCTTTTTTCAAAATTTACCGGTAAGCTTCAGAGAATTAAAAAGAAAGACATCAAGTGGTTCTTCCTTTTGGCCTTATTCGAGCCCTATCTTTATTATATGGGCGAGACTTATGGCTTGACGATGATGAGTCCGACTACCGCCTCCGTGATTATTGCGACAATTCCATTGTTTGCGCCTGTACTGGCTTACTTTATGCTTCGCGAGAAGATAACGTGGACGAATATTCTGGGTATTCTTGTATCGATTTGTGGGGTAATGCTGGTTATTTACCTGCCCGGAAGTGGCATGGAGGCCGGGTTCTGGGGCATTGTACTGATGTTTCTGGCAGTATTTGCAGCGGTTTTCTATGCAGCAACGCTCAGAAAAATTTCTATGCACTATCACACAGTGAATGTAATCATGTATCAGAGTATTATTGGGTTGGTATTTTTCGTGCCGACATTCATGGTAACAGATTTTTCATCGATATCTACATTACAAATCACAGCAAAATCTTTGGAAGCATTGATTATGTTGTCTATCTTTGCTTCGGTTCTGGCTTTTGTGCTGTTTGCATGGGTGGTGAGGAAAATTGGTGTAGCCAAAACCAATGTTTTTGTTAATCTTATTCCGGTGTTTACTGCCGTATTTTCATGGATGCTTTTGGATCAATACCTAGCATTCAGTCAGTGGATGGGAATTTTGATTGTGGTCGCCGGACTATTTGTTAGTCAGCTGACCCGCCGGAAAAAAGTCTCGCTAAAAATTGAAGAGATTTCCAAAGCTTCCGGATTCTGAATTGCTTCCTGCTTCTCTCATTTATTAAATGAAATAATTGATATTCATGAAGTTCAATCTGTTGTTTTTTTTATACCAATGGCTGATAGCATTTCCAATACTGGCAGTAGTAACTGTTGTGGTTGCCTTGCTTACCATGATTCTTTCGCCAATACTTCCCAATTGTAGTTTGTCGTACTACCCGGCAAGATGGTGGGGAAGAGTCATTTGTTATATGTTCTTCATCAAAGTAAAACTTCACGGTATTGATAAGTTAGACCCTCAGCAATCATGTGTTATTGTTGCCAATCATCAGTCGATGTTTGATATTTTTGCTATCTACGGTTGGCTGCCTCACATTTTTAAGTGGATAATGAAAGCGGAACTACGCAGAATTCCATTTATTGGTCCTGCATGTGCTGCTGCCGGACATATATTTATTGACCGGTCGAACCCCTTGGCTGCCAAAAAAAGCCTTGACATTGCCGAACAACAATTAAAGAACGGCGTTTCGGTGGTTATTTTTCCTGAAGGAACAAGAACGAAAACAGGGGCAGTCGGAAAGTTCAAGAAGGGAGCATTCCGACTGGCAACCGACTTATCACTCCCCATCGTTCCAGTGACAATCAAAGGGAGTTTTGAAAGGATGAAACGCAGTTCTGTAGTTATTACCCCCGGAACCATTGACATATTTTTTCACGATCCGGTAGATGTTACCCAATATGATCATGAAAAACTCCACGATTTAATGTCGCTCACTCATCAAATTATTGAGAGTAAACTTTGATAGATAGTTATTCTATCTATAATTAATGTTAATTAAATATTCTTCTTAATTTTTCTATTCTACTGATATTCAGCGCGTAAATAATATATTGCATCGCATGGAATAGTTCTTGGCATGGTACTATGTATTGCA
>CAYMDE010000140.1:0-3098 GCA_964389115.1 uncultured Paludibacter sp. | reverse complement strand
GCTCCATTCTTCCTGTCAGTTTATGAAACAAAAGACGTGACTTCAACTGAAGTAATCAGCGAAAACAGCGTAAGGGTTTACCCAACTGTATCGCGTGGATTTGTGAATATTGACACTGCCGGAGAAACAGGAATGGTAAGGGTGTTCGACCTGACAGGAAAACACATAACCAGTAAAGTACTCGGTGGAAGCATTGAAACAGTTTCATTACCTGCAGAAGGTGTTTATATCCTTCAGGTAAATGCAGGCGGTCAAATGAAAAACGTTAAAGTTATCAATGTAAAATAATTCAATTCTGAGTTAAATTACAGCCATTAAAACTGCCCGAAGTACAATTCTTCGGGCAGTTTCTGTATAAACTCTAAACGATTTTTCAGGTTTTATGAATGAATTATGATACTTTTTGTTTCAAAAACTTAATATGTTTGCATGAATAAAAATATGTATCATGAAAAACCACTACTTATTCATCACTTTATTATTTGTTTTGGGCTCATTGTCAACCCACAAAGTTATAGCAGAGACACCGGCTTCGAGTGGCGCAAATTTCTTCAGCGCCCATCCTGTGCCTGATCGAACTGTCTTTTATAATGTAGCTGATTCCGGCGTCCCTACACCGATTATTTGGGGATTGGACACTGCCTGGCCAAGTCAGGATAACATGCGTCGGGGTATTGCATTCATGGGCGCAGAGAGGATAAGTATCGTAAGGGCTTCATTTCAACCCACTCATCCATTGGTAAACGGCGATTTGCAATCAGAACAAATAAGTTGGCTAAACACGAGATTAAACTTGGTCAATTTAGTCGGACCACATGCCACAGTTATGCTAAACTGTGATCATCCAAGTGTTCATAGCTGGTATGCCGGTAACGCTGCGAACTGGGCTGCACTGATGGATGTTACAACCCGCAGGGTTCAGGAAAGAGGTCGCAGGGTAGTTTCAATTGCACCCTTTAATGAGCCGGATTACACAGCGGTTGGACAAGGTACGATGCAGGATTTTTTCAATATTGCAGGTGAGCTGAGAAAAAATCCCAGATTTGACACAATTCGCATTTCTGGAGGAAATACACTGAATACTGATCAGGCACTGCCCTGGTATAATTATTTGAGAAGTCGTCTTGACGAAGGAAATACACATCAGCTAGCGGGCAGTTTCAATAACTATGCACAGTTTTTTCAAACGGTAAGAGCAAACGGCCATCACGCTACCAACGATGAGCTTCACAATGTAATGGAGGCTATAGTAGGTGTAGAATATGGTATGCAAACTGGAATATGGTGGGGAACCGCAGAATATGCCAGAGGTGAATTTGTAAAAGCCAGTTTTGGAAGAAGGTTGGGTTATGCAGAGCACAGACCAAATTGGACTGTGGCTGCTGTATATAGACATCCGGATGGGAAAATTCAGGCTTTCGGAGGTGCATCAGAACGTCAGGCAACCAATACTACTTATCGTTTTGTTTCTCGCGAGAAAGATGTTTATTACGATGGTCACGGCCCTCAACGAGAATATACATTGCCAATGCCCGGCGGCACCGGATATCATGTCAACCAACCCAATGCTGAAAGAGTAGTAAACATTACCTGGGGCGACGACATACAACCTGTCATCAATGGAAGGTATGCGCTTGTGAACCGCAACAGTGGTATGGTAATGCAGGTTTCGGGGGGCTCGGCAAATCCGGGTGCCAACGTGAATCAGGGAACCTACACCAATGCTCCCTCTCAGCAGTGGAATGTTACTCCTGTTGATTCCCGTATCGGGGGAGATTTTAGTTATTTCACCATCACTGCTGTGCATAGTGGCATGTCGCTCGATGTATATAATTGGTCACTTAACAACAATGCCAACATCATCGCATGGAACGACGCCAAGGGTCACAATCAGCAGTGGTATCTTGAATATGTGGGTGATGGCTGGTTTTATATCCGCAGTCGCCATAGTGCAAAATGTCTGGAGGTGCAAAACAATAGCACTGCCAACAATGCCAATGTGCAGCAAAGAGACCCGGTAGGTGTCCATGGCCAGCTTTGGAGATTTATACCCATTGATGCTGTAGTGGAGTTTGATGCTCCTGCCGCACCTGCAAATCTGACAACATCGGGGAATGCAGCATCAGTCCTGCTGGAGTGGAGTGCCAGCACCGAACCCGATGTGGCAGGTTATCATATTTTCCGTGCGGATTCGGCAGGTGGACCATATAATACGATTGCCCGGAATGTTACCACGCTAGCCTATGTGGATAATACTGCATTAGCAGGCAAAGAGTATTTTTATGTAATCAGAGCTGTGGATAAATCACTGAACAGATCCGAAAATTCTGCAGAGGTTTCTGCTACTGCAACCGGAGCAAGAGATATAACTACCTTATTGTCATTCGAAGATAATCTGCTCGACAGCTCGACACACCTGAACCACGCTGCAGCTGTTGGCAATGTAACTTATGTGGCTGGAAAAATTGACTCCAAAGCAATGAATCTTACAACAACAAATCCATTTATTCAGTTGCCATCCTATGTTGCTAACCATGATGAGATAACGATAGCTACCTGGATTAACTGGCGTGGGGGAAGCATGTGGCAACGTGTTTTTGATTTTGGAAATGGAGATGATTCATACATGTTCCTCACACCACGCGCAGGAAATGGCAGAGTTCGCTTTGCGACTAAAAACGGAGGAGATGAGCAACAACTGAACGGAACAGCCATGTTGGGAGTTGCCCGATGGATACATGTGGCTGTTACACTTGGCAAAGACAAAGCAGTATTGTACGTGGATGGTGTTGCTGTTGATGAGTCGGAGAATATTACAATTAGTCCGAACGACTTCAAACCAATTCTAAATTATATAGGTCGTAGCCAGTTCAGCGATCCTATGTTGGGAGCCAGTATCGACGATTTCAGAATATATAACTACGCATTATCAAACACAGAAGTAGGAATTCTTGCCGGCATTCTATCATCCACTGATGAAAAAACAGGAAACAAAGGACTGACGATAAGACCAGTACCTGTTCGTGATTTTTTAACTATTGATTATCCGAACGGCATCACTAAACCAACCACCTTATCGGTTTATGACCTGAATGGTA
>CAYMDE010000139.1:0-3133 GCA_964389115.1 uncultured Paludibacter sp. | reverse complement strand
CTATTTAACTTTTCAATAAACGGGTCATAGAGTCGGCCTGTTTCAATGGTAATGTTGATTTTTGGATACAAGGATGTCAATTTTGCCGATTTGGTTTGGTAACGAACATAATCACCTCCCCGAATAAAATCCATGGGAGTTTGATAATATCTACCGTAAGCATGAGTTACACGATTGACTACAAAGTCAAATTCATATCCGTTCGAATGTACAAACCGAATTTTCTGTTTTTGGTTATAAGGAACAAAATCTTTCTCCTGAGAACTTAGAGAAATACTGTCGAGTTCGACAGAATCAATGCATGCTGTCAGGCTGATTGCAATAAAAATAATTGAGATTGTCTTCATTGATGCTTTAGATTTACTTATTTGTTTTCACTTATGTTTTCACTTATGTTTTCGCTTATATTGACTGATTTATTGAATGTTATTTGTTCCATGCCCTGATACAGTATGCGTCTGTGCCGCTGTGGATATATACTTTTCCATCAACCACATTCGGACGAACACGTGCAAAACCTTCTTCATTGATGCCTGTCGCATAACGTTTCAGAATTTTTCCCGTATAAACGTCGCGCATGACAAGATCGTCGTAGTCTTCGTTGTAAATCACCCCGTCCGCAATCTTAGCCCGGGCATGACTTGCCGGTACATTGTATTTTAGTTGACCTGTGTTTATATCGAAAGCAACCAACCGGTCCACACAAAATATCAACGCCAGGTTGTCGTAGCCAAGCACCTGAAGTATCTCATCATTTCCACCTCCAAAACCAACACCATCATTCAATACCACCGATTTCTCCCAATATTTTTTATTTTCGCAGGCATCATAACAGTAAGCAGTTTTGTAGGAACCCACAATGATTTTGCCATTCAACTGATAAATCCAGCAATTGCTGCCTTTGGTTGTAACGGTTGTTGTGTAAACCTTTTCGTTTTTAGTCAGATTGTAAACATACAAAACAGAATTATAATATGGTTCGTCGGGTATGTATGGCATCAACCCCAGGGCAACCATATCGTCCCCATCATGGTTTTGGTAGATTTCTGTAAGAAAGTATCCGGCAAACCTTAAATTTGACACCTTAATTTCTTCTGGTAAATCAGAGTTGACCAGGACTTCAAATGCTGTGGATAATTCTCCGGTTTCAATGTTTACTTTTAACAAAGAACTTTTATGGTTGCTTACAGCATTGACATAAGCATAATTTCCAATTCCTCTTATTGTATGTCCGATTTCATAGTAACCTTCAGGAAAAGCTGTGACCCACAGTACTTTCCCTTTTTCAATATCGATGCCGTAGATATAACCTTCGCCGTTTGGCCTGTTGGGTGTGTAAACCTCGTCAGATGCAACAAGAATATTTTCTTTCTGATAAGTGCTAAATGTATTGTAAAATCTTAAGTCTTTCTTTGGAGCAAAATCAGCATTAGTTAATCTCCATTTCTCTTTACCCGTTTCAATGTCTAGTCCATGTAGGATACTCTCCTGTATTTCGCCCCAGGGAACAGGGGTGCTATGAAAAACCACTGTGTTTTTATACACTGGGTAACCTACTCCCGCGTCAAATATCAATTTATTTCCACAGATTCTGTTTCTCCAGTTAATATCTTTATCCACAGAGAAATCGTCATCACAACTTGTACAGGAGGATAGAAGCATAGCGGATAAAAAGCCAATAATAATTTTCTTATTCATAAAATTCATCTTGTTGTTTGGTTTGCAGAGTTACAGGTTCTACCCTGCAAACCAATTGATTACTATTTGCTATTGTTATAGGTTTGAGGTGCGTAGGTTTTACCCTCAAGGAGCAATTTAAACTCTTCTTTGGTTTTTGGATGATTCCTTTGTTCCATATGATTTACCCCCTTAATGGTGGAATTTGCCCAAATCACATTGATACCCTGCAATTTATCGAGTTGTTGTGATTTTACTGATACAATGCCGTCATGTGATTCCGGAATAGTGATGTAATCAAACCATCTCAAAAAAAGAATTTTACGTTCAACCTTTTCCACCCGCGATGCGCCGATTAAAACAGCATGGTCGTAATCAAGGCCATTATCGATGTAATGAGCAGTTGAAAACCAGTTGGCAGCAGCAATGCCATGAGCAGCCGATGCAGCCCAGTGATAAGGATTCCAGAAGCCGATAACAGCATGTGTAGCCGCTAAGCCTGTATGTATTTGTCCGCCAATTTTAATTGAATTGTTGATAGAATTGAGGAGGTTGTATCCTTTCATGTCAAAATTCCCGTCTGAATTAATGTTTGGATCTGTTGCAAGTTTCTTATAGTTAAGCTGACAGTGAACTGTCCGGGCTAACTGCCATCGGTCTTCTTCGCTTGCAAAAGTCAGAATCGGTACGTTTATCTTCCTTTGCCCGAGTGTGGTTAGAAACTTACTTCCGGGCTGTAAATCATCAGTGCAACTTTTGTTAAAGCCAACTGCTGCAATTTCATTAAGAGCTATGTCGCCAATCGGACTAGTCATTACACTTGAAATTCCGTTAAGCACATCACCAATTGGAATTAAAACCTTTGTCAGGCCAGGAAACGTAAAACTTAATGCAGCAAATGTTGAAGTGGCACAAGCATTGACTCTCAGGGTTACTTTATCTTTCAGTTTATTGAGACCTCCAAAATGAATTTCCTTTGCAAATTGAGCTCCCTGATGACCGGTGCCAATGGTAACAATTCCCTTGATCAGAGAAGAGTGATTACGTTCCAGTTCCCTGGCCACAAGCCCTCCCATGCTATGTCCGATAAGAATGGTGTTTTTTCCGAAGAGAGCCCTGTTTGTATTATAGAATTCCTTTGAAATTTCTGTGATGCTTTTATCACTTTTGTATGCCGGCCGTGTGCCATTGTTTGGCGTAAAGATGTTTTGATAAACATGCCAGCTGTCAGCAGTGCCATTTAATCCGTGGATCCAGACATAATTATTGCCCTGGGCACCAATACATTGGATAATGCCAATGACTGATAGTGCGAATATATATATTTTTGTTTTCATGCTATTGATTTTATAAGTTAACAGATACCTGATTTTTTTTGAAATTTTCAGTGGTCAGCATAATGTACTGTGTTCCATCGCTTCTTACTTTAAGCCTTTTATAAGTACTGTCTTTTACG
>CAYMDE010000138.1:0-3274 GCA_964389115.1 uncultured Paludibacter sp. | reverse complement strand
CGTATGGCGACGATGGGATGGGGTTATTCGATTGAACATCGCGGATATAACCTAATGCACTGTCATCGTCTCCCATTGCCACCCAGGTTGAGTATGAGGTGTACGATCCGATGCTGTAACGTGCTGTGTAAGCATGTGTTATGCTGATGGTTCTGAACTTGTCACGTATCCAGTTAATTCTTGATAATCCATCGTAATTCATTCGCCAGTTGGGTAATATGCTTGCTAATGAGAGGAACGGACTGGTATTCATCTTTTCAGGATTTTTGCCTGTATAAGCAGCCAGGAATGAAGGGATGAGCACTTCAGTCGAGTTCAGCCCGTAGCCTGCAATCGAAGGATCGTAGTCTTTGCCTGATAAGGGGTGATTACTCATAAATCCTGTGGTCGGATAGCGGGTATTCCGGTGCGCATTGTTCAATCGGTCGGCAAAAATTTGCCTGTAAGCCAGCAGATTACTGAACGCTTCGGAAGCATAGTTGTTTTCAGCATTGCCAATGGGTTTGAATGCTGTGCGCAGAGCCACCAGGGTAATGTTGTAACTGCCATTGAAGGTTGTTGGCATACCATCGAACATATATTGAATGGTACGGTTTGAGGCGATGTATCTTTTGGCGTTGAGTTCGATTTTTAAACCGGGAAGCGGCTCCAGACTGGCCTTGGCATCGAAATCCGAAGTGAAGGCTGTGCTTGCAGGATTGATGATGGAGTCGCTCATAAATAACCAGCCGTTTTGCACAGCCCTGTCGAGCGTATTCTCATCGTGCAAACCAAATGCAAACGCCAATCCGGGGGCATAAAATCCATTATCCTGCATTTCTTGTCCCATGAAGCTTGCTTTAGGCAGGAATCCCGGCAGCACAAGGCTATTTGTTTCGCGATACGTTATTGAACCACGGCGAAGGAACATCAGTCCCCTGGCCAAATGCTCCGCTACATCGCGTTGTATAGTTCGCACATTGGGGTCGAAGGTTGTGAGCGTAATATTCACACTGTCGAGATCGATATTGCTGTTAATTTCTATGCTAACCGGATCCACAACCCTGTAACGCAAAGGAATTTCGCGTCCATCATTATCCACAGCTTTCAGTTTGAAATGCTGTGAGCCAAGTCGGTGGCGAACAGGCAGTCGCTGTCCTTTTTCGAGCGTCACCACCTGGTTGAAGGTGCGTGGCTGGAAGTTGGCATTTGGTTGCTGACGGGTAGTTCTGGCAAAACGCATGTTTACATCACGCAGGAAGCGGGATTTGTTGTAAAGCGTTTCGAAATTAAACTGTCCATCGATTTGAACCGAACGCATGCTTGTGGCAATATTCCCGAAATCGTCCATATCCATCTTCTTGGCAGTGCGGTTCCAGTTGTAATTTCCGTTGTAATTGGTGTTAACCGAAGTAATCCAGTCAAGGTAAGGTAGTTTGTTAATGGGCACATTCCAAGATGCAGTGAAAACCTGTTGGAAGGTGTAAGGTGTTCCTAATCTGCGGATACTTGCCCAAACTGTGTCGCGCCATTGCTCGTAGTATTCCCTGCCAAACTCTGGTGTGTGATAGGGTTCATCAATATTCGCATTCGTGGTGGTTTGCAGTCCGAATCGTAAAGTGCGTGTCAAATCCCACTTAATATCAAAGTTTCTGTTCCACATGAAATCCTTGCTGAAGCTTTTGTCAAGGGCACTTCCACCTCCAAAATCTCCGAATGAGCTGAAATCCCGAAGTCTGATTTGTGAATATTGTCTGTTCAGATTCGTGTTGAAACTCAACGAACTGGGCATGTAGTTCAGACTGAAATCTTTCAATATTTTCAGTTCGGGTTTGTCCAATGCCGTTGATTCTTTAAAAGGTTCAAATGGTTTGTTGGCAAAGCTGTGGTTGTAGTTCAGCGCTGCACGTTCTTGTTTTACGAGATTTTCTTCAACTTCCGGACTATGCTGATTTGTTTCCGAATACGAATATGAAACCGTGAAGTTTGCCGGGTCGTAGAAACGTGGCTCTTGACTTCTGATGTTTACCCTGGCTGAAGCGACATTGAAACTCTTCGATGTTTGTACGGTTTGCGATATCACCAATAAAGAATCACGTTCAGCACGGGAGTCCATACTGTTTAATGCATCCCTCAGTTCGATATCCTGATCCAGCGGGTTGTATTTCGGACTCAGCGTTTCGTTGGTATAAGCAAAATATACCGGCAGCTGAATTTTGGCTTGCTTTGGCAGGAAACGTCCCATCTCTAGGGATGTTGAGAAGCTCATTTGATACAAGTCGTCCATTCTGCGGTCCATCACGTTGCTTTCCAGACTTCCGTAGCCTGCAGTTTCGGCTCTACCGGCCAAATTGATATTTCCTAAATCTGATAATCCAACTGCCAGATTGGCCATGGCTGCCCAACCACTTTCTTCGTTGAACTGTGCCATCCTTAGTTCATTAACCCAAACCTCTCCCGATTTAATATCATTACTTCTGTTGCGAATACCAATCATGATGTTCTGTACTTCAGAAATGGAAGGGTTACCAACCACTGTAATCCTGTTTTGAGGTTTGTTGGGGTCGAATACAGTATATGGAATCAGATTGGATACTGATTGTGAACTCTGTCGCGCCCTGTTCCTCATGGTTTTGGCACTGGTCAAAATTTCAAAGGGGAAATCGATCATGTTTTCCGGATACCATACTGTTTCGCGATCTGCAAAACTACCCGAACTATAAACTCCGGGAGGTGTGAGTCTGAGAGGTACTTCATATTCGTAATAATTATTGACCATGTCGGTACCGATTCGGATATAGCAAGTTAGTTCAAAATCTCTGAGATTGGTAACATCATCAATCAGTTTTTCGGCATGCACAAACAGCTGCAGGCGTTTGTATTGCCTCATGTCATACGAAGTGGTTTTATAAACGCCGCGTGCATCGCCGGGAGCCAGGTTATGTACCCTGACAATTTAAATAATTATCAGCAGAATAGTATTTATGAGTGGGGAGACATTAAGCAAAACAGAGGAATTAATTCATAAAAAGTTAGAATTTTGGAAAGGGAAATTGTTAGATATCTCCTTAAAAAATAAATTAATTAATTTTAAAGAGAGGTCGTCAGTTGTTCCTATTATATTTAATGATAATTTAATAGAAATTTACGATACAATAGTAAATAAAAATAAAAAAATATCATTAGGAATTAATTCTGAAAAAAATATATTTAATTTGAAATTAACTGAAAAGGAAGCTAAAAATAGATTATATAATATATATCTGTCAAGTAAAGAAAGTTTGTATGAACAAGG
>CAYMDE010000137.1:0-3547 GCA_964389115.1 uncultured Paludibacter sp. | reverse complement strand
GCTCTAAAGACTCAAAATCATCTACTTTAGAAGGGCCAAACACAATATTCATTATTAAAGATGAACTAACTGTAATTAGCAAATTTACAATGTACAATTTTTCGTAATATTGAGTGTACAATAATTGGTAATATTGAGTGTACAGGTTTGACATTATTATAATTATTTAATTCTCCTCTTTCTCCCCTCCGTTATCCGCAGCCTAGGCTGCGGATAACGGAGGGGAGAAAACTATTTTTATTCATTTAAAAAATTTTGGCGGTGATCCATACGGTATCCCGTTCCTTCCAATTTTATCACTTCACACCGATATAGTATACGATCTAAAATTGCAGTTGCCAACACTTCATCATCCAGTGTCTCTGCCCATTGACGGGGTGATTTGTTGGTTGTGATGATTATCGAACACTGCTCATGAAGATGATTAATCAGATTGAACAATGCTACTGCTTCATGTTTTCGAACCGGAAACATCATTATGTCATCTATGGCAATCAAATGAGCTTTTGTGAAACGTTTGTAGGCATTCATCGCTGATGAGAGAACCTCCTTTTGGCTCAGTATGGCAACAAGGTCTGCCATAGTGGTGAAGTAAGCCCTGTAGCCTTTTTTAATGGCATCATTAATCAATCCTCCAGCCAGGAATGTTTTGCCGGTTCCACTAGGGCCCATTAGCACCAGATTATACAGTTGATCGACCCATAGAAGTTCTCTTAATTGTGTCATTTGTTTTGCACTAATGCTGCTGGCTGATTTATAGTCGTATGCATCCAAATCATTTGTGCGGGGCAAATGGGCAAGCTTTATCCGTCGCCGATAGTCATTTTGCTGGCGTTGCTCGATTTCCTTTTCCAATACCGTTAGCAGGAACTCCATATAACCCGGTGAATCGATACTTGCCTGATGCAGTAGCGATTGAACGTTGTTGCCTAAATACCCAAGACGTAACGAACCGGCATGTTGTTTAATCATCTGTATCTGTTTCATGGTAACCACATAATTTGTTCATAAGTATCCAGACTGCTTTTTGCAGGAGTGTGCTGTGGATCATCAATATTAGTTGAATTTGGTCCGGTTTTCATCGGTTGAGGTGGAGCACTTTGTTGTTGGTTCATCTCCACCAATTGCCGCTGATGTTCTGCAGCTTGTTTTAGAGAGTTGGCATTATAGAGGCGATGTCGTATGCAATAATCCAACGCCGGAGTGATGAATTGGGTTTTATATTCTTTAATTAGCTGCCGTATTACTATCAAATTATCCCTAAAGTACCTGGACTTGTACCTATGTATGTGATCTAAAAATGTATTTAATTCTGAACTGTTCGGAAAAAGCAGCAAAACTTCCTCTTTAAGTACCTCCAGCGAGGAGGTTCTGTCACGTAAATGTGAAGTGTTTCTTATCAGCTGCCCTTTTTCCCTGCATAACTCATGCTGTACAATCAGCTTTTTGTTTTGGTCATAAATCATCAGACATCCTTCCTCTTCTACAGGGTAAAGCTTTTTGACTCCCGAACTAAATGTCCCGTATGGCACAGCATAAAAATTACCACCATAGCTAATCGTATTGTCTTTACGCACAGCATATGCTCTTTGTGTTGGTTCGGGTACAGTTTGCGTTGGGGTAAAAGGATGCAAATGTTCTTTTTCAATAATCCACTCCTGATAGGGCACTAAACGTGTTGAAGCATGTACCTTTCCATTAGCAGTACGTGTAAGCCAACCAACCGCCTCTTCGTTGAGCCGATCAATGGAATGAAAGGTGCGCGAACGTAAAAAGTTTTTCTTGACATATTTTACGACATTTTCAACCTTTCCCTTGCTTTCCGGATCTGATTTTCGGCAAAAAACAACCCTTAAATGACGTTCATCCCGGTAGCTACGGAAGTCGTGAGCAAGCAAATAATCACCCAGGTTTTCATCGGACAGAAAAACAGAGTCCTGGTCGTAGATCAACTTATCAGGAATACCATCAATATACTTAAAGGCTTGTTCGTGAGCCTGGACTGCCGTTACACCCGTAAATGGTGTACATTGAAAACAAACATACTTATACCGACTTCTTGAGAGCACTAATGCGAAAAAATATACTTTTTGTCGCTTGTCCTGTTCGTTTGACATCCAGTATTCTCCAAAATCTACCTGCGCTTCCTGTCCATATGCCACAGCAGGGAGCTGCTCATAGTCACGACAGGATTTCTCCGGGACTAAAAGCTTCTCTTTCATGCGTACACTTTGAACAAAATTATATACTGTTTTGCTACAAATAGCAGGAAAGTCAGGATACTTTTCCTTTAATCGATCTTCAATGGCTGAGGCTGAAAGACCCTGATCTTTAATCAGAAGTAGCTTTACCTGATCGTAATACGGATCCAACAGTTTGGAGTAAATCCGTTCTTTGCCAACAAAGGCAATAAACTCTGATTCACTCATTTGCAAATAACGAGTGATTGTGCTGCGATGTAATCCGGTTAGTTGATTGATTTTATTCACCGAATAATGCTCTTCTTCGAAAAGTTCTTTAACTTTGTACCACATACTTACTCTTGGGTAGGTGTCTCTCAGGGTCTTCATATCCAATGTTTTTTGGTTGAAACACAAAGATATGAAGACTCTTTTTACATCCTTTTGTTGTACAATCAATATTGCCAATTATTGTACACTCAACGTTGCCAAAAATTGTACATGCAAAGTTACTGATTACATGAAATTGAGTTTAATTATCTGCTATCTGATTTAGGAGAAAAACTACTTGAATTTTATTGTGAACTTTTCCCGGAAGAAAAGAAATGAAAAAAAGTAAATGACTAATAATTGGAAAAAAGTAACATACTTTGAAATAATAAATAATAGTGGTTATGGAAAATAATAGCGAAATAATACTCTATCAAACATCCAATGGTGAAACCAAAATTGATGTTCGGTTGGAAGATGAAACCGTATGGTTGAATCAAAAACAAATGGCTGATTTATTTCAGACTACTGTGCCAAACATCAATATGCATCTCAAAAATATTTTTGAGGAAGGGGAATTGGAACCTGCAGCAACTATTAAGAATTCCTTAATAGTTCGCTTGGAAGGCAACAGAACGGTAAACAGGAATATAGACTATTACAACTTAGATGCAATTATTTCAGTTGGGTATCGAATTAAATCACATGTGGCTACCCATTTCCGGATATGGGCTACACAACGACTTCGTGAATATATAGTAAAAGGGTTTACCCTCGACGATGAGCGCATAAAAGCAGCCGGACAGATCCGATATTTTGATGAACTTTCGGAACGGATTCGTGATATTCGTAGCTCTGAACGAATTTTTTATCAGAAAGTAAAAGATATTTTCTGTCTGAGTATCGATTACGATGCCCGGGCAAATCAGGCTAAAACCTTTTTTGCAACCATTCAGAATAAATTGCATTGGGCTGTTCATCAGCATACTGCTGCTGAGTTAATCGCAGAAAGAGCTATTGCCGGCGATAAAAATATGGGATTAACTTCATGGGCAGGTGAAAAAATCAGGAAAACCGATGTGGGAATTGCAAAAAAC
>CAYMDE010000136.1:0-3627 GCA_964389115.1 uncultured Paludibacter sp. | reverse complement strand
CTTACCATTAGCAACAACAGGAGATGAGAAACCAATTCCGAGATTCTCATATACCCAAAGCAATGCAGGTCCGTTCTCCGGCCATTGTTTTAGCAGGCCTTTTTCAGAATAATGTCCGTCACGGGCAGGGCCACGCCAGGTGTTAAATAGTTGTGCAGCAGCTGTACTCACAGTAAGTGAATAGACGATAAAGAGGATCAGTAGTTTATTCATTGTATTATATTTAACTTTATTAGCGAATTTGATACGCCATCAGGGCATTGCCTCTGCGAACGTAAAGAACACCATTGTTTATGACCAAATGAGCCCAATGCTGATTTTTACCGTGGGTGATATTTGTTTTACTTATTAATTCGTAATTCCCTTTGTTGGGCTTAAGTAATGCCAGTTCACCTCTTTCGGTATAGGCGTATAGCATGCCATCTGCTGCAATAACAGTCCCCTTATCTATTTCACGTGATTCGGAAATGACCTCGCCGGTTTCCCAACTTACACCAAACCATCTTCTGTTCCTGTCTCCGGCTCCGTAAATAAAACCATCAATCAATACAACACCTCCTAATTGATTGTCGAGCAGCTTGTTCTCCCAAATCTGTCTCACGCTTTTTCCATCCTGACTCATTCTTAGTTTGTATCCACCCATTCCATATCCGCTGAATACGTATAAATCTCCATTCTGGTAAATTGGGGTATTGGGGTGTATGTTGCGTTGATTCGCATATGGGAACGACCAAATGAGTTTGCCGTTTGCGGGGTCGAGTGCAACTACGTGTTGAGCCATCATGGTGACAAGCATTTTCTTTCCATGATGGTTTATCATCAATGGTGAGCAATAAGCCGAAACTCCATCTTTATCGTCATTAGTCCAAACTACAGCACCTGTATGGCGGTTCAGCGCTACGATGTTGTGCTTTTTCCCTCCCGGAGAAACATAAACGAGGTCCCCGTCAATCACAATGTTTTCTGTGAAACCCTATCGGATATTCCTTCCGTCAAGATCTTCAAATAAATTGACTGTCCACTTCTTTTGTCCGGTATTTAAATCCATACATACAAATTCGCCCTGACTGGATGCCATATACATCAGGTTGCCGGCAATGGTGGGTGTGCTGCGTGTGCCGGGGTAGTTTCCTGTATCTTCTTTGCCGTAGGGATATTTCTTTTCTAAAACACCTTTGTCAGATAAGATATAAACGTAGCCCGTATTGCCTTCCATTCCCGTGACATATATTTTGCCATTAGCCACAACGGGAGAAGAAAAGCCTATCCCAAGATTTTCGTATACCCACAAAAGTTTGGGCCCGTTTTCCGGCCATTGTTTCAATAAACCTTTGTCAGGATAGTGTCCATCTCGTGCTGGTCCACGCCAATTATTGAACGACTGTGTAAATACAGCGTTTGCAGAAAAAGAGAAAATGAATAACAAAATTAGTAGCTTGTTCATGATATTCTAGTTTTGATATAATTGACAATACTAACAGATTGCAATGATAACATTTTTTTAGTTGTTATCGAACTGTGGATGATCGGTTTGATGAAAAACTCCTCTCTTTTGACTAAAATCTAAATATTTTAAAAACTATTTAACATAGTGCGTTTTGATGCAAGTGGCAGATTTTCCATATTTGTGTATCCTTTTCCATATCGGCGTTTCTTACTCGAAGTTTGGCTGCTCAAATCGTCAATTCTTAATATTAAAGAATTATTTCACTAATTATTTAGTGATGTCTATGTTATTCGAAAATTATTGGCTACCTTTGCGCCAAAATTAATCAAACTAACAGCGTTGGTTTTAAGTGTCTGGATATCATGGCTTTGAGTGTTGTTTTTCGGATATTTATTTTGCCAATAATTTACATTAATCTATGTCAAGGTATAAAATTGTCAGTGCCGAAGAGGCAGCAGCTTATGTCAATCATGGAGATGCGGTAGGATTCAGTGGATTTACTCCTGCCGGCAGTCCCAAGGTAGTTCCTGTAGCCATTGCGAAAAGAGCCGAAGCTTTTCATGCTGAAGGAAAAGAGTTTAAAATTGGTATTTACACCGGTGCTTCTACCGGAGATTCTTTGGATGGATCTCTTGCACGAGCCAATGCAGTACTTTTTCGGACTCCTTATCAATCGAATCGGGATTTACGAGATGCATTAAATAAAGACCATGCACCCTATTTCGATATGCATCTTTCATCGCTTGCACCTCATTTGCGTTTTGGTTTCATGCCTAAACCTCGTCTGGCAATTCTCGAAGCGGCCGAAGTAACTGATGATGGAGAAATTGTGTTGACTTCTTCTGTTGGTATCTCTCCAACTATTGCTAACCTTGCCGATCATATAATTATTGAGTTGAATACTAAACATCCCAAAGAGTTAAGGGGTTTGCACGATATTTTTGAACCTCTGGATCCGCCTCATCGTTTACCATTAACATTGATGAAGCCTTCAGACCGTATGGGAAGCCCGGTTATTAAAGTAGATCCTTCAAAAATTCTGTGCATTGTTGAAACACATCTTGATGACGAAGTGGGTGGTTTTACTCCAACAGATGATGTGACTGACAGCATTGGTCGTAATGTGGCAAATTTCCTGGCAAGCGAAATCAGATCGGGTCGAATCCCTAAAGAATTTCTTCCAATTCAATCGGGAGTAGGAAATATTGCCAACGCAGTAATGGCGTCGCTCGGAACGAATGAGGAGATTCCACCGTTTCAAATGTACACTGAAGTAATTCAGGATTCGGTAATTGATTTGATACGTGCCGGAAAAGTAACCTTTGCCAGTGGATGTTCTCTTACAATTACAACTCCTGTATTGCAGAGCGTTTATAAAGATTTGGAGTTTTTCAGAGATAAGTTGGTATTACGTCCGCAAGAAATGTCGAATAGTCCCGAACTTGCCCGCCGTCTTGGACTAATCACCATTAATACCGCTTTAGAGGCAGATATTTTTGGCAATGTGAACAGTACACACGTAATGGGAGCAAAAATGATGAATGGAATCGGTGGTTCTGCTGACTTTACACGTAGTGCATATATTTCAATTTTCACCACACCATCAACAGCTAAAGGAGGAAAGATTTCAGCCATAGTTCCGATGGTATCACATGTCGACCAAAACGAACATTCAGTTAATGTCATTATTACGGAACATGGTGTAGCAGACTTACGCGGTAAATGTCCTGTTGATCGTGCATCTGCAATTATTGAAAATTGTGTTGATCCATCATATCGTCAAATGTTACGTGATTACTTAGCTTTATCGGGTCCTACACATACTCCACAAACACTGTATGCTTGTTTCGGAATGCATATAACCTTTGAAAAAACTGGTAGTATGCTGAATACAAATTGGGAGGAGTTTAAAAAATAAATAGCTCAAATGCTTTTTTGGCAACTTGTATTTTGAGCACCGGTAATGTTTGTTGATAGCATTGCCGGTGTTTTTTTTTGATCAAACTCAGAAGTGGAAAATTCTTTTTAAAAATATTTCTAATCAGATTATCAGCAGGATAACTCAGTTTTTATGTTTTACAGCATGTTTTTCTTTGTTCGGGTGTTGCATAATTAAAAAATAGTGTCTACTTTTGCACCCGCTTTGAGAGATAACGCCGGAGGGAGTTTGAGATTCTTGG
>CAYMDE010000135.1:0-3749 GCA_964389115.1 uncultured Paludibacter sp. | reverse complement strand
GGACAAAAAAATGTGGTTATGAAGAAGAAAACAATAAGCAGCCTGACACTTGAGAATGAAGTATGGTTTCAAAAAGGATTCAAAGCAATGTATTCAGGCCTATCATTCAAAAGGTCGATAGAAAATATCAGAAATCCCGAATTTTGGGTAGTTGGCATCTCTACAGATGCTGTAACTGGTGCTGACGCTGTGAGCGCAAATCATATCACAACCAAGAGTGATATTATACTTCCAGTTACAGGCGGAATGAAATTAAAATATACAACTGATACACCATACCTTGCAGGATTACACACTGTTATAACAGAATATTCATCGGATGGTACTATGACTGCTAGAAAATATGGTTATGAACCTAATACAAACGTTGTTTTAAGGTCTAATACAACCCAGGTAAGATTTAGCCTGCATATGCTTAACGTGTCATTCTCAAAAGATATATACTTGGCGACAAATTTAGGATTGCGTCTTTATTTGACAGTTTAAATAGATAATTACAATAATGTTACTGATTTCCAAGCAGTCCACACATTATTTTCTTGTGCTCTAACATACATCTTTGCAGATAAAAACCCAAAATAGATTTGATTCTGTAATGTTGTTCTTGCTGAGATGTGAATTAAGAAGCCCGCAACACCTGATTCTGTTGGTGGTTTTCCAGTCGCAGTGGATGTTGTCCAATAGAATCCTGTTTTCATGGAACTGTCATTAAGATTAGTTACGGCAGGGTTTTTAGGTGCTCCAATATGGACACCTAGTCCATGAATGCCTTGATCATAAAAGCCTGGTTGCTGTGAGTCTAATGTGGCTGCATTCACTGATACCTCAGATAGTTTTTTTGTTTTCATCACTGTATTTTTTGTCCGATTAATTCATCGGGATTTAACATTTTATTTATTTACTTATTTTAATTAATTATCGTTTCAAATACTTTACAAATGCAAACAATTTCCGTCGGTTTAAGTACTCGAAATCTTCATCGTTTGCGTACGCTTCACGCTCGAACGAAATGTTTCGGTATGCTTGCAAAATATCAAAATCATACATCGGAATCCGGATCAGATATTCAATCACGTAGAACACGTAGAACAGCACAAGAAATAGCTCCCGCATCTGGGCCGTATGGATCCTCTCGTGGTTTATCGTTCGCTCGCCAATTTTTGCCTCTTTCCGTGCAAATAAAATACCGAAAAGGTTTATTGCCTTGAACCCCTGGAAAGGGATTATGTCGTTGTAAATTATTTTCATTAAAGTTTTACTTTTAAATTACCACTCGTGTCTCGATATACCTGTCCTGAGTTGATCAATGCAGGATTGGTTGTAAGCCCTGACATTGTAACAGACAGGAAACTCTGACCATTGTCAGTTTGAACTGCAAACTTCTTGTTTGGGTTGTTCTGGTCGATGATCTGCATCAATCCAGATAAGAACTGAGCAAAAAAATTGTACTGGCTATCCGAAAATGTGACTCCATCCGAGTCGAATGTGCCGGTTCTCGTAAAAACTCCATTAAGGATTGATCGCAATCTGATTTGTGAGTAATCAATACTTCCGCTGTCGTTGAAATATATTGACATGGTAGGTTCTCCGGCGGCATTGAGCATTTCAATCTCTTTTTTAACCGGGTCTATTATTATCCTGTTCCCGCTTGCTCCGGATGAGAACTTTCCTGTTATCTCTGCCTGACCGGTGTTCCCATTCAATACAATCAATGGATTACTATTCGCATCTTTCGCCTTTGACTGCAGCAACCCGTTTTTTATTTCGAAGCCACCAATCTCGGCACCTTCTGCAACAAGCATCTGCACCCATAAACGTTCAATGAATGCCTGCTGAATATAGATCAATTCTGCACTTTCAACAAGGCGCCATTGCGGATTTGAAATAGAGGGTACAACGTCGTTTGACATATCGACCTGCAGTACATACACTGAATAACCCAATGCTGTTCCATCTGCCACTTTCACCATCGGAATGCCAAGATCAGTGATGTGGTAGAACGGTTTTGTTGTATCACCCATAACCGGCTTTACCCAGAACCCCATTGGAATATAGTTAGCCGGCTTTGCGAGTTCAATATTTATTCTCGTCTTCAAATCCATATTATTGCGTATTTACAGTACATGAAGCGTCAACATAAATTGATTTATGCTCAGTAATTTTAGCGCCGGTAACCGTAACAGAAGTGTTGGTTACTGTGAATTGCGAAGTAATATCCGTTGTGGTTGCATTTTTGTACACTTTTATCACAAAAACAGTTCCGGCAACTAAGGATCCGGTCCTCGCGTTTAGTAGCGAAAAACTATATGTTACGTCATCAGTGGCTCTTTGACGAACAGAAGTTCCCTGATTACATATGATAGTGTACGGATCAGTCGAATCCCATACCTGTCTCTGCTCCTGAGCAACCACCGCATTGTTCACATATGCTTTGCAAACAACCATTAGCTCGCTGTCAATCATAGCCTTGGTGATGGTGAATGTGGGCGTTATACCTTTTGCTCGCAAAACAGCACCTGTCTGATCAGTGAACTCATATTCAACCCCGGAGGATACCTGTGATCCTGAATTGAACAAGGTCGCTTGCATGGTGAGAGAAGTCTCGTCGCCATCTATCACATCATCTGCCATGTTAAGAAACAACCGATACAGGTTTGAAGAAGCTTCTTCAACAAGTAGGGTTATTTCAGCGGACACATTCACTGTTTGTCCGCTTGCCAGCACTGTGCCGGTAAAAGTAATCGTATCACTGTCGTTGTTAGTGTCTGATGCAATATTACCAATAACCCGTAGCGCCTTACTTCCGTTATAGTCAATTTGCTTAATTTTACCAGCTACAATGTCGGGTGCTGTTGCAATTCCTTGGGCATCGAATATCATTGCTACTCCGTTATATTTCCATGACACATTCGACGGAACCAGTACTGTTGCCCCCATCACGGAATAGATACGGGGGAATACAACCGGTCTACTTGCATCGGCCATTATCAACCAATTTGGCACAAAATCCTGTGTCCCTTTTTTAAAAGTTTGATACAAAGGTGCTGTTGAATTAAGCGTTGTGTTCAGATTATCACCGTTTTGTAGGAGATTAATCGATATCCCTCCTGATACTTGTAGGTTTGCCATTATTCTTCGGTTGTTATAGGTTCAACATACTCGCTGCCTCCAAGGACAGCAACTCTTTCTTCAATTGTCAGCGAAATCATGCGAACATCTTTTTCACTTAGCAGAAGATCATCACCGTCTTCCATTCTCAAGGTTGCATCTAACCCGGCGCGTTCCGCGTGTTCTTTTTTTATTCTGTAGTATTTTTCCATGTTAATTTCCATATGTTTCAACAGTTAATACATTATCCAGGTCATCTGTAAGTAGTTCATCCGGATCATCGGTTGTGAGTGCGGCGAATGCCTCACGCCTTTTCAAATCGGGATAAATCATCAGGTTAGCGGCTTTCAAGTTGATAGCCGATATTGGTATCTGCACCGATGATCCGGCAGCAACCTGCCTTTCAATTCCGGCCTCAGATACCATCCAGTTAACCAGGAATGCAGCGTCAACATCTATATTGCCTAAGTTATCACGGATTATAATTGAGCAATTGAGAGTGTTCACACCTGGCAAAAGAGGCAATTCAGGAATGCGGATATCGGTTTGAAAGGAATTGAACTTTCTTATAAACGTCACCGTGTCAGAGGCTATAAGATCTGTGCCTCTCCAAGCTTCACACTTAATTTGTTCGTGATCAA
>CAYMDE010000134.1:0-3829 GCA_964389115.1 uncultured Paludibacter sp. | reverse complement strand
ATCTGCTCCTTTTGTGAAGTTAAGCGGATTCATACAAATCTGACGATAAGCATTTCCGGGCACAAATGGAAGTCGGTGACGATGATACATGATGTAATGCTGCCCTTGCAGATTGATGATGGTATGATGTCCCGGTCCATACACCTGCAAACTTTCGTCTTTAGTTAATATCGGACTGTTTGCTGCCTGAGTAAAAGGTCCAAAAGGAGAATCTCCCACTGCATAACGCACCTCGTACGAATCTTCTATGGTCTTGCCTTCCGAATATGTAAGAAAATACTTGTCATTATTCCTTATCATCCAGGCACCTTCAAAGAAATTCTCCGGTGTTATTTCTTTTTTCTCTGTTTTAAAAGTTACCATATCGTCGTCTAACTCAACTACCCAGCAACGACCATTGGTCCAGTTCCATCCCGAACCCCAATACAAATACACCCTGCCATCGTCATCGATGAAGGCTTCAGCATCAATCTCGTGACTATACATGGTCGTATCAAAAGGAACCAACGGCTTATCGCCCAGCATATTCTCCCAGGGACCCAGCGGGTGTTTTGCTTTTCCTGCCCAAATCTCAGAACCAACTGAAATATACATATAGTAATAATCACCCCGTTGAATAACTGAAGGAGCCCAAACCATACTACTGCCCGACAAAGGAGAAGTACATGCCTCCTTCGTTGGCCAGTTGAGCTTATTGAAAGTCCAGTGAACAAAGTCCTCAGTTACCCAACAGCTCAAAAAATCAGCTCCCCATGGATCGACGGTAGCATACATATAATACTTGCCTTCAAATTCAACTACAGAAGGATCCGCAAAATATCCCGGGATAATGGGATTTTGAAGCACAATCACATCTTTTTTAACAGGCGAAGTACAGGCTACTATCAGCACCATAATTAACGACAGGATAATCAATTTTCTCATAAGGATATTTTTGTAATTTATAATTAGCAATTACAAAAATAGCTTAAGCTATAGTCTAATGCAAATAACTCGTTAACAAAAATTTAAATACAACTTTCACTCTACCTGATTCAGACTGAAACACAAACTCATACTCACCTGATTTTATGAACTTTAACCAACCTCCAACAACAACCAACACAGGAAGAAAAAACACAGATATTCGTTCATAAGCTTGTTAAAACACACTTTTTAATCATATTTTGTTATTTTTTGCACTATATTTGCCAATAGAAAGTTTTAACATTTAAATAATAACTTTATTTCGTGTAATTTTTAAAACAATTTTTATGAAGAAATGGATTCTTTCCGCTTTCGTTTTATGCTGCGTCCTGTTTAACCCAAAGGCGCAAATACAGTCTCCCGGACTGGATGTATTGGGGTATGGTTACGACATTTTCGGGAACTATGCCGACCAAAAAAGTAAAAAACGCTACTGCCTGTTTCAGTTTTCAAACTACAGAAATGTTCCGATAGGTTCATTCCAGTACAGCGTACCTCAGTATGTTATTCTTGAAAACATCTCGCACCACATTGTCAAAACCGTTTCGGGTGAAAGTATCCGTGACTACGCAAGAAGTCTGTCGGCTGCGGCAGGACTTGAAGTTGACGCTAAAGTGTTTTCTGCATCGGTTGATGCTACTTTCGATCAAAGCACTACAGGTACAGAGCAGCGCTATTTTTTCACCTATATGGATGCAAACACTAAATGGAGAATCTCCTTCGACGAGCGTAATCTTCAATCTCTGAAAAACATTCTTGATCCACAGTTCAAAAAAGACCTGGCTTCCATGGAACCTAATCGTCTTTTTGAACTTTATGGAACCCATTATATCGCAAGTGCCTACCTGGGTGGTCGTGCCGACTATAAAACCGAAACAATTATTACCTCTGAGACCAATATACAGGAACTTTCATTAGCTCTGACTGCACAATATAAAGTTGTAAGTGCAAACGCTAAGATGAGCACGAAGGACGAGCAAACACTCAGGGGAGTGCAAACCAAATCCAAACTTACTGTTGTAGGAGGTAATTCTCAGTATGCCAACAACATCAACAACTGGGAAGCATATAAATTATGGGCTGATGGAATTGAATCGATGCCTGTTCTTTGCGACTTCGACAGAAATAGTTTGAGACCTATCTGGGATTTTTGTGAAGACCCAACACGTAAAGCTCAATTACAGGCTGCATTTGCAGAGTTATGTGCCAGGTTCCCGCTTCCTGCTGCATTTGCAAACATGGGTGCTATGACCAACGAGGCATACATGATTAGAAATGTATCAAGTCAGGCAACCTTTTGGGATTTTGCAGGATTTAACACTGATGCAGCAAAAAAAGGTGGTAAACTTCAAATTGCACCTAAAGATGGTAATTCAAACAGGGGACAAGGATTTGACCGCATTTTCCGCATACAACCTAATGAAATGGAACCTCAGTGGGTGAATCTGATGCCTCAGCATTGTAACCTTACGCTTGACATCAGTGGTAATTCAAGACCCGGAGCAAAAATTGAACTTGCTGATTTCTCAAAAGACAAAGCTTCGCAATTATTTACCCTTGAGCCGGTTGATGGTGCAGCCAACACCTATTACATTAAAAATAAGTTGGGTCTTTATATCGAACTACCATCAGCCAATTTGAACACCGAACTTGTTTTGAGTGAATTTACCGGTAACGACAATCAGAAGTGGTTCTTCGAAACATTCAATCCTGCTAATATTGCACAACCTGCAAATGGGTACTATGTGGTTTACTTCCCTGAGACCAACAAGTATTGGGACTTCCCCGGAGTATATCCTATTGTACGTGAGAATTTACTTCAGATTTGGGATTCAGGACCTGCAGTGGGTGATCGCGTATTCCAATTCAGGAGAACAGGCGAGTTTTTCACTATCCGACCTGACCACCACAACAATTTTCTGTTAACCGGATCGTCAAATGCCCGCCTAACCACAGCACGTGGAACCAGTGCCGACAATCAACTTTTCAGTGCTGAATATGGCGGACAACCAAACAGTTATATTTTAATACACAAAGGAACCGGACAAGCTATTGCTGCCAATGCAAGCAATATCCGTCAGAATGGATGTCATGTTAATCTCGAAAACAAAACCGGTAACGTAAACCAGCGCTGGGAAATAAGAGCAATCACCAGAGTCCAACCACTGCACGAGGGAACTTACAAAATTAAAGTTGCCGCTTCTGACAAGTATGTTGATTTACGAGGCAATTCTCCAGCGAACAATGCTAATGGAACCAATGTTCAACTTGGCAATTTCCGAAACGATCCTTCGCAAACGGTGAAGTTCCTTCCAACCGATCACCCGCTTTATTACAGGGTTGAATTCCAAAACGGAGGCAGATTATTGGATGTGTCCGGGGCGTGGAAACTTACTGATATGAGTTTACCTGAACAGGCAAACTGGAGGAGGTGGCAGACAGCCGGAGGTGGCAGGCCAAGCAGACTTCGTAAAGAAGATGAAGGAGCCAACATACAGATCTGGAATGCAATTAACAGAGAAAATCAGGAATGGGAAATACGACCTGTAAGTGACAATTGCTATGTTTTCGTGAATCGCCATAGCGGGAAAGCATTGCATGTACAACGCAGCAATGTTAATGAACATGGTGCCGATATACATCAGTGGCATTTGGATGTAAACAGCGCTGGCCAAAGAATGAAAATTATCAATGCAACAAACAGGAGTGAGGTTAGTTATTAGTTTTCTCTAACTATCTTGTAAATATAATTGCGGTTCATTGCAGTAATGCATTGAACCGCTTTTTTATTGACAGACCTCTCTGTACCAAAAAAAAGTCCCGACTACATATTGTTGTAATCGGGACTTTAAAAACGGCGGTT
>CAYMDE010000133.1:0-3910 GCA_964389115.1 uncultured Paludibacter sp. | reverse complement strand
AGGTGCATCTTTTTCAAAAATAGCAGTATCTTTGTGTAACATTTGTTACACTTCATAAGGTAATCACCTGTTTGAATGGTATCATTCTGATGGGTGATTCCTTTTTATAAATAATACAATTAGATGAACAATAGAACTGTATTGATTATTTGCTTTATCTCACTGGTGTTTGGTCTTAACGCCGGAAGTAAGATTGAAAAAGAGCCGGTTACGGACGAGGTTGAACTGAAAGAAGTTGTGGTTAGTGCTTCACGAACACAAACACGGCTAAAAGACTTGCCTGCTGCGGTGTCTGTGCTATCAGCTTCAACATTAGGTAGTAATGAGGTTTTTTCTATCACCCAGGCTTCGGCCATGATTCCTAATTTCTTTATGCCTGATTATGGTACCAAGCTGACTTCACCGGTTTACATTCGCGGGATGGGATCGCGTATCAATGCTCCATCAGTAGGGATGTATGTTGATGGAATACCTTATTTTGAAAAGGCTGCTTTCGATTTTGAGTTCTTCGATGTGCAAAAGATTGAAGTTTTGCGCGGACCTCAGGGTACTTTGTTTGGACGTAACACTATCGGAGGGTTGATTAATATAACAACACGATCGCCTTTCGATTATCAGGGTACGCATGTGTTTGTTGGTGCCGGTAATTATGGTTTGGGTCGTGTTAATGCCGGTCATTACCAGCTTATTTCCGACCGTTTGGCTTACAGCGTGGCAGCATCGTACCTGCAACATGATGGTTTCCATACCAACACAACACTCAACCGCAAAGCGGATAAAATGAATTCGTATGGCATGCGTTTCAAACTTCAGTACTTACTTGCTGAACGTTGGTCGCTCGACTTTACAACGAATACTGATTTTACAAAACAGTTGGGATATCCTTATGCGCCATTCAACAAGACTACCTTAACGGCCGGACCGATTGTGTATAACCAGGAAAGTGGTTACGACAGGCTACTCTTGTCGAACGCCCTGAAGCTGAACTATAAAGGCAATGGTTGGGTCTTCAATAATACCTTGTCGCATCAGTATCTCAACGATAATCAAAGGCTTGATCAGGATTTCGGACCCGATTCCATTTATTTTGCACAACAACGTCAGAAACACCATTATTTTGCCAACGAAGCAGTTTTTCAATCGAAAGGCAGCAGCAAGTATCAATGGCTCAGCGGATTGTTCCTCTTCTCACAAAATGTGAATAACGAGATTGAAGTGGATAGTTATGTTGAACCAACACCGTTTGGTCCTATGCCAGTCTGGAGACAGATGGATTTCAAACCTTTTACTTTGGGTGCTGCCATTTTTCATAAGTCGGATTACAGGATTACCAACAGACTGACTCTTACTGCAGGACTACGATACGATTACGAGCAGTCGGAGCTGCATTACATCGATCAGCGTAAACTGGCAGAAAATAGTCTGGCGCCCACCGACACCATTTATCCTGTACTTCGCGACGGGGCATTGCTTCCGAAAGTGGCTCTGGCATGGTCGGTTAATTCCGATGTTAATGTATATGCATCGTATGCAACAGGTTACAAACCGGGTGGATTTAACAATGCCTTTGAGCGTCCTGAAGATTTGATGTTCAGGAAAGAAACCAGTTATAATTATGAATTGGGCGCGAAAGTGACAGTGCTTGAATATCTTTTTGCTGAGGCTGCATTGTTCTATTCCATGCTCGAAAATCAGCATATTTACAGAATTAATCCGAGCGGACGTGGCTCATACCTCGATAATTCCGGTTTGTCGCGTAATCAGGGCTTTGAGTTGAGCGCATCAAACAAAAGCATTTACGGATTCGAAGCTGCTGTTGCATATGGCTATACTCATGCTGAGATTCTGGAATACATTCAGAGTGATAATCTGAATTTCAACAATAAATTTACCCCTTATATTCCCCGACACACTTTATCGGCTCAGGCTACACAGACTTTCAACTTCAATGGTAGTAACTGGATTGATCGACTTAAGTTGCATGTGGCTTATCAGCAAACAGGTGAATTGTACTGGAACCTGAGCAATAACCTCAGGGAGGCAAAATATGGTATTTTGAATGCCAAAGTTGGATGGATAAAAGATAATGTGCAGATTGATTTGTGGACAAAGAATATTACCAATCAACAATATAATGCATTTGTTTTTGAGGTTGGTCCTGCTGCATTTGCACAGGTAGGTAAACCCCTGCAATTTGGTGCCAGCCTTTCGTATAAGCTGTAGATGAAACAGAAGTACATCACCCTGTTCAGTCTGTACATTGCCCAATCGGTGCCAATGAGTTTTTTTACGACGGTTGTTCCTGTTATTATGCGACAGGAACAATTTTCGTTGCAGGCAATCGGGTTATTGCAGCTTGTGAAACTTCCCTGGATTCTAAAATTTCTGTGGGCACCGGTTCTCGATAATTCGACAAGCGGCAAAAAACAACTGCGTCGCTGGATAGTTGCTTCCGAGATTTTTTATGCGGCAATCATCTTGCTAATCAGTTTATTCCGGCTCGAAACCCATTTCGGTATAATTGTAGCGCTGATGGTGGTTTCAGTTTTTGCATCATCGACACAGGATATCGCAACGGATATTTTTGCCATCCGGGTTTTAAAACATCAGGAGAAGCCTTTTGGAAATGCCATTCAGTCAGCAGGAAGCTTTATTGGAAGTCTTTTAGGTACAGGCGTGTTGCTTTTCGCGTATCACTATTTCGGATGGCAGGTGCTTCTGTGGATATTGGCCGCTTTGGTGCTCGTCGCCCTGGTTCCTCTTTACAGCAAAAAACTGAAGATTGATAAGCAGCAAAAAACAAAGGCGAGGGTGAAGTTTCATGATATATTCCGTTATTTCAAAGGTAAAACTCAAAAACTCCGGTTGTTGTTGCTGATTTTTTACTTCTCAGGATTGGCAGGAATTCTCGCAATGTTGAAACCGTACATGGTGGATTTGGGATATGATGTGGTGCAAATAGGATTCGCTTCAGGCATTTTGGGGACTTCAACAGCAGCACTGGCCTCGTTCCTCGGTGGTCTCATTATCAGAAGCATAGGGCGGAGAAGTTCGCTGTTTCTTTTTGCAGGGATTAATGTGCTTGCCGGATTAGCCTTCTTTCTGATGGCAGCAAGTGAACCCTCGCAAACCATGCTATACCTGCTGATTTGTTTGCTGTGGGGCGCCTATGGTTTTTCTATGGTTACCATTTTTACCTGTGCCATGGATGAGGTTCGACAGGAATGTGCCGGTACCGATTTCACGGTGCAAATCATGATAACTCACATCAGTTCGATGATTATAGCCGTTTTAAGTGGTAAGTTGGCCGATGTCGCCGGTTATCAGGTTCTATTTGGTGTTCAAATGATATTCTCACTTGTGTCGTTGATAGTATTGTTAGCATTGTATCCTTTCAGTTTGAAGCAGTTAAGATTTAAGTAATGCCAGATCCACAAAAAGATATCCTGATTGTCGGGGCCGGACTCACCGGTCTTACTATTGCCCGCTACTTGCAGAAAGCAGGGAATCATGTGATTATTGTTGAGAAGAATAGCTCGCCCGGGGGCGTAATACAGACTGTCAGTGAGGATGGCTTTACGTTCGAGTCAGGACCAAACACAGGCGTGGTGGGAAGTCCTGAACTGGTGCAACTTTTTGATGAGCTTGGACTGGAGTTTGAGGTTCCGGGCAATACAGCCAATGAACGATGGATATGGAAAAAGAATCGGTGGCATGCGCTTCCGACCGGATTGATTCCATCGGTGAAAACACCCTTGTTCCGCTTGAAAGATAAGTTGCGTGTGTTGGCTGAGCCGTTTCGCAGCAAGGGTTCAGACCCCGATGAGACCTTATCGGACATGGTTCGCCGCCGTTTGGGCGACAGTTTCCTGGATTATGCTGTTGACCCCTTTATTGGCGGAATATATGC
>CAYMDE010000132.1:0-3912 GCA_964389115.1 uncultured Paludibacter sp. | reverse complement strand
TTCACCCCCGCAAAATTAGACAATTTCATGAAAAACCCGCAATAATGATGTTAAAAAGCATCTTTTTATTGCTGTATTGAAAAAAAAGCCATACCTTCGCAGCCGGATATTGTAAAATATTAATGTCAATCGTTCAATATGATTTATCTTTAACTGTTTGCTTGTTTTTTAGACTATATGAAGGCTCGTGAAAATGAAATGCAATTTCTGTTTGTTTTAGCTGATTTATTACTGCTCAACATTTCCTTTTTCATTGTATTTTTCCTCTTCAGATATGAATATGATCAACCCATTGACGTATATCTGATGTTGCTCATTGGGAATTTCTCGTGGGTATTGGCGCATTTGTTTGTGCGTAAAAAACTCCTTTATACACAAAAGCGTTTCAGGGTAAGGTTTATGCGCATGATTAAACGCATAGCCGTTTTCGTTATTATCGCGCTGCTTACCTACCTCCCTTTCCGACCGCTGATTTACGATTTGTGGCCTTTCCTCATATACTCCTGTCTGCTTTTTGGTCTGCTCAAACTCACATCGAACTACCTCTACTACCGCATTATCAGGTATAAATACAAGCGTAGCGCCTATACCCGCATTACCCTGCTTATCGGAATGAACGAAACCATGCAGAAGGTACGCAAGATATTAAAAGCCAATCCAGTCCTTCGTTTCAGGGTGATTGGCTTTCTTACGGATAACGGGCACGATGCCCATCGTAAATCCGATCATCGCGTGCTCGGGACTGTCGATCAGTTGGAAGAGATTGTGAAAAGCAAGGGGGTACATGCCATATATAAAGCGGTATATACCGAAGATGAGCTCAGGGAGTGTGCTTCGGACAAAGACGAGTTGCTAAAGTTGTGTAACCGCCTGGGGATCCGACTCTATTATGTGCCTCTGACCCAAAAAATGGAAACATGCGAGCTTTGCGAAGAATATATCCGCGACCTGCTTATTGTTAATCCGCAGAAAATACCCCTCGATATAGTCGAGAATCAGGTAAAAAAGCGTATCTTCGACCTTGTTTTTTCAGGATTGGTAATCCTGCTGCTCATGTCGTGGTTTTACCCGCTTATGGCCTTACTCATCAAGCTGAGCAGTAAGGGTCCTGTAATGTTTAAACAAAAGCGTACCGGCATTAATAAGGTGAATTTCGACTGCTATAAGTTTCGCAGCATGGAAGTGAATGATGAGGCAGATTCGAAACAAGCCACAGCCAACGATCCGCGGATTACTAAGATTGGACGTTTTATGCGTAAAACAAATATCGATGAGTTGCCGCAGTTCTTCAATGTATTTAAAGGGCAGATGTCGGTGGTGGGTCCGCGACCGCACATGCTAAAACATACCGATGAATATTCGGCTCAGATTGAAGATTTTTTGGTTCGTCATTACGTGAAACCCGGTATCACCGGATGGGCCCAAATCAATGGCTTACGTGGTGAAACCAAGGAACTTTGGATGATGCAGAAGCGTGTTGAATACGACAAGTACTACATACGCAACTGGTCGCTCGATTGGGATTTTGTTATCGTCTGGAAAACAATATTTCATCGCAAGGCGTTTAAAAATGCATTGTAGGGGTCTCTCGCTATGAGACGACCAACACTGAACGAGGGGTCCCTCGCGTTGCTCGGGATGACAATAATGGCGTACGACTGCTGAAGGGGTCCCTCGCTGCGCTCGGGATGACAAGCGGAAAAATAACATTGTTAGTGCAATACACATTGTGACTGACGGGGCTTTGCCGTGCAAAAACCCCAAAATCATTTCCTATTTTGACAACAACCTCTATACATACCATCCTGCAACAGGGAGAAGGACTATATGCTGAATTCAAGACATCATTCAATGAAGATGTTATTGAGACACTAGTGGCTTTTGCCAATGCCGGGGGAGGGAGTGTGTATATCGGTGTTGCGGACAATGGTTCTGTTAAGGGACTATTAGTTGGGAGGGAGACAATCCAGAACTGGGTTAATGAAGTGAAAAATAAAACTGCAATGATGGTTGTTCCTGAAGCAGAATTGATTAATGTGGATGATAAAACGATTGTCAGGATGTCGGTAACAGAATTTCCTGTGAAACCTGTTTCATTCAGGGGAAGATATTACAAGCGTATCTCGGCTTCAAACCATTTGATGG
This sequence comes from uncultured Paludibacter sp., assembly GCA_964389115.1. Classification (GTDB taxonomy): domain Bacteria; phylum Bacteroidota; class Bacteroidia; order Bacteroidales; family Paludibacteraceae; genus Paludibacter. Next base: position 1,767 of record CAYMDE010000132.1, on the reverse strand, counting down.
GTGTAGATGAAATTGCTAATGAGCATTTAATGACCCTCAATACCAGTTGGGATTATTATTTGGATCCGCATCATACCATCGATGATATTTCTGAGGAGAAGGTAATCAGGTTTATTCAGCGTGTAGAGAAACAAACTCAACGCGAGATTGGATTGTCGGCATCGGCTTTTCTGAGGAAATATGAATTGGTGCGCGACAATAAAATAACTTTTGGGGCATATCTGATGTTTGCAAAGGATTATTGCAGCATCAGCGATATACAGGTGGGTCGTTTCAAAAGCGATATTACGATCATCGATTCCGAAACACTACATACCGATTTGTTTACCGAAGTGGATAGCATTATTGCATTCATCAGGAAACACATGATGGTTGAATATATCATCACGGGCGAATTGCAACGTACCGAACGTTTTGATTATCCCCCCGAAGCGGTGCGTGAGATTGTGCTCAACATGATTGTACACCGCGACTACAGAGAGAGTTCAGCCAGTATCATCAAAATATTCGACGACAGAATTGAATTTTTCAACCCCGGAAAGCTTTATGGTGGAATTACCATCGACAATCTTTTGACTGGCAACTACAGTTCGAAATCAAGAAATAAACTCATTGCCAGGGCTTTTAAAGAAATCGGGCTCATAGAGCGATTTGGTTCTGGTATCATGCGTATTCTGCAAATTTGTAAGGATTACGGCGTAAAAGCTCCACATTTTGCCGAGATACACAATGGCTTCAAAGTAACACTTTATAAAGAGAAACTTAACTCCGGATATCAGCCTGCAAGTGATTATCCTGAAGTAATGAAAGAGCCTTTAAATGGCGATGAGGGATTAAATGAGGGATTAAATGAGGGATTAAATGAGGGATTAAAGCTGGTGTTGGAACTTATCTCAAAGCATCCTGGCATTCAGGCCAAAGAAATCTGCTCTACACTTAACGACAGGTCAATCAAAACAATCGAGCGGCAAATTGGCCGGTTACGCAAACTGGAGTTGATTGAACGCAGCGGTAGCCGCAAAACGGGTGGGTATATAGTGAAACCAGCAGTAAGCGGCAAGTAGAGACGATGTGTACATCGTCTCAAAATCCCAAATGCCCATCGTCTCAAAATCCAAAATTACACATCGTCTCAAAACATTATCACCCCAACAAAAATCAAACAAACAACCATATGAACAAACTCCTAAACTCCCTGCTTACAGCAGCCTTTATCCTGGCGGGCTTCACTGCCTGCAAGGCGCCACAGCAGATCGCGTATTTTCAACAGGCCGGCGAACCCGGCGCCCCAACCCACGACGAATCGGTGATGATACCCGACCCGGTAATCAAAGTGGGCGATTTGTTGGTGATAACTGTTAATGCTACTAATCCTGAGTCGGTAATGCCTTTTAATTTGCCATTGGTGCCGACAAATGCCGGGCTAAATGACTATAACCCGAGTCGTTCCACCATTTCATCCTATAGTGGTGGATTACAAAATTACTTAGTAGATAACCGTGGAATGATTACCTTGCCTACTGTTGGAGAATTACAGGTTGCAGGACTTTCTAAATCAGAAATGATTATAAAAATTCAACAAGCTATTTACCCCCGTTTCATCAAAGAAGTGCCTATTGTTTTGGTGCGCTATGCCAATTTCAATGTGTCGGTATTGGGCGAGGTAGCCCGTCCGGGGAATTTCGTGATTAATAAGGAGGTGATTTCCATTCCCGAGGCATTGGCTTTGGCGGGCGACCTGACCATTTATGGTCGCCGCGACAATGT
>CAYMDE010000131.1:0-4000 GCA_964389115.1 uncultured Paludibacter sp. | reverse complement strand
AATCTTATCAGGCTTTTCCGGCGCTTCCAAGAACATTTTCAGTTTTGTGCATGTAGAGTTTTTTCAATTCCTCGCGGGCTGGTCCCAGGTATTTGCGTGGGTCGAACTCAGAAGGATTTTTAGCCATCACTTCGCGAATAGCTGCAGTCATAGCCAAACGACCATCAGAGTCGATGTTCACCTTACATACTGCCGATTTAGCTGCTTTGCGCAACTGATCTTCAGGGATACCAATTGAATCTTTCAATTTACCACCGTTTTCGATGATAGTCTTAACATATTCCTGTGGAACTGATGAAGCTCCGTGCAATACGATGGGGAATCCGGGGATTTGTTTTTCAATTTCTTCCAGGATGTCAAAACGCAATGGGGGTGGAATCAAAACTCCGTTTTCGTCGCGTGTACATTGCTCTGGTGTGAATTTGTTTGCACCATGCGAAGTACCGATAGAAATTGCCAATGAGTCAACTCCGGTACGGGTAACAAAATCAACTACTTCTTCAGGACGGGTATAAGTGTGATGCTCAGCAACCACATCGTCTTCAACACCTGCCAGGATACCAAGTTCACCTTCAACGGTTACGCCATGAGCGTGAGCGTATTCAACTACTTTTTTAGTAATAGCAATGTTTTCTTCGTATGGATGATGTGAACCATCAATCATTACAGAAGAGAAGCCCATGTCGATACACTCTTTGCAAAGCTCGAAAGTATCTCCGTGGTCGAGGTGCAACGCGATTGGAATGGCATAGCCAAGTTCTTTAGCGTATTCAACAGCTCCCTGAGCCATATAGCGTAGTAATGTTTGATTGGCATATTTACGGGCACCACTTGATACCTGAAGAATTACAGGAGATTTAGTGGCAACGCAAGCTGAAATAATCGCCTGCAATTGTTCCAGATTGTTGAAGTTGAACGCCGGAATAGCGTAACCGCCTTCAACAGCTTTCTTAAATAATTCCTTGGTGTTAACTAATCCAAGCTCTTTGTAACTTAACATACTCTATTGATTTTAAATGATTTGAATTTGAGTGCAAAAATAGTGTTTTTTTATCAAATCGGCGTACATCCTTCCGATTTAATACCAAAAAACAATTCAAAGTCATAATTGGTTTTATCGTTGACAGCTTTTACTTACAGTTTTTAGTTTATTTGACATTTGAAGCCTGATATTCAGCGGTGAAGCAATGTTAAGGTAAGTGGCTGAACAAAAAATTATTCCTAAATTTGCAAGCCCTGCCCCTTTGTTAACATGAGTGGCAGACAAATTTAATGATTAAACAGGATAAAGCATGATAAAAAGATACCTGACAATATTACTGGCCTTATTTACACTGATTCTTACTGCCCAGCCACCGGTAGGCTATTATAGCGGAGCGATTGGAAAGAGCGGGGCACAACTGAAGACGACCTTGCACGGGATTGTAAAGGAAGGGCATGTTCAGCAGGATTATGGATTTTTATATACCATATTCCGTCAAAGTGATATTACTCCCGATGGAAAAATATGGGATATGTATTCATATTGTAGTTGGACATATGGTGTAAAGCAATGTGGAAACTATTCCAATGTTTGCGATTGCTATAACAGAGAACATTCAGTTCCTGCAAGTTGGTTTAATGACAGATCTCCGATGTACACTGATGTTTTTCATTTATATCCAACTGATGGCAGGGTAAATGGTCAACGTGCGAACTATCCTTTTGGTGAATGTGCTGGTGGAACCACTCTTAACAATGGCAAAGGACGGCTTGGTAATTCTACTTTTCCAGATTACACAGGTAGGGTTTTTGAGCCGATTGATGACTACAAAGGGGATTTTGCCCGTACGTATTTTTATTTTGTTACCCGTTATGAGGATGTAATGACCACCATCGGCGGGGATTCATTTAACAAGACTACCTACCCGTCATTTTCAACATGGTCTTTGAATTTATTTCTCAAATGGCATCGCAACGATCCGGTGAGTGAAAAGGAGATTAACCGCAATAATGTCATTTATGGTTTTCAGGAAAACCGTAACCCTTTCATTGATCATCCTGAGCTGGTTGAACATATCTGGGGTAATCTGATGGGAACACCATGGACTATGGCATCAGTGGGAACTCCGCAGGAACTTGCATCCCGTTTCAGATTCAACGAAACAGAACAATCGTTCAGCTTTACAGCCGGTGCACCGGTGCGTTACAGGATTTTGAACGTGAGCGGACAAACCATGCGCACCGGAAATGTGTCGGCCCTCACGAGTGTTTCGGTTGCTGATTTAAGATCAGGAATGTACCTGGTACGTTTCGAAACCGAAGAGGTACGTGCTGTCAGGAAATTCATTATTCCCTGAAACGAGCATTCGTACCGCTTTATAAAAGAAAATTCACATGAAAAGATTTCTAAGCATAGGGTTACTCCTGATAGTCGGACTGTCGTTTATCTTCAGTCAGATTCCTGCAGGATATTATTATCATGCCCACGGGAAAAAGAAGGATGCACTGAAAACTGCTTTGCATGAGTTGGCACAACCCCGCAGGGTACTCAGGTACGGAAGTGGTGCCGGTGCTACCTGGGAAGGTTTTTTCTATGCCGACCAGCGACCTGATGGCTCGGTGTATGACATGTACTCGACTATTGAACGATTTTTCAATGGTTTCAGTGGGGTATCGGGAATGCACATCGAACATTCATTGCCCAAAAGTTGGTGGGGTGGAGCCAATAATTTCGCTTACCGCGATTTATATCACCTTTTTCCTTCTGATGGCATTACCAACTCAACCAAGAATAATTTTCCGCTTGGTGTTGTCGGCGAAAACCCACGATTGGATAATGGTTTGAGCAAGGTTGGAAATAATATCTTCGGAGGTGTTTATACCGGTATGAGCTTCGAACCTGCCGATGAGTATAAAGGCGACTTTGCCAGGGCTTATCTGTATATTTCAACGGTTTATCAGGATTTAGCGCCCCTGTGGTCGTCGCCAATGATGCAAAACAACACTTATCCTGTGTGGACTCCCTGGGCTATTGAACTGCTGAAGCAATGGCATCGCGATGATCCGGTGAGCGTTAAGGAAATCCTCCGTCAGGAAGTGGTTTTTGGCATACAAAGGAACCGCAATCCTTTCGTTGACTACCCTGATTTAGTCGATTATATCTGGGGAAAAGATACCCTGAATGTTTTTCCTTTCCCGGAAGAAACAGAAGCTTTTCTTGTTAGTCCGCGAGCCGATGAAGCAATAACCTTTGATGTTATTCTGGAGAATAGCAGCGTGCAAAGTAATTTCACAATAAGGGGAGTAAATATGCATACCAATGCCACTGTGACACTCAGGAACAACAGTCCGCATTTTAATTTCCCCATCTTGACCGTTACACCGCAGGAATTGATTCAGGGCAGAAACGTTACAGTTACTTTTACTCCGCAAAGTTCCGGTATCTTTCGCGATACCCTGGTAATATCGGGCGGAAATCTGGAGCATGAGTTTATCATTCCTTTACAGGGGCAGGCAACGCCTGAATTCATGACCCTTTTCGCGGATGAAATTACCCCGGTTGGAGCGCGCCTCAACTGGATGCTCGATCCACAGGCTCAAGGATATCGTGTAATAGTACAGGAAGGATCGGCTTATGCCGGTGATCTCATCATATCTACTTATGTTGAGTGGACCGGCTTTGATAAGGCCATTGAAATTTATAACGGAACAGGAAGAACTGTGAATCTCGAAAACTATTCACTGCAACGACAAAGTAACGGGGCGGGACCTTTTGTTTCAAATTATCGTTTAACAGGAACACTCGATCACGGAAATACGCATTTAATTGTGCACCGTACTTCTTCCAATCAGGATTTGAAAAACATTGCCAATGCCCTGACCGACTCAGTGCTGAATTTTAATGGTAACGATGCGCTTATCTTACTGCATCACGGTCTTGTAATCGACATGGTGGGTATTGCCGATGCCGGAGATTTAGTGTTTTGGGGAGAAGATAATACCCTGAAAAGGAAAAGCA
>CAYMDE010000130.1:0-4061 GCA_964389115.1 uncultured Paludibacter sp. | reverse complement strand
AAATATCTTTTTCATTTTTTAAAGTGTAACGAAATTAACCTATATAGCCTAAGGCAAACAAGTGGTATTCCAGCGATTAATAGTGCTCCTTTAAGTAAATTTTCTATCCCCATTCCCCCGCTTCCCATTCAGGAGGAAATAGTAACGATCCTCGATACCTTTACCGCATTGGATGCCTCGCTGCAAGCCGAACTCGAAGCCCGCCGCAAACAATACGATCACTACCGAAATCAACTGCTGAATTTTGAAGGAAAAGAGGTGGAGTGGAAGACGTTGGGGGAAACTGGTAAATTTATTAGAGGGAAAAGATTTGTAAAGAGTGATATTGTTTTAGAAGGTGTGCCTTGCATACATTATGGTGAAATGTATACGTATTATAGAACTTGGACGAAAAAGACAAAATCATTTTTAGACCCCGAAAAAGTTGAAAGACTTAGATTCGCAAAACCTGGTGATGTTATTATTGTTACTGCTGGTGAAACAATTGAAGATATTGGAAATGCGGTAGCTTGGCTTGGGGAAACAAATGTTGTCATTCACGATGCTTGCTTTGCTTATTCTCACAAGTTCAACCCAAAATTTGTTTCATATTACTTTCAAACAGACTTATTTCGTTCTCAAATACGAAAACACATTTCATCAAGTAAAATATCAGCAATACTCGAATCTGGTTTAAGGCAAGCAAAAATCCCCATCCCACCCCTTTCCGAACAGGAACGCATCGTATCTATCTTAGACAAGTTTGATGCATTGGTCAACACCGATCTGCCTGCCGAAATAGCAGCCCGCCGCAAGCAGTATGAGTATTACCGGGAGAAGTTGTTGGATTTAAAACAGAATAATGGCATTTACATGTAATCTTATGGCAAAGCTAATCGTACAGACAAAAGAAGTTACAATCCTGACCTTTCAGGAAAACGACTATATTTCGCTTACTGATATGGCAAACGCCAAAGAAAGCGAGAGTCGTGCTGCCGACATTATTAAAAATTGGTTGCGAAACAGATACTCTCTCGAATTCATGGGTACATGGGAAATGATTCATAACCCAGATTTTAAAGTGGTCGAATTCGACCACTTTAAATCACAAGCTGGTTTGCCAAGTTTCGTGATGAGTGTTTCGGAATGGATTGAAAAAACTTCGGCAATTGGTATTGTTGTAAAGAAAGGAAAGTACGGCGGGACTTATGCTCATAAAGACATTGCTTTTGAATTTGGTTCTGCTATTAGTGTGCCGTTTAAACTGTATTTAATTGAGGAATTTCAACGCCTTAAGGGAGAAGAACAAAAACAACTTGGTTGGTCGGCCAAACGTGAATTATCAAAAATAAACTATCACATTCACACCGATGCCATTAAGCAAAACCTTGTTCCGGCTGAACTCACGCCACAGCAAATATCCTATGTGTATGCCAACGAAGCCGATGTGTTGAACGTTGCCCTGTTTGGCGTTACAGCTAAGCAATGGCGGGATGCCAACCCAAATCTGAAAGGAAATATTCGCGACTATGCAACTATTAATGAATTGATTTGCTTATCGAATATGGAAAATCTGAATGCTGTTTTTATCAACGAAAACATGCCGCAACGTGTGCGATTAGTCAAACTCAATCAAATTGCCATTCAGCAAATGAATGTTTTACAAGAAGTAGAAAAACGCAAACTATTGAAATAACGATGAGCCAATATAATCTTGTAATCGAAAATCCCGAAAGTACTGTTGTTTCAGAATATCTACCGTTGATACGCCGAAATAGCCGCCCGCCGGAAGCAGTATGAGTATTACCGGGAGAAGTTACTTGATTTTGAACCGATAACCAATTAACTGCGATGAATAAAGTTTCCATCCGTTTTTTTAATGACCGCGAGGTACGGGCCGTTTGGGACGAAGAAAATGCCAAATGGTGGTTCTCCGTTTTGGATATTGTTGCAGTTCTTACCGACCAGGATGACTATGCCAAGTCACGAAACTATTGCAAATATCTCAAGGCCAGGTTAAAGAAAGAAGGGAATGAACTGGGTAGTGCCACTACCCAGTTGAAATTGACGGCACCCGATGGAAAGAAGCGATTTGCAAATGTGCTTGATTATAATGGAGTTATTGAACTTGGCAAACAGTTCCCGGCCAAATCGCGCTCACCCCTTTATGGAAGGCAACGGGCGAAGTACTCGCATCTGGCTTGATATGATGCTGAAAAAACGGCTGAAAAAATGTGTCGACTGGAGTAAAATAAGCAAAAACGACTACTTGAAGGCTATGATAAAGAGTGCTGTGGACAGTTCAGACATAAAAAACCTGCTAAAAAATGCCTTGACCGGTGAAATCAACAGTCGTGAAATGTTCATGAAAGGCATTGATTACTCTTACTATTACGAAGAAAACTGATATACCAAAAAGATGAGCCACTATAACCTTGTAGCCGAAAATCCGGAAAGCACCGTTGTTTCCGAATATCAACCACTGGTACGCCGCGAAGCCAGCTATCAGTCGGAAGCTGCGCTCGAGAAATCGTTGATCCTGCAACTGCAAATGCAGGCGTATGAATATCTGCTGTCGACTTCCGAAAAGGAACTGATTGGCAACCTGAGAACGCAGTTGGAAAAGCTGAACGATTATCACTTCACCGACAAGGAGTGGACTGATTTCTTCAACAACAAGATAGCTAACAAGAACTACGACATTGAAGATAAGACAACCATTATCCAAGAAGATCATATTCAACTGCTCACCCGTGCCGATGGTACAGTCAAGAACATTTACCTGATTGATAAGGAAAACATTCACAATAACCATTTGCAGGTAATCAATCAGTATGTTGATATTGATATTGATCATACGAACGGATTAGAGGCAGGCCGTACACATCGTTATGACGTCACCATCCTTGTGAATGGATTGCCGCTTGTTCACGTCGAACTGAAACGTCGTGGTATTGAACTGAAAGAAGCATTCAATCAGATTAACCGGTACAGCCGTGAGAGCTTCTGGGCAGGCAGCGGCTTGTTTGAGTATGTGCAACTGTTTGTGATCTCGAACGGTACCTATACCAAGTATTACAGCAACACTACCCGCTTCACCCACATCAGGGAGCAGGAGACCAGCAAACCTAAAAAAAGAAAGCAGAGCAGCAACAGCTACGAATTTACTTCGTGGTGGGCTGATGCCGGCAATCGCCCCATCACCGATCTATTAGACTTTGCCAATACCTTTTTTGCCAAACATGCGATCCTGAACATTCTCACCAAATACTGCGTCTTCACTTCCGATAAGCTGCTGCTGGCGATGCGACCCTATCAGATTGTGGCTACCGAACGTATTCTGGAAGAATAAATGTGGCGAACAACTACAAAAGCTACGGCACCATTAAAGCCGGCGGGTATATCTGGCACACGACCGGAAGCGGTAAAACGCTCACATCATTCAAAACGGCTCAATTGGCAAGCCGGCTCCCGTTCATTCACAAGGTGTTGTTTGTTGTGGATCGTAAAGACCTCGACTATCAGACCATGAAGGAGTACGATAAATTTGAGAAGGGAGCTGCCAACAGCAATACCAGCACCGCCAAGCTGAAGAAACAGCTGGAGGATCCAGCTGCCCGGATCATCATCACCACCATCCAGAAGCTCTCCATTCTTGTGAACAAGTACAGGAAACATGCGGTATTTACCCAACCTGTTGTGATTATCTTCGATGAGTGCCACCGCTCACAATTTGGCGATATGCATGTCGACATTAAGAAAGCATTCAAAAAATACTACCTGTTTGGATTTACCGGAACACCCATTTTTGCCGTGAATGCGAGCAGAGGCGGCAGGATTGACCTCAGTACCACCGAGCAGGCCTTTGGCGATAAACTGCACACCTATACCATTGTGGATGCCATCAACGATAAGAATGTACTGCCGTTCCGCATTGATTATATCCGCACCATGCGCGAAGAAGAAGATATCAAGGATGTAAAGGTATGGAACATCGACCGGGAAAGGGCATTGGCATCGCCCGAGCGCATAACAAAGATTGCAAGCTATATCAGGGAGCATTTCGACCAGAAAACGAAACG
>CAYMDE010000129.1:0-4168 GCA_964389115.1 uncultured Paludibacter sp. | reverse complement strand
CAAACTAATTCCAACACACAAATGTATAAGCATTTCCATCCCAACCTCCTCCGCAACACATTAAAAACCAAAAAATTAACCGCAAACGTTTGCAAATGTGGAGTCATGGGATTGACTATGCTGGCATGTATCTTTTAAAATGGAAAAATGTCACACATTCGACATGAAATGTCACTTATTAGAAAAGATCTGCCCCCCTTTTTTCAGAAACATTAATTAAATTTGCGTCAACAAACAAACAACTACAACTATGCTATTAATTCTTTTGTTATCGATTCTTATGATTTGTATGTTTGCACGTACTGTTTGCATCAAAGCATCGTTAACCAACGCTACTAACTCACTGACCATTTTATTTCAACCCGTAAGGCTCCTCTCCCTGCTGAAGTCGGTTATTCCATTACTCTCTATCCTCTTTTACGACAATATTGGCATGCACCAGCCCCAATTGGCGCAAGCGTATATGCGTGTGCGTAAATTTACGATTGATTGTGGGCAATTTGTGTTTTGTCCTTTTTGCATTGATTCTGCATAATTTTCCGGTAAGGACATTGCAAAAAGGCGTTTAGGTTTTCAGCATATACGAACGGCTATTGCAAAAACACGAACGCGAATCGTCAAAACTCAGTAAGAGTTTGCTGAATTCGATTACCGGGAATTATTATTGATTGCCGCTTTTTTTGTACCCGAAAGTTCCTGCAAAAACAAGAACTTTCGGGTGTTTTTTTGTCCATATCATTGACTCACCCCACTCAAATTAATTACAAATGCTGCAGCATTGGGCGAACTAATTGTCAGCGTAGCGCTGTGTGTACCCGTGGTGGTTGGTGCGTAGGTGATTACGATGTCTTCGCCATTGGTTGCGGCTGATTGCGACAGACTGCTTTTCGAAATGCTGAATAATCCGGCATTGGGTCCTGTGATGCTTAGTGTTACAGCACCCTGCAGGTTGTCGCACTTCACCTGAATGGAACGTTGTGCCGATGTATTGTTGTTCGTCGTGATTGTCATGGTGACATTGCTACTCAGGGTTGCAACATAGGCATTTAGTCGCGGACCGGTTGATGCCGGATTGATATAAAAAGCAACATCGGTCATGTCGCCCCACACATGCTCTGCCAACTGAGGATAATCGATGTACGGATTGCGGTTGTTCTGGAACGAATACACCACATTGTTTCGGGTTGTTTCTTTCTCGCTCACCGGATCCTGGCGATGCCATTGCAGCAACAAATCTATTGCCCACTCATTAAATACCGGATAAGTATTGTTATCCATCATAGGCGAACTCCACGAGCCACTATAGTTTTGATATGTCGTTGCGATATAAAGGTATGCCCTTGCAAAATCGCCCTTGTACTCATCGGCCGGCTCAAAAACCCTGTTAGTATATCCCGGATAATTGCCATTTCCTACCTTACTCACTCCATTATCAAAAAACAAAGTGCCCGTAACCACACCCAAAGGATAATTGCTTTTTGCATTGTTGGTCACACCATCCGATGGGAACAAATGATGCAAGTCGGTATAGGCAGCTACACTCGTTGAACCACCCCACCACGATCTGGGCAACGAATGTTCAATATGAACTTCTTGTCCGAACGACGCAAAAGTAGGATTCGGATCGGGGTAATACCTGATTTCCGGCGAATACATATCAATCACCGCATTGGTAGTCATATCGCGGTCGGTCGAGTAAAACCCCTCCCACGTACGACCGGCACCCGAGCCATAGGAAAGATTTCCGGTGGTATCATTGGCGATAATTTGATGTAAAATTGTTTTTAACTCTGCCCCGTTTTTACCTTCTGCACTGTTGTAGTACCCTGCCGGGACGACTGCCAATACCCATGAGCATAGGGCAATCAATATGGATGTAATAAATGTTCTCATTGCTTCATAATTTGTATATTCGAAGCAAATATATGCATTTTTTACGTTTTGCGTAGTTTATTATCTGTTTTGCACTTTTTATTTGTGAGTTTGCATTGTTATTTTGTTGTTTTGCGGAGGTGAGATGTTGTGGATTTCGTTTGGAAGATTATAAAAAGTCCGACTAAATTCACTCACTAAGCATGCGTCATGTGTCACAACAATCGGGTTAATGCGACAAACTACCCGGCCTTTTTTGATAAACAGGTCGGGGAAATGAAAAACTATAACAGGACAGCAGTCAACTGCATGTCCTTATTTTTGTATCCCTAAAAATGATGGAAAATATATTACAAAAAGGATCAAAACATTGCCCTTTATGTTTGAGAAATAATATATATTTGCAAAAAAAAGCATGAACAGCGTTATTGCACATATTGACATTTCGACCCCAACAGGAAGACGTATTTTGAAAGAGTTGGAAAAACATACTAAAACAGTTAGAGTTGAATATCCGACTGAAGACTACGACTTCAATAAAAAAACCTATTCAATTGAGGAATCATTTGGGAAGGTTGAAGAAAAGCTTAACCAGCATTACGGAACTGATATTCGCCTTAAATTATCTAAATGAAAAAGTTTAATATCAGACTTACTGAAGATGCTGATTCTGATTTAGAAAAACTCTCAACTCAGAAGTAATTATACATAGAATTATTCCCGCATCGTTGATATATTAAAAGCTTTTATAAGACACAAAAAGACCCGTTGTTTGATTGAAACAACGGGTCTTTTCTATTTATTCAGGCCATTTACGCCTTCACAACCTCATTTGCATTAAAGAAATCAGGTGCATTATATCCCATTTCTTCACCCGGTCCGATTGGCGGGGAATACAATACCAGAGATATTTCATTATCTAACCGCACTTCACTGATTTGCGGTGTTTCGTAGATTTGCTTTGTTATGTTCATATGATATTATTTTATTATTCGATTATTATATGTGATTATCTAACGATAGTACGTAAAACCACCGACTTACCACCATTTTCAACTTTCACCAAATATACTCCCGGATCGAAAGTTTTATTCAGGATAGTTGATTGATTTGCGATTTGCTGGCTGTAGATATTCATACCGGCTGTATTATAAACCGTTACGTTGGCATTGTCGATATTGCTATTCAGTTGCAATCTGATTCTCGAATTTTCAGACGATACGAACATACGATCTAAATGCATTGCATCTTCAGTTGTTCCTGTTGCAGATCGGAAAATTACCACGAATCGATCTTCGGTATCTACTGCATCAGAGCTGAAATGATAAGCATCGCCATCTGTTAAATCAAACTGTGCCTGGGTATATTGATCGAGCAACACTACGCGGGTATCAGTATCGAAGTTTGACCATTCGCTTGCACGGATGCTATAACTATTTGATACCCCTGTTTTGAAACCTATCGCGATTTGAGTACCATAAGCATACTGACTCAAGCCATTGATAACCAGTTTTTCGTTTCCTGCACGGGTATAGATCTCCGGATTCGAAGTGATATTATTGAACATCTTTGGTGAATCGTACATATCAAATGCATCGGAAGCATTCTGATTGAAATAAATCACTGATTCGTCGATTGAAGTTCCGTTGGTCACTTCCAAACGTAATAATCTATTTACTGCTGCCGGAGCTTTCAATCGATTTCCTGCAACATCACCATGTGAACGCATACTGTTATTTACAGCGAACTGTGTAGTCTCAACGCCATTTTTCATACGTACCCAGAACCCCTGCATTGGAGGAATAAGATTAGTAACTTCTGCCACAGCATTGTTTCTAACCACTACCGGCATATTATCGGCAATCAAAACAGTTGCAAAAGCATACTGACTTGCAGCACCTTCGCCGGCGGTTTTCGTGCGGAACCACAATGTTGGCATTACATCTTCGTTGGCAGCAATTACCGATTGCCAGTTAAGATACGAGGCATATGGATTACCCACTAAATGGAACATGCCACTGGTTACTTCAGGATAGCCAACTAAACTTAAAGATAAAGCACCATCATTCAAAGCACCGGTGAAGCTAACTGTTCCTGATTCGGCCACATTGGCAATGTAACCACGAACCGGAGTCAGGGCTTCATCAACAGCGGTAATTGCAGTCCACTGAGCTTCGGCCACATCCCTCTTCCAGAGATTGTTACCTTCAGTAGATTTGACAACACCACTTTGAGCACCTGTAACAGGACTGGCAAAATACCAGTTACGACCTGAGTTGAGGTATTGTTGAACGGT
>CAYMDE010000128.1:0-4259 GCA_964389115.1 uncultured Paludibacter sp. | reverse complement strand
TCAAAAAGTTTAATTATTTAACATTTAAACAATACATAAATACAATTGCACAAAATAAAATAAGAATAACAAATATGTTAAATGAGAAGATATATGATTGATGATCACTGCAAATTCACAAAAAAAACATAAAAATCCACATGACTACATGTATATATGAACATACATACATATATTTGCGACGATTTTAATATTTCAGAAGTCAATTCATATGATAAAACTTATTTATACGACACTGTCATTAATGTTAGTTTTTGCAATAAACACTACGGCACAGGTAGCAAGCAACTTAAATGCTACTGCGTTTAACACCAGACTTACACAGGCATCATCAGCACAGATTATTGATGTGAGAACTCCGGGCGAGTTTAATCAGGGCTATATTCAAAACGCATTGAATATTGACATCAGCAGGAATGATTTCAGGCATCAAATTGCACGGTTGGACAAGAACAAGCCTGTGTTTGTGTATTGTCTGACCGGCTCACGAAGTTTACATGCCATGCAATATATGAGGTCTGTGGGTTTCAAAGAAGTGTACAATCTATCGGGCGGCATTATTCGCTGGCGGTCTGCCAATTTACCCGAAGTTACCGCCAGAACAGCTGCAGCACCTGCTTCAACCGGTATGACGATGGCCCAGTATCGTGCATTGTTCAACACAAACAAACTCGTTTTAGTCAATTTCTCGGCCGAATGGTGCGCACCTTGTCAAAGAATGAAGCCTTATCTGGAAGAAATATCCCGGGAATTCAGAGATAAAGTGGTGGTTGTCAGAATTGATGCAGACGCCAACAGAGAATTAATGAAACAGCTAAAAATTGAAAGTATCCCTGTATTATCTATCTACAAAAACAGAAAGCAGGAATGGACACATAATGGCTTTATCTCCAAAGAAGAGGTCGTGAAGAAAATTAGAGCTTTATAGGGAGTCAATCATCACTACCAATACTTTTATGACCTAAGAAAAAAACTACAATAGTCTCTTTCAGATCTCTGCCATTTTGTTTTTGATAGCATAAAGCACCAAATTGATGGTGTTACGCGTATTGGTTTTACGCAAAAGGGAAGCGCGGTGTGCTTCGACAGTTTTCACACTGAGAAAAATCTTTTCGGCAATTTCTGACACAGAAAGTCCCTCGCATAGAAGTTTAAGTACTTCCTGCTCCCTGCTGCTTAGAACATACTCTTTTTCAAACACTTCTTTATTTTCATTTTTGGTCGAACTAACCAACATTTGTCGAAGCATTTCAGCAGAGAAATAACTTTCTCCTGAAATGATGGTATTTATCGCTCGTTCGAATTCTTTTTTTCCTGCAGTTTTAAGTACAAATCCCATTGCACCAGCGTAAACAATATCGTTGTAGTTTGTTTTCTCATTGAGCATCGTAAGCACCAAAAATCTGAGATTTGGATAAATGGATAATGCTTTGCGAATAGCCTCCAGTCCGCCCATTACAGGCATTTCAATATCCATGATGACTAAATCCGGTTGATGTGAGTTAAGCAGTTCCAGAAATACACTCCCATTTTCAGCCTCTGCAACGATACAACCTAACTGTTCGTTCTCAATAAGCAATTTGATGCCTTCACGAAACAATGAGTGATCATCTACAATTATTATTTTGTTCATTTTCAGTATGATTTGTTTAGCATTAGTTCTCAACGGGAATTCGTATGTAAGTCCTTGACCCTTCGCCCGGTTTTGAGTCCATTTCAAGATTTCCTCTCAGAATCTTCACTCTTTGTTGTATGTTAAGAATACCCAATCCACCACCGTTTGAGCCGATTTTATCAATATCGAAACCAATCCCATTATCGCGATAATCGAAGATAATCTCGTTATTTTGCTCTACGAATCGAAAATCAATTTCGATTCTGGTCGCATTTCCGTATGTAAGTGTATTCTTGATAAGCTCCGTACTTATACGATACAAGATAGTCTCAATAAAATCGTTGAACCGTTTGTGAGTATTTGTATTAAACTCAATCTCAATTTTATCAGTATCGTTAATCCTTTCAACAAACTGATTTATCGCAGCCACATAACCAAGTTTTATAAGCATTTGCGACCCCATGCCCCTGGCAAGTTCACGTGCTGTTTCAATGGCTGTTTCAATACAATAACCACCTTTTTGGATAATCATTTTACGTTTCACAGCATCATCGGTGTCAGCTAACCAATCAAAATAGAGTTTCACAGTTGACAACAGCGGCCCCAGTCCATCGTGTAATTCACGCGAAAAGCGGTTTCGTTCAAGCTCTTCAACTTTTACTGTAATATCGAGCAAAGCATTGTTTGCTGCCACGCTATCGGTAATATCACGGTTAGAAACACGGATTCCAAGGTTTTTACCCTCAACAGTAATGCATCGGCATAAATGGCCAATCCACTTTATATCGCCATTTTTAGTGACAATTCTGAACGCAACCTCCATACTTTTTTCTGACTGCATGCATTCGCACCGCTCAGCTTTATGCGTATCCCAAACCTGCTGATCAGGAGCATAAACAATATTATCGAGCAATTTCGAATCATTTTCGAAATCCTGCACCTTGTATCCGGTTATGTTTTCCACTGAAGGTGACATAAATATAATCTTGCCATCTGTACCCCGCCAATATTCCCATGTATAAGAGAAATCGGCCACAGTACGAAACTTCTGCTCTGTCAATTTCAATTCAGTATTTAAAATTTCCAACTGTTGGGTACGTTTTGCAACCCTTTCCTCAAGTTCTTCATTCAATCTGCTCAAAGTAAGTTCCGCCTCTTTGCGTGCAGTTATATCCGTATGGATTCCATACATCAGTTCGGGCTTGCCCTCTTTTGTCCATGTTTTAACCTTCCCTTCCTGTCTTATCCAGAGCCATTTCCCACTTTTATGGCGCATTCGCACTTCTACCTGATGGTAAGGCAATTCGCCTGAAAAATGTTTCTGCAGCATTTTTTCTGCGTAAGGGATATCGTCGGGATGCGTTAGGTATTTCCAACCCCTGGCACCCAAAAGAGTCAATCCGATATTAACTTCATTCAGCGTATATCCAAGATTTTTAGCCCAAATTTCATTGAAACGTACCTTCCCGGTTTGTACATTCCACTCTAAAGTGCCAACATTAGCTCCCACAAGAACATCTTCAAGTTGTAATCGACTCTTTTTGAGTTCCTCTTCAGTATTTTTCCTATCACTGATATCGTACAAAATCCCCGTCCATATTACATCGTTATTGTCCAGTTTACGCGGCATCGACTCAAAACGTATCCATTTCGAGTTGTTTTGTACAGTTATTTTACCTTCCCATCTGAAAGGAATCAGTTTTCGGTTGGCTTTCTGGTTAGCAACAATAAAAGATTCAAAATCTGATTCCGAAAACATTGTTGTAATAAATCCGGGATTACTTTCTAAATCTGACTTACTACAGAACAGTATTTCATAAAACTTATCGCTGGCAAACTCTATTACAAAAGGAATATCTTTGTTTGCTTTCCAGTTTTCGACGTTCCACTTCCCGTTAGCAAACGCCCGCATACGATATAAACCGGCAGGTTGGTTGTTAAAAATATCTTTGTAATATTCCCGCTCGTTATGAAATTCTGCCTCTTCGAGCAGCAATTGCTTATTCTCTCTCTCAAGTTCCTGCATGCGTTTCATGTCGCACAACGTAGCTGGCTCCTTATTTTCTTCAGCAGTTTGCAGAAAATTATTGAAACGCAACGACTTAAAAAGATTGTGAAACCACGACATGTTTTTTTATATAATTATCCTGAGACTCCTGCTGAGATTACTTTGTGGCACAAAAATAATAATCTTGTGTCATAAAACACTAAGGAAACAACAATAATATCATACAACAAAACTCACCCTGGCAGAGACATCCATAATTAAATATCAATAGGTGTAATCCCCAATATAAAATTCAGGGTTTACACCTACTTAATTTCAGGGGAAACAATACACTCTTTAGTATTTAACCATAGTATTTTTGTCGTGTATAAGGCAGATAAAACTTGATATGGCAGATTTATGTAAAATAATAATTGTTGACGACCACCTGCTTTTCAGGGAAAGCCTAAAGTTGTTGATTGAGAATGAGGGAATAGGACATGTCATTGCTGAAGCTGAGCATGGTTTGGATTTTTTAGAAAAAATAAAAATCAATAAACCCGATTTGGTGATTATGGACATTGACATGCCCTACCTCAATGGTATCGACGCAACAAAAAACGCATTAAAACTATATCCGGATATAAAGATACTGTT
>CAYMDE010000127.1:0-4325 GCA_964389115.1 uncultured Paludibacter sp. | reverse complement strand
AGTATGCTGTTAATACTATGCAGGCCAATTTGGGAGACACGCTTGGAATTGATTCGGTACAACATACAGTTAAAAGAAGAGGCCAGGATTACATCTTTACTTTCACAGCAAAAACTACCGGAACACACTATGTTACTGTTTCGAGCAGTGTTGTTAACGATGTAATGTCAGCTCCGTTCTTTATGTCGATTTATGAAACTAAAGACTTCACTTCTACCGAAGTGATCAGCGAGAACAATGTAAGGGTATATCCTACTGTTTCACGTGGATTTGTAAATATCGACACAGCTGGTGAAGCAGGAATGGTAAGGGTATTTGACCTGACAGGAAAACACATAACCAGTAAAGTACTCGGTGGAAGCATTGAAACCGTTACATTACCTGCAGAAGGTGTTTATATCCTTCAGGTAAATGCAGGCGGTCAAATGAAGAATGTAAAAGTTATCAATGTAAAATAATTCATTTCTGAGTTATCATACTTAATTCTTAACTGCCCGGAGATATCATCTTCGGGCAGTTTTTTTTGTTAACGACTGAGAAAAAATTTGCAACTCCGGAAATTTGTCATATATTTGTGGACACTTGTCCGTAAAACTAAAGCATATGACTGCACAATCCAAATCCTACATTGAGAGAAAAATGAATCATGAACTGAATTCTGTTGTTTGTCAGCCAGGAGCAGCTTATCAGCGTCTACGCAAAAAACGCAACATCACCATGGACGAGTTCCTTGAAGATAAGATGATGATCATTACCACCATCAGGGCAGGTATTCCTTATTCGCTATTTAGTTTAATCCAATCTTACACCCCCTTTACAGAAAACGATTGGGCAGGATTTCTTGACATGTCCACAAAATCGCTTCAGCGCTATAAAACCGCCGAAAATTTCAACTTTAAACCTATTCATTCTGAGAAAATCATTGAAATGGCGGAGGTTACGAGAACCGGAATGGAGGTTTTTGGTGACATGGAAAAACTTAAACTTTGGCTGAATACTCCGAATTATGCACTGGCAAACATGAAGCCTATAGAACTATTAAAAGATTCGTATGGCAAAGATTTGGTAATGAGTGAGCTGATACGCATCAGTCATGGAATTTTCATTTAAGATGCAAGTATTCCGAATTGCACGCGAACAATATGCACACACTTTATCAGGTAGGGGTGCAGCACTGAAGGGAGCCCGATGGAATTCGCCCGGCACTGAAATGATTTATACAGCCGGCAATAGATCACTCGCCATGGCCGAGGTAGCTGTTCATTTAACATTCGCCACTTTACCTGACGATTTCAGGATGATTTGTATTGAAATCCCTGATGATATTAAAATTACTGAAATCAGAGCAGCTGATTTACCTGAAAACTGGGATATATTTCCTCATCCGGGGGCAACACAGAAGCTGGGAGACAAATTCATATTCGGGGGAGAATTTTGTGTTTTGAAGGTTCCATCTGTGATAACTGAAGGCGACTACAACTTTCTGATTAACCCCTTACACCCTGATTTTGAGAAGATAAAAATAACCAGCATCAAAGTTTTCAGATTTGACGGTAGAATAATCAAAGTGTGATTGGTGTTGAAATTTCTAAACGATTTTTCATGTTTTATGAATGAATTGTGATACTTTTTGTTTCTACATATGAATATGTTTGCACAAATTAAAATATGTATCATGAAAAACCACTACTTATTTATCACTTTATTATTTATTTTAGGCTCATTATCAGCCCAAAAAGCTCAATCCGAAACACCGGCAACGAGTGCAGCAAACTTCTTCAGCGCCCACCCTGTTCCAGATCGAACATTATATTATAATGTCTCTGATTCGGGGGTACCCACACCTATCATTTGGGGCTTGGACACCGCCTGGCCAAGTCAGGATAACATGCGTCGGGGTATTGCTTTCATGGGAGCCGAACGGATTAGTATCGTGAGGGCTTCGTTTCAACCAACCCTACCTTTGGTAAACGGCGACCTGCAATCAGAACAAATAAATTGGCTTAACACGAGATTAAACCTGGTCAATTTAGTCGGACCACATGCCACAGTTATGCTAAACTGCGATCACCCAAGTGTTTATAGCTGGTATGCCGGAAACGCTGCAAACTGGGCTGCACTTATGGATGTTACAACTCGCAGAGTTCAGGAAAGAGGTCGCAGGGTGGTTTCAATTGCACCCTTTAATGAGCCTGATTACACAGCGGTAGGACAAGGTACGATGCAGGATTTTTTTAATATTGCCGGTGAGCTTAGAAAGAATCCAAGATTTGATACAATTCGCATTTCAGGAGGGAATACACTGAATACAGATCAGGCATTACCCTGGTATAATTTTCTGAAAAGTCGTCTTGATGAAGGAAATACACATCAGCTTGCGGGTAATTTCGATAATTACGCACAGTTTTTTCAAACGGTTAGAGCCAACGGCCATCACGCTACAAACGATGAGCTACACAATGTAATGGAAGCTATTGTAGGTGTAGAATATGGTATGCAAACAGGAATATGGTGGGGAACCGCGGAGTATGCCAGAGGTGAATTTGTAAAAGCCAGTTTTGGAAGAAGGTTGGGTTATGCCGAGCACAGACCAAATTGGACTGTGGCTGCTGTATATAGACATCCGGATGGAAAAATTCAAGCTTTCGGAGGTGCTTCAGAACGTCAGGCCACGAATACAACTTATCGTTTTATTTCCCGTGAAAAGGATGTATTTTACGATGGACACGGACCGCAACGGGAGTACACACTGCCAATGCCGGGGGGTACCGGTTATCATGTCAATCAACCCAATGCTGAAAGAGTTGTAAACATTACCTGGGGCGACGACATACAGCCAGTAATCAATGGAAGGTATGTGTTGGTTAACCGCAATAGCGGCATGGTAATGCAGTTACAGGGTGGTTCAGCAAATGCCGGCACCAATGTAAACCAGGGAACCTACACCTATGCAAACTCTCAGCAATAGAATGTTACACCTGTAGATTCCCGTATCGGTGGAGATTTCAGTTATTTCTCTATTACTGCAGTTCACGGTGGCATGTCGCTCGATGTATATAACTGGTCTTTAAACAACAATGCCAACATCATCGCATGGAACGATGCCAAAGGTGGTAACCAGCAGTGGTATCTCGAATATGTTGGTGATGGCTGGTTTTATATCCGCAGTCGCCATAGTGCAAAATGTCTCGAAGTGCAGAACAACAGCACGGCCAACAATGCCAATGTGCAACAAAGAGACCCGGCCGGGATTCATGGCCAACATTGGAGATTCATCCCCATCGATGCAGTCGTGGAGTTCGATGCCCCCGCAGCTCCAGCTAACCTTTCCGCCTCAGGAGAAGCAGCTTCTGTTCGGCTTGAGTGGGATGCCAACAACGAACCTGATGTGGCTGGATATCATATTTTCCGTACTGATTCGGCAGGTGGACCATATTACACCATAGCCCGTAATGTTACAACTCATGCCTATGTGGATAATACAGCATTAGCTGGCAAAGAGTATTTCTATGTAATCAGGGCTGTGGATAAAACACTGAACCGATCCGAATATTCCGCTGAGGTATCAGCTACTGCTACCGGAGCACAAGATTTAATAACCCTCTTGTCATTCGAAGATAACCTGCTTGATAGCTCGAAGCATTTGAACCACGCTGCTGCTGTTGGCAATGTTACTTATGTGGCCGGTAAAATTGGCTCTAAAGCAATGAATCTAACAACAGCGAATCCATTTATTCAATTACCATCCTATATTGCTAATCATGATGAGATAACGATAGCTACCTGGATTTACTGGCGTGGAGGTACAATGTGGCAACGTGTTTTCGATTTCGGAAATGGAAACGATTCATATTTGTTCCTCACACCACGGGCTGGAAATGGAAGAGTTCGTTTTGCTATTAAGAACGGAGGCGATGAGCAACAATTAAACGGTACTGCCATGTTAGCAGTAGCCCGTTGGGTACATGTGGCTGTAACACTTGGAAAGGATAAAGCTGTGTTGTATGTGGATGGTGTGGCTGTTGACCAGTCAGAAAGCATCAGTATCAGTCCGAACGATTTCAAACCAATCCTGAATTATATCGGTCGCAGCCAGTTCAGCGATCCTATGTTGGGTGCCAGCATCGACGATTTCAGGATATACAATTATGCCCTTTCGGCTAATGAGGTGGGAGTGCTTGCAGGCATACTTACATCAGTCGATGAGCAAAACACAAACACTCCTTTGTCGATCAGACCGGTGCCTGTTCGCGATGTTTTGACCGTTGACTATCCGAACGGCATCACTAAACCAACCACCTTATCGGTTTATGACCTGAATGGTA
>CAYMDE010000126.1:0-4331 GCA_964389115.1 uncultured Paludibacter sp. | reverse complement strand
CCTGTGCGTTTAACCAACCAATCGGGCGAGGTGCAATTTGAGTTGCCCGTGATTCGTTCCAGACAAAATGCAGAAAGAATAACTGTTAGCCCTGATATTGACAGGGTATTGCAAGAGTCGGGCACCGATTTCGTGGTGCGCAGAGCGATATTGGATATCCCTGTTCCAACTGTTACTATTCCTGTGAAAATCAGAAAGCCTGCCATTCGTTTCGAATTAAAGGAAATGGTTGATGGGAGGCCTGTGAAAGAAAGTATGCTGACAAAAATTCTTACAGACCTCAGTGTGATGAATGGTTTTGTTATAGCTGAAGGTGATGCTGATTTTACTGCTTTTATCGAGACAAACACAAAAGTATTAAGTCAGGTGGGCGGTATTTACACAACCGAACTTCGCGGTGATATTGTTTTGATTGACAGGGATGAAAACATTCGATATACCGCCAGAATACCTTCACTCAAAGGAATGCAACTGAATATGGATCGATCAGCGACTGAAGCTTATAAGGTACTCGGATTACAGTTTGGCAGTCGGTGGTTCCGGGAAATGGTAGAAGCCATGACGCGCTGAATACGCTCTCCTATTATTTAAAACCTGAGTTCGATGGCATTTCTCAATAGAAAAGAATCACTGAACTCAGGTTTGTTATTGATTGTATGTTGTTTTTATTCTACTGCCTCATACACATCAATTTCTATAATTCTTAGCTGACCACGTGCATCTGCTGCATTCGGGTCGCGGAACAGGTCGAGCTCAATATGACCTGCCAGTTCCACGATCTGATTGAAAACATCATTATCCGTTGTAAGACCAATAAGCTGTATTTTCACAAAACGACCCTTTGTTGGTTTGACAGGGATGCCAATATAACCCAGGTTTTTATCTGTTTCACCCCTGAAGACTTCAATATCATCAACGAAAATCTGTATTGGGTAGCTTCTCATTCTGAATCCGGTAAGTTTTAAATCAATTTCGGAAACCACAGCATCACGTTCAAGTTCGTAGGTTATCCAACCGGTACGCAAACGACCATCGTTCGTCCATTCAGTTCTTTCATTGTCATCATAGCTGTTTCTTGCTTTGTCCTGATTGATTTCTGTGATAGCATCAATGATTTCAACTTGTCTGCGACTTTCGCGGAACGATTCACCACCAATAATAGCTGGTCTTTTGAATTGGGAGGGCTGATGCTCTTCGCTGATATATTCGGAAATTCCGTGTGTTTGTTTTACAGGGATGGAGTTGAACTGCAAACTGGCCTGACTTAAACCTTCTGCACTTGCATGTAGCTGAATTCTGCCGCTTTTGTTTGTTGAACGGATAAGCATCCTGTTAACACCACATTCAACAGGGAATTCTTTTGCGAGGATGTAGTTATCCGGACCTTGTGCGATACCTCCACGCCATTCGGCGGGACCTCGAAGGTCGTATGAAATCATGTGATTTGCCAGTGGGCATCTTCTTCCATCTTTATCGACCACTTCCACCTCGACCAATACCAGGTCGGCGCCATCAGCTTTGAACCCATCAGGAGCCTGCATCAGCGTGAGTTTTATAGCATGTGGTTCGCCGGCTGTGTAAAGTGTATGGCGACTAACTTCTTTTCCTAAAGCATCATAGCTAACTGCTTCGATGGTTCCCGGTTCCCATACAATTTGAGGGAAAGTATAGAGAAAGTGGTATTTTCTTACACCTTTCCCCTTCGATTTGCCATTAACAAACAATTCAACGGATTCGCCTGATGAAACAACAAAGATATCTTTTTGAACTCCGGATTTATAGTTCCAGTGACCAACGATATGTGTGCGATAGTTTTCAATATCAACCCATCCATCCCACATTACCTGATGCGCGAAGAATCCGTCTTTTGGAATTCTCATGGCATCAACTTCTCCGCTCCGCCTGTAATTTTCTTCACCACGATAGTGTGTATTCGTATCTGAAAAGATGATGTTGGTACCTCCCGAGCTAACCCTTCGGCCAGTTCCGGGACGAACACGGAAATAATCGAACCAGCGGCGAACTAATTCTACCGCATACGAGTCCTGGTTTCTGTTATACGCACTGGCATCCTGGTCGCGGTAAAGTGGTCCATCGCCATCTTTATGATACGGATAAGAGTAATCGTCCCAGTATTTACGCAAAGCCTCGTCTCTGCAGTATTCTGTTGCCCAGAAGGGAAGTCGCCCGGATTTATTAATATATAACATTTCGCCTCCCCATTCTGCAATCTGACTGTCAAGCATTTCCCTGCTTCCCATAGCTCTTCCGCCCCAGGGATCGTAAAGGTCTCTCATTTCAACCATCTCGGCCATATGAGCTTCACTGATTCCTTTGTTACCGGCTTCATAAAATATGATACTCGGGTTGTTGCGATTGTAAATGATGGCATCGCGCATAAGTTCAACCCTTTGTTCCCATCTGCGACCTTCTACGTCTCTTTCAGCATCGCCGGCGGGCATTGCCTGCAATAATCCAACCCTGTCGCACGACTCCACATCCTGTTTCCAGGGGGCTACATGCATCCATCGAACTAAATTGGCGTTGCTTTCCACCATCAGGCCATTGTTGTAGTCGCTTAACCATGCGGGAACCGACATGCCTACCGATGGCCATTCGTTGCTGGTGCGCTGTGCATATCCTTTAAGTTGCATTACCCTGTCGTTCAGCTTAAAAATGCCATTCCTGAATTCTGTTTTTCTGAATCCGGTACGTGTTCGAACAACATCGACAGGTTTGTTGTCGAGGTATAAAGTTGTATAGACATCATAAAGATATCCATGTCCCCAACTCCAGAAGTTAATATTGTCCAGTCTTACCTGTGCCTTCACAATTTCAGTCGCGCCGGATGCTAGTGTAGTGTTTTGACCACCATAATGTTTAACCAGCCTGCCTTCCATATCGACGATATGCACTTCGTATCTGAACTCTTTTTCAGTATTATGTTCATTGCGTACTTCCGTTTCGGCATGTATGGTCGCTGACCGGCGCGTTGTGTTAATTTCGCGGGCATAAATATATGTACCTGTAGTTTTCAGATTGCTATATAATGGAAGAGTCTGATAAAGTTTATCAGTGATATGCATGAAAACATTTTTCGGAATACCACCGTAATTGGCGTTGAAGTTACGGTCGTTCCATTGCCAGGTTGAGTTGGTTGACCGTTCGCGGTACGACCACGAATTGTCGATTCTGATTGCGATCACATTGTTTCTGCCCGGAGCATTGAGATAGTCTGTTATGTCAAAACCGGCAGCCATGACACCATTTTCGTGCATGCCTATCGACTTGCCATTGATGAAAAATTCACCACCGAATCGTATGCCTTCAAATTCGAGAAACACTTTCTTGCCTCTCGCTGATGAAGGTATCCTGAAGTGCTTTCTGTACCACATGATGGATGTGGTGTGCTTGTCGATTGCCAGTTTAAAAGCTTCGTCTTCGTTAAATGCCCTCGGAAGTGTAATCTTTTTCCAGTTTCTATCGTTGAAACCGATGATTTGGGCACTCTCCAAATCTCCAACATGTAATAACCATTCACAATTGAAATTAAGCTTCTGTCGGTTATTGCCTTTAAAATCCGGTTTGCCGGCAAAAGTTTGAAAACTTACCGATACAAATAAAAAGAGAGAAACAATGATAGAACGATACATATAATTGTGAGTTTTTTAGTTTTTAATAATTTTCACCACCTTTGATTGTTCGCCGGATCTAAGATGTAAGAGATAATATCCTGATTCAATGGCACTGATATCCATTTTGTATTCATGGTGGCTGATAGTTTCACTGATAACTAGCATACCGGTAAGAGACCTTAGTTCAATCTTCAGTTCATTCAACTGACCATTATTTCTGATGTTCAGAAAATGATTTGTTGTTGTTGGATAGACTTCGACAGGCAAGCTGTATCTGTTCTGAATACTGGTGGCATTATCGATTGAAATAACTCCTTCGTTGATTCTCGACACATTCCATACAAGTCCTTCGCCCGGGATTTCAGGTTCGATATTTTCGAATTCACCCGTTACATTTCCATTGGAGCTGAAAATGGTATATGCTCTGCCTGCAACGTATGCCGATCCCAGGTTAACCATTTCCAGGGTACCACTTAGTTGAATACCACCGCTGACAGAAATTCTGTCGTTTTGAGTGCCTATCGTTTTGATTAACATTCGTCCTCCGGTGCGTATCACCAAATTACTTCCGAGTTTCAGGTTGCCTGTGCTCGTATCACTTGCTCCGGCAGTAATTGTTGCGCCTGTATTTATCTGCACTGCTCCTGATGCGGTTCCTGTTCCGCTCAGTGTTGCACCGCTGCTAACCAACACAGT
>CAYMDE010000125.1:0-4541 GCA_964389115.1 uncultured Paludibacter sp. | reverse complement strand
CATCGAAAGTGCCATCGGGCAGACCATCAGCCACAATCTTCTTCCGGACTTTCAGCTTCAGTTTCAGAAATGATAAATCGCTGTCTTCCACCGCCCATTTCAAAGGCATATTGGCAAAATAAGGTGTTTGGTCGAGATAATTCACAAAAGCTTCCACCTGGTGTTCAGGTACAGAAATCTGGGCATTAATCCCTTCGCGGGCAATATACACCCTGCCCAACACGCCCATTGTAAACCAGTCGGCATACAATTTATCGCGCCACTCCTGCGGATTTTCAATAATAACATACCTGTAAAACGACACTGTTTTACGTTTGAAATTCTCAGCCAGTCGCTGCTTCAGTAAATCTTCGCGACTATAAATGTTGTGCAAATGCTTCATGTGGACATAAACATCGGTTATATAAAAAAGTTTAGTTTCTATCCAAAACGCAGAAAAGAGAGACATCACTGCCTCTCTTCCCTTCTTTTAAACCAAAATCTAATACCTTAAAAAACTACCTTAATTCGTTTTGAAACTACTTTCTTTTTTTCTTTTCGTACTGCAAAGTAAAAGCATTTCATAAAACCCTGCAAACTGATAGCATCAATAGTATTATAGATGATTTATATATATCATTTTTTCCGACTACGGCCACTCTTTTTCAGCGCCTGATCAAGCAAATACAAAATCTGCCCGTTCGTGCTCCGAAACTCATCGGCAGCCCATTTCTCGATGGCTTCCATTGTTTCGGAGTCGATTCTCAAAATAAAGTTTTTGGTCTTTGTTTCTTTGGGCATAATAATAAAAATCAAATTCTACATAAGATAAATCGTAGTCATGCAACACTACTGATGCAGCGTACCGGCATTCAACACCGGCTGTGCATTTTCGTCGCTACACAACACAACGAGCAGATTGCTCACCATGGCAGCTTTTTTATCCTCATCCAGTTCGATCACAGCTTCCTCACGCAGTTTGTTCAAGGCCATTTTCACCATTCCAACAGCACCATCCACAATTTTTTCTCGGGCTGCAATAATGGCATCTGCCTGCTGACGACGCAACATAACGGCTGCAATTTCAGGAGCATAAGCCAGATAATTGATGCGCGCTTCAACCACTTCAATTCCGGCAATCGAGAGTCGTTCGCCCAATTGTTTTTCCATGATTTCATTGATTTCATCTCCTCCCGAACGCAAAGTTAACTCCTGCTCACTATCTGTTCCGGTTTGATCATAGGCATACAAACCTGCCACATTACGTAAAGCCGAATCGCTCTGCACTTTCACAAAGTTTTCGTACGCATTCATTTTGTGAGCAACAGCATTCATCATATTCACACTACCCGACCCTGAGGTGCTTATTTGCACCGGACTGAACGTTCCGGTATCTACATTGAAGGCAGCCTTGTAAGTGTCGGAAACACGCCAAACAACCACCAAACCAATCATCACCGGGTTACCATTTTTGTCGTTAACCTTGATAGGCTCCGCATCCAGATTTCTGGCTCGCAAAGTTAGTTTACTTTTGTTGAAAAACGGATTCACCCAGAAAAAACCATTTTCCTTTACTGTGCCCTCATATTTTCCGAAGAAAATCATGACACGCGCCTCGTTGGGCTCAATTTGCATGAAACCCATCCAGAACAATGTGTTTAGTAAAAACAACACCAGATCAGCAATGATGATGACAGTTTTTAATACCGGATTAATATCCTCATTACCTACCGCCCATACAAACAGCGCTACGATACCAACCAAAAATAAAATGTTGAAAACCAGCATGGGAATTCCCGCCAGTTTAACTCCTGAGAAAACTTCTTCTTTTGTTTTCATAATGTTATTATTTAAAGAGAATGATTGAAACTAATATGATATCATTTTGATATCACAAAAGTCTGAAGAATTTTTGGATTTGCATTACACATTAAGATGCAATTAAGAATATTTAACTTTGCAGTATTGTTTGAATCCGGGTTGCTTTCTCAAACTTTCTATCCTTTCAAAAAATGAAAAAGCAGCAATAAACTAATGTTTACTACTGCTTTCAATTAATATTATTCCTCTTTTCTACTTCAATTCAATTGCTTCACTTTGAAGGGAGTAGTACTTTCATTCTCATAAAATTCAATCGAAGTGGTTCCAAAAATTACAATACCCATATCGCACACCTGATTCGAACCTGTGAACTCCTGACTCTTAGTGACTGCATTATACGAACTGGCAGTCCAGCCCTGATTCTTCCCATCTGCCTCGGGAACCCAGTAATGACCATCCCCTTTCAGCACAACCCTGAGCGTTTTTCCAGCGGGGATATGTGCACGCATGGAATAAACCTTACCCGCATAGGTCGAACTTAATGAATCGCTCAGTATATTATAATAACTCATAAATTCACTCCAATACGGGAATGCAAATTCACTTGACGGATTGGTCGGCACGTTTGCATCTTTCACAGAAATAACTTTGGATATTGTCGGAGTTGCAGCCTGATTCTCATAGTACTCAACCGTAACATCTCCTGAATTTGGAAAAGTGATGGATAGATTATTACTTACTCCCGCCTCACCAACGGTGAACCACTGCGATTTCTCAACATTATCATACAAAGAAGCAGTCCAGTTAAGTGGTGCAGGCAAAGCAACATACGACCAAATTCCGTCTTTAATCCGAACCCTGAGTGATGTTCCGATTGGCAACTCTGCCTTAAGACTATAAAACTGATTAGGTTCAATCACAGTAATTGTATCATGTAAAAGATTCAGTCCCTGATCTCCTTCCGCAGGGTATGTGATTATTTTCACGGGCGTAAAGCTTGTCTTGGAGATAAAATCGTCGATGTACTTTTCAAAATCCGGAATCACCCGATCCAGCGAATCAGGCTCTGCATATTTCTGCTCCAAATTGAGTCTGATTTGGGTTTTATTTATCAAACGGGCATTATCAAGTAGCGCTGAACCCAACGACAAATTATTTAAAACACCATCAGTTTTGATGTCAGCCACAATCTTCGACATCAGCTCTGTCATTTCAGCAGTAGTAAGTGTGCCCTGTAAGATGCACGAAACAGCCAAAAGAACAGCGTCATTCACAGAACTTCCGTGTATCACAATACTTTCCGAAACTGAATCGTTCTCAATTTGCAGATTGAAAATATTCAAAACTTCAGTCTGTGCCTGCTTCTTGGCCTGTGCCAATGTCATTCCCTGTTCGGAGATAAGATATTCAACGCGCCCTCTCTCCAGATGCGTCAGCACATTGATATTAACAGTACTAACATCACTGACATCAGCCAGGGTGTAAAGGGTAAGCGGACTTTGCGAAATATGACCGCTTATTTCATTGAAATAATAACCATCAGCCTTCAGTAAAACATAAGGTGAAACAAGCTCAAAGTTTTTCAATTCAAACAACCCTGCATCGCCATCAATTGTGGTTGAATACACCCTGCCGGTTTGATTAAATGCACTGTCGAGTTCCGAAACAGTTACCGAACTACCACTGATAAAAGGTCCCTTCTGAGCAAAACCTTTAAGTACATCTTTCCTGATCAATTTATTGTACTCAACAGGCTCACAGGAAACCATTGCTATCATCAAAAACAAAAGAAATGGCCAAAAATAGATTTTCTTATTCATAATATTAAGATATTAAAGTTGTATTATTTAAGCAGTGTGCAAATGTACAAATATAATCCGGGCAATACATAATGAACATGTATTTTTTTCAATAAAAACCGCCGAACAACTTTACTTGCCCGGCGGTTTCTTGTTTACTGCTTATTGCAGTTTATTTATTGAATAGATTCTCTTCAGTCCACTTACCTAAAGCCACATATTTTTGATATAACTCCTGATACAACTGATGATTTTCAGCATTCGGATAGTACTCATGAGCGAAGCCCATACCCATTGCTGCCTGTGCATCTTCCACCTTAGCATATACCCCTGCTGCTACGGCGGCAAACATGGCTGTTCCAAATGCACATGCCTGCTCGGCTTTGGCAACCTTAATCGGCATGTTGAGCACATCGGCCATGGTCTGCATCACGAATGGAGATTTCAACGAAATACCACCGATACCGATGATTTCCTTAATTTCAACACCATTTTCGATAAAGCGATCAACGATAGCCTTTGATCCATAAGCAGTGGCTTCGACCAATGCACGAAAAATCAGGGGAGCTGAGCTTCCAAGATTCAAACCGGTGATGGTTCCTTTCACTAACTGATTGGCATCGGGCGTACGACGGCCATTCATCCAGTCGGTTGCCAGTATAGTTGATTCACTTACAGGCACTTTAGCTGCTTCAACCGATAACACGGGAACAATCTGATCCAGAGTTTCATCAATAAGTTTTTGTTTGGTTTCTTCGTCGATTAGACTGCTTTTGGATAAGATATTTGTTACCGGCCATGCCACGACATTTTTAAACCAAGCATAAACATCTCCAAAAGCTGATTGACCTGCTTCCAAACCAATCATACCGGGGATTACTGATCCGTCAACCTGACCACAGATTCCCGGAATCAGTTTGTCGCCCATCTCCTCGTAACTCG
>CAYMDE010000124.1:3171-4621 GCA_964389115.1 uncultured Paludibacter sp. | reverse complement strand
TCCAGCCTTCAATTTCCTGAATGTTGGCTCCGCCATTTGCTGATCCAAGATTAGACGCCGGACTGTCGAATTTGAAATTCGCATTCGAGTTGAAGTTCGCATTTGTCAAATGCGTAGCAGTTACATCAGTTTGTGCCTGAAGTGTCACCGGAAAAACCAGTGCAGCTAACACAAACGCGAGGAAAATGTAGATTTTCTTCATGATTTTAAATTTTTAAAAGATTGTTAATTGATAGAGTGTTTTTTATATAATATGGATTACAAAGGTAAAGAGACCAAAAATGGATATAGAGTAAAAAAATGTCAGAAACGTAGAAAATAAATGCTGACTACTTTATTTGAATTTTGTGCTGATTTTAAAAGTAAAGTAGATTAGTGAATGCTGGATTTCAACTATTTTGACCTTATTATAATCCTGACAGTTTTTTGAAAACCGTATTTTTGTATACTGATTATTATTTTGAAAATGAAAATTCTGACCCCATAAATTCATAAAGTATCTCATGAAAAAACTTACACTTTCGCTGCTTTGCTATCTATTCGCTGTTTTAGTGTACGGACAGGTGAGTCCCTACCATCCCGATCCAACTCCTCCACGTGAAATTCCCGGTTACAAACTGGTATGGTCGGATGAGTTTAACTATACCGGAAAACCATCTTCTTCCAATTGGAGTTACGAAACCGGATTTGTGCGTAACAATGAACATCAGTGGTATCAGACTGATAATGCCAACGTGCGAAATGGAGCGCTGGAAATTGAAGGTCGCCGCGAGCGTTTCAATAATCCTAATTATGTGGCTGGTAGTTCCGACTGGAAAACAAATCGCCAGTATGTGGATTATACCTCCTCTTCAATTCATTCCCGTGGCAAACGTTCTTTCCGTTACGGCCGTTTTGAAATACGTGCAAAAATTCCTGCTGTAACCGGTGCCTGGCCTGCGATTTGGACGCTTGGAGACTGGGGCGAATGGCCATCAAATGGTGAGATAGATATCATGGAATATTATGGCGATGGCATTCACGCAAATGTTGCATGGGGATCATCAACGCGTTGGCAGGCCATATGGGACTCAAGAAAATGGGCGATGTCGCATTTTAGATCACGCGATTCTGATTGGGATAATAAATATCATATTTGGGTGATGGACTGGACTCCGGAGTTCATTAAACTATATCTCAATGGCGAACTGCTCAATACCGTTGAAACTGCTAAAACAATAAATGCTGATGGATCTAATCCATTTACAAGTCGTAATCACTACGTATTGCTGAATCTTGCCCTGGGTGGAAATAGTGGAGGCGACCCCACACGTCCGAATTACCCCATTACCTATTTTGTGGATTATGTACGTGTTTATCAGCTTGATCCGGCTTATAATAATTGTTTCAGGCCTCTTTTCCCGGATCGTAATCTGGCTCCCGATCCTCAGTGTAATGCCATCAATCCTGA
>CAYMDE010000124.1:0-3071 GCA_964389115.1 uncultured Paludibacter sp. | reverse complement strand
CGCACATATACACTCAGTGGGTTATATGGCTGGCAGGCCAATGGAGGTGATCATGCCATTTACACCATAGGGATTAATTCCCGCTCGGATAATCAGGGTGATATGTTTACGGTGCATCATAAAACAATTCACAGGAACGATCGATTTAAACTGTATGAGATGGCACAGACATTTACCGTTCCTTCCGACGGAACTTATTTTGTCACATTTACCAATAGCGGTGGAATCATGGGTGCCATAGCCAATTTTGAGGTGAAAGAGGGAATCAACTTGCCTGAAGAATTGTCTGTTATACCGGGCAGCCTGACTTTCTCTCAAAATAATAAAACCCGAACACTTGCATTGCAAGGTAAGTATATCCGTGGTGATATCAATGTGAAATTGCCGGCAGGCATTACAGTTAATAAGCCCGTAGTGACATCCGATGAAATTAACTCGAATGCCGCGGTTATACTTATTGCAGAATTTGATGGTTCACGTACATTTACTGACGAGGTGATTGAATTTACAAGCGCAGGTGGTATAACCCGTACGCTTGTGGTAAGTGGTGAAGAGTTTGCAACTTCAGTAGCTGCAGTCATGGAGAATGCAGTTAATCTAAACGCTTTTGTTCACGATAACAGATTAGTTGCGAGTTTTAATATGGAGAGCCAGGGCAGGGTAGAGTTTAATCTTTATAATATTCAGGGTATGGCTGTGCAGTCGTTCGTGGCAGATTTCTCAGCCGGAGAAAACAGGTATGAAACTGATCTTAGCATTCCTCCGGGGCATTATATATTGAGGATGACCGGAAATATGGGCGTTATTGTTCGAAAAATTCAGGTACAGTAAAGTCAATGTCAAAAAGGAATAGACTAAAGTGACTCAGTTAATGGGTCACTTTTTTTATTGTTTTCTTTGAGAAATTGAATTTGTTTTATACATTTGCGGCTGTTTTGTTCTACTGAACTTTTAATGTTACCTATAATTATTCATATGTTATTAGATGATGAAAAGAAGCCTTATTACTGCCCTCTGTTTTGTATCTGTATTTATACTCAGTGCGAATAAAAATGAACAGAATTTTCAAGTTTCAGGTAAAGCGATAGACTCACTTACCCTCGAAACGCTACCTTACGTAACTTGTGCAATTCTCATGCAGGATAATCCTCAGCAAGTAGTAACCCGTTTTGCCGGCGATGCCGATGGAAATTTTAGTGGCAACCTTCGGTCGCCCGGAAGCTATATTCTTGTAGTGTCCTTTGTAGGGAAACAGCCTTATACACGATCCTTCGAAGTTACTGAGTCGAACAGACATGCAAGTTTAGGGACATTAAAACTTGGGAATACCGATCAAACAATCAGTGAAGTTAATGTAGTGGCAGTACGTCCGATCATTCGTTCCGAAGCAGATAGAATTACCTATGATGCTGAGCAGGATCCTGAATCGCAAACCTCAACGGTGCTCGACTTGTTACGCAAGGTTCCCATGGTTACAGTCGATGGACAGGATAATGTACAACTAAAAGGAGCTTCCAATTTTGTGTATCACCTGAACGGAAAACCAACACAGCTTTTCAGTGGAAATCCGGGGATGATACTGAAAAGCATACCTGCAAGCATGGTGAAAAGCATTGAAGTTATAACCGAGCCCGGTGCCCGTTATGATGCCGAGGGTATTGGTGGAATTATTAATATTATAACCATGCAGCAATCTTCTGCTCAGGGTTATTCCGCAACAGTAAGTGCCCAGGGTTCTTCAAGAGGGTCGCTGGGTGGTGGTCTTAATCTGGTGTTGCAACAGGGAAAGTTCAGTTTCTCAGGAAATTTTAATTACAGCCATAATAAACAGTTCCCGGTTATTACAACTACCGAACGCGAGAATTACCTCCCCGGAGCGCCCTATCCATTCGGAAAGCAGGTTGCAACTGTTATCAATGAGTCGCCCATGCAATTCGGAAGCGCACAGCTTAGTTATGAGCATGACAGTCTGAACCTGGTTACCCTCACATTCAACCGGAGATATGGTCGCCCTGATGGTTTAACAACGGCATTAACCGAAAACTTTGATGCCGACATGAATCCCCTTTTCGTATATAATCAGAGAAATACAAACAAAGTTACCTGGGGAGGAACCGATTTTGGTGTTGACTATCAGCGATCGTTTAAAAGGAATAAGAGTGAGCTGTTAACCCTTTCGTACAGACTGAGTAACACGCCCAACAACAGCAACTTTGAATCGACCAACACCCTCAATCCTGATTATTTATTGCTTCCTCAACCCGGACTCGCTCAGTGGAGCAAGAGCAACAATGTGGCTGCAACCAATGAACATACTTTTCAGGCCGATTATACTGTTCCCGTAGCTAAAGGTCATACGCTCGAAACCGGCGCGAAGTATATTCTCCGACTGAATAGCAGTGAAACAGATGAATCGCATCGTTATTTTAACTATGACAATGCCTATCCTTTTGAACCATTGATTACTTTCGACAGCATATCATCTTTCAGTAATAATCAGGATATACTTGGATCCTATCTTAGCTATACCGGAAATGTGGATAAGTGGGGCTTGAAAGCAGGTATTCGATATGAATTTACCTGGCTCGAAGCTCGTTTCAATGAGGCGGATAGAAATTTCTCCACCAACTACGGTGCTTTGGTCCCCTCTGCTATCCTTACCTATCGGATAACTGAAATGAAGAATATGAAGTTAGGATACAACAACCGCATTCAAAGGCCGGGAATTGGTTTCCTGAATCCTTATGTGGATAGGCGTGATCCCAATTATATTAATTATGGAAATCCCGACCTCGACCCTGAAAGGAGTCATGCCATTACATTAGGATACAGCAGCTTTACTGCAAAGTTCAATCTCAATGCTGAATTGGCTTACAACTTTGTGAACAATGCCATTGAGCAATATTCATTCATTCGTGAAGGTGGAACAATTCAGGAAATAACATACGACAATATTGGTAAGAACAAGCAATTCGGAGTAAACCTTTTCGGTAATTACCGTGGGTTGCCCTGGTTAAACCTGTTCGTTAACAGTAATGCGAACTATGTTGTTTTACGCAGCGAAACCATGA
>CAYMDE010000123.1:0-4801 GCA_964389115.1 uncultured Paludibacter sp. | reverse complement strand
ATTGTTTAATTTAAAAGTAGAGTTTATGAAAAGAAAACTAACTGTGTTTTTAGCCCTGTTCTTTATGGGAATAGGGATTGTCGTTGCTCAAACTCAAGTGAGAGGGACAGTGGCGGATGAAGCAGGTGAACCCGTTATCGGTGCAACCATTCAAGTAAAAGGAACTTCGCAAGGGACAGTGACTGACTTTAATGGCATTTTCAATTTATCGGCACCGACAGGTGGAACGCTAGTTGTTTCGTATGTTGGATTGATCACACAAGAGGTCCCCGTTAGTCCTACAGTAAACATAACTCTTTTACCAGACTCAGAGTTATTAGAGGAGGTTGTGGTAACTGCATTAGGTATTAGAAGAGAAAGAAAAGCATTAGGCTATGCCGTACAAGATGTAAAATCTGAAGACTTGCAACGTACAGGAACAGCCGATTTAGCAAAAGCTCTTCAGGGGAAAGTATCCGGTATTGATATTAAGACAACAAGTGGTATGCCCGGAGCATCATCTCAAATCGTGATTAGAGGTGCACGTTCATTCACAGGCGACAATACACCGTTGTACGTTGTTGATGGGATGCCAATTTCGAGTACTGCCGCATACAGTACGGGTAGTAGTGTTACTGGAGCAGATATTTCAAATCGCGCATTAGACATAAATCCGAATGACATTGAAAGTATTAACGTATTAAAAGGTCAGGCCGCAGCCGCATTGTATGGATTAAGAGCTTCAAACGGTGTAGTTATTATTACTACAAAAAGCGGAAGAGGAGTTGCAAAAGGTAAACCGGTTATTTCCATTAGTCAAACAACCAGCTTTGAACAAGTTTCAAGAACTCCTGATTACCAAACTACATGGGCACAAGGAGTGAATCGTGCATACAGTCCAAACAGCTCTATGGCATGGGGACCAAAAATGACGGATTTACCAAATGACAAAAATTATGGAGGTAACGTTGCAAATGCTCGAAATGAAAATGATGCTACAAAGTACAAAGGCATGTATTACGTACCACAACGCGCTAATGCTGGCTTAGACCCTTGGGTTATCCCGCAAATTTACAATAACTGGGATGAATATTATCAAACCGGCCACACTTCTACTACTGGCATCAACGTTAGTCAAGCCACAGAAAGACTTAATTTTTCTCTCGGACTTGGCTACACAGACCAGGAAGGTATAGCTTTGAATACCGGCATGAATCGTGTAAATGCTAAAGCGGCTGCTGAAAGCAAACTCAATGATCATTTCACATTGGGCTTCTCGGCTAATTACGCATCAACGGAAATTGATAAATTATCAGGCGCAAATGATGGCTCACTAGCCGGAGTTTTAGGAGCTCCTGCAAGTTACGATTTGAAAGGAATTCCCTTCCATGTACCTGGCGACCCGTACACTCAAATATATTACAGGTCTCTTACATTCGACAACCCCTATTGGGTTGCAGAAAATAACACATTCAATGAAAAAACCGGTCGTTTCTTTGGCAACAGCTATTTACAGTACGCAACAGCATTGACCGATGCATTAAACTTGAATGTAAAATATCAGTTTGGTCTGGATACATATACTACACACTACCAAGACATTTTTGGCTATGGGTCAAAAGGCAAAAAAGGTGTAATGGATAATTATGGAGTTACCCGCAATGTTTACAACTCATTGTTAACTGCTATTTTTGATTGGCACATCAACGAAGATTTTCGTTTTAACGCTCTGTTAGGTAATGAGGTTAACCATTCTAACAGCAAAAGCTACAGCCAAAATGGTACGGATTTCAACTTTGGAGGATGGAATCACATAAATAATGCAAACACTGTTACAGCCAGTGAATCTCAATCAAGAAATAGAACAGTAGGTTTCTTTTCCAATTTAGATCTTTCGTGGAGAGATATGATATTCTTTGGTGTAACCGGACGAAACGATATAGCTTCAACCATGCCGAGGGGCAATCGTTCATTCTTTTATCCTTCCGCTTCTTTAGGATTCATTGTTAGTGAATTAGATTTCGTAAAAGAAGCAGATTGGATAACGTTTGCTAAACTCAGAACCTCATACGCTGAAGTTGGACAAGCAGGAACATACCTGAACAACTATTTTGTTAAACCGGGATATGGCGGTGGCTTCTGGACAACTGATCCTATTATTTATCCCGTAGGTGGCGTAAACTCTTATGTTTCATATTCAGTGTTGTATGACCCAACCTTAAGACCTCAGAACACAAAATCTTATGAGTTCGGAGCAACATTACAGCTATTCCAAAACAGAATTGGAATTGATTATACCTATTCTCGTCAAAATGTGAAAGATCAAATCTTCGCAGTTCCTCTTGCAGGATCAACCGGCGCAAGCAGTTTGGTTATGAATGGAGGCTCTGTGCATACCGATGGACATGAGTTTGTTCTTAATTTAACTCCGGTTCGCACAAAAGATTTTACCTGGGACATAAATCTTAACTACTCAAAAATCACCAATATGGTGGATGAGTTAGCCCCCGGTGTAGAAAGTATTTTCCTCGGTGGTTTTGTTACACCTCAACTTAGAGCCGGCATAGGCAATACTTATCCGGTAATTTATGGTGTACAATATAAGAAAAATGATAAAGGGCAGATATTAGTAAATGAAGATCCAAGTTCTGCCGGCTATGGAATGCCTATGGCAGGTGAGCCGGGAATATTGGGAGAAGTTTCACCAAAATTCATCTTAGGCGGAACAAATATTTTCAGATATAAGGATTTAACATTAGCTGCCACACTCGAATGGAAAAACGGTGGGAAAATGTATTCAGGATCGAACGGACTCTTAGACCTTTACGGTTTGTCCCAAAGAACTGAAGACAGGGAATCAACGTTTATTTATGATGGTTATAAAGCCGACGGCTCCAAAAATGATATTGCAAGAGGTGGGGCTAATGATCCCGGAGCATACCAAACACTTTATTCTGACATATTATCAAATATTGATGAATATTATATACTTGGAAATTCTTTTATTAAATTAAGAGAACTTTCTTTAGGCTATGCTCTTCCGAAAAACTTACTGCCAAAATTAGATATCTCACTCAATGTTTTTGCTCGCAACATATTGCTTTGGACAGAATTGCCTAACATGGATCCTGAGTCATCTCAAGGAAACAACAATATGGCGGGAGGCTTCGAACGATTCTCACTGCCACAGGCTACAAGTTATGGCGTTGGTTTAAATGTTGTATTCTAAAATTTTAAAAATAAAAATATGAAAAAAAATATATTTATAGCGATCATATCATTAGGAATCTTGTTTTTCGCTTCATCCTGCTCTGAGGACTTGATGGATGACTTAAACAAGAACGTTAATGATCCAGAAAACATGAGTTCAAGGTTGATGCTCACTGACTTAATGACAACCTCGGCCTTCTCTGTTACCGGAAGTGACCTTGCTTTCTACTCGTCCGTTTACATTGAGCATAATGTTGGGATATTCAATCAATTGTATAATGCCGAAATAAGAACGGGTGAGCCAACAAGCAGCACCACATATAATAATTCCTGGGGAGCTATATATGGAACTTTGCGTGATCTGAAAATTGTAATCGAAAAATGTTCAGAAGGGGGTGAAGAAGAAGGTAATTATCACAATTTAGGTATTGCTCAAATTCTTTCTGCTTATAACTTAGCAATTCTAACCGACTTAATGGGTGATGTGCCTTGGACAGAAGCCTTACAACCGGGCATAATTTTTACTCCGAAGTTGGATTCACAAGAAAGTATTTATGCTGCAATTTTCAAATTTTTGGATGATGGTATTGCAAATTTGTCACAAAAAACTACATTCCCGCTGCTAGGTGGTCAAGACTTTATTTATGGTGGCAATGCCGCAAGTATTGCTAAATGGATAAAATTTGGTTATGGACTAAAAGCAAGATACACAATGCGTCTTTCCCACAAAGCTCCGAAATATGCCGAGGTGATTGAATTTGCAAATAAGTCATTTGCAAATAGAGGCGAAGAAGCAAAATTTGTGTACAACGGGACATCTTCAAAAAGTCCGTTTAATCAGTTTTTAAGTGACCGAAACTATTTTGGAGCCAGCCAAAGTTTGCATCAAAAACTTATCGACCGCAAGGACCCACGCGATGCTAAATATTTTAAGCCTAATACAGGTCAAACTGAAATTGAATTCGCTCCTAACGGAACGCCAACACAAGTACAAGGAAGATATGGCCTTTCTGGGTTGACTAATGTTACTGCACCCACATTTCTGATGAGTTATCACGAAGTTGAATTCCTAAAAGCAGAAGCATATGCCCGACAAGGTGCTACAACCTTGCCTCAGGCAAAAGAAGCATTGAAAAAAGCGATTACTGCCGCATTTGCGAAAATGAATGTAGGTTTAACAACAGCAGACGCTACAAAATATTATGATGATAACATAGTAGGAAAATTGACAACACCCGAGGCTACGTTAGCCGAAATTATGGTTCAGAAATATCTTGCATTTTACGAAGAAGAGGCAGTTGAAGCTTACAACGATTATCGGAGGTTAAAAGCAATGGGTAACAATTTTATTCAATTAAGTAACCCACTTAATTCTAACATGTTTCCCCTACGTTTCACATATGGTGCATCAGATGTTACAACCAACGAAAATATTCGTACTGCTTATGGAGATGGCACTTATGTTTACACCGAAAACGTATGGTGGGCAGGAGGTTCGAGATAATCAACTAAACTTTAAAAATTACAAAAATGAAAAAAGTAAAAATATATAGTAGTCTGCTTTTCGTCTTTCTTTTTCTCTTGGGAGCTTGCGAAGACACAAATGTAAATT
>CAYMDE010000122.1:0-4816 GCA_964389115.1 uncultured Paludibacter sp. | reverse complement strand
TCAATATCAATTTTCCCGGTATTGCCATCGTTCTCCTGGGGGGTGA
Organism: uncultured Paludibacter sp.; assembly: GCA_964389115.1. GTDB lineage: Bacteria > Bacteroidota > Bacteroidia > Bacteroidales > Paludibacteraceae > Paludibacter. The sequence continues at coordinate 4,770 of CAYMDE010000122.1, read as the reverse complement.
GGTTTTGAAAAGTCGGAGTGTTTCTCTGTAGCTAAACATAAAATAATATTCAGAGGGGAGGGTGAATTGTGTTTTAACCATAGAAATGTGTAATTGCATAATGATGCAAATGTGTCAAGGTACGCAAATCGTAAAATATTTGCGATATAAACAATAAATGTATGTTTTGCGTGTTTTGTAAGTTGCTGAAAAACATGCTTATAATTGTTTTGATAGAACTTTGATAAAACTTTGTTAGAATTTTGATAAATTATTCTAATTATCTTTGTTTCCGTTTTGATATGCCGGTGTCTGTTTGTTGAGTTTCTTAAATATAAATAATTTACATTGTTAACTCTCCAACAACACACTCTTTATTAGTAAAATAAAACAAGACCTGATGTAGTTTGACTCCTAATCAGGTCTTGAAGGGTTTCCATTCCAAAATAATTTAGAAAGGAGGTTACAAATGTAAAGAAAAAATAGAAACAATTCCAACATTTCATATTTGGTATTATGAAAGTTGGCATGTCTGGAAATTTAAGTTGATTTTCGGTTGTGTGAAAGAAATGAATAAAAAATAAGCGAATCCGAAAAGCTTTGATAGAGTAGGATTTTGTTATATATATAATTTATGAGAAAGAATTCAATTATAATTTTAGTTTTGATTTTATCGTTATTCTCGTGTAAGGATGACAGTGTAATGTATAATAACCATGTTGATATTGAAGCTAATCTTGATTACGAGATGTACATGGGATTCATTATCTTTAAAGATAGTGCGGCATACAATAGAATGATTAGTAAGATTATTCAATATGATAATTATGAACGAACCGTATGGGAAAATGGTATCGGATTTAATTCTCAGAAAAGTATTATCACAAGACTTATCAATGAGGAATTGAGAAATGATAGTTTGAATAGAGCTAAATATGCTAACATTTGCAAATCTGAAATTTGCAAAAATGATTATCATTCAGATTATTATTTTGCTAATCTAAATAAAGACGTTATAAAGATTATCAATGCAGGGACAGCCGACGAATACTGGGACTATAAGATATTTGATAGAAGTATGGCGCCATTTGTAGATAAAAATGGCCTATATGCTATTGGAGATACTTTGTTTCAGATAACAGAATATGATATAAAGTATATACCATTAAATAAAGACAAGGAAAAGCATGAATTGTTGGAAGAATTAAAAGACTCACAAAATGTGCTATGTAAGGTGTATTCGAAAAGTGTCTCACCAATTTTTCCGAGTCCTGGTGAGATTTGGGCAGGATGGCAAGTGGTTGGAACTTGGCCGTCTGTGCAAAAGCGTATTAGAGTAGGTGTAGAATTAACCTGTGTTGAATATTTGGTTCCTATGAGAAGATTTGAGTTTAAACATCAAGTTTATGTTCAGTGTATGAAAACTAACTTATTTAACAGATGGATATATGATTGGTCTAATGTAGAATTAAGTGGAAGTTGGAGTATTACTGCATTCCCAATTCAACAAACTTATTCTAATCAATTAACTTATAGTAGTTATAGTAGCAATTTAGTCTTGACAGTTCACCCTGGAAGTGGGAATCTTCATCCATTTGGAACTAACTTTCTTATATACGGAGATGTTTTAAATCAAGAACTTGATGCTTTGTACGTGTGGAATTTCCAACCAAGGTATAACTACTACTCTTGGAATGCCAAAAGAACAGATGTAAATCTAACCTCAAGTTTAACCTCTCAAAATTTCTAGTTAATATAAACAAAAGGAGAATGTGGTAATATAGAAAAGCTCCTTTTGTTTTTTCTCCGTTATTTAAAAAATATGAAAAGATATCTCCTGATTATAGTTATACTTCCGTTTTATGCATGGTACTCCTGTACCCGGGAAGTTGATATTAAGATGCCGTTTCCAAATCAAAGCGTTGTAGTAAATGCGTTATTTACTCCCGACAATCCATTTGTATTTCATTTTTCGGGCACTTATTCTCCGATTGAAAAGGAAGCCACGATAAAAGACAGCATACATTTAATGCTTTACGAGAATGATGTGAAGGTGTTGGACACCAAATTTCTGTCAGATTCTCTGGTTAGTGATGTATATCCCAAACACGGTGCCGCTTATCTGATGAAAGTATTTGTTGAAGGTCATGATACGATTTATGCAGCTGATACCATTCCGCAACAGGTTAGTATTCAGGATGCAAGTGTAATATGGTCAATAGCAATCGATCAATACAACACCCATGTCTCGCAAGTGAATGTCACGTTTACCGACCCGCCCGGTGAGCAAAACTATTACGAACTCTTTATCGGAAACAGCACAGCGTACAACGGTGATGCCAAAATAACGGATCCTGTACTTATCAATGAAGGTGATGCCGGCTTCTTTCCCGGTTCCTTTTTCTTTTCAGATGAATTGTTCGAAGGGAAAACTTATACATTGACAGTAAATGTGGAAATAGGGTCGGGTAGCAGAGAGGTAAATGTGGTTTTGCGTAATATCAGTCGAAACTATTATTTATATAGAAAATACTGGGCTCGTCACAGGTTTAATCAGGTTGCAATCGACAGGGAGGTCGGAAATTTGCTTTATATGGGTGAGCCAATTGCCATGTTTAATAATATAGTCAATGGCTATGGCATTTTTGCAGGTTATGTTACCAATGATCCGGTTAATTTACGCACCGTAACTCCTTAACATGTATAAAACTAACGGGATGAAATACATTTTCTTTCTATGGGCTCTGCTAACACACATCAGCCTGAGTGCACAAATAGTTACACTCAGCGGATATGTTGCTGATGCGGTTTCGGGTGAAGCTGTTATTGGCGCCAATATCATGAATGTGAAGTCGGCTACAGGTGTCAGTACCAATCAGTTTGGTTATTTCAGCATGAGGGTAAACGTCAACGAAACTAATTCGGTTCGCATTTCCTGTATCGGTTATAAAACACTTGAAATGAATGTCCGGTTTCAAAACGATACTTTGATTACATTTGAATTACACCCTTTGACTCAAACGCTAGATGAATTTGAAGTAATTGCCCAAAAGAAATTAGAGGAAAGGGTGGAAGTTGGAAAAATGAGCATTCCGGTTTCAACTATTATAAGTTTACCGTCAATATCGGGAGAGCCTGATATTCTGAAGGCATTTCAGCTGATGCCGGGAGTTCAAATGGGAGCCGAGAATACAAATGGATTGTTTGTCCGGGGAGGTGCAGCCGATCAGAATTTGTTTCTGCTCGATGATGTTCCCCTTTATAATGTAAATCATTTGGGTGGTTTTTTCTCTGTTTTTGACCCTTCCATGTTGAAGAGTGTTGATTTGTACAAAGGTGGATTTCCTGCCCGCTATGGTGGAAGGGTTTCATCAGTGATGGATATCCGTACCAAAGATGGTAATTTAAACCAAAAATCAGGCGAGATTGCTTTAGGGTTGATTTCTGCAAAACTTTTTCTTGAAGGACCAATCAGCCAGGGTAAATCGTCCTATGCATTATCGTACCGCTATTGTAATTTTGGAATATACTCATACCTAATGAATAAAATACAGGGATTGAAATATACACAAGGCTATCATTTTTACGACTTTAATCTGAAAGCAAATTTTCTCTTATCAGCAACTGACCGTTTGTTTGTGAGTGTTTATTCGGGCGACGACAATGTTTACTATCGCGAGAAAGACACAAAAATTGAGCGTACCAACCTTAGCTATTCAGGAAAATCGGAAATCAAATGGGGAAATACTGCTGCAAGTATGCGATGGCTTCATGTTTTTGACGGTGGGGTGTTCAATAATACTACCCTGTATTTCAGTAAGTACAATTACAGGAATTATGCTGAATCAAAAACAACCGATCAAATAACAAAATTAACGTTGATTGACTTCTATCAGGCTAAGTCAGGCGTAGCCGATTTGGGATTAAAAAATGATGCTGAAGTGCCACTGAATAATGGTATGTTGCGTTTTGGTACAGCATTTACCAGTCATCATTTTGTTCCCGGCGAAATAAATTACTCCAATTCTCTATCCGAAACAGGCAATACATCATCTAATCTTACGATTAATGCATTTAGTCTGGCCGGATATGCTGAAATGGAGTTTTCATTACTGAAGAATTTGAAGATAAATAGTGGATTGAGAGCCGGCTTATACAGCGTTGAGAAATCATTTTTCCCACTTTTAGAGCCGAGGTTGATAGCTAATTATCTTGTTGTGCCGTCGCTTGCAATTAAATCATCTTACAACAGGATGCATCAGCATATTCATTTACTTTCGAACTCCAACGGAGGCTTGCCAACCGATATCTGGATACCATCGATAGGAAATGTGAAGCCGATGCAGGCTGATCAGATTTCATTCGGGATAGCCCATACAACTCCGGGCAATTATGAATTTAGCATTGAGATGTATGCAAAGAAAATGAGCAATATGATCGACTATCAGGAGGGGCTGTTGGCGTACAAGAATCTTCAGGATATGGATAAAGCCATTGAAACGGGTGGTACGGGGAATGCCCAGGGAATAGAATTTTTGTTGCAAAAGAAATCAGGGAGCTTAACAGGGTGGATTGCCTACACCCTCTCGTCGAATACCAGACAATTTGAAAATATCAATCAGGGAACACCATATCCTTATATGTATGATCAGCCACATAATATTACGATTACCGGAAACTATAAAATTGCAAAATCAATCACTTTATCGGCAGTGTGGATTTATCATTCAGGAAACAGGATTACGCTGCCTACATCAAAATATCAGATTATTGATTATCAATCGGCAAACA
>CAYMDE010000121.1:0-5188 GCA_964389115.1 uncultured Paludibacter sp. | reverse complement strand
TTACATGAAAGGGGCAACCACCAAAACCAAATCGGGGGATATTTACTTTGGCAAACAACTCGGAGCAACTCTTTTTGACAAGAGTTATTCAGAAGATCCGGAAAAAAACACCTCCCCAAAAATAACGGCTTTCATGGTTGCCGATAAAACCAATGAGTTTTTTGGAGGCTTTGTTTCAGTATCATTCAATGAAATTCAGGACCTGTCGCATACACAAAATTCTTTACAAATCTTTTTTAATGTCCTTGATTTTTCTCTAAACAACAAAATTGAATTTAAATATCAAATTCTGGGGATAGATGAAAGTTGGTATAATATCGGCAAAGATAAATTCGTGACTTTCAGGAATCTTAGACCCGGAAAATATACCTTTTCCGTAAAATCCCGTATTCAAAACAAAGATTGGTCAGACGAATCAGCGCATATTTCATTTATCATTCATCCACCTTTATGGTTTACATGGTGGGCAAAAACATTATATTTTGTGATTATACTTCTAATTACAGTTCAGGTTATACGCTTTTATAAAAAAAGATTAATACTTGAGAATTCGTTGTTATTGGAGAAAAGCAATCATGAACGAGAACTATCTGTAAATGAGGAAAGAATGCGTTTCTTTACCAATATTGCTCACGAACTACGCACCCCAATGACACTGATAATCGGTCCGTTAGAAGATCTCGTTAACGATAAAACAATAAAAAAAAGCCTGACAGAAAAACTAAAATCCATCCAAACTGTAGCCAACCGACTACTATATCTTATTAATCAGATCCTTGAATTCAGAAAAACAGAAACAGGAAACCGAACTTTATGTGTTCGTAAATCTAACATCGTTTCAATGGTTTACGAAGTTGCCCTCAGATATAGAGAATTGCAAGATATGAAAAAAGTGAACTTTACTTTTGAATTGCCTAATCATGCCATTGAAATATATTTTGACTATGAGATACTTACCCTGATTTTAGATAATTTAATATCAAATGCGTTTAAATATACAATGGAAGGCTCAGTTAAACTCACGGTTCATGAGCTGGTAGAAGATGATGTTGAATATATTGAAATCAAAGTTTCCGACACTGGAATCGGCATATCTAAAGAAGACATTCCACTAGTATTCAACCGATATTTTCAAGCCCAAAACCGGCCACAACACATCACCGGTACAGGCATCGGATTATCCCTGGTAAAGAAGCTTGTTGATTTACATCAGGCAGAAATCGATCTTGAATCAGATTTGAATAAAGGAAGCACATTCACAATCAGGCTACTTGCCAGAAACAGTTATCCCGGAGCAATTCACTATGAAGATAATATTACTGAAATAAATGACGAAAATTCTTCCGTAGAATCTGCAAAAAAATTGGTTCTTGTTGTTGAAGATAACAGCGAAATACTCAATTATATTACCGGATGCTTAAAAAATACTTACGAAGTTATATCCGCTGAGAATGGTCAGAAAGCTTACGAGATTGCATGCAAATCAACTCCTGATATTATCGTTAGTGATATAATAATGCCGGTGATGGATGGTATACAACTTTGCAAAAACATCAAAAACAATATTTTAACTTCTCACATTCCGATAATCCTATTAACAGCAAAATCATCAATACAAGATAAAGAAACCGGATATGTTGCAGGGGCCGATTCATATATAACCAAACCATTCAGTGGCAATCTTTTAAAGAGCAGAATTAGAAATCTGCTAATTAAACGATCTAAAATAATGGACCAAAATAATGCAATCAAGGAAAAAATAATCACGCTGAATGAGTCAGCCAATCTTTTAGACAAAGAGTTTATTGAAAGATTAACCACAATAATTGAAAAAAGTATCATGGAGGAGAATCTTAACACTAATGAAATAGCAGCATCACTCCATATGAGCTACTCAACTCTATTTAGAAAAACAAAAGCCCTCACCGATCTGACATTAAATGAATTTATACGTAAAGTTCGCATGCGTGTAGCCGAAAGACTAATACTTACGAGTAAATACCACATCAATGAAATAATGTATCAGGTAGGGTTTAATAGCAGCAGGTATTTCAGGGAATGTTTTAAAGAAGAATTTGGACTAACACCAAGCGAATATATCCAAAAGATTAAGAAGTATGGAACAAAATCATCTGAATAAAATAAATTATTCAGATGATCCCGTTACCGAAATATAATTAAAAAAACACTAATCAATTAATTTAAATACATTTACATAATCATCTGACAGTACTCTTATTATTGTAAGATGTTGAGTTCTACCAATGATATGTTCAGATTTATTTGCATAACCTGAAAAAACAACTTTACCTGTCACTTCAGCAGCGAGTATCCGATCACCGGTTTTAAGCCCTTTTAGAATATATGAATTGCTGTCTCTGGTGATAGTAATATTGCCGGATTTTCTATGTTGAGTTGAACTAATACCTTTAACATCAACCTGGATCTCATTACCTTCACGAGTTTCATATAGTGTATTTCCACTATAAACCACCCTAAACACATGGCTACCAACAGACAGTCCTTTACTCACATACTCACCCTTACCATGAACATCAACAGGCAAAACTCCAACAATAGAATCGTTCTTATAAACAACGAATGAACCCGTTGGAATTTTATCACTTCCATCAGTTGTTCGTACCGATAAACTGAACATGATCGTGTCGTCAAAATTAACCTGATCTTCAGATGCAGACATTTGAACTTCAACTTTCTCAGATCTGTTCATTGATTTTAATCTATAAAAACCAGTTCCATGATTTGGAATTTCCGGCACAAAGTTATTCCCCGAAAACACAGCACTGTCTTTTCTTGCCCACAAATCACGGATCATACAATCTCCGGAAAACCCAAGTGCAGGTAAATCTACGGTTATGGGCAATCTTGCAGTGTAAGCAGGATCCTCTGTAAAAACAAGAAACTCTACAGTAACACCATTTGGAGCATTTAAAACTTCATCGTCGAAACCTACAAACGTTCTGAAATCTGTATATCCTTCCGGTAAATCAAACTCTATTATCGAATTTGAGTTTACGCCAAAACCATTACTATATGTGCGACCATTAATCCTGAGAGGATTATTGTCGAGACTCCTATTTACGCGTACAGTTCCCCAGCCGCTTGTAGCTTTAACCGGAGTCAGGGTTGTCAACCGCAATGAATCTCCGTTTTCTTTGTAAATGGTCGGATTGATCCAGTTAGCATGATCATAATTAAAATTATCACCAGCATCTGTAACAACCAGATACAATTTGCGAGCTTCGGCGATATTTGCTGTCATAACCCTTCCTTCACGTTGATATGTGCGACTAACTCGTCCTGAATGAGCAATTGCCTTATTTACATCAACCTCTCTAAAAGTAGGATCTTGAATTGCAAGCAGGAATTCAACTGTTGCCCCACCGCTTTGACTTGTACCTCCAATATCAAGTCCAGCAAATGTTTTGAAACGAACACTTCCTGGTGGCAATGGAAACATAATTACAGACTGAGCATGAGTACCTATTCCATTATCATATACAGTTCCCTGAATATTCAGTGCAGCACCCGAAATACTTTTATTTTTAGCAACAGTACCCCACCCTGCCGAGGCTATCTCCCAATTAAGTGTTGTGAGTTTGATAGAGTCTCCGTTTGCCAGATAAATGGTTGGTTCAATCCAGTTTGCATGATCACAGCTAAAGCCGTCTCCACCATCATTTACAATAAGATACAAAGCCTCAGAGTTTTCCGGCAGCTCAACATCAATATCAACCCCGTAACCGTCGGTTAGACGCGAAACAGTTCCACTCCTATAAAGCAGATTATTCGTTTTCACAAAACCATCTCCACCGTTATTAAAAAGTGCCAGATAAACATCACCTGTCAGTGGATCATCAGCTGCCCATGCAATCTGCTGTTCAAGGTTATATAATTCTCTGTTATTAACCGACATTTGATTAACCTGCAATACCTCCGGATTTGTTATGAGTGCTTTGGTAAAAGCTGTATTATCGGGCATATGTCCACCAAACATTAATGGTGATCTGAAAATTGACCATAAAGTCATCAGAGTATATTGCTCATCCTGTGTGAAATTACTTTGCCTATCGATTCCTCGTTCACCTCTGATAGCTAATCTTCCCAATGGGAGCATATCGGCGTCGGGGCAGGAACCTGCTTTAATATATGGAGCCCATTTTGCGCAAACACCAAACTGATAATTTAACTGACTCCAGTTATCCCAAAAATCATCTACTGTACGCCACATATTGGCATGGTTTTGTACATGAACAGCTTTATCAACAGGAGTTTCACCCGGAGAAAGACTCAAAACCATCGGCCTTCCACACTGATCTATAGCTTTACGAATCATTTCAATCTCTGCTTGATGATAAGGTCGGGAAATGTCATCAATCTTTACAAAATCAACCCCCCACGAGGCATACAAATCAAATATTGAATTGTAATATTCCTGAGCACCTTCTCTTCCTGAAACTATGGTGAAGTTATCCTGAAGCCATGTACACATGAGAGCAGTAGAATAAATATCAGCAGCCGTCATACCTTTTCCATTTTTGATTGGAAGCCTTTGTTCAACAGCCTTACGAGGTACACCTCTCATTATATGAATGCCAAACTTTAACCCTTTGCTATGAATATAATCGCCCAATGGTTTAAACCCCGCACCATTTATCGAAGATGGGAAACGTTTGGGCGAAGGTAAATATCTTCCATATTCATCCATAATGAAAGTGGAATTATTATATGCATTATAATGACCTGTAGTTTGGTTATCAATATACCAGCGAATATCTACTACCACATATTCCCACCCGAATTGCAACAAGTGTTCGGCCATATAATCTGCATTAGCTTTAACTTCAGATTCCACAACTGATGGTCCAAAACAGTCCCAGCTATTCCATCCCATTGGTGGCCGCAAAGCCCACTTTTGAAACGGCAACTCCTTTCCGTTTTGAGCATTTACACCAATAAAAATCAGTAATAAAAATATAAATACAACATTCTTCTTCATGATAATTTGATTTGAATTATTTAACCCGACAAAGATATTGACAGTTTCAAAGGTATTTTGTCACCAATTTGGCATTAGTAATACATAAAATTATCAGTCAGGCTGTACAAACGATAAAAGTGTTATAGATTCTATTCGAGGCAATATGGAATCAAACCAACTGCAAAT
>CAYMDE010000120.1:0-5253 GCA_964389115.1 uncultured Paludibacter sp. | reverse complement strand
AACATGCCCTAAGCGCAACCCTATCGGGTATGCCGCTTAGTGCTGTCCGTCAGACTGCGCAAAAACCACCTTCATTTTCGATACATTATTTTTTCAACCTAAGCGTTTAAAAACCTGTCTTTTTACTTGGATGAATTCGCTAAAAAACTTATCTTTATGTGGTTAATAAAGAATATCCCCATGCATCACGTAAAAAGCGAACCCCGGAATCAAATTCAATTTTACTGCCTGGGTCAACTGGTGGAGTCTGACAGTTTAGTGCGTATTCTCGATTTTTTTGTTGATAGTATAGATTTGAAAAGCTTCGGCTTTAAGCATGTTACACCTACTGATGAAGGACTGCATGGAATTCGCGCAAAGCAGGTTGGAGAGAACATTCCGCATTAAACTTAAATCCAAAGTCAATTCCGGAGAAAGAAAATGGAGCTTTGTGGAATCTGTTAGATGATTACCTTTGCCCAAATCTGGTGATTTTTATATTACAAAAATGGCCGATTCAAAGTAACTGAATATAATAGTTAGGAAGTTTAGTTTTTTTTAAATACTTTTGTGGCTAATACTCATTTAGTGCAAAATTATGAAGAAATCCTTCCTCTTTCTGTTGTTTGCTTTATACGTAAACACAATGTTTTTGTCTGCAACCCAATCGATTAAACTACAATTTCAGCCTTACCTCCCAATCCACAGCATTCTTGTAGAAAATCTGGAAAATCAGAGTTCTTTTACCTTTTCGGGAGGAAGAGATTTGCACATTATCTTCGGAGTGATATTATCAGAGCGAAGTCCAATGATAATGAATGAAAACCTTCAGGTCTTTTCTTTGCCAAATCAGGATGAAGTTCATATAAACTTCAATCAGCTAATTGCAGGCACAACTTCTTGTGAGGTGTATAACCTGCAGGGAAAACTTGTGGGGGCATACAGGGGGCTTCTTGAAAGCAGCCAGCATCGATTCACTTTTATGCCTGATGCGCGGGGTGTTTATTTGGTGCGGGTCACTACTCCGGGCTCAACCCAAACCGCAAAGTTCATTAGCTACAGCACAACTGCAAAAGCATCGCTTCAATACAATGGTTTTAGCAACACAGAGTATAGAAATCAGGATAACAGTGATAATGAATCTGCTTTGATGCGAATATCGGATGCCATTGCTGAAAATTTGATTATTAATAAAAATGACCTGCTGCGCATCAGGTGTTATGCCGGTGGGAGAGTGCAGACGATATATGACTATGCTAATGGCGATAAAAACTATAGCTTGCGCTTCACAGATCGCTATAATCATTTTCAGTTATACAATATCGTTGCATCAAAACCAAGTTTTGTAGATGTGATGTTTGCGGTTACCGATTCAACACATAAGGGTGTGGATGATTTGACAAATCTTGATTTTATCGTCAGGGAAAATGGATCCAATATTTCAGCCAGTGAAAGTTTCAGACATGTTCAGCGAATGAATCAGGTTCCTTTCAAAATTGTATTGCTGATTGATAACAGTGTAAGCATTGTTAACGATTTGGAAATGGTAAAAGAGTCGGCAAAACAATTTGCGAAGAAAATACGGCCAAGTCAACAAATGGCAGTGTATGTTTTTTCTGATTTGCCATATTTACTGCAAGACTTTACAGCTGATACTACTAAACTGCAACAGGCAATTGATAATATCGCTCTGGGATATCCTTCTACCAATCTTTATGGTTCAATGATTACGGCTTTATCCAGGTGGACGAATGAGTTTAGCCAGAGCAATTTCCAACAGGGCGCGGTAGTTTTATTTACTGATGGTGACGATACGCAAGGTTCATCAACGCTGGATCAGGTTATTTCAGCACGGGGTCAAAAGAAAGTGTATGCTATAGGGCTAGGAAACGATTTGACACCATCTGTTTTGAATCAAATTTCCTATCCGCAACCGTATATGCCAATTAATACAATCGCTGATTTGGAAAGTGCTTTTGCCGAAATTCAGGCCGATATAGTACGTTATTCCAATAGTTTTTATTTGCTTAATTATATGTCTCCCAAACGTACAGGCACACATGCACTCTCAATTACCACTACAGGCAATACCAATCCCCACAACACATCAGGTATATCAGAGAATTATAGTGCAGATGGATTTGTTTCAGTCAATGCAGGTGTGTACATCAATATCTCAGATTCGGGAATATACGGTGTTGATTCCATATTCTGTTTTTACGATAACGGAAGCTACATTTTCACACTATCCCGATATGGTTCCATTTCTGGTCGTGATAGTTTATTGCTTATACCTAACACCTATTGGGCATTTAAACAGCCGGAGTACAATTGGTCGTTGGGTAACGCGCAGTTTTTTAAACTTGACAAGGGCAATTTCTCTACGATGGTTTTGAAGGCAACAGGAGGTGACACAATAAGTACAACCTTAAATATCCATGATCAGGCAAATAATTACACGACACAGCTCGATTTGCAAATGCATCCCGAGCATCCGGGCTTAACGATAGAGATTCCTGAAAATATCACAGGCAATAATGCAGATTTTAAAGGAGCTTTACTTAACGAAGGACGTTTACCTATTCTATCTAAGGGATTTGTGTGGAATACTTCCACGAATCCGACAGTCTCGCTCGCGACTAAAACGAATTCAGGAGAAGGCAAAGGAAGTTTAATTGCAACTGCTGCAAATTTAAAAGCAGCAACAAAATATTATGTGAGAGCTTACGCAACCAATTCTACTAAAACTTATTACAGCAATGAGCTTACTTTCACCACTAACCCTGGTCTGCCTGAACTAACCACTTCAGTTGTTTATTCATTATCAAATACATCTGCTTATTCAGGAGGCAACATCACCCATGATGGTGGTGCTACCATAACAGCAAGGGGTGTTTGTTGAAGTACTTCTGCTAATCCGACAATAGCAGACAGCATAACAACCGATGGTGCTGGCACAGGAAGTTTTACAAGTTTATTGTCAGGTATGAAAACTGGCACTACCTATTATGTTAGAGCATATGCAACTAATTCAATAGGTGTTGCTTATGGAAATGAGATAAGCTTTACGAGCGGGTCAACAGTGACCAGTCCTACCGGGCAAGTTTGGATGGACAGAAACCTGGGTGCAAGCCGTGTTGCTACAAGTAGTAAAGATACGCAAGCATATGGAGATTTTTACCAATGGGGGCGTGGGACAGATGGGCACGAAAAGCGAACTTCCCCAATAACATATACATTAAGCTATAGCGATACTCCCGGGCATGGACAATTTATTATTAGTGGTTCCGATTGGCGCAGCACCCAAAACGACAACCTGTGGCAGGGAGTGTATGGGACTAATAATCCTTGTCCTGATGGATTTAGAATACCCACCGCAGCGGAATGGAATGCAGAACGTGTAAGCTGGAGCAGCAATACTTCTGTGGGTGCATTTGCATCTCCGCTGAAATTGCCTGTGACGGGCGTCCGCTACTCTGGCGATGGTATGTTTTACGATGTAGAATCCGGCTACTATTGGTCGGGTACTGTGAATGGTTCCGACGCTCAGTACCTGTACTTCTTCGATAACGGTGCCAGCATTAACAGCTTCGAACGCGCGTTCGGAAGCTCTGTGCGTTGCCTAAAGGATAATAAGTAAATGAAAAAAGAACTTTATAGTTCGCAATGAAAATAATTTGCAGTTTTATCAGTGCTAAATGATTTTAAGAAAAGGCCATGAAGCATTATCTTTTAAGTTTATTTGTTGGATTTGTACTGATGAATCTAACTGCGCAAAGTTATCTTGATATAAATTTTGCCGAAGCAAATGCGGTTAATATTCAAACAATTCAGGTAACTAACCTATCAAAGGGTGCAAGTGTCACACTTCAGGGTACAGATATTTTACGTTTGAATTCTTCTTATGTTGGTTTACGGTCAATAAGGGTAGCAGACAGTGAACTGCTGATTTATCCTAATCCTGTAGAGCAAGAAGGATTCTTCAGTTTCGTTAATCCTAAACAAGGCAGGGTTGAAATCCAGCTTCTCAATCTTGAAGGGAAAGTCATTCATAAGAATAGTTATGAATTAGCTCCGGGTAAGCATACTTTTTCAATTTCAGGAGTTCCTAATGGTATTCATATACTTTCGGTTGTAACACAAGTAGGGAATTTTTCAGGTAGAATTACATCTTCTGGAAATAAATCTGCTCAGATTAAAACTGCCTTAACAGAACCAAAAACCATTGATGTGCATAATTCAATGCCGGTTGCCAACAGGATAAACTCCCAACAAGAAAACATAGTAGATTTAATTTATACCCCTGGCGATAATTTGCATTTCCATGCCAGTTCGCAAGGCTATGTTAGTCAGGGAATGTATGCTTCGCCTACCGATAATCATACTATCACTTTTTTCTTAACTGAAATTGTTGATGTGTTCAATCCTGTTACAAGAATGTATTGGATGGATCGGAACCTTGGGGCCAGCCGTCCAGCGGTTTCAAGTGATGATGATCAGGCTTATGGTGATTTATACCAGTGGGGTAGAGGGACTGATGGCCATGAAAAGCGTACTTCCCCAACGACATCTACATTAAGTAGTATTGATACTCCCGGCCATGGCAATTTTATTACTTCAAACAGTGGAAGCTACTGGGACTGGCGTACTTCCCAAAACAATGACCTTTGGCAGGGAGTCAATGGTACCAATAATCCTTGTCCGGAGGGATTTAGAATACCCACTATAGCGGAATGGAATGCAGAACGTGTAAGTTGGAGTAGCAATAATTCGGCGGGAGCATTTGCATCTCCCCTTAAGTTACCTGTGACGGGCTACCGCTACTTCAGCAGTGGTTCGCTCCACGATGTAGGCTCTGACGGCAGCTATTGGTCGGGTACTGTGAATGGTGCAAACGCTCAGGGACTGGGCTTCGGCAGTGGCTATGCATTAATCGGCAGCGACTACCGCGCGTACGGGACCACTGTTCGTTGCCTTAAGAATGTTCCAATATCGGTAGTTGAGCCATCTGTCATAACAACAAGTGTTAGCGGCATTGCAAGTTCTGCTGCAAGTTCAGGTGGAAAAGTTATATCTGATGGTGGAGCGGAGATTATCGCCCGTGGTGTTGTTTGGAGCACAGAGCAGGAACCGACAGTTTCGCTTAGCACCAAAACATCAGATGGAACGGGAATTGGGTCTTTTACCAGTTCTATAACAGGACTACAGCCCGAGACAACTTATTATGTTCGGGCGTATGCAACGAACAGTGCAGGAACGGCTTATGGCGAACAA
>CAYMDE010000119.1:0-5263 GCA_964389115.1 uncultured Paludibacter sp. | reverse complement strand
CTGCAAAATGGGTCGATGATAAATTTTATATGTTATGAAATTCACCGAAGAAAAACTTGAAAAGGCATTTACCGAGTTACTGGAGCAGGAAGGTTACCCGCACCATTTGGGTGCTACCATTGCCCGTAATCCCGACGAAGTATTGATAGAAGATGATTTGCGTCAATTTCTTCTAAAACAATATGCCGACCAGGGTATCACAGCCAACGAAGTCAATGCAATTATGCTGAAACTTAAAACCCTACCGGCATCAGACCTTTACGAGAGCAACAAAACATTGCTGAAAATGCTTTCGGATGGGTTTATCCTGAAACGGGAAAATCATTATGATAAAGATATTTACATTCAATTAATAGATTTTGAGGGTCTTGAACCTCAGAGGGTGCCGGATAAAAATCAATTGCAGCTGGTAGCTGCCGATAGTCAGAAAACATCCATTCAAACCACCAATTTCGACAATAATATTTACAAATTTGTGAATCAGTTGGAGATTGTGGGCAATGAAAAACGCATCCCGGATGGAATCTTGTACATCAACGGGTTGCCATTGGTGGTATTTGAATTTAAAAGTGCCATTCGTGAAGAAGCCACTATATACGATGCTTTTAAACAATTAACGGTTCGTTACCGTCGCGACATTCCCGAACTGTTTAAATACAATACTTTTTGCGTGATCAGCGATGGGATAAACAACAAAGCAGGTTCGTTTTTTGCTCCTTACGATTTTTACTATGCCTGGCGCAGGGTGGCAGGTTTGGCAAAAGAGGTGGACGGCATCGACAGTATGTTTACACTCGTGCAGGGCATGTTTAATAAAAACCGCTTGCGTGATATTATTCGCAATTTTATTTTTATACCTGATAATAGCAAGAAAGAGGAAAAAATTGTTTGTCGCTATCCGCAGTACTACGCTGCAAGGGCATTGTATGATAACATAAAAAAAGCGCAAAAACCAGCAGGTGACGGAAAAGGAGGAACCTATTTCGGGGCAACGGGCTCAGGTAAAAGCTACACCATGCTTTATCTTACCCGCTTGCTGATGAAAAGTGAATACTTTGAAAGTCCGACCATCGTTTTAATCACCGACCGCACCGATTTAGACGACCAGCTTTCTGCCCAATTCATCAATGCAAAAGCTTTTATCGGCGACAATGCCGTGGAAAGCGTTGAAAGCCGTGCCGACCTGAGAACGAAGCTACAAGGCAGACAAAGCGGTGGCGTTTTCTTAACCACCATTCACAAGTTCACCGAAGATACCGAACTGCTTACCGAACGAACCAATGTGATTTGTATTTCGGACGAAGCGCACCGCAGTCAGTTAAACCTCGACCAGAAAATAACAGTTACCGAAGCTGGAGTGAAAAAGACTTTTGGATTTGCTAAATACCTGCACGATTCTTTACCCAATGCCACTTTCGTTGGTTTCACAGGCACGCCCATTGATGCTACGCTTGATGTTTTCGGTAAAGTGGTTGATGCCTACACGATGACAGAATCAGTGAAAGATGAAATTACCGTGCGTATCGTATATGAAGGCAGGGCGGCCAAAGTAGCTTTGAAGAATGGGGAGTTGGAAAAAATTGAACGTTACTATGAAGAAGCTGCTAAACAGGGAGCTAACGAATATCAAATTGACAAGAGCAAACAGGAATCGGCCAATATGTACGCCATTCTGGGCGACCCCGACCGTTTACAAGCCGTTGCCGAAGATTTTGTAAACCACTACGAAAATCGTATTTCGGAAGGTGCAACGGTAAAAGGAAAAGCCATGTTCGTGAGCAGCAGCCGTGAAATTGCGTATGAGCTTTACAAAAGAATCATCGCACTTCGTCCCGAATGGGTAAAGTTATCCCTCGCGGATACCCCTGAGCAAGAAGCCAATCTAACCGACAAAGACAAGCGGGAATTAAAACCAATTGAACGTATTAAATTGGTCATGACCCGAAGCAAGGACGACCCGAAAGAACTTTGGAATATGTTGGGAACTGCTGACGACCGCAAAGAACTTGACCGTCAATTTAAAAATCCGAAATCGAATTTCAAAATTGCCATCGTGGTGGATATGTGGTTAACTGGTTTTGATGTGCCTTTTCTGGATAGCATTTATATCGACAAGCCTATTCAGCAACATAATTTGATTCAAACCATTTCAAGGGTTAATCGCAAGTTCGAAGGCAAAAACAAAGGTTTGGCAGTCGATTATATCGGCATTAAAAAGCAAATGAACCTTGCCCTTGCCAAATACAACAAAGGTGACAAAGACAACTTTGAAGAAATTGAACAATCACTGGTAGTTGTCCGTGACCATTTGGATTTACTGGCAAAACTGATGCATAAGTTCGACAGTACCAGGTATTTTAAAGGCAGCACCATGGAACAATTGCACACCTTGAATTTGGCGGCTGAATTTGTGCAACTAACCAAAGAACTGGAATCCCGGTTTATGGGTTTGGTTCAGCGCCTGAAAGCTGCTTATGATATTTGTACCGGTAGCGAAAAACTGACCCAAACAGAAAGAGATTACACGCATTTTTATTTGGCTGTTCGTTCCATCGTTTTCAAACTAACCAAAGGCAACGCACCCGACACGGCACAAATGAACGCTAAAGTTCGGGAAATGATAAATGATGCCTTGCAAAGTGATGGGGTGGAAGAAATTTTCAAACTCGGCGAAGAAACCGAAAGTGAACAAGACATTTTTGATGAAGACTATTTGGCGAAGATTGATAAAATAAAGCTGCCAAATACAAAAATCAAATTGCTTCAACAGCTATTGGCTAAAGTAATCGGAGAAATCAGGAAAGTTAATAAGGTAAAAGGAATTGACTTCAGCCGGAAAATGCAAGCCATTGTTGACCAATACAACAACCGGGATGCAAACGACATTTTGAGAAGTGAGGTTTACGAAGAAATGGCTGAAGCCCTGACAAATCTAATTTGGGATGTTCAAAAGGAATTTAAAGCTGGTGATGAATTGGGTATTGACTTTGAAGAAAAAGCTTTTTACGACATCCTGAAAGAACTCTGTAAAAAATACGACTTCACCTATCCTGACGATAAACTCATCAAACTTTCAAAAGCTGTAAAAGTAATCGTCGATAGCCAGGCAAAATTCCCTGATTGGAACAAACGCGACGATATTAAATCTGCCTTGAAAGTTGAATTGATTTTGATATTAGATGAGTTTGGATATCCTCCTGTGGAGAGAGATGAAGTATATGTAGAGATTTTTGAACAAGCTGAGAATTTCAAGAAAAACAGAAATTAAGTCCTACCATGCCCGCAAGCATCTACACCACAAAAGAAATCACTCCTGATGATCAAATGTTAAGTCAGGACCTGGCTGGAACCAAACAGTTTATTGACAGAATTGCGGAATTCATCAAAAGCGAATACGGCGACTTCAGCACAGAGTGGAAATTCTACAATCAGCGATCGGGTTGGCTGCTAAAAATGTTTACAAAGAAAAGGAATGTATTGTTTATCATCCCATGCAACCAACACTTCCGGGTCGTTTTTACAATGGGCGATAGGGCTGTGGATGTAATTCTGCAAAGTTCATTGCCTGAAACTATCAAACAAAGTTTTATCGATGCAAAGAAATATGCTGAGGGAAGAACTATTCAGTTTGAGGTATGGAGTGAGACTGATTTTAGTATGGTTGTGGAACTGATCAGGGTGAAATATCACAATAAATGAGATAATTTATACCTTTGCATGCATGAACATCCTGATTATTGAAGACGATACCCGCATTGCTGAGCTGATAATTACCAATATTATTTTTCCGAAATTAGATGGGGTTTATCCTGAAGGCATTATGAAAATCCACACACGGCTTACCCTGTTGTTCACCCTGATAACGGCAACTATCCTGCTGGCTTTTGCTTTTGTTATCTATCATGTTGATACAGTAAACCGTGAAAAGGAGTTTTATTCTTTGCTGAAAAAAGAAGCCATCACCAAAGCAAATCTTATCCTGAATGCCCGTGTGGAACCTGAAATTTTGCAGGATATTTATCGCAGCAACCGACAGATACTGAACGAAGTTGAAGTGGCCATTTACGACACGGAGTTTAACTTGCTCTATCACGATGCCATGGACATCGACTTCGTTAAGGAAACGCAGGAGATGATTGATGAGATTATCCTGAAACAGGAAATTGAGTTTTATCAGGAAGACTGGCAGGTGGTTGGCTTGCTTTATCCTTTTCAGGGAAGCATTTACATTGTTACCGCTGCCGCCTATGATCAGTATGGATTCAACAAACTCAACAGTCTGCGCTATACTGATAAGGGTATCGGTATCTCTGAAAATGATCTTGAAAAGCTCTTCACCGCCTTCTACCTGGGTGAGAACAAACAATTTGCTGATGGTAATGGCAACGGACTTTCACTTACACACAAAATCATCAGCCTACATCACGGATTG
This sequence comes from uncultured Paludibacter sp., assembly GCA_964389115.1. Taxonomy (GTDB): domain Bacteria; phylum Bacteroidota; class Bacteroidia; order Bacteroidales; family Paludibacteraceae; genus Paludibacter. The sequence continues at coordinate 831 of CAYMDE010000119.1, read as the reverse complement.
ATAAAGGTAAGTTCTGAAATCATTAAAGAAACCGTTTTCAGCATTGAACTTCCCCACCTGAATACACTCTAATAAAATTCTAATTTTTTCTAAAAGGTCTCTAACTACCACCCTTACAGGGATGTGGTAACTTTACGGCGCTATAAACTCCCCGGGAGTAATTCAGCAACCACTAAACAGAGAAAAAAATATGAAAACCAACTTATCAATAGCCAGTAGTTTCCGCATCATCATTATTGGTTTGGCAACCATCCTGTTACTTGCCATTGTCATAATTCCGCAATTCCGGCAACAAGCAATTTCTGAAGAATCGGGACTACAATATCAGAAGCAAAACGGGTATATCTTTATTCCTGAAAACTCACCGCTACGCGAAAGAATTGGTGTTGATGAGGTAATCATTCAGGTTCTAAGAACGGAAGTAAAGGCTCCGGCATACCACGGTGAAACTCAATATCCGTGGAAGAGAGTTTTCGCATTTTTACAGCGAGGCGCAGGCAGCCATAGAGGAAAGAGAGCATTACGACCAGGAGCTGTATTCGCTTGAATGGGGCGGACTGATATCTGCCACCATCCTCACCATGATTGTATTGCCGGTTATCACAACGAAGAGGCAATCAGACCGGGCGGCGTTAGGTATTCGTATGTTGGCATGAAAGTTCCGCTGCAATTTTCCGGACTTAACAGGGGTGAGTATCGCCAGGGAATGTATCACTGAGACCTTTATGAATTACTATGCTGCACTGACCGATTATAAGCTCTCGCTCGTTGAACTTTCGAGGGTTGCACGAATCTGGCTGCTGAACTTATGACAATTGGGAGCATTGCTGA
>CAYMDE010000118.1:0-5280 GCA_964389115.1 uncultured Paludibacter sp. | reverse complement strand
TAATTTTGATGGTTTTAGTGTCCATTCTGTTTATTAACAGAATTTTACCAATATTATGGATGCTGTTTGGGTTGCTGGCTGTAGTTGCTTTCTTCCACTATTCGAATCAACTTTCTACAAAATGGCAATCGTATTCATCTTATCTTTTTGAGAAAAAACTGTTTAAGTATGCCCTGATGATTCGTATAGGGTGGGCAGTGTTCAGTTATTTGTTCTACTATATAATGACTGGTACGCCATTTAATTTTGATGCTGCTGATGCTTTGTTTTATCATGACAATGCTAAATGGGTTGCCAGTTCCATTGCTCAGTTCGATATGTCAGGTTATTTTGAGTTTTGGAAGGGTCAGTATTCTGATGTGGGGTTTCCGGTTTTTCTCGGTGTACAATACTGGTTAACAGGAGAATCAATTCTTATTACCCGTATTGTAAAAGCTGTTTTAGGTGCAGCCACTGTTGTGCTAACTTATAAGATTGCCCAAAGAAATTTTGGTGAAGAAGTGGGCCGTATGGCAGGTGTGATGTTGATGTTACTCCCGAATTCAATTTTTTATACCGGATTACATCTTAAGGAAGTTGAGATGGTTTTTCTAACCATGTTGTTTTTAGAAAGAGCAGATGATATTTTGAGAAATGCGAAAATCAATGTTCGAAAAATTGCAGTCCTCCTTACTGTTGTAGTTATACTGTTCTTTTTCAGAACTGTACTGGGAGCGGCGGCATTGTTTGCATTGCTGACAGCATTGGTTATGACAGAAAAGAAAGTGTCGAAAGTTACAAATCGTTGGTTTACAACTTTGTGGGTGATTGCTGCAATTGTATATTTTTTAGGCGGAAGTATTGCAGCAGAGGTAGAAGATGTGTGGTCTCAACGTGCTGAAAATCAGCAAACATCTATGGAGTGGAGATCACAACGTATCGGGGGTAATCAATTTGCCAAATATGCATCTTCAACCATTTTTGCCCCGGCCATTTTTGTGATTCCTTTGCCAACCATGGTTAATGTTCCATCACAACGTAACCAAATGATGCTTCATGGCGGATATTATGTGAAAAATATTTTGGCATTCTTTGTAATGTTTGCTTTTTTTCATATCTTAAAATCCCGCAAAATAAGAGAGAACCTGCTACTTTCCAGTTTCCTGTTAGGTTATTTGATGATTATTGCCTTTAGTGCTTTTGCCCATTCCGAAAGGTTTCATCAGCCTGCTTTACCATTGATTGTTGTTTTTGCGGCTTATGGAATAAGACATGTAACTAACAATGAAAAAAGATATTTCAATATTTATCAACTCTTGATTGGAGCTGCCATTATTGCCTGGAGTTGGTTTAAATTGGCGGGAAGGGGAGAAATGTAGTTTTGTGTTTTTGTTACTAATCGACTTATGCAGAATAACCTGAGAATACTTATTGTATGTAGTGCAAATTCAGGGAAAATTGCACCTTTTATAACCGAGCAGGCAGCGTCGGTCCAAAAACTGGGTCATCAAATCTCGGTTTTTACAATTCGTGGTAAAGGTTTAAAAGGGTATTTGGCAAATTACAAACGGCTTAAAAAGGAGATTGTTGAGTGTAAGCCCGACATCATTCATGCTCATTATGGTCTTTCAGCTTTGCTGGCAAACTTACAACGAAAGATTCCCGTGGTAACGACATTCCATGGCAGCGATATCAATGATAAGCGTGTTTTTTATTATTCACTTGTTGCAGCTGTACTTTCATCATATAATATCTTTGTCTCTGAAAAAATTCGAACTAAATTGAAATTCGTAAAAAAGTCAATTGTCATTCCATGTGGTGTGGATGCGACTTTTTTTAAACCTGTCAACTCAGAGGAGGCCAGAATAAAACTGAATTTAAGTAAGGATAAGAAATATATCCTTTTTGCGGGAAGCTTTAATCAAACTGTCAAGAATGCCCCTTTAGCCCGGCGGGTGGTGAGTAAATTGGATAATGTTGAATTAATTGAGTTGTCAAACTTCGATCGCCGGGAAGTAATGCTGTTATTGAATGCAGTTGATTTACTATTGATGACAAGCTTTTCCGAAGGATCACCGCAGATTATCAAGGAGGCAATGGTTTGTAATTGTCCGGTTGTTTCGGTGGATGTGGGGGATGTTAAGTCATACTTTGGGAATATTAGTCAATGCTACATTACCAGCTACGATGAAGAGCAGATTATTGACGCAATTCAAAATATTATGACGAACGGAAGCAGATCAAATGGCTATGAGAGCATAATTAATTCAGGATTAAATTTGGAGTCAATAGCGCATAGAATTCAGAATGTATATGTAAGTGTTTTAGTTCGGGATATTTAATTTTTTAATGTTAGAGAAGTTTTATCTGTAATGAAAATAATTACCACATATAATGAGGACCTGAAGTTAAAGTGGAATTCGTTTCTTGATTCTTGTGAGAATCCCACCTTTTTTCAAACTCCTGATTGTTTTGAACTCTATTCTAATGTGAAAGGGATGGAGCCTTTTGTTTTTGCTTTTGAAGAGAATAATCAATTGTCAGCCATTGTATGTGGTTATCTTACAGTTGATAAGAATAAAATCAGAAATATATTCACAAGGAGAGCGATTATCCCCGGTGGGATACTAGTAAAACATGAAATCTCAGAACGTGCATTGCGGTACTTTTTGAACGAACTCAGGATAGGACTTTGCAAGATGAATGCAATTTACATTGAGATGAGAAATTACAATAGCTATGATAAATATCTCCAGATATTCAATGATACGAAATTCTTTTTTCAGCCACATTTGAATATACATGTTATAACTCCTGATGTTGAATCGGCTACAAAGAAACTGAGTTCAACAAAAAGAAGGGACATACGTCTGACTGAAAAAAATGGTGCAATTTGGTATCTTTCATCATCAGAAGAAGATATGAAATCTTATTATAAGATTTTGTCAGAGCTTTACAAAACAAGAATAAAAACACCACTTTTTGATTTTTCATTTTTCAGTGAAATAGTAAAAAATGATTATTGTCGCTTTTTTGTAGTTAAATATGAAGATGAAGTGATCGGTGGAAGTTTATGTGTGGAGCTTGAATCTAAAGTGCTTTACGAATGGTTTGTTTGTGGAAAAGATGGACAAATTAAAAACGTTTTTCCTTCAACTGTTGCAACCTGGGCTGCCATAGAATATGCCGCCAAAAAGGGATTGAGTCATTTCGATATGATGGGTGCCGGAAAACCCAATGAAAGCTATGGTGTCAGAGATTTTAAACTCAGATTTGGAGGCGAACTGGTTGAACATGGACGTTTTTTATATGTTTGTAATCCATTGTTATATTTCGTTGGAAAGAAGGTGGTTTCACTTTTAAAAAAAGGAACAAAATGAATATTTTGATCGACATTGCTCATCCTGCACACGTACATTTATTAAGAAATACAATAGATGACCTCAGAAGTCGTGGAAACAAGGTAATTGTTACCGTGAAAGATATTCCATCAGCCATCAGCTTGTTGGATAGGTTCCAAATACCATATATTTATACAGGCGGTAAAAGCGATTCGCTGGTAGGGAAATCATTTTTGCAGCTTATTCAGTATTTCAAAATTTTAGGTATTGTATTAAAGGAAAAGATTGACCTGGGTTTTAGTTCTTCCATAACGGTAGCTCATGTGTCAATATTCACAAAAATGAAATGCGTTATATTGGATGATGATGATGATGTTGTGGAGCCACTTTTTGTAAGATATGCGCATCCGTTTGCCAATGCAGTTTTGAGTCCGGATTGTGTGCAAAGAGCAATTAAAACCGCAATTAAATACCCGGGATACCATGAACTGGCTTACTTGCACCCCAAAAGATTTGTGCCTGATGAAAAGGTGCTTGATGAGGCCGGAGTTAGTTTGGGAGAGACTTTCTTTGTGCTTCGGTTCAACTCGTTTAAAGCTCATCATGATGTTGGAGTAAGGGGATTGTCGAACGAGGACAAGTTGAAGTTAATAAGCAAACTATCAACTAAAGGAAAAGTGTTTATAACCACTGAACGTAAGATTGATGCTGAATTTGAGCCATATCAACTGAAAGTATCTCCTGAAAAGATACATTCGTTGTTATATTATGCTACATTATTTATCAGTGATAGTCAGACAATGACCACTGAAGCATCCATTCTTGGCACTCCATCGATTCGTTGTAATTCATTCGTTGGCATGCTGTCGGTTTTTGAAGAGCTTGAGCATACTTATGGTTTAACCTTTGGCTTTAAACCTGAAAATTCAGAGAGTATGTTTGAAAAGATTGATGCATTATTAAAACAGGAAGATTTAAAAACTGAATTTCACAATCGAAAAAAAGTTTTACTGTCTGATAAAATTGACGTAACTGCTTTCTTTCTGTGGTTTATTGATAATTTTCCTGAGAGTATTAATATTGCTCTTCAAGGCAAATTGGATTACGATCGTTTTAGATAAGTTCTATATTCAAATTAATCTCAACTCAATCCGATGAATGATTTTACGCTGAAAAAATATGAAGAATTGCTTGATGTCCTGCAAAATAGTGGATATCAATTCATTCAGTTTAGAGACTATCTGAAGAAGCCAATGCCTCAAAAATTTGTGATGTTGCGTCACGATGTTGATATTAAGGCTGTCAATTCTTTGAGAACAGCTAAGTCGGAATTTAACAGAGGAATAACAGGTTCTTATTACTTCAGGGTTGTTCCGGCAAGCAATAAGCCTGAAATCATCACCTCCATCGCCTCCCTCGGACACGAAATAGGTTATCACTACGAAGATCTGGCAATTTGTAACGGAGATTTAGAAAAAGCTTATGCCCATTTTTGCGGGAAGCTGGAGTATTTCAGGGTTTATTATCCGGTTGAGACGATTTGTATGCATGGTAGTCCGGTTTCAAAATATGATAACAGAACGCTTTGGAAGCATTATGATTATCGTGCACTGGGAATTATCGGGGAGCCTTATTTTGATGTGGATTTCAGTCAGGTTTTTTATCTTACCGACACCGGACGATGCTGGGATGGCGAGGGATATAGTGTCAGGGATAAGGTTGAGTCAACTTTCACAAACAGGTATCATAGCACCAATGATATAATTTCTGCTGCTCTTGATGGTTCTTTGCCTGATAAGATGATGATTACAATTCATCCGCAACGCTGGACGAATAATTCGATGGAGTGGGTGCTGGAGTTGATCGGGCAATCAGTTAAAAATGTGATTAAAAGTGCATTGATAAAAATAAGAAAACCCCGCCTACCTGAGTAAGCGGGGTTTGTTTGCTCTCCCTCTTG
>CAYMDE010000117.1:2214-5360 GCA_964389115.1 uncultured Paludibacter sp. | reverse complement strand
AGGGTATCCGCGATGTTTCGTTCGTGGTTTGCAATACCGACAATCAGGCTTTAAATCATTCGCCTGTTCCGGTGAAGATTCAGCTTGGCGAGGTTACTACGGCCGGACTGGGAGCTGGTGGCGATCCTTTGGTTGCAAGAAAGGCTGCTGAAGAATCTATTGAACGTATCCAAAATGTTTTGAAAGACAATACCCGCATGGTGTTCATTACCGCCGGTATGGGAGGGGGTACCGGTACAGGTGCATCGCCTGTGGTGGCTAAGGCTGCCCATGATTTGGGGATTCTGACAGTAGGTATCGTAACAATTCCGTTTGCTTTCGAGGGTAGCATGAAAATCCGTCAGGCACTCGAAGGCGTGGCATCGCTTAGCGAACATGTGGATGCGCTGCTCGTTATTAACAACGAAAAACTGCGTGAAATTTTCTCCGATCTGGAGCTCTCCAACGCTTTTGCGAAGGCCGATGATGTGCTCACGAATGCTGCCCGCGGCATTGCTGAAATTATCACGGTTCCCGGTTATATCAACACCGACTTTGCCGATGTTTATACCATCCTCCATAAAGGGAATGTGGCTATCATGAATACCGGATATGCTTCAGGACCTAACCGTATTTCAAACGCCATCAAAGATGCGTTGAACTCACCACTTCTCAATACCAACGATGTGGGTGGTGCCAGTAAAGTACTGCTGAGTCTGTACTGCTCCAAAGAGTATCAGATTAAGATGGAAGAGGTGAATGAAATCAATGAGTTCATGTCAACCGTTGGCGATGAAATCCAGGTTATCTGGGGCGCAACCTTCGATGAAAGTCTGGGTGAAAACGTAAAAATTACTCTCATCGCTACTGGTTATCAGGTTTCCGATATACCCGGAATGCCCGCGAATGCAGTGAAAAAGATGAAGGCTAAAGATCCGATGCCGCTCATCGCATTTGACGAATCTATGAATCAGGTTGAAGAGCAACAGGAGGAAATACAACTTGAAGATGCCCCTGCTGACATCAATAAGCTGATGGAGTCGTATTACCCCGATCAAAAGAAAGGTCAGGAACAAGCTGCTCCCGTTGTAGAAATGCCTTTGGTGGATGAAGAACTCGAAACCTTCCTGCTCGATGATTTGGATGATGAGGAACAGGTGCGTAAGTCAGAGAATATCCCTGCCTGGAAAAGACGACTGATGGGAAGAAGCTGACGAACAAATCCTGCTATCCATGAAAAAACACAAATTAAGCGTACTTGAAAAAATAGGATATGGCTCGGGAGATGCCGCGGTTAATGTGGTTATCTCCTCGATGTTTCTTATTATCAGCTATTTTTATACTGATATTTTTGGATTGAAACCCAGGGATATGGCCCTGTTGTTTTTGTTGGTAAGGTTTATCGATGCCATTACCGATCCGCTGATGGGGCTCATTACGGATAAATTCACAACCCGATGGGGACGATACCGTCACTATTTCCTTTTTTTGTCGGTGCCTTTCGGACTGTCCGTTTTCCTGACTTTCACCACACCGGAGTTTGATTATACGGGTAAAATGATTTACGCGTATGTTACTTACATCTTTGTAACACTCATGTTTACCTCGGTAACTATTCCGTATATTTCGATTATCGGGGTGTTAACAAGCGATCCGCAGGAGCGGCTTTCGGCCAATGGTTATCGACTGTTTTTCGCCAAAATTGCCGCTTTTTTAGTGTCTATTGTGGTGCCCATCATGGCCGAGAAATTAGGAAAAAGTGATTTAGCCAAGGGATATCAGTTGGCCATGGGAATGATGGCACTCGTGGGAACTTTACTTTTTTTGTTCTCATTTTTTACTACCAAAGAGCGCATCGAACATGTAGTGGATAAAAAACCGCTGTGGCAGCAATTCAAACTGCTGTTTGGCAATGATCAATGGACATTGTTGTTTGGCGTTTGTTTCTTCGGGACAATTGGGTATGTTATACGCAATTCAGTGGCGATTTATTATGCAAAATATTTCCTCGGTGGCGATGCTGCAATTCAGTCGTCATTCATGGCAACAGGCGTTTTCGCTGCGATTCTCGCTATGCCTGTTTCAAATTTTATCACGAAAAGATATTGCAAGGTAAAGCTTTTTAAATGGTCGCAATTGGTGGTAGGAGTCATAAGCATATTGTTATTGCTCCTGGTCAGCCCGGGCAATATGTTGCTGGCTTTCCCCTTGTACTTCCTGCTATCGTTTGTGGTTGATTTGCATGCTCCGGTATTTTGGTCGGCTATAGCCGAGGCAGTGGATTACGGACATGCCAAAACAGGCAAAAGGGTTTCAGGATTATCGTTCGGCGGAATTACCTTTGCTCAAAAACTGGGAATGGGAGTTGCCGGTGCTGCCGTTGGTTTCTTGCTCGATATTTTTCAGTATGTTCCCAAAGCTGAGATGCAAAGCGATATGGCAATGATGGGCATAGCTCTGATGCTTACCGTGATTCCGGGATTGTTCCACACCATCATGGGTGGTATGATGTTCCGATATAAAATTACGGATTCTTATTATGAAGGAATCAAGAAGAAACTTAACTTGTAACATTCGATGGAAGGATATCAATATAAAACTGTGCTTATTGAGCAGCGTGCCGATCCATTTGTTTATAAACATACTGATGGTTCGTACTATTTTACCGGTTCTGTCCCCTTGTACGACTGCATAGAGCTTCGCAGAGCTGAAACAATTGCGGGATTGCGCGAGGCAGAAGGCGTTATTATTTGGCGAAAGCATGAGAGCGGACCAATGAGTCAGCATATTTGGGCGCCCGAGATTCATTTCTTGGATGATAAGTGGTATATATATTTTGCAGCCAGTGAACGTGATGATATCTGGAGACTAAGGCCTTATGTTCTTGAATGTAAGGGTGAAGATCCATTACATGATGAATGGGTGGAATTAGGTCAAATGCAGGCTGCCAATGGCGATGAAAAATCGTTTAGCGATTTCTCGCTCGATGCCACTGTTTTTGAGCACAGAGGCAAACGTTATTGCTGTTGGGCAGAAAAAACAGGGGGGCAATTTGCTGCTTCCAATCTATATCTGGCCGAAATGGAGTCGCCGGTAAAGCTTAAAACTGCACAATTCATGTTAACCACGCCCGATTACGATTGGGAACGAATCGGTTTTTGGGTCAA
>CAYMDE010000117.1:0-2114 GCA_964389115.1 uncultured Paludibacter sp. | reverse complement strand
GACCCGAACAGACATGCCCGGGTCATGGAGCTGAAATTTGATGCGTTTGGAAAGCCCTTATTCGAGTTATAAACCCTTTTAATTTCTTCTTCCCAGAAATATCATCACATAATAGATGAGAGTTGCCAGTGAACCGAGCGCTGCAATTACATAGGTATAAGCTGCAGTTTTCAGTGCATCTTTGGCCGGTTCGTGGGTAGAATAATTGGTGATGCCAGCGTTGCTCAGCCATGCTAAGGCGCGCTGACTTGCATTGATTTCGACAGGAAGAGTCACGAAGCTGAATAAAGTAGTTGCGCCGAACAGCAGAATGCCAATGAGCAATAACTGCGGAAATGATTCCAGCAATAATATTCCTGCCAGCAACACCCACTGAACCCATTTAGATGCAAAGCTCACCACGGGAACCAGTTGCGAACGCATCTGTAGCGGTGCATAAGCGGTGGCGTGCTGTATGGCATGTCCACATTCATGTGCCGCTACTGCAGCAGCCGCAACACTGTTCGAATGATAAACACCTTCGCTCAGATTAACCGTTTTGTTGAGTGGGTTGTAATGGTCGGTAAGCTGCCCCGGAGTGCAGGTTATTTTCACGTCAAAAAGTCCGCTGTCATTCAACATCCTTTGTGCAACATCCCTCCCTGTCATGCCATTCGGAATAGGAATCTTCGAATATTTCTTAAACTTCGATGTTAATGAAGCTTGTACTATCCAGCTTGCAAGGGCAAAAGCCCCGAAAATAATCCAGATTGTCATAATTATAATCCTTTAAATTGTGAGTAAATCGTCCCAAAGATATCAAATTCCCTGCCGCTGGACAAATTGTCAGTTATACTTTTTTCATCAGCAACGAACTGTCGCCATAACTCAAAAATCTGAAATCATGAGTCATCGCATAGTCGTAAATTCTTTTCCAGTCCTTGCCTGTTAAAGCTGATATTAGTAGCAGCAAGGTGCTTTTAGGCTGATGAAAATTTGTGAACATACCGCGTATGAGTCGGAACTGAAAGCCCGGTCGTATCATGATGCTTGTATGTGCATGTATCGAACTCCGGCCATTCTCGTCGAGGAATTTCACGATGGCTTTGAGGGCATCAGTCACATCAATATTGTATTCCCGTTCGTAAGGTTCCCATTGCCCGATGTGAAGTGCATCGTCGGTTTCGCCTTCGAGCAAACGAACGCCGATATAGTACAAACTTTCGAGGGTGCGAACCGAAGTAGTCCCCACAGCAATGATTCGATTACTGTAATCAATCAATTGCTGAATGGTAGTTTTCTGAACCGAAATTACCTCGGCATGCATCTGGTGGTCGGCAATATCAGCTGTTTTTACCGGCTGAAAGGTACCTGCACCCACGTGAAGTGTTAGTTCTTCTGTTTCGATTTGTTTTTCTTTCAGACTTTCAAGTACCTGTTCGGTGAAGTGCAATCCAGCTGTAGGCGCTGCCACTGAACCATCTATTTTGGAGTAAACGGTCTGATAGCTGGTTTTGTCCGACTCCTCGGTTTTGCGATGCAGATAAGGCGGGATGGGTAATTCGCCGGCCTTATCCAGGATATCAGCAAAGCAAACCTGTGCATTATCCCAGCAAAACTCCACATGATGTGTAATACCATCGGACGATAAAAGCTGTGCAGTTAAATGGCATGAACTACCTCCGACGAAGATGGTTTTAGCCAGTATTTCCTCTTTCCACTTTTTCCTGTTTCCAATCATGCATTTCCAGATGCAGGATTGATTTGAACCGAGCGATAAAGCGTAGTCGGCCGGAGAAACCGGCTCCAGACAAAACACTTCAATTTGCGCTCCGGTAATCTTCTGAAACATGAGCCTTGCATGAATCACCCGGGTGTTATTATAAACCAGCAAAGCTCTTTCGGGGAGATGATTTACTGCATTCAGGAATATATCCTCGCTGATCTCAGCATTTTGGTAAACGAGTAATTTCGACCTGTCACGTTCCCTGAGCGGGTATTTTGCAATACGTTCATCAGGCAAGTTGTAGTCGAAATCATCAATCAGTATGGGTGAGTTGTTTTGGCTCGAAGGCATTGTTGCAATCTTTGAAATTTTGCACAAAAATAGTAAAAACAGTAAGATATCAGCAATG
>CAYMDE010000116.1:0-5397 GCA_964389115.1 uncultured Paludibacter sp. | reverse complement strand
TCCTGGTGGCACCACTTCAGAAAAAACCCCTGATTGAAATTCAATCAGGGGTTTTGTTTTTAGAGCTTCATTTTGACCGCCCTTCCTGAATATCTGACATCTCGTGTTATAGTTGAATGCTTATCAGCTACTCCTTGTTGTGTAGAAGCAATCACCACTTTAAACACCCTGTTCTTCAACATACCCGGAAAATCACCCTTTCTATCGGATATTGACAATTCTCTGGCTTTGTCATCCCATTTAAATGTAATGTTGGAATACTTGCCTTTTTCGTAATTATAGTTATCATTCTCATCCTCATACAGTACAAACTCACCATTTGCACCTGGGTAAACCCTTATTTCAAGTTGTCCCCAGTTCTTTTCTGTCGAGTATTGCACATCAGGCCCCCATGGTAAAATTGAACCACCGCGAACGAAAAGCGGAACCTGATCAACCGGAGAAATCACATCAATTCTTACTCCTCCGACATATTTATTATTAGTCCAGAAGTCGTACCACACAGCACCAGCAGGAAGATACACCGGCCATTTTGCGGCTTGGTATTTTGTTACAGGAGCAACCATTAGCGACCTACCGAACATATACTGATTTCCTATGTCATGCGTATTTCTGTCATCAGCAAAGTCCATGATGAGCGGACGCATGAATGTACCATCATGTTCACTCACATCCCATGACGTGCTATATATGTACGGCAATAAATTATACCTCATCTTTATTGCACGTTTTTGTGCATCATAACACCAATCACCAGGCTCTCCAAATTGAAAAATTTCTCTTGCGAAATCGGTTCCATGCGATCGCATCATCGGACAGAACGCACCAAACTGCATCCATCTCACATATAGCTCCTGATATTCAGGATGCTTAGCACCTCCACCATTCCTCCATCTTCCGGCAAAAAAACCACCTATATCACTATTCCAGTTTGGGATACCCATAAGTGTAAAGTTAAGAGCTGCAGGGATTTGTCTCTCAAGCATATCCCATGTTGATTGCACGTCACCACTCCAGGTATTTGAGCCATAACGCTGCTGACCAATAAAGCCTGAGCGAGTAAGTATAACAACCCTTTTATCACTGTTGTGAGCTCGTTGGTTGGATGCAATACCACTGTTGTGCAGTAAACTGTAGGCATTCTTTACGCTTCGGTAACTACCCAGATATGTTGGCAAATTGAAATCCGAGGCTTTAACTTCGATATGATCCGGTTCGGTTGAATCAAGCCACCAACCATCATTGTTGATATAGCTAAACAACCTTTCGTTGAGATATTTCCAATAGATATTGCGGGCTTCCGGATTATACACATCATACGGACGTGCTCCACTTCTTGGAGGCCAGGTGTTAAAGTTGATTATCATATTCTTACTATCAAACTCTTTGCGCTGATCGGTTTTAGGACCAAAGCCCGGCCAGGTAACAATAAGCAATTTACCGTTGAGCTTGCGGATCTCATCAACCCACTTGATAGGATCGGGGAAACGATCCTTGTCAAAAATCTGTGAGTTCCATGCGCTGTCAGTACCATTGTACTCAGGCCAGTAGCGCCAGTCCTGAATCATAACATCAATTGGCACTTTCAAATCTCTGTATTTTTTTAACACCTGAACAGTTTCATCCTGGGTAACATACCGCTCCTTACTTTGAAAGAAACCATATGCCCACAACGGTAACATGGGAGCTTTTCCCGTCAAATCACGCATTCCTGCAATAACACCATCAGCATTGCCACCAAAAACGAAATAATAATCTGCGCAATGACCCATACCTTCAAAAGACAATTCCTGTGGATTATCATTAAATTTTGAGATTGAATAATTATCCCAGTACAGTCCATAACCTTTCACTGACATGAAATAAGGAGAATAGGTAAACATATTCTCATTTTGCATGTTATGTGTGGAGTTTCTGCGATTGAACTTATTATCCATGATTTGCCCCACCCCGTAAATTGCTTCATCTGCCTCAAGCAAAAATGCCTGTCGTACGGTGTAAGAAGGTTTTCCGGCATCGTCCACTGAAGTAAATTGTGTACCGTAATCTTTCCCTGACAGTAACGGTCTTCCATTTCTATCAAAATAATTGACCCTTCCGGAAACAGCATTAAATTCTACCACCAATTCTGAACTCTTCATTATTACAACACCGCTTTTCACTTCAAAAGCTACATTCACTTTGTCGGGATTTTTAACGACGGCAATACTCTTCTTCTCATAGGGCACTCCGGCCGGAGTGGCATAGAAGCGCACAATACGCTCAGAATAGAATTCAACTTTTACATCCATGCCCTGAATTCTGGCTGTGATGTCCTGTTTACCAAACTGTACCTGATTTGCATGCAAACTCCCCAGGGAGGCGAGCACAAGAAATTGCAACAACAAAACTTTTTCGAATAATTGTTTTTTACTCATGATAAATAATTTATTTTAAAATTAAACACAGGAGCAAAAGTACTTGGAGCCGATTCAAACGGGGTAAAAACTATGTTGATTTAAATAGCAATCATGTTGATTTTTGGTTGTAACCTGCATATTCAGAAGGTCTGCAGCCATAGGCCTCCTGAAAGCACTTACTAAAATAGCTCACACTTCCAAAGCCCACTTTTTCGGAAATTTCAGTAACGGAATAATTACCTTCGCTAAGTAATTGAGCAGCTCTTTGCAATCGAATCGAACGAATAAACAGCGATGGAGACTGATCAAGGATATTAGTCAGTTTTCGGTACAGACCTGTTCTATCCATACACATATCTTTACTTAACTGCTCGACTGAGTAATCAGGAACATGAAGGTTTCTATCGACCAACTCTACAGCACGGGAGATAAACGCTTTCTCTTTGTTGTCAGACATTCCGGATGATTCACCCGATACTAAATTCAATTGCTCAATCAAAGTACGTATTCTCATTAGCAACATTTCTTCTTTGTGTTGAATCTCACGCTTCCTTTCTGCATTTCTCACATAAACATAAAAAATAACACCTACAGTAGCAGCGAACAACAGCACATAAAGCACATATGCCAGTTTAGTTCTCCACCATGGAGTTAGAATCCTAATGTAAAGCTTAGTTTCTTCTTCTCCATATGAGTTATCCGTAGATGACTGAACTCTGAAAACATAGTTTCCTGAAGGGATATTGGTATATGTTACACGCAGATTTCCTTCAGATGTTGCCGTATGCCAATCGGAATCAAATCCATCGAGCTTATAGCGAAAACCTGTTTGATGAGGATTGAGATAATTAACTGCAGAAAATTCAAGTGTGATGAAATTTTGTTTGTGAGTAAGTGTAATCTTGTTTGTAAAGGCTAAGGAATTGGCAAGTATAAGATTATCATCGTACAAAACAGATGGGACTATCTTCTCGCCTCTCACATATAACCCTGATAACAATGGCTTGTGCGGTAAAACAGCCGATTTAATTGTGGCTGGAAAAACCGTTGAGAAACCGTTCACTCCTCCAAAAAGGAGCTTACCTTCGGATGTTTTAAAAACTGCACCCACCGCATACTCTCCATCAATTGTACCGTCCTCTGCTTTAAAGTTTTGAATTGTAAAGTTAGATGCTAAACTATCAACCTTCATTCTGGAAAGACCAAAACTGGTTGAAATCCATATATTCCGGTCTTCATCTTCAATCATCCCCCTGATGCTGTTATTCACAAGACCATCAGCCCTATGAATATTTCTGACCGTACCATCCGAATGATTTAGTATTAAACCGTCATCCGTACCAATCCATGTCCAGCCTCTGCTATCTTCCAAGACCCCGGTAACCCGGGTGCCCAAATAATTTGAGATATGCCCCTTATTAAGCTGCTGAAGCACATTTGCTGAAATCTTTGCCGGACTTTCTTCGAATAAAACAACATCCACATCCTGACTGAAACATAACCGGTAGATTCCTCTGTTCGTTCTTAGATAAAGACTACCTTCCTCATCTTCGGCGAAAGCAAATACTGTAATGTCGCGCCAGCTATTTAAGCCTGTAAAATACGCACGAGCAAACGATTTTATAGAATGTCTCTGAGGATGAAAGTAAAGTAGTCCGCGATTGAAAGTTCCTACCCACAGTGCTCCCTGCTTGTCGTAAAAAATTGTGCTTATCTCTGTATCCATAACCTCACCCTGATACAAGGCCATTTGGGGGTAATATTGTTTATTATGTGTATCACGGTCAATTCTCCACAAACCAAAAGGACTACTGACTAATGCTTCGTCATTGGCAGTTAATATCAATGTATTTAGTCTGTATTCAGTATCCAGTAATTGCTCCCAGATTAATCTCTCAGTATCAAAGAAAAACAATCCTCCATGAGTTCCGTTTCTTAACTGAAATACACCTGCATTACCTTCAACGACGAGGGAAGTATTCAAATACCTGCGAGTTTGATCTGCCGGATAAGCCTCCCTTCTATATAATTCTTTTCCTGTTTTGATATTATAACATACCAATAATCCGGAATCAAAAAAGAGAAAGAGATTCTCGTCACGTGTCAGCAAATCCTGTAATCCGGCATGTTCTGCATGTTCTATATTAATCGACATTCCATGTCCCGGACAATGCACCCCGCTTACTGTCAGCACCCATAATCTTCTCTTACTATCCACAAAAACATCTAAAATTTCTTCAGTTACACCCAGCTGATGTAAATACTCTTTTAGATTTGACTTGTATTGTTGACGATTCAAATCAATTGCCATAAGCTTACCGTTGTCTTTCATCCACAAAATTGAATCTTCTGACAAATACAAACGATAATGTCCCCGATAGGGCTCAAGTGGAAAAATATGCTCACTGCTTCTATGGATATAACTGAAACTTACTCCATCGTAAAGATTGAAGCTTCCATTTGTTGCAAAAACCATCCTGCCATCATCCAATTGAAGAATATATCGAATTTGATTGTCGCTCAATCCATGTGATGTATTGATTTGTGAGAAAACAGGATTTGACGATAGCACTGCAGATTTCAATAATGAAACCTGAAACAATAGAAACATTAATAAAAACGTTGAAAATAATCTCATCTGGCGGTGCTTACAAAATTCAACATATACTAACTTCCCTTATATCAGGAAGTGATGACAAAGTTAGATTATTATCCTGTATTGAGAAACTTTACACGATTTTACCGAAAGATGTACAATCTACACAGGTAGTTTCTGTATGAAGGCTATAACTTTGCAAACGTATTATTCATGATTTAAAAATACTTACATCCGGTTTCAAAAAACTCTGATACATGAAAAAACATTTTACTACTTTTCTGATGCTGATGCTGATAATTAACATTGCATCAGCACAACGACGTGTTGAAAGAATGGACCGTGGTTTGGTGGCCATGCCCCGAAGCAGCTCTCAGATCTATGTTTCGTGGCGTCATTTCG
>CAYMDE010000115.1:0-5446 GCA_964389115.1 uncultured Paludibacter sp. | reverse complement strand
TGACGGAACAAGATACAGAGTTTGGTTATAATCAACATTTTCTTATATCTTTAAAGCCAAAATACACATCAATCGGCAACCAATAGTGATTGCAAGCATAATGATGATTGATGTGCAATAACAAACAAGCTTTAAGGAACTGATTAAATGACCCGATTCCCTTTATTCAAACAACACGACATCATGGATTGTGGTCCTACCTGCCTGCGAATGGTCGCAGCGCACTACGGGCGAAGCTATACGCTGGAAGGACTACGTGAAAAATGTCACATAACGCGCGAAGGCGTATCACTGCTGGGTATTAGCGAGGCAGCCGAAAAAATCGGTCTGCGGTCGATGGGAGTATATGTTACTTTCGACGAACTAAGAGAGGCTCCGCTACCTTGCATAGTACACTGGAACAAACAGCACTTCGTTGTAGTGTATAAAATCACGAAGAAAGGGAAAAATGAATGGGTACACGTCGCAGACCCCGGCGGTGGTAAAATGAAATACAGCCGGGAAGAGTTTTGCAGATGCTGGATCAGTACCCGTACCGAGGGTGAAGATGTAGGTATAGCCCTGCTTTTGGAACCTACACCAGAATTTTTCAGTAAGGATAACGAACAAACGACCCGCAAAGGCTTCTCGTTTCTCTTCCCTTATCTGAATCCATACAAGAAACTTATTACGCAACTGTTTATCGGACTTTTCTTTGGAAGCCTGCTGCAGTTGATTATGCCCTTCCTCACTCAGTCGATTGTTGACTTTGGAGTGTCGGCGCAAAACCTGAATTATGTGTATCTGGTACTGGCAGCTCAATTAATGCTGATTGTAAGCCTTACCACCGTTGAGTTTATCCGTGGATGGATTTTGCTCCACATTGGAACACGCATCAACATATCATTGGTTTCAGACTATCTGGCCAAGCTTATGCGTTTACCAATGGGTTTCTTTGACACCCGAATGACAGGAGACATACTTCAACGCATGGGCGACCATACACGTATCCAGAACTACCTGACTAACTCAAGTCTGAATATCCTTTTCAGCTTATTCAATATCCTTATATTCTCAGCGGTATTGCTTTTTTACAACCTTACCATATTCCTCATTTTCATCACAGGAAGCATCTTGTATTTCTTGTGGGTAAGCATTTTCATGAAAAAAAGGGAGATTCTGGATCATAAAAATTTCGAACAACTTGCTGCAAATCAGAGCAATGTAATACAATTAATCACAGGCATGCAGGAGATTAAACTCAATGCATGCGAACAACAGAAGCGCTGGGAATGGGAACGCATTCAGGCTAAATTATTCAAACTCAGAATTAAAGGTCTTGCACTCACCCAATATCAGGATTCAGGAGCGGTACTGATTAACCAAACCAAAAACATCCTGATAACAGCCCTGGTAGCTAAATTTGTTATTGACGGTCAGATGACATTAGGCATGATGCTCTCAGTGCAATATATACTGGGACAACTGAATAGTCCGATCGACCAACTTATATCGTTTTACCGCGAATCGCAGGATGCCCGACTGAGCATTAACAGGCTTGGCGAAGTGCATAACAAAGAAGATGAGACAGTTGAGAGTAAAACATATATTCACGAAATACCGTCGAATGCAGGTCTTGAGATCGACCAACTAACATTCGCATACGATACAACAGCCGCCGGAAAGCCGGTGCTGAAAGACATTAATCTGAGTATTCCGGCGGGAAAACAAACTGCCATAGTGGGAACCAGTGGAAGTGGCAAGACAACACTGATGAAGTTGCTATTGGGATTTTATCCTGCTCAACAGGGGCAGATTACACTGGAGAACAACCCTTTACAGCATTTCAACCTTCGTGAGTGGCGAAAACAATGTGGTGTTGTAATGCAGGATGGATTTATATTCACAGACACAATAGCCAGGAATATTGCTCCCGGCGAAGAATTTATAGATAAAACGCGGTTATGGAAGGCTGTAGAGACAGCCAACATCCGGTCGTTTATTGAGTCTCTACCTTTGAAATATGATACGAAAATCGGAAATGACGGGCAAAACCTGAGTCAGGGCCAAAAGCAAAGAATACTGATAGCAAGGGCAGTTTATAAAGATCCTGCTTATGTATTTTTGGATGAAGCTACGAATGCTCTTGACACAAACAACGAGAAAGTCATTATGGATCAATTAGATGCATTCTTCCATGGACGTACATCGGTGGTTATCGCTCACCGACTTAGCACCGTCAGAAATGCCCATCAAATAGTAGTTCTCGATAATGGAGAAATACGTGAGATTGGGAATCACGATGAGCTGATCAACAAGAAAGGCGCTTATTATCAACTTGTTAAAAATCAATTAGAGTTATAATAAGATGGAAAAGGAGCACTCAAATATCGATATAGAACTCAGAAGTAATGAAGTTCAGGAAATCCTGACCAGACCTCCCCACCAACTCATCCGTTATGGTACCGGTGTGATATGTGCTGTTCTGGCTCTGCTGATTGCCAGCAGCTTCTTTTTCAACTACCCGGATATAGTTAGCGGGGAGGTCATCATTACGACTGAAAACCCACCTTTGTGGGTCACAGCAAAAGCGACAGGACACTTAAAGGAAATTTATTGTACTGACAATCAAATCGTTTCGAAGGGTGAGATACTTGGAGTAGTTGAAAACCCTGCTAACACAGAGCAAATGCTTTTTCTGCACGGTATATTGGACACGTTGAAAATACATGAAAACGATTTCACACAATTTCCGGATACTTTATTTTCAATAAGGATGACAGGCGGGAGTGTTCAATCGTCGTTCAATGACTTAATTAATGCTGCAATATCATATCGTAACTTCTTCATTGCAAACCTGATACAACAAGACAGGCAAACAATCATCAGTACGATAAACAGCAGGAAGAACTATCTTGACAACTTGAAGAAACTGCTAGAAAGCAAGGAACAGGAATACAGAATTTCAGAATCTAACTACCTGAGGGAAAAAAGGCTTAATCAGCAAAAGGTCACGTCGGATCTTGAGTTTGAACAAGCTGAACAAAGATACTTAAACACGAAACAGGAACTTCAACAGATTCGAACCAACCTGGCACAGGAAGAGGTTAGGTCTGCTGAATTAAATGCATCCCTGGAAAAGCTAAGCGTTAGTTACGAAAGAGAGAAGATTGAAGCAACCACCTCATTATCAAGCTCCTTAAGGCTATTGAAATCTGAGATTGCCCAATGGAAACATGATTTTGTTTTAGTTGCTCCTGATTCAGGAACAGTTACTTTCAATCAAATTTGGAAAGAAAATCAGCAAATAAGAAGTGGAGATAAGGTGTTCGCTATTGTATCTTCGAATCCGGGAAGAATTATTGCAAGAATGGATGCTCCAATCAAAGGATCGGGCAAGATAACTACAGGACAGACTGTTAACATCCGAATTGATGGATATCCACATCTAGAATTTGGCATGATTAAGGGGAAAACAGCGAAAATTTCCTTAGTGCCCAATGAGAAAAATTATCAGGTTGAGGTTGAAATTCCGCAGAATTTGATCACAACCAATCAAAAAATAATTGCATTTTCCGGGGAATTGACCGGAATTGCGGACATAATTACAGAAAACAGGACCCTGATTGAGCGTATTTTTTCACCAATCAGGTACCTTTTAAGTTACTCGAAATAATTTTTTTCATCTTTTTGAAAAAAAAATCATCAAAAATGGCCCCGAAAAGGACCATTCTTGTTAGAACTTTGATTAAAGTTTGATAAAACTTTGATAGATTTTCAGCATCCAACCACAAAACACACTGTTCTTCAGCATGTTATGAATTTTAACAATTATTTTTTCTGATAGACCCGCACATAATCAATCTCGTAACGTGCTGGAAATGTGGCATTTGATGGATCCCCTCCATTTTGTCCGCCGATTGCCAGGTTTAACAATATATAATGTGGTTGACGGAATGGATTTGTACCATCAGCATTAATAGTTTTCGATAGGTCCTGCTCATTCATTAACTCATCATCCAGATACAAACGGATATAATTTTCGTCCCAGTCCATCCTCCACACATGAAATTTATTTGGCCAGTCAGGATCTTTGTCGAGGAAGTATTGCAATGGGCGCGTCTTTGCATTCCAATGTGCTGTCCATCGACGGTCGGTCCCCCAGGCAACATTGGCTAAGATCGACTGTACACCATTGATCGGATATGATTCCATGATATCAATTTCACCATTAGAAGGCCATTCACCACTCACTCCCAATGTCCAGATGGCTGGCCATAAACCAATAGCAGTATCGATCCTTGCTTTCACGTCAATACGTCCATACTGAAACTCATACTTTCCACGGGTATTGATACTTGAGGCTGTATATTCGGCATACTCACGGCTTTGCCTCCAATTGTCTGATCCGGGTACATAGTTAGGATTTTTCACCCTTTCTCTTCTTCCTTCAATAACTAACAGACCATTCTCTATAAATGCATTATCCTCCTGATACCATTGGTATTCCTGGTTACGTACAAAGCCCCTTTCATGATTCCAAAACTTTGGATTGGGTTTACATAACTCTTCAAATTCATCACTCCATACGAGTTTATACCCTTCAGGGGCAGTAGCATTTAATGCAAAAATCGACAAGCAGCCGATGATGGTTAATAGAAAATTCTTATTCATATTATATATATTTAAACTGTTTCTTATTAAGCATAAATTATTTCGAGCCACAAATATAGGTTTTTTCATCAGTTTATGGGTAGAATTTAAAGTCATATTACTGAGAATATCAGACCGAAAAAAAGCGGTTTCCCTTTCGGGAAACCGCTTTTAATTATAATCATTAGCTGTTCTTTTAAGCTTTTTCTTCCTCTTCAGCAGCTTCTGTTTCGGCTGGAGTCTCAACAACTGATTCTTCAACTGTCTCTGTTACAGCTTCAACTACCTCTTCTGCAACAGGTGCAGGAGTTGCAGCAACTACCACAGGCTCATCTGTCTTTTTAGCGGTAGATCTACGTGTACGGGCAGCTTTCTTAGTTGCTTTCTCTTTCAACATGTTCTCGTTGTAATCAACCAGCTCGATGATACACATTTCAGCATTATCTCCTAAACGGAAACCTGTGCGTAAAATTCTTGTGTATCCTCCCGGACGATTAGCAATTTTTTGAGAGATATTCTGAAACAATTCAGTTACAGCCTCTTTGTTTTGCAAATGGCTGAACACCTGACGTCTTGAGTTCGTAGTATCCTCTTTCGATTTTGTCAACAAAGGCTCTACATAAACTCTTAATGCTTTTGCTTTTGCCAAAGTTGTTGAAATCCTTTTATGCTGAATCAATGAAATTGCCATATTGGCCAGCATGGATTTTCTGTGTGCCGTTTTACGGCCTAAATGATTGAATTTCTTATTATGTCTCATTGCTTATTACTCTTTATCTAATTTATACTTGGCAACATCCATTCCGAATGACAG
>CAYMDE010000114.1:0-5529 GCA_964389115.1 uncultured Paludibacter sp. | reverse complement strand
TTAAACTGGCGCGCATTTATGTAAGTAGCACTTATGCCGTTTTTACCATTGTAATTCTTTCGGTATGGTTGATAGTTTCATCGGTAAGCATCAATCTTAACTGGGCTAAAATCTTTGCCCTGCACGAATCACTCAATTCCGAGCTTAGGGTTGTTATTTTAATTGCCATAGCCAATTTCGCTTTTCAGTTTATTCTGAAGTTGGTAACAACACTGCTTCATGCCATTCAACGCCCTGCTCTCAGTTCCCTATTCGACACCACAAGCCAGTTGTTTGTTTTGGTATTAATATTAATTCTGAAGAAGATTACAGGCGATGGTTCACTCATTCATCTTTCACTGATTTTTACCTTCTCTTATATATTTGTGCTGCTGGTAGGTTCGGTTTGGGCTTTCAAAACAGTATTAAAGCAATACGCACCTTCTTTCAAGCTCGTAAAAATCAAGTATGTTAGGAACATATTGCCACTCGGACTAAAATTCTTTTTGCTTCAGATCATTGGAATTGTCTTTTATCAAACCAACAATATCGTCATAACCCGCATGCTCGGACCCACCGAGGTAACAGTTTATAATGTGGCTTTCAAATATATGCAAACCATCAGCATCGTTTTTATGGTTGTGTTAACACCGTTTTGGAGTGCCTTTACCGAAGCAATGACTACCGGTGATTATCCCTGGATGAAACGTGCTACCCGAAAACTACAGCAGATGTTCATATATTTGGGGATATTGGGTTTAGTGATGGTTATAGCATCGCCCGTACTGTATCAATGGTGGATAGGCGATAAGGTGCAAATCCCATTTGTAATTACTGTGCTGATGTTTGTCTTTCATATGTTCCATTCCTGGTCAACACTATACACGCAACTACTGGCCGGACTCGGAAAAATTAAACTGCAACTCATTTTCTCCAGTCTTGCCGGAGTGTTGTATCTCCCGGTGGTGATATTTATGTGCGGGCGATTCGGACTTAACGGCATTTTGTATGGCAATATCCTGATTTTGCTCCTGCTGAATTCATGGTTCGGTCCGGTTCAGATTAATAAAATTCTTAATAAGCGTGCACATGGTATCTGGGACAAATAAAAAACTGAATGTGCTCGTCGCCTCCAGCGTGTCGCCCTTTGCATCGGCGCAGTTGGTCAACGATGTTATTAAGTCGTACGAACTTAACGGACATAAAGTGACATTACTCACCAGGTATCCGGCTGATAATCTTTCCAATACTGTTATTCATGTTGAGGAGGAGCCACTACCCCGCACTGCGGCAAAAGGTGCGATAAAACGCTTGCTGCCCCATTTGCGCGGATGGAGTTATTACAAACGCAAATGGTTTTATTCCGGGAATAAAACCTCTATCGTATATCTCAACGAATCCGAACCTCCTGTGCCGGTAAGCAGCTATCTGCCTCAAATCAAAGAGGGAGCGTTTGATTTAATACATTTTGTATTTCTTCAGGGGATGTTTAACAGTCGGAGCATTGCCGAAATGGCTGAGGCATTGAATGTTCCCGTAATTGTGGAAGCTGTTGATATGTCACTGCTCACCGGTGGATGCTTTTATTTCTCGTCGTGTCGGCGTTTTATGCATGGATGCGGGCAATGCCCGGCATTGCTGTTCAGAAGCGATAACGATCTGACGAGTCGTAATTTCCAAATCAAGAAGCAATACCTTTCAAATGTCAGGGCTGCATTTCTGGGCAATAGCTGGATGTGCAATCATGCCATGAATGCGCCGGTAATTGAAAACTGGCTGGTCAGGAAAAAGTTGATTACTGTTAATCCGGATCATTTCCGTCCGCGTGATATGGATGCATGCAGAAGGTATTTCGGGATAGAAACAAATTTCAGCACTGTAATTTTTGCTTTTGCCAATACCCGCGAATATCGCAAAGGATTTACTTACATGCTTGAAGCCATCACCTGCTTTTTATCCGGTTTAACTGCTCAGGAAAGAGCCAGCGTAATGCTGCTTATTGTAACCAATAACAAAAACGACAAGCGTCTGGCTCCTTTAAAGGAGCATTGCATGCTGCTCAATTATTTAGATTATGATGGACTTGCCAATGCATATGCTGCAGCTGATATTTATCTGTCGCCTTCGGTTGAGGATGCCGGACCGTCCATGATAAATCAATCACTTTCCAGCGGCACTCCTGTTGTCGCTTTTAAAGTAGGAGTGGCTCTTGATGTTATTGTCGATGGTGAAACAGGTTATCTGGCTGAAATTGGCGATAGTAGTGCCTTCGCCCGGAATATTGGCAGATTGTACAGACTTACTGCTGCTCAGAGAAAAGCCTGTAGGGAGCAATGCCGTAAATTTGCGCTGGAACAATTCACTTATGAAAAAGCAGTAGCCGTAAACGAAAGTGTATATTACGAATTAATAAGTTAAAGTAAACACCTAATGGGAAGCTCATATATTGCTCTAATCATGTTTGTTGTCGCTGCGTTCTTCTTAACTTTCAGCGATCGCAACAGTGAAAGTCAAAATAAGATGTTATTTCTGATTGCGATAATTATTTTGACTTATATTGCAGGTTATATTTCGCCCAGCTACAACCTCTCCAGGGATTATTTACATTATCTTGATTCACATAACCGTATCAATGCCAATATTGAAGTTCGTTTCGAGCCTACATTTGTGATTCTTAGTAAATTCGTAAAAAGGGCATTCGACCAACCCATCGTGTTGTTTGTTATTTACGCCATTATAAGTCTGGTAATTAAACTGTCAGCCATCAAGTTAATGTCAACGTCCTTCTCCTTGTCGTTGATTATATTTCTCGGTTTCTCTTTTATGTTGCACGAAATGACTCAAATCAGGGTAGGAGTTGCTTCAGGTTTGATGTTATTGGGGATTCATTATTTGTTCCATGAGAACCGAAAGATGTTTTTGCTGATGGTGTTGCTCGCTTTTCTCTTTCACTACACATCATTAGTGATGCTTGTGTTCCTTCTTTTCGATAAGAACTCGGTTAATGTTGCCAGATCGCTGCTTTTTATCGTTATATCCTATGCGCTTGCAATTGCCAATATCGGATTTGGGAAGTATGTAGAACTGATACCATTTCAACCATTTCATTTGCTACTCGATTTATATAAACAACAGTATGAGATGGGGGAGGCCTCGGCAACCAATATATTCAATGGTGTGCAAATGATGCGCATTATTATGTGCCTGTTTTTTATTTTTTATCACAGACAGCTTACAGAGTTCAATCAATATATCCCTTTGCTGATAAAAGTATATGTATTCTCAATTGTTAGCTTACCGCTTTTTAACGACCTTCCCGTTATTAGTTTCAGAATCAATGAGCTGCTCAGTATCGTTGAGATTATTATTGTGCCGGCTTTAGTTTTATTGATTGAACCATACAGGCTGAGCAAATATATTCCATTCGCGATAGGTTTAATCCTGTTTCTGGTGAGTACCTTCTATGCCCACCTGCTAATGTTAAGATAAATTATTGCTCATGAAAACTTGTTTGTTACTGGTACTTTATTTTCCGGACTATCAAAAACTACTGTCGCTTGTCAGTTCTTTGCAGCACGCATATGGGGTGGTAATGATAGATAATACTCCCGGAGATCTAAATGTCGATTTCGACAAAGCAATATCAGGAATTGAACAAATCAACTATTTACATACAGGCACTAATCTCGGAATCGCTGAGGCTCAAAACAGAGGGTTGCGTATGATTCTCGAAACTGGCGCATATACACATGTGCTGTTTCTGGATCAGGATAGTGATGTGGATGAACAATTTATAATGCAAATGCAGCATGAGTATATGCGTGCAGAGTCTAAAGGATACAAGCTGGCTGCTCTCGGACCAGTTATCATTGAGAAAGAAAACGGTAGTGAGTACAAAAGAGAAAAAAGTAATCCGGCTGATGACAATTTGCGCATTGTATCCAAATTGATTAATTCCGGATTGTTGATTGAAACACAGGTATTACAAGATGTTGGGTTGATGGACGCAGACCTGTTTATCGATGGCGTCGATTTTGAATGGTGCTGGAGAGCGGTTTCCAAAGGTTACCAGTGCATAATGACCGAACAGGCCATGCTGCCTCATAAAGTAGGTGTTGGTAGTCGGCGTTTTCTGGGTTACGGTGTGTTGGTGTCGGCTTCGTTCAGATATTATTATCAGTTTCGCAATTTCATTTTGCTAAGTCGCCGATCCTATGTGCCCGCCGGTTGGAAGCTCCGAAATTTGCTCAGGCGAATGTTTTTGTTTTTCTATATCCCGCTTTTTACCCCGAACGGTTTTCAGTCGTTCAAATATATTCTCAGGGGAATCAACGACGGATTGTTGAACCGCAATACCATTACAGCAGAAACTGAATTGCCGGTGTAAATTCTCATGTTATGAAAAAGAAACAAGTAATCATACTTACCAGATACCACAGCGAAGCAGCCTCATCCAGGTACCGAAGCTATAACTACCTGCCATACTTCAACGAGGCAGGGATTGAGCCGATATTCAGTCCCATGTTTTACGATGGTTATGTGAAAGATTTGTATGGAGGTAAAAAGCATCCGCTCAAAATCATTCTTTCATACCTGAAAAGGGTTGGGGTGTTGCTGAAATTCTGTTTTCACGACACCTTTTACATTATTGAAAAGGAGTTGTTTCCAGGCATTCCTGCAATCTTCGAGAAACCATTTCTCTATAAAAAAAGCTATAGTGTTGATTTTGATGATGCCACCTTCCTGCGTAACATTAACAAACCATTGTTACGACATAAACATCTTCAATTTACAAATCAGGCCAGGTTTGTTACTGTAGGCAACCACTGGTATTTCGACAAACTGCCGGATGCCAATTGCAGGTATCTGCCTACGGTGATCGACTTCAGCAAATATACCCATGTGTCCGACTCAGCCAACGAAATACCCGTTATTTGTTGGATAGGAACTCCCGTGAACCTGAAGTATTTGCAGGCAATTCTTCCGGTACTGGGCAGCATGCATCAGAAAGGAGTTCATTTTTTACTTCGAATTATCGGGACTCAGAATATTGATACACCCTGTTTGTCAGATTTTGTAGCCTGGAATTCCGACGACGAGCAGAAACAAATTGCATCGTGTGATATTGGGATCATGCCGCTGGAGCAGGACGAGTGGGCACAGGGCAAATGCGGATTTAAACTGATTCAGTATATGGCTTGCGGACTGCCCGTAGTCGCAAGCAAGGTTGCTGCAAATAATGAAATTGTTGCGCAGGGTGAAAATGGATTCATTGCTTCAGATGCAAAAGCATGGGAAGAGTATTTAACGTTTCTGTGTACCCATCCCGAAATGCGCAGGAGTATGGGCAGGCGGGGTAGAATAACTGTCCGGGAAAGGTATTCATATCAAAGATGGGGAACAGAATATGCCCGTTTTATTGATGCTGAATTGCAGTAAAACCATTTGTTGGTTATTTTGTTTCTTTCATTAAGTGAAAATATATTTTTACATTTGCAGCCTTATGGACAACTCTTTTAAAAATCAAGTTCTTTTAATTACCGGTAGAAC
>CAYMDE010000113.1:2171-5646 GCA_964389115.1 uncultured Paludibacter sp. | reverse complement strand
TAACTAGAGTTGAGTGGACTAAGCTTATCACAATTTGTGATAACCTTCCTCCGACAATCAAATTTAGTCCGGTTACGCCCTATGCATTTACTGAACAGGGAGTTGCTATGTTAAGCAGCGTGCTGAACAGTGAACATGCTATCAGGATAAACATCGCCATTATGCGCACCTTTGTTTTTATGCGACAATTTGCATTGACACATCACGAACTGACAGAGAAAATAAAAGAATTGGAAAGTAAGTATGATACACAGTTTGCCAATGTTTTTGATGCGTTGAATTATCTTCTGCAAAAAGACCATCAGCAAACAGAACAAAAAGATAGAAGAAGAATTGGTTACGATGCTAATAATGAACAATTAAAATGATAAAAGTAAACGCACACCTCCACTCCCCTTACTCCTTCAGTGCCTTCAAAGATATTGACGAGGCGCTGGATATGGCTGTAGCCGAAGGGGTTAAAGTGGTTGGAATCAACGATTTTTACACAACAGCCGGATATCAGGCCTGGGCTGAAGGCTGCAAAGCCCGTAAACTCTATCCGCTTTTCAATATCGAGTTTATCAGTCTAAACGAAGCCGACCAACAGGCCGGATTGCGGGTAAACGACCCCGGAAATCCCGGTCGCACCTACCTCAGTGGCAAAGGCATGGCATATCCATTCAAACTGGAAGAGCCCTATGCTTCACAGTTGGCCGGAGTACTGAAGGAATCAAATGATCAGGTGGTGGCCATGCTCAACAAGGTCAATGATATGCTGGAAGTTAATGAGGCTGGCTTCAAGCTTGACTTAAACCGGATTATGTCGGAACTGACCCGTGGAATGTTCCGCGAACGTCATCTTGCAAAGGCTCTCCGTATTCAAGCGTATGAGGCTTGCAATGACGATGAAGCAGCCATCAAAGCTTTGTTTCTGAAAATCTTCGGAGGCAGGGAGTTGAAATCGGCTGTGGCTGATTTTGCCGGTGTTGAAAACGAAATTCGCGGCAATCTGCTCAAAGCCGGAGGTGGTGCCTTTGTGCCCGAAGATCCGAAAGCGTTTTTGCCCATGAAAACCGTTTGCGATATCATCATTGCAGGAGGCGGTATTCCTACCTATCCTTTTTTGGCTGATGATGCGAAAGGTGGCTACACCGATTTCGAAGGCGATTTGGAAAGGGTGGCCAAACAGCTTACCGAAAGGGGATTTCATTCGGTGGAGTTTATCACAACGCGCAATGGCGTGGAACTGCTTGAGAAATATGCTGCTTACCTGTACGAACAGGGTTTTGTGGTGACTTTTGGCAGCGAGCACAACACACCGGCCATGGAGCCGCTCGAACTGTTTGCACGCAACAGTACTCCCCTCACCGACAAACTGATGCAAATCAATTTCGAAGGAGCCTGCGTGGTTGTAGCACATCAGCATTTGGTGGCACAGGGCTTAAGAGGCTATGTGGATGCGGCAGGACAAGCAGATCGCTCTAAGCGGGAGGAGTTTGTTATGCTTGGAAAAGAACTAATTGAAAATATTTTTTAACCAATGAACGGATTACAACAACTTATCGATATTTCAAGGTACTACGGTGCCGATAGCCGTTTTGTGATTGCAGGCGGTGGAAATACATCTTTCAAAAACAACGAGAAAATTTGGGTAAAAGCCAGTGGCTCGTCGTTGGCTACCATTACCGAAGAGGGTTTTGCAGTGCTCGATCGCGAGAAACTCAACCTCATGTCGGACAAGTTTTACAGCAACAATGCCGCAGAGCGCGAAGAGCAGGTGAAAAACGACCTGGCAGATGCAACAATTAGCAAAGGTAAACGCCCGTCGGTGGAGACTTCCATGCACAATGCTATCAATTTCCCATTTGTGATTCACCTGCACCCTACCTCGGTGAACGGCCTGATGTGCGCGCAGGACGCTGAAACTCTTCTGGTTGAATTGTTTGGCGAAAAGCAGGTTTACATCCCTTACACCGACCCGGGCTATGTGCTTTTCAAGAAAGTGGAAGATGCTATCAGGGCCTATCGTGGCAAATTCAACGAGGAACCCAAAGTGATCTGGTTGCAGAATCATGGTATATTTGTGGCTGCCGATACCGTTGAAGAAGTGAAAGATATCTACAACGATATTCTTGGCAAGCTCGATGCTGCTGTCACAATTCCGGTTCCTGATGCAGACAGACCTTTCTGCTCCTGCACCGAACAAATTCTTCCGGGATTGAGGATGATGGTTTCGGGCGAAGGACTGAAATCGCTGAAGGTTCGCAAGAATGAGCTTATCAAGTTCTTCTATGACAGCACCGAAGAGCAACAAAATATTGCCCGTCCGTTCACTCCGGATGCGATTGTTTATTGCAAATCGAATTACATTTTCTTCAATGATGAAGAACCTGAAGCGGTACTTGCTGAAGCTGAGAAAGCCATCCCGGCCTTTAAGCAAAAGTTTGGATATCTGCCGAAAGTCATTCTGATTAAGGGAATTGGGTTGGTTGCTGTGGGCGACAATGCCAAACAGTGCGACATCATTCTCGATGTTTTCGAAGATGCGATGAAGATTGCTTACTTAGCCAAATCGTTTGGCGGTGCACATCCCATGACACAGGAGCAAATCGATTTCATTGATAACTGGGAAGTGGAAAACTACCGCCGATCAGTGGCTGCCGGTGCAACTGCCGGTCGGGCCGAAAATAAAACCATTGTTGTTACAGGCGCCGCCCAGGGCTTTGGCGAAGGCATTGCCCGTTGCCTGTTGCAGGAAGGTGCTAATATTGTGGTGGCCGACATGAACGAACCGGTTGGACTGGCAACTGTGGAGAAATTCATCGCCCTGGCTAAAAGCAACCGCGCCATCTTTGTAAAAACCAATGTGGCTGATATCCCGAGCATCGAAAATCTGATTCATCTTACTGTTGCTAATTTTGGTGGCATCGATACTTTCATCAGCAATGCAGGGGTATTGAAAGCGGGTGGTTTGGATGAGATGACTGCCGAAGATTTTGAGTTCGTGACTAAAATCAACTACAATGCTTTCTTCTATTGTACAAAAGTGGTAAGCAGGGTAATGAAACTTCAAACACGTTATGCTACTGATTATTATGCCGATATCATTCAGATAAATTCAAAATCGGGGCTGCGCGGAAGCAAAGCGAACTTCGCTTATGCCGGCGGTAAGTTTGGCGGAGTGGGACTGGTACAGTCGTTCGCACTCGAACTGGCTCCTTTCAATATTAAAGTGAATGCTATTTGTCCGGGTAACTTTTACGAAGGTCCGCTGTGGAGCGACCCCGACAATGGTTTGTTTGTACAGTATCTGCGCGCCGGCAAGGTTCCCGGTGCCAAAACAATAGAAGACGTGAAAGCGTTTTACCTGTCGCAGGTACCCATGCGCAAAGGCTGTTCGCCCGAAGACGTAACCAAAGGTGCCCTGTACCTGATGGAGCAATGCGGCGAAACAGGACAAGCACTTCCGGTTACGGGGGGGCAGGTGATGTTG
>CAYMDE010000113.1:0-2071 GCA_964389115.1 uncultured Paludibacter sp. | reverse complement strand
AAAAAAATGAAAACCAAAGCAGTAAGATTATACGGAAAAAAAGATCTCCGTTTGGAAGAATTCGAACTTCCTGAAATTAAAGAGAATGAAATATTGGCGCGTGTGGTGTCCGATTCTCTGTGTATGTCATCGTACAAGGCTGTTACGCAGGCATCTGACCACAAACGTATCCCTGATGATATTGCGGACAATCCCATCATTATCGGGCATGAATTTGCGGGGGAACTGGTGCAGGTAGGTGCCAAATGGGCGCACAAATTCAAGTCGGGCGATAAATTCTCGATTCAGCCGGCGCTGTATTACGAAGATGGGCCGGTTGGGGTACTCAGTGCACCGGGCTACAGCTATCAGCATATCGGGGGCGATGCAACCTACGTCATCATTCCCAATGAAGTGATGGAGAAGGATTGTTTGCTGGCCTACCATGGCGAAGGCTTCTACCCTGCCTCACTGGCTGAGCCGCTTTCGTGCGTGATTGGTGCCATGCATGCCAACTACCACACCACTCCGGGAAGTTACAAGCACTCGATGGAAATTGTGCAGGGCGGCAAAATGGCTATTCTGGCCGGTGTTGGTCCGATGGGACTGGCAGCCATCAATTATGTTATTCAGCGCGAAGATCGCAAGCCATCATTGCTGGTGGTGACCGATGTGGATCAGGCACGTCTCGATCGTGCAGCTTCTATCTATTCGGTTGAACTCGCTGCTTCGAAAGGCATTGAGCTGAAATACATCAATACAGGCAAGATGGAAAATCCTGCTGCTGAACTCAGGGCTATCACCAACGACTATGGTTACGATGATGTGTTCGTTTTTGCTCCGGTGAAACCTGTGGTTGAGCAGGGCGATGCTATCCTGGCATTCGATGGCTGTCTGAATTTCTTTGCAGGTCCTTCGAATCCTGATTTCAGCGCCAACTTCAATTTCTACAATGTGCATTACGCTTATACACACGTTGTTGGAACCAGTGGTGGCAACAACGATGATATGGTGGAAGCCCTCGAAATGATGAGCAAGGGACTCGACCCGGCCGGCCTGGTTACCCATATTGGTGGTATTGATGCAGTAATTGAAGCAACCAAACACCTTCCTGATGTTCCGGGAGGTAAAAAGCTGATTTACACACATATCAATATGCCACTTACTGCCATCTCCGACTTTGCCAAACTGGGCGAAACCAATGCTATCTACCAAAATCTGGCTGAAATATGCGACAGACATAATGGTTTGTGGTCGGTTGAGGCTGAAAGTTATTTACTGAAACATCTTAGAAAATGAAGCAGTTAGACGTTAATTTCATGCACCCGGTAGAGCAAATCAATGTGATTATCGGCCGGATTTACAGGAGTGGAATGACAACCACTTCGGGTGGTAATATCTCTATCAGAGATGAGAATGGCGATATCTGGATTACACCTTCGGGAGTGGATAAAGGTTCGCTTACCGAGAAGGATATTGTTTGTATGAAGAAAGACGGCTCGAAAGTTGGTTTGCACAAACCTTCGTCGGAGTTTCCTTTCCACAAGGCGATTTACGAAGCCCGTCCCGAAATTAGAGCCATCATTCATGCACATCCACCTGCTTTGGTGGCCTTCTCCATTGCCCGTCAGGTGCCCGAAACCAACATTGTTCCGCAGGCGCGCAAAATCTGTGGTGAGATTGGTTATGCACCCTATGGCTGTCCGGGCAGCGAAGACTTAGGTCGAAAGATTGCCGAACAGTTTAAAAACAAGACCTACAAAGCAGTGATTATGGAAAATCACGCTGTGGTATTGGGTGGCAGCGATATGATGGATGCTTATCAGCGATTCGAAACCCTCGAATTTTGCTGTCGCACCATTGTCAATGGTTCAAAGCTGGGCAAGGTTAAGACTTTAACCGACGAGGAAATTCAGTCGTACATCAACCATTTCCCGAAGAATATCAGCACTTTCATGGATGTGGAATATCCTTCCGAAGAGCGTGCAATTCGTTCGGATATGGTGAAAATGATTCGCCGCGCCTGCGATCAGGGATTGATGATTTCGACTTACGGAACTGTGTCGGTTCGCTGGAAAGACAATGATTTCCT
>CAYMDE010000112.1:0-5757 GCA_964389115.1 uncultured Paludibacter sp. | reverse complement strand
AGCAACAACATCATCGACAGTAAAAACAAATGGCTCTTTTTCATAAGACTATATAAAGCAATATTCATAAACAAGGTTTTCAAACACGTGGAAGAAACTTTTTCGTTCAACAAAGCTAATATATCTCTCTGATATAATGCGTGCACAATTTGATGTTTTCAATAGATAAAAAGACTTTATTCTATAAAAAAAGCCGGAAAAACAATCCGGCTCATAAACTCATTCCATTTCGGGATTGGTTTTTTACTCTTCCATTTCATCCAGAATTTCCTGGATATCATCGATGCAACTACCGCATACAGCACCTGCCTCAAAAGCATCCGCTACATCATCAGTACTTTTACATCCATGTTTTTTAATTTCATCAATGATATCACCTTTGGTGAGATCGAGACATGTACAAATTACCTGATCGTCTGACATAATTTTTTGTTTTTATTGATTAACTTATTTTCTTGTTAATTGTTCTTTTGATTCATAACAAAGATAGTTTAAAAAAGTTTGAACGGAAGCATGAGACACAATAAATTATCAAAAATACTTACATTTGCATTACTCAAAAGGAAAATCTTTATGAAGGAAAATAAAAAAGGAACATCAAAATTACTCATAGTTTTACTTTTCGCATCTTATCTTTTTCAAGCAAATGCTGAATCATATTACTTTTATGTTCAGTTTACAGATAAAAACGATACGCCATACAGTCTGCAGAGGCCTGAAGAGTTTCTTTCTGAACGTGCTATCAACAGGCGAAATGCTGCTAATATATTACCTGACTCTACGGATTTACCGGTGAACCCGACCTACATAGAACAAGTACTTATCCCGGGCGTTGTATTGCACTCGCGAACACGCTGGTTGAACGGGGCAACAGTTGTTACCGGAGATTCTGCGTTGATGAGTCAAATCCGGCAGCTTCCTTTCGTGCAATTTGTTCAATATACCGGAAAAATGTCCTCACTGCAGTTAACACCCATAGCAAGAGCAAAGTTTAAAACCGACACATTAAACTACGGAGATACCAACGACCAAATCAGACAATTGAACGGAGAAGCTTTACACCAGGCAGGATTTACAGGCTCGGGAATAATGATTGGGGTACTGGATGCCGGATATCTCAACACGAATAACATAGCTGCTTTTGATAGTTTGCGTTTGCAAAACAGGTTGGTTGGTGCTGTTAATATTGTTCAACCTGAAATTGATACCTACACGCAACATGAGCATGGCACGTTAGTATTATCGACAATGGCGGCAATTATACCCGAACTTTATATTGGAACGGCACCGCATGCGAGCTATCTGCTTATTCAAACAGAATATGCCCCAACCGAATACCTGAAAGAAGAGGATTTCTGGGTTGCCGGAATTGAATATGCCGATAGTGTGGGTGTGGATGTAGTAAACTCTTCGCTGGGATATACCCAGTTCGACGATGCATCCATGAACTATAGTTATGCAGATATGAATGGAACTGTATCGCGATCGAGCAGGGCAGCAGCTATGGCAGCAAAAAAAGGCATTCTTGTTAGCAACAGTGCCGGCAATTCCGGAAGTTTAACGTGGAAATATATCGGTGCTCCTGCCGATGCTGATGGGATATTGGCAGTAGGCGCAGTTACTTCTACAGGCTTTGCAAGTCCTTTTACATCCTTTGGACCTACTTCTGACGGAAGGGTAAAGCCGGATGTAAGTGCCCGGGGATCAACCACATCATTGGTAAACACCAGCGGTTCGCTTTCTTTTCGTAATGGCACCTCGTTTTCATCGCCGCTTATCGCGGGATTGGCCGCCTGCTTTTTGCAATATGCGTATAGCGAGTTGAGCTCTTTTCCGGGCGTTGCGGCAATCAGAGAGGCCATCATCGCCAGTAGCAGTCACTTTTCGGAGCCCGACGAAAGGCTTGGCTATGGCATTCCTGATTTTGGTAAGGCGATGCAACTGCTCACCATGAGCAGTCAGGTTGCAAAAACTACAAGAACCACAGGACTATCATTTGAGGTTCAACAAAATCGCCTGACTGTCACATCCACATTAAGCACAGCATCGCGAAGTCAATTGAAGGTTTTCGATGCTTCAGGCCGATTAATCTCCAATTTAGAGATTGGCCCGACAGAACAACGCACTTTATATCTGAACTCAGGAATTTATATATATCATTTTTCAGGTGGAGAAGGAATCGAGACAGGAAAAATCATCATCCCTTAAAATCATGCAGGAAAAGAATTACAGCTTATCTGAACTTACATCTCATATCAATGAGGTGCTGAAAGTGAACTTCGACTCTCCAATATGGATCAGAGCAGAGATAAGCGAGCTGCGTGAGAATGCCAATGGCCATTGTTATCTCGAACTTATAGAAAAAGATGCACTTAGCGACTCCATTATCGCGAAAATCAGAGCCAACATCTGGGCTTCAGGTTACCGCATCATCAAATCATTCTTTTATGACAGCACCGGGGAGACGCTTCGATCCGGACTAAAAGTACTGGTTGCCGTAACAGTTGATTTTCATAATGTATATGGCATGAGTCTGAATATTCGTGACATAGATCCGAGTTTCACCATGGGCGATCTTAGTGCCCGCCGAAAAGCTATCATCAAACAATTAGAGACAGATGGCATCATGGACATGAATAAGGGTCTGGAAATGCCGCTTTTGCCCCGAAGGATTGCTATTGTTTCATCAGCAACCGCAGCCGGGTATGAGGATTTTTGCAATCAACTGGAATCTAATTCAGGCGGCTTCCGGTTTTATCATCATCTGTTCCCGGCAATTATGCAGGGCGATCAGGCTGAGGCTTCAATCATTTCAGCATTAGATCAAATTTTCGGATACGCTGATTATTTCGATGTCGTTGTCATTATTCGCGGCGGAGGTGCAAGCACTGATTTAGCCTGTTTCGACTCTTACGAAATGGCTGTGCATTGCGCACAGTTTCCACTACCGGTTATCACAGGCATCGGGCATACACGCGACCTTACAATACTCGACATGGTTGCACATCAGTCGGCAAAAACTCCAACAGCTGTTGCTGAATTGCTAATCGATAAAATGCATGATGCATCTGTCAGTGCTACTGAGCCTTTCGGTCGGATTTGTGAACTTGCAGCAGATTTAATCAAAGATCAGGAACAATATCTTTCTCAGATTCATTGGAAAATGAGGCAGGCACTCCAACAAAAATCCACACAGCGACATATTCAGCTTGAAAAGATTCGTTCGGGAATCAGCAACGCTGTCAGACTGACAATGCAATACCACAAAAATAAAATATTTCTGATAGAATCGAATATTGAAAAGCACTCACCTGCCTTTTTGCTTCGTTATGGATACAGCATTACAACGCTTAACGGTAAAAGAATCAGTTCGGTAAAAGAAGTTAAGTCGGGCGACACCATGCGCACATGGTTGACTGACGGAACAATCGAAAGTGTAGTTACCAAAACCGAAGAATCATGAAAATCCTTGTTTGTCCTCTCAATTGGGGACTGGGTCATGCTACGCGCTGTATTCCTCTTATCAATCAATGGATAAATGAAGGGCATGAAATTGTCATAGCCACTGATGGTAACCCCTTATCACTTTTAATTATGCAATTCCCATTACTTCGGAAAATTGAATTTTCTTCTTACAATATCCGTTACAGTTCGGGAAAATCGCAGACAGGCGCTATGTTTATTTCGCTTCCTGCCATTATTTCAGGAATAATCAATGAGCATTTTTGGCTGAAAAAGCTTTTGCGGAAGGAGCATTTCGATCGGGTTGTTTCAGATAACCGTTTTGGTTTGTGGAGTAAAAAAACTGAATCGATCTACATTACACATCAAGTCAGGGTGAAAATGCCCCGTGAACTAAAATGGTTCGAGCCTGTATTGGCTGCATTGCACAGACTAATCATCAATCGGTACGACTATTGCTATGTTCCCGACTATCAAGGCGCTGATAATCTGAGCGGAGAATTGTCGCATACCTCTCCTTTACCCACCAACGTGCAGTTTATCGGTCCACTCTCACGCTTTAAAAACCTCAGTCTATTGGAGGGCAAGCTCGATTACGAACAAGTTATTGTCGTTTCCGGACCTGAGCCACAAAGAACAATATTTGAAAATGAAATGACAGATATGGCAATCCACTCCGGTCTGAAAACATTGCTTGTTCGGGGATTACCTGCCAGCACTGAAATGCCACTTTCGAATAACTTGCTGCATAAAGTCAACCATCTTCCGGATGCTTTATTTGCAACTGTGCTGATGCACTGTAACACAATCTATTGTCGCTCAGGCTATTCAAGCATCATGGATTTGGAAGCACTAAACTGCCTGCCGAAAACCATCTTCATTCCAACTCCCGGCCAGACCGAGCAAGAATACCTTGCTGAATATCACGCAAAAAAAGCCGCGGAAGAGATTCCCCGCGGCCGTTAACTAAACAAATAAACTTACACCTATCTTCTTGGACTACACCTATCTTCTTGGACTGGCAGGAGTACTGCCTCTTCCGGTACTATTTTCTGAATTATCGTTTCTCTCTCTGCTCTGCTGCGTGTTGCGCGAAGGAGTCGATTCCTGAGTGCTTCTTGCAGGCTGAGTACTCTCATTCCGTGGAGTCTGAACCCGTTGTGGAGTTGACGACTGCGTTTCTGTACGCTGAGGAGTTGAGCGCTGTGTCTCGGTTCTTTGTGGCGTTGTGCTTTGAGTCTCAGTTCTCTGAGGAGTAGTACGCTGAGGTTCCACCCTTTGTGGCTCTGTACGTTGCGGAGTTGATCTTGGTGGCTCTACCCTCTGTGGGGCTGAGCGACCGGGCTCGGAACGTTGAGGCTCAGCACGCTGAGGTTGCGGTCTTTGACGTTCCACTTCCTGACCTCCCCTGTTGTTGGCAGGAGGTGTAACTCTCGGTTGACCTCCCTGAGGCGTTGCAGGACGGGTATCTCTTCGTTCATTCTCGCTTGGCCTTGTTTCCGGTTGGCGTGCCGGAGGATTTGGTGTACTTGTACGAGGCGGCAACTGTGTGCGGTTTCGTATATTCTGATGCCTGTACTCGAAGCGCAAATGCTGATTGTTCCTCCAATAGTCGTTACGATGATAAGGGCGAAGCAGCTCAATCGGCAACGGATGAATTCTGTGTGTATGGAAACGAAACTGCAACCTTGGGTCTCTGAAAGTATAAATATGATGATGATAAACATGAACCGCAACTATCGGTCTGAAGCGGAAATAGGAAGGATAATATCCCCAATAATAACGCGAAACATAGCGATCAGGACTGCTATTCCACAACCATCTCAGTATTGTTGGACGGCGGGCAAAAACAGGTTCGATAATGTAATCATAACCATATAATCCCGGATCTCCTATCACCTGAACATATTCCCGGTTGTTGCGATCACGTCCTACCACGATGGTAGCAACATCCTGATAGAAGTCACGTCCCAATACAGCCTGAATAAGGATGATATGTGCTCTGCGATCGGTAAGTTTAACCACCCTGAGATAATCAACGTAACCATCGCCATTTAAATCGAGATTTGAAACTGCGTTGCGATGATCGTTCAATCGATGCTCAAAATCAACAAGATTGCCGGATCTTGCGAAAACATTAACCACAGCCTCTAAATCCAGATAATCGCTAAGTTCATAATCGTAATAATCTCCCCTTGGGACAGGACTTGCCAATGTTTGTTGAGTGAAAATTGCTGTTGTAAGCATCACTAACAGGCTTGCATATAGTTTTTTCATGACTTGGGTTTTATATAG
>CAYMDE010000111.1:0-5785 GCA_964389115.1 uncultured Paludibacter sp. | reverse complement strand
CTATCAGTACTGCAACAAATCGCTCCATTGATCCGAATGGTGCACGGTGAATCATCACCGGACGATGCTTCATATTATCTTCACCGGTGTATTCCAGTTCAAATCTGTCGGGCAGGTTGTAATCTACCTGAATGGTTCCGAGCTGCCAGCGGCGTCC
The DNA here is from genome assembly GCA_964389115.1 of uncultured Paludibacter sp. GTDB lineage: Bacteria > Bacteroidota > Bacteroidia > Bacteroidales > Paludibacteraceae > Paludibacter. The sequence continues at coordinate 5,628 of CAYMDE010000111.1, read as the reverse complement.
AATAGCATCTTTTACCATGAAGTCGAGTTTTGGACCATAAAAGGCTGCTTCACCCAATTCTACCCGGGCTTTCAGTCCTTTTTCCTCACATGCCTCAATGATGGCTTTTTCAGCTTTCTCCCAGTTTTCGTCGGTTCCGATATACTTCTCGCGGTTTTCAGGATCACGAAGTGAAATCTGAGCTTCAAAGTTTTTGAAGTCAAGTGCACTGAAAATGATGGAGATGATATCCATTACCTTCAGGAACTCACTTTTCAGCTGGTCGGGGCGACAGAAAATATGCGCGTCGTCCTGAGTAAATGAGCGAACGCGGGTTAGACCATGAAGCTCACCGCTCTGTTCGTAACGATAAACGGTGCCAAACTCAGCCATTCGAAGCGGTAAATCTTTATAAGAACGCGGCTTTACCTTATATATCTCGCAATGGTGCGGACAGTTCATCGGTTTAAGCAGATATTCTTCACCTTCTTCCGGCGTATGAATAGGCTGGAACGAGTCCTTGCCATATTTCGCATAATGCCCTGAGGTTATATAAAGTTGTTTATTCCCAATATGAGGGGTCATTACCTGCTGATATTCATAACGTCTCTGAATCTTCTTCAGAAAATCTTCAAGACGAAGTCTTAAAGCAGTACCTCTTGGCAACCATAATGGTAAACCTTTCCCCACTGTTTCGGAGAAGGCAAAAAGTTCGAGTTCCTTACCAATTTTACGGTGGTCGCGTTTTTTTGCTTCTTCAAGTAAAACCAAATATTCATCGAGCATCTTCTTTTTTGGGAAGGTAATTCCATAGATGCGGGTAAGCATTTTACGTTTTTCGTCGCCTCTCCAGTAAGCACCTGCAACGCTAAGTAGCTTAATAGCTTTTATATCGGCAGTGGTCGGAAGGTGTGGGCCGCGACAAAGATCTGTAAAATTACCCTGAGTGTAAAGTGTGATGGTACCATCTTCTAAATCAGAGATAAGTTCAACTTTATATTCATCGCCTTTATCCTGAAACTTCTTCAAAGCATCAGTTTTACTGATATCATTACGCAGATAACTCACTTTACGAGCAGCAAGTTCTGTCATTTTGGCTTCAATAGCGGGAAGATCACCTTCTTTTATAACCGCCGTTCCAGGGTCCACGTCGTAATAAAACCCATTCTCAATGGCAGGTCCAATACCGAATTTAATACCCGGGTAAAGTTCCTGCAGAGCTTCTGCCATGAGGTGAGCTGAAGAATGCCAGAAAGCATGCTTTCCTTCTTCATCATCCCATTTATGAAGTTTTATGGCTGAGTCTGTGTTGATTGGACGCGTTAAATCCCATAGCTGGTCGTTAACTGTTATCGACAGTACTTCCTGTGCTAATCTTGGACTAATGTTTTCGGCTACCTGCATTCCGGTAACGCCGGGGTTGAACTCACGAACGGAGTTGTCTGGAAAAGTAATTTTAATCATAATCGTGAACCTTACAAATGGTTTTTAAAATTTGAAGCGCAAAGGTAGTGATAATGTGTTAATATGCCAATGAATAAAAAAGTGTTTTTAGTGAAATTTGAAACAATTGACAGTTTCATTATTGCTGCATTGAAAATAATGTCTATCTTTGCAGCCGTTTTGCGCACTGCGGCTGTGGCGTAATTGGTAGCCGCGCCAGACTTAGGATCTGGTGCCGAGAGGCGTGGGGGTTCGAGTCCCTTCAGCCGCACAAAAAAAACCGATCATTTGATCGGTTTTTTTGTTTGACTTATTTTTTCTTTCTTTCAGCCTTCAGCTTGGCCTTTTCTTCTCTTCTTAGCTTTCTGGCTGCTCTTTGCTCATCCATGAATTTTCTCAAATAATCAATGTATGGCTGTATGTACCGCTGCCTTTTATTCTCATGTAAATCATCCATGATTACCATCATTCCGGTTTCATATACTGAACCAAATTCATGATCCTGTGTCGAACCGAAAACCTTCATGGTATCAGTTAATGTCAGGTATGCATTAAACATAGCAGGCACATTTTCTCCTTCAGCTCTGACGGCTTTAATTAAAAGTTTATAATCATCAGCAGGATTGTTGTGTGTGAATACAGTTTTTGCAAATTCAATGTTTTTATCACTTACAGGAACCGGAACAAGAGGCATGATGAGTTCATCAGGATCGCTGAAGTGTTTTTTCATGTACTCATATATAAGTTCTCTTGCAACAAGTGGAAAGTTTTCATAAATCGTAACTTTTCCAATGAAATATTTTGCATCTTTTACCGAATGTATTAATGCACCCAAACCATCCCACAGGTTGTCGAGCGCGAAAAGACTTTTCATTCCCATTTTTGTGGTCTGATAATCAGGCTGAACAAATGCCCTTCCTAATTCAATCGTATAGGGCATGTATTCTTTGATGAATTTGTCGTTAAACCTGAAAAGATGAGACATAACAAAACCAGGCTGTCCATTCTCTTTTAGTTTAACATCAGCTCCTGAAAGGAAACGATAACCTCCGATAATCTCTTCAGAATGAGGATCCCAAACAATCAATTGCTTGTAAGGGTTTTCCATATAGTCATATTTATCGGTATCTAACTCCTCGCCGGTACCACCTCCGCCCGAGCGAAACGAAAGTTCGCGAAGTCGTCCGATTTCGCGCATTACGTTCGGAGAGTCATGTGCTGTGACAATGTAAATCTCATTCTGAGCTTTATTGGTGGGTCTCAGAAACTTAGCGGGAGTGAGTTCGCTTTTGATTACCTCCCTGTCGATACGATCAATGATAGTCTTCATCTATCTTTAAAATGTTGCTGAAATTACAAATTTGATTTAGCTGCAAAAGTAATTCTTTTTTACGAAATACAAGAGCTGAGTGTTTTTTCACCATTGATTAAATATCTAATAAGCAAATATTTTTTCAAAAAAATGAGTGTCAATTGTTTTTAAATCAGAATAAAAGCTATATATTTGCAGTTCGAAAAAAGCAAATAGCATAATAAGTATAAAATCATTAATAACTAACTAAAAATTACCAAAATGACAAAGGCAGATATCGTAAACGAGATTGCTAAAAACACCGGGGTTGATAAGGCGTCTGTGTTGAAAACCGTTGAGGCATTCATGGAAACTATCAAGGATTCTCTGGCCAAAAATGAGAATGTGTATTTGAGAGGTTTCGGCAGTTTTGTAATCAAAGAAAGAGCAGAAAAAACAGCACGTAACATTTCCAAAAACACCACAATTATCATCCCTGCACACAATATTCCTTCTTTCAAGCCTGCAAAGACTTTTGTGAGTGTAGTTAAATAATTTAAATAATACAACGATGCCAAGCGGAAAAAAAAGAAAAAGACATAAAATGGCTACGCACAAGCGTAAGAAAAGACTGAGAAAAAACAGACATAAAAAGAAATAAAATGTCTTCAGGTCTTTAATTAAAGTCCTAAAACAAACTTAAAGGCTGTGAACTCTTTAAGTTTGTTTTTGTTTTAGCGAAAACAAAACAACAATCAAATATAATACAGTGAATAGCGAATTTGTAGTAGATGTAAAACCATCTGAAATTTCAATTGCGCTGCTCGAAAACAAACGACTTGTAGAATATAACCACGAAAAACGTGAACAAAATTACGCTGTTGGGAATATCTACATTGGAAAGGTAAAAAAGTTAATGCCTGGTTTGAATGCAGCGTTTGTAGATGTAGGTTTCGAAAAAGACGCTTTTCTGCATTATCTTGATTTAGGTTCAAATTTCAACACCCTTAACCAGTACAGTACGCAGGTGCTAAGCGACCGTAAAAAAGCGCCTTCGATGCTAAAAGTTAAGCAACTTCCCGAAATTGAAAAAAGCGGCACTATCAGTGATGTTTTAAAAACTGGTCAGGACATATTGGTACAGGTTGCTAAAGAGCCAATCTCAACCAAAGGACCACGACTGACAGCCGAGATTTCAATTGCAGGGCGATTTATGGTTCTGATACCTTTTAATGATAAAGTATCAGTTTCTCAGAAGATAAAATCCGAAGAAGAAAGAATCAGATTAAAAAAATTGATTCAAAGTATCAAACCCAAGGGTTTCGGAGTTATTGTGAGAACTGTTGCGGAGGATAAAAAAGTGGCAGAACTCGATAATGAGTTAAAAATTTTAGTGAAACGCTGGGATGAAGCAATCTCAAAATTGCAACAATCCAAAGGTATTTCATTAATTCTGGAAGAATTAGGTCGCACGGTTGGAATGATAAGAGATCTTTTCAACACAAGTTACAACAGTATTCACGTTAATGATCCCGATATTTTTACAGAAGTAAGGGATTATGTTGAATTAATTGCCCCCGAGCGAAGGGACATAGTCAAACTTTACAAGGATGATACCCCGATTTTTGATCATTTCGGTATTACAAAGCAGATAAAATCAGCATTTGGTAAAACGGTATCTTTCAAAAGTGGTGCTTATTTAATAATTGAACATACTGAAGCACTACATGTAATTGACGTGAATAGCGGAAACAGATCAAAATCCTCGTCAGGACAAGAAGCAAATGCTCTTGATGTGAATATGGCTGCGGCTGATGAAATAGCCCGGCAACTTCGCCTCAGAGATATGGGTGGGATTATCGTGGTAGATTTTATTGATATGCACGATAACGAAAACAGGCAAAAACTGTTCGACAGGATGCGTGAAGCAATGGCTACCGACAGGGCAAAGCATAACATTTTGCCCCTTAGCAAATTTGGTCTGATGCAAATGACCCGTCAAAGGGTTCGTCCGGAAACCGATATTCAGATTGAGGAAAAATGTCCAACCTGCCTCGGAACAGGCAAAATGCAACCCTCAATTCTGTTTACCGATCAACTGGAAGTTAAAATAGATCATGTGGTGAATGGTCTGAAATTGAAAAAATTTGTACTTCATCTTCATCCTTATGTTGAAGCCTTTATTGCAAAAGGAGTTAACTCATTGAAGTTGAAATGGAAACTTAAATATGGTTTGGGCTTGAAAATAATTGCCTCACAATCTTTAGGATTCCTTCAATACAAGTTCTACGATGAAAAAGGAAATGAAATTAACCTGAAACAAGTTTCAGAAAAGAAAGAAGAAGCCAAACAATAATTTAAGCACTCTGATTTAAATGATCAGGGTGCTTTTTTTGTGAGAAGTCATCCAGTAGCAAAACCATAATTTGATTCTCCTACTAATATATTGATGCATTAATCAGGTTGAATCAGGGATTCAATCTGATTATACTGATGCAACAATCACGGAATATTAGTGTCGAGCCTACTTGCAGTATGCCATCGAGCCTACTTGTTGTATGATGTCGAGCCTACTTGCAGTATGCCATCGAGCCTACTCGCTCTACATTAAAAAATTGGTGGAGGTATCATAGGGGTAATTATGTTGATGTTTCAATGCCTAATAGCTTGTTACTCTGAAAGAAGTAAATTTCTATTATAACTCTGATAAAAGAGAATGAAAAAAATATCATTAAACTATTTGCAGTTTTGAAAAATCAGTGTATATTTGCACTCCGAAAGCGGAAAGGTGCTGAAGCTTGAGAAACTATCAGGTTTAAGCAGGTCCGAAGAAAATATAATGCGAAAATAGCTCAGTTGGTAGAGCATAACCTTGCCAAGGTTAGGGTCGCGGGTTCGAGTCCCGTTTTTCGCTC
>CAYMDE010000110.1:0-5950 GCA_964389115.1 uncultured Paludibacter sp. | reverse complement strand
TGACTAAGAATGCAGGCACGTTCGATGCAGTTTTCGAGTTCGCGGATATTCCCCGGCCAGTGATAAACCATCAGGGTATCGATGGCCGATGCTGTTATTCTGCGGATATTTTTGCCATGTCTGTCGTTGAATTTCTCGATGAAAAAGTCGGTGAGCAGCGGTATATCGTTTATCCTTTCCCTCAATGCCGGGATGTAAATCGGGAAAACATTGATGCGGTAATATAAATCTTCTCTGAAAACGCCTTTCTCCATGAGCTCCTCCAGGTTTCGGTTGGTGGCGCAGATAATCCGCACATTCACCCTGATGGGCTTAGAGCTTCCGAGTCGCTCAATTTCTTTTTGTTGCAACACGCGCAACAGTTTCACCTGCGTCGAAGCCGGGATGTCGCCAAACTCATCTAAAAAGATGGTGCCCCCGTTGGCAGCTTCAAAACGACCGATACGTGTGTTTGTTGCCCCCGTAAAAGCACCTCGTTCGTGACCAAACAATTCGCTTTCGATCAAGCTTTCAGGAAGTGCGGCACAATTCACCTTGATGAAAGGCTTTCCTTTCCGGGCGCTGTAAAAATGAATAGCATTAGCAACGAGTTCTTTTCCCACGCCACTTTCGCCGCGTATAAGTACCGTGGCATCCGTTGGAGCAACGCTCTCGATCAGTGCGAAAACCTCATTCATCTTGCCCGAAGTGGCTTTTATCTTCTCGGGGAGAATGCGGTTGCGCAGTTCGCCCTTCAGACTTTGATTTTCAGCTTTCAGCATTTCTATTTCCTCGGCATACTCCTGATGCCTCCGTACTGTGCGCCCAATCATAGAGCCAACCACTTTCAGCAGGCGCGAATCGTATGTGATCGATTTTCCCGTTTGGTAAACCTTATGATAGCTGATGGTTCCTATCACCTCATCTTTGTAACGGATGGGGCTGCAAATAAACGAAACATCCTTGCCCTCAACCTCGGTAGGAGTGTTGGTGAGGTTCAGGAACTCCTCCGACTCGCTGATTTTCGGGATAATGACCGTTTCGCCCGAATTAATCACCTTGCCGATAATTCCCTGTCCGTGATGATAAACGACTTTTCTACGCTCCTCCTCGCTCAGTCCGTACGACCCCATGATGGTAATCGCGGATGATTCCCTGTTGCGTATGGTCACAATAATACGGATTGCACTCAGGTGTTCAGCCAACAGTTTTATAACCTCGTCGAGATTAATCTCCTTATTGCTGAGCAGACTGCTTATTTCTAAGAGCAACTCCATCTCCATCGCGCCATAGCAGTTAGGATCATTTAGCTTACAAAATGATTCCATTCCCATAATAACACAATCTTAAAGACACGAAAATAATGAAAATAATACCTTAATGCTCGCAAAGGTAGGAATAATCTGTCAAATACGTGTGATTGTAGTCGTTTGTTTTTAATATTTGACTAATATGATAAATCAGGTAGTGATATTAAGCTTAACCCCACATCCATAAATAGTTGTAATTTGAATACGCGGAAAGGGTTTCAGTGCTTTTCTGAGGCCGGAAAGGTACGTATCGAGCGAGGTTTGTAATCGGGCTTCATTGCTTTTCCAGAGCGACATCATTAACTCTTCTCTTTTGATACAGCATCCATGTTTCTCAAGCAGCAAAGCAAACATCTGAACTTCCTTTTCTTTCAGTTTTACAGTTTGGTTATTGATGTTTACAATCTGATTGTCAATCAGTATTTGCATCTTATTCAATGAATAAGTTACGAATCTGTTTTTCTTCATTAAGTTCTCGACCTGGGCAAACAAAACTTCAGGGTTAAAAGGTTTGATGATATAGTTCACTGCGCCCAAATTGAAACCCTTTATTTGCTTTTCAGATGCTATTTCCGAGCCCGTCATGAAAAATACCGGAATCTGAGAATTTTGCTCTTTGATTTTTTTGACTATTTCAAATCCATTGATGTCAGGTAAAATCACATCAGCCAATATGATATCGGGAGTGTTGGCTTGAAACAATCTCAGGGCTGACTCGCCATTATTGGTCCATGACACCTCAAAATCTTTTAGCATAAAGAACTCACTAAGCACATCGCCTAAAATTATATCATCTTCAATGATCAAAATTTTCTTTTTCATATCAAAACTGTAAAAGTGCTGCCCTGATGTAATTTACTCTCCACTGAAACTGTGCCACCGTGTTCCTCAATAATTGATTTTACATAGGTGAGTCCCAGTCCAAAGCCTACTTTGTTGGCCATTTCTTTGCGACTGCTACGATAGAACCGATTAAAAACATGTTTTTGATCATAGCTGTCAATCCCCATTCCATCATCTTTCACTTCAAATTTGAGTTTTTCAGATTCATCGCTTACTGTTAAGATAATATTGACAGTTTTGCCAGAGTATTTAATCGCGTTCTCAATCAGGTTGTCAAGCACATTTGTAAAATGCAGCAAATCCACCTGAATCTCGCTGCGGTTGGTTTTAATTTCGGTAGAGAAACGTACAATTTTTCCCTCTTCCTCGAAATTGTATTTCTCAATAAGAGAGTTTACTAAAGGAATAAGCTCAACCCTGACAATATCCAGTCTGATTTGTCCTTTTTCGTTGTTACTTATTTGCTGGATGCGTTTGGTATAAGCAGTGAGTTTATTAAGTTCGGTGAGGGTGTTTTCAGCATATTTGGTTACTTTCTGAAAATCATTTCTTTCGATATACATTGGAATAAGCGAAACCATGGCCATTGCTCCTGAAATAGGGCGTTTAAACTCATGTGTCATTGCATTTACCGACAATTGCCGTAATTTCTCCAGGCGCCATTGAATTATAAAGCTTTTGCCGAGATATACCAGCCCACCAATGCCTATAAGAATCAGCATGACTGATAGAATGAGTTGGTAGCTCATTTTTCGAAGGATCACCAGCTCCGGGACTTCAATATAGCCAATAACCCCTATTGAACTGATAATGTCGAGGGGTATGGTGTCGGTTGCGACATATTTTGATGAAAAGAGTTCGGGTCGGTTTGTGTTGATGATTTCTCCGGTTTGTAAATTTAAGTAATTAAAAAATGTTTTTTGAATTGGGTATCGCGATGATAGTTCTTGTTTGAATAGCGAGTTTAACTTGTCAAGGTTAACAGGAAAGAATTCCTGAAATACAAACTGAATAATTTTATTCATTGTATTGGGATCGTGTTTATCTATAGTAAAAACATATGTGGAATCTGCGGTTTTCACATTTTTTGTAAAGTATCTTGATGTATCATTAGGATTTGAAAAGTTTGAAGAGTAAACTGAATAACCACCCATAGTTTCCGATCTTTCATGAAGTTCCATTAAAACGACCTTCTCAATTGTTTGATTAGATAAATCAATTAATTCTCTTTTGTAGAGACGATACATGTTAGAAATCCAAATGAGCTGATTGGCAGCGACAAGTAAGATGACAGTAACAATAAGTATCTGGATGTAAATTGGCTTAAGTCTCATTTTTTTATTATAACAAATGAATAATATTGTACTAGTTTATGCAATGGTAGTAATGTAGTCTATCTATCAAATTTTTGCAAATATAAAAATAAAATCAGAAATGAGTCAGGATTTAATCAGAATTCATTCAGAATTGAGTTGTGTTTTTATTGTGATATCAATTTTTATTTTATTTTATTTGTGGACGTAAACATTTATTTTTAAAAGCGATGAAAAGAGTCCTGTTTTTTTTATTGGTATCTATAGTTGTTGCCATTTTTGTAAATGTTAAATCAGATCAAACTTACTTGCCCGAAATTACATTTCAAAATATTGAGGCTTTGTCGAATTATGAATCTCCTTTTGTCTTTTGTAATGGAATAGGAAGTGTTGATTGTCCAAGATATAAAACTAAAGTAATCTTTGTGTACGAATGAAAATTAATCTTATTGTCATAATGATATCATGGCTATTGAGTTCTTGTTCTGAATATATCTCATCTATCGATTACTTTGAAAGTAAGACAACAGATTTATCTGCAAAAATGCTATCATCAGAAAAAGTCCTCACTCGTTATCCCTATCGTATCCGTCAACAAGATTCGGTGTTGTTTGTGATGGATTTGCACGGAACAGAATTTTATTGCCATCGTTTGTGTTTTCCAACGATGCAATCAAAAAAATCTTTTGCACCAAGAGGAAGTGGTCCTGCTGAATTCCTTGATGCAGAAAATATCCGCTTTGATTCTCACGGAAATATTTGTTTGCTTGATGCCAACAAGAGTCGCATTGTAATATTGGACAAAACGAAATTTGATGTAATTGTACAAATAAAACTACCTGACAAACTCATTCGTACGCTCGATTTCGATTTAGTAAATGATTCTTTGTTTGTAGTGCCAGATTATACCGGGAATCATAGATTTATACTTATTAACAGGGATGGAGAGATCGTGAAGAGTTGCTTTTCAATACCTGTTCGAAAAAAGAGTAAAAAAATTTCTGGGATACTTTTAGCACAGGCATGGCGTTCGTTTATCAGTTATAATCAGGAGAATGGGATTTTAGCTATGGTTACCCAGTTGGGTGAAGTCCTTGAAATTTATGATATAAAAGCAGACAGCATTATTAACATAGTTTATGGAAAGTCAGGAGAGCCTGATTTTATTGACAAAGGAGCTTATGCTGTACCCAATGGTATCATGGGATACAGCGATGTGTATGTAGGCAAGAAGAATATTTATACAGTTTTTTGGGGTAGAGCCTTTAAAGACATACGAAGTAATCCTCACAATCCTGAAGGAGGTAATCTGATTCAGGTTTTCGATCTGATAGGAAATCCTGTTCGGCAGTATGTGCTCGATAAATACATCACAGGCTTTTCGGTTGATGAAGAAGCAGGTAAAATAATAGCACTGGATGTAAACAGCGATCAGCCGGTGGTAGAATTTCAGCTAACTATCGATTAAAATTGTAAAACTGATATGCAATGAAACATTTCAACTTTAGATTAATTATTGTTTTCGTGCTTACTGTTTGTGTTATGGTATCTTGCAAGAACTTGACAGACGAACGTGCAGTAGCCCGAAAAATTGTAAAGGAATGGATTGGTAAATCAATTATTATAAGTGAAACAATTCCGCTAACAATGAACGGTGTAGATACAATTGTACAGGGTTTGCATAATACCCCATACCGAATTTTGCTTTATGTTGATTCGAGCGGGTGTACAAGTTGCAAACTGAAACTGTATGAATGGAAAACTCTTATAGCTGAGGCTGATACGCTTTTTTCAGGTAAACTTTCGTTTATGTTCTTTTTTCAGCCCGGCAATAAAAATGAATTAATACGTTTGCTGCGTAGAGAAAAGTTTAGTTATCCTGTATTTATTGATAGGTCAAATCAGCTACAGGCAGATAACAATCTTCCAGACAAACAGGCTTACCAATGCTATCTGATTGATGGAAAAAATAAGATTTTATCTATTGGAAATCCAACATTAAATCCTGATGTTTGGAAGTTATATAAAGAAATTATCTCTGGTCAAAGAAATTCAACAGCTCAGCAAACAAGTGTCGTGATTGAAAACTCCCTTTTTGCATTAAACGAAGTGGAAAAAGACAGGGCTCATCCTGTTGAGTTTGAATTGACAAATACAGGAAACATCCCTTTGGTGATAACATCAGTAACTGCCGATTGCGGATGTACAAACACTTATTGGGATAAGGAACCTGTCAGGCCGGGAAGTTCAACTAGTATTAAAGCTGATATATCATTGAGCAGCAAGGGCTTTTTTAATAAAAGCATTCAGGTTTATTGCAATGTGCCGGAAAGTCCCATTATATTAACAATTCAAGGAACTATACAATAACTGAAGTTCAAAGGGGCGGTAGATATCGACATGACATGGTAATAGCATACCGCCCCGCACTTCTCCAAACCCATTAAAAAGAAAGGAGGATTGCCCGGCAAAAATACACAAAAAAACGAGTTGTTCATCGAACAA
>CAYMDE010000109.1:0-6013 GCA_964389115.1 uncultured Paludibacter sp. | reverse complement strand
TAATCGACATCCCTTTCCCTGAAATTGAACCGGAATGGGACGCCAATCAGGTTGAAGAACTGGCAAAAGTTTATCTCGATAAGATACTTGCTGTTGCCAGCGAGAATCACGCGGAACCAGTGGTGCATCTGATGGGCGAATATGTTTTCTGTTTTAAACTGGCAACAATGCTAAAAACAAATGATATAAAAGTGCTTGTTTCAACCAGCCAAAGACAATCGGTTATGAATGACGACGGAACGAAGACAATCAAGTTTAGTTTCACAAGGTTCAGGGAGTATTAAATAACACTTAAAAACATGATAACCAGCGAAAAATCATTCAGACTGAGTGCGGGTCAGGAAAAAGCGATAAACAGGTTGAAGCTTTTCGTAAGCCGGCCGGGCAAAGGGATATTTATACTGAAAGGTTATGCAGGTACTGGTAAATCAACCCTCATCAGGGAATTTATTCGGGAACTAGTCAGAAAGGAAAAACCCTTTTCATTAATGGCCTCCACAGGACGGGCATCAAAAATTATCAGCAACATCGCAGCTGTTGAAGCCCGTACCGTTCACAGTCAAATTTATGCCTTCCAGGAAATCAATCAGGATATTGAAAAGATTGTCAATGAAAGAAAAGCTTCGGGCGGAGTTGATAAATCCGGTCAGCTTTTGCTGAATTTCGATCTTGTCACAATTGAAGATAATGGCTCTGAACCAAGAACTTATATCATTGATGAATCGTCGATGATATCAGACAAACCTGACCCCAATGCCATTCAGGCCGTTTTTGGCAGTGGAAAACTTCTGCATGATTTGCTCAAATACGACAAAAACGGAAAGTTCATTTTTGTAGGAGATGAATGTCAGCTTCCTCCCGTAACACAATCTACCTCACCGGCATTAGATGAGTCTTATCTGAAAAGAAATTATGATTTCCCGGTTGAAGAATTTGTATTGACTGAGATTATCAGGCAATCATCCGATAATGACATTATTCTCGCATCCAAAAAACTTAGGGATTTATATAACTACCCACCCAATTATAAGTGGGCAAAATTTCCGTTGTTGGGCTATAAAAACATCCGGGTGATGTCGGATCAGGCAACATTGCTGAAAAACTATGTTGAGAACATCAAAAGAAATGGCTACAATCATTCAACCCTGATTTGTTTTTCAAACAATGCCTGTGATACCCTGACGTCTATTATCAGACCCATGTTAGGCATCAGACAGCAACAGGTTCAGGTAAAGGACTTGTTACTTGTAACCCAGAATAATTATATCACAGGTTTAATGAATGGTGATTTGGTCGAAGTAACCGAAGTAGGAGTGCGGGAACATCGGGCCGGACTCGCATTCGTTAAGGTATCCGTAAAAGAATTATTTACACAAAAAGTATTTACGCAATGGATGGTAGAAAATATTCTATATAGTGTTAGAACCAATCTGACCCAAATTGAGCAAAAAGACCTTTATATTGATTTTTATATACGAATGAAAAGCAAGGATATTCACCAGAAATCACCTCTGTTCAACAAATGTATGCTATCAGACCCCTATCTGAATGCATTGAGGGCCGTTTATGGTTATGCGCTCACTTGCCATAAATCACAAGGTGGAGAATGGGATCAGGTATATTTAGATATTGCTAAAAATGTGCCCGCCATTGAAAAACCTTATGTGTATCAGTGGGTTTATACAGCAATGACCAGGGCAAAACATGAATTAAACATAGTAGATAATTGGTGGCTCATGTAAAAAAATATTATTACCATGGAACTCATACTCAACACTTTCGGAACCTCCCTCAGTCGCGACAACGAAGCGTTTCAGATTATACACAAAGATGGGAAGCAACGTGTACCGGCGCAGGGTATATCATCGATTCAAATCAGCAGAGGAGCACAAATTACAAGTGATGCAGTGCTGCTGGCCATCGAAAACGAGATAGAGGTGCTTTTTGTTGATAAAACAGGAAACCCCATAGGTCGAATATGGAGCCCGAAATATGGTTCTGTTTCTACTATCAGAAAAGGGCAACTGGCATTTACTTTTTCGAAGAACGCTGTAGCCTGGATTAAAAATTTAGTTCGAAAAAAGATTGAGAACCAACAGGCATTACTGTTAATGATGAAGGTGACCGATGATGTAACTCAAACTAAGGTACAGAAAGCAATCAGAAGGCTCGATGATTATATTACCAAAATTGCCAGACTTGATGGTGAAATAGTCTCGGATATTGCTCCAAATTTGAGAGGTTGGGAAGGCATTGCCTCCAATATCTATTTCGAGGCAATTAACCTCTTTATCCCCGAACAATACAGGTTTGCACAGCGCAGTCAGCACCCGGCAATGGATGTGGTAAATGCGATGCTCAACTATGGCTATGGTTTGTTATACGCCCGCATAGAAGGGATTCTGATAAGAGCCGGAATTGATCCATATATTGGAGTAATGCACCGCGACGACTATAACCGACCAGTGCTGGTCTATGATATTATAGAATTGTATCGTGTTTGGGTTGATTATGTGGTGGTAAGTTTAGCTGCTCAGCAGGTCATAACAGATGAGTATTACTCGGTAAAACCAGACGGATCGTATTGGCTAGAAGGTTTGGGTAGGCGGGTACTGATACAATCTTTCAACGACTATTTCGACGAAGTAATTACCATTTCGGGAGTTTCCCGAAGCAGGGAGAACCAGATATTCTTATTCGCACAGGATTTGGCACAGGAATTTAAAAAGTACAACTAACCATGATACAAGCCGGCAAAAATGTAACTGTCAGGGAAGATGCACTTCAAAAAATCAAACCTGAATACTTATACCATAAACTGATTAACCCCGATGCAGATATCAGTTCGCGCATAAGGCAACTGCGTATTGTAAAGCAACTGAATCCCACACAGTACAGTCAGTTGAAGAAAACATTGCCCTATGTGGTATGCGGTATATTCAATCCGCCATTCCGACGTACCGATAATTTTGCCTATACCGAATACTTCATGATAGATATCGACAAAGTTTCGGAAAAGGAAATGTCGTTGCAGGCTCTGCGAAAACAACTGCAGTCGGATTCACGGGTGATGCTGAGTTTTGTTTCTCCCGGAGAGGACGGATTGAAACTGATGTTCCGGCTCAGGGAAAGATGTTACGATGCCGGCATTTACTCACTTTTTTACAGGCTATTTGTAAAACAGTTTTCAATGCAATATCATCTTCAGCAGGTTATTGATGCGCGAACCTGCGATGTTGCGCGTGCCTGTTTTATTAGCATGGATGCAGGAGCTTATTTCAACCCCGAGGCTGATGTAGTTGATTTGAAGGCATATATCAATGAGGACAATACCAGTGAATTGTTTCGTTTGCAAAAGGAACTCGACAGAGAGCAGGTGGGGAAGGAGCCTTCGAAGCCGAAAGAAAAAGAAGGTGGTCCCGACGATGAGTCGATGATGAAAATCAAGGCGATGCTGAATCCTAAGTTGAAAAGTCTTGCTGAAAAAAAAGAAGCATTTGTGCCTGAGGAGTTAAATGCGCTAATGGAAAGACTACTGCCGTTTTTAGCCGATGCGGGTCTGATAGTCGATGAGGTAGTTAATATACAATTTGGAAAAAAACTAAAGTTGAAGCTAAACTTCAAAGAAGCCGAAATCAATCTTTTTTACGGCAAAAAAGGATATTCGGTGGTGCAAACTCCACGAAAGGGAACAAACGAAGAGTTGAATATGCTTTGTGCTGAGCTAATTAATCAGTTTTTACTTCAATAATTTCGACTTTTATGGGCAGGAAGAAAAAAGAACCCCCCGGTTTTGTTGAAATTATGCGTAAGTTGAAGAGAGCAGGTATACAGGGTTCGGCTGTACCGAACAGGGTTGTTGCAAAACTGGACGAGTTAACCACCCTCGAAGAAAGAATAGAGAAAATTCTCAATATTGTAAAAAAAGATAATCGACCGGCAGGCAATATGATATTTTTTGTAATGTACGATATCGAAGATAATAAGGTAAGAACGCAAGTGTTCAAATATCTGTTACGCATGGGTTGTTACCGGGTGCAACGGTCGGTTTTTTTAGCTGATTTACCTAATAATAAGTACGATCAGATAAGGCGTGACCTTACCGAAGTGCAGGCTGCCTACGAAAATAACGACAGTATTTTGGTGGTACCCATCTCAACCGATTATCTTACAGCCATGAAAATAATAGGACAAACCATCGATGTTGATGTGATAACCAAAAAGAAAAACACCTTATTTTTCTGATATGAGCAATTTAATCGACTTTCAGAAACAGATTCACGCCTTTACCGTGGCATCGAAACACCCGGAAGCATTGGCGTATTTCAAAGAGCATAAGCAGCTTTTTCTGAAGAGTGAAATTGCATCGAATGTATATTTAATAGCCGATATGCTTACCTGTTTACGAAAAACCGGTGCTTATGAAGCGGCAGGAAGATTTATGGAAATCTATGGTCTGATACTCAATAATCAATTGCATGAACGCATTGTAACCGCCTATGCACTTGTATGGTACGATTGCTTTAAATTTTTAAGTGCTGATAGTGTAGACCGGAACGAAAACAAAAACGATAAACACAGCATTAGTCCAATATCCTTCAATCATTTCATTTGGGCCAGGTTTGAACAGGTACTTCCACTTTTGGCAAAATTTAAGTCCGACATTTCGAAAAATATCTATAATCTGATTGCTTCAAGATTGTTGCGATACGAAACTTCGAAGACCAACCCTCAGGCAACACATCTAAAGCGTATTTGTGAGTTGCTGGATCCGGCTAACCTGAAAACTGATTGTTTCGAATTTGAGAGAGAGAACAAAGGAGAGATTAAAAAAACCGAACTGGCATCGTTGCGCGAAGATTGGTACTCGCATTACAGTAAATCCCTTTATCAGCTTGGGAAATACGAAGAATGTATAGAAGTGTGCAATGAAGCATATTCACAAATATCAAAAATGCATTATTCCAACGAAGTGTGGTTCAGCCGGCGAATAGCACAGTGTATGAGCAAAACAGGCCGCATTGATGAAGCCATCGGGCAATACGAAAAACTTCTTAAAAAGAAAAAAGACTGGTTTATGTATGCCGGTTTTGCCATGTTGTACTTTCAGTCGGGAAAATACGACAAGGCGGTTAGTTTGATGCAGACAGCCATAAACTCGCCGGGAGATTTTAATTTCAAAGTAGAGATTTTCGAGCAATTGGGCGACATATATGCATTGAAAGGAGAGGAACAACTTTCGGTGAAGCATTATCAGTTAGCTTATTGCATCAGAGTATCGGAAGGATGGAAAACAGAACACACCCTCCGACAAAAAGCAATGCTGAACCTTGAAGTGGAAGCTGCAAAAGATTTATTGCAAAAACTGAAGTCAGAGCTTAGAAAGATATGGAAGCCTTTGGCTGAAATACCTCGTAATAAGTTTACGCCGACCCACAAACTAAGAGGAACTATAGTAAAAGTAGGTGTTCCAAAAGATTCAGGTAAAGACATCTGGATTAAAGCCGGTGATGGCGAGCAGTTTTACGCTTTTGTCAGAAGAGAAGCAGGCCATTATCAACAGATAAATCAGGGTGTGAAAGTTCAATTCAGCGTATTGCCTTCGCAGGAAGGCAAACTTAGAAAGGCGATATCAATTAAAATTGATGATGGTAAGTAATCTTTTTATGAAGAATACATCGTGCGATCTTTGACATTTCGATAAATATATGTACATTTGCAGCCCGTAAAAAGGTACATGTTTTACGATAAAATCCTTGTAAAACAATCATTTTTAATTTTTACATAATTGAAAATGAGTATCTTATGAAAAACGCTCTCAGAAGGTAAGTTCCAGTAAAAGAAGGATTAAGACAATCTAAATATTTTTCAATACTTTCCATTATTATCTCAGAAGGTAAGTTCCAGTAAAAGAAGGATTAAGACAATTCGTCGACATCTTTCAGTCCCTGCGGATTTACTCAGAAGGTAAGTTCCAGTAAAAGAAGGATTAAGACAGTAGTTATCTCAATCA
>CAYMDE010000108.1:2968-6118 GCA_964389115.1 uncultured Paludibacter sp. | reverse complement strand
TATTTAACCCCCAGGGTACATTCGGTGAATTTGGTCGTCATGCCAAGGAAGCCCGCAACGATTAACCAAAATGTTGCACCCGGACCACCCATGGAGATGGCGACTGCAACCCCGGCAATATTGCCTAAACCCACTGTGGATGCTGTGGCAGTTGCCAAAGCCTGAAAATGAGAAATTTCACCCTGATGATTTCCTTTGTCATGTTTACCTGTTACCAGTTCCCATGCGTGTTTGAGTCCGCGGATATTGATAAACCGGAAATAAAAGGTGAAAATCACTGCTGCAAGTATAAGCCAGACAATGATAAAAGGAACTTTTACAGGTAAATTAATGCCTAAGAGCTGAAAAGGATCCCAAAAAAGGATGACATCCAGGAACTGAACCAAAGGCTGAAAAATCTTATTAACGAGTTGATCCATAGTAGTTATGTTGAAAAAAACAATATCCCCCAATCCGGGATTCCGGTGGGGGATAAAGATACATATTTAAATTATTTTGTGGGTCATCATCCGCATTTTGAGTAGCCGCAGCTTTTGCAGGTGAGACAACCTTCCTGATAAATTAAGGTTTTTTCGCCACAATTCGGACAGTCCTGACCGGAGATCTGGGTACCATCAGGGATGTATTTCTTCAGCGCTCTTTCAACACCAACTTTCCAGGTGTTAATTGATTCGCTGTCGAGTTGCAGCCCCGAAACCAGTTTAATAACCTGATCAATAGGCATGCCGTAGCGCAATACACCCGAAATCAGTTTGGCGTAGTTCCAGAATTCCTTATCGAATTTATGTGATAATCCTTCTACTGTAGTTTTGTAACCCCTTTTATTCACAAACTGGAAGTCGTAACGTTTGTTGCCATCTTCGTCCACTGTTTTGATGATTCGACCTTCAGTAACAGTTTTGGGCAGAAGAATACCTTCCTCGTCATCCGCAAGTCCGGTGAAGATTTCGTAAGGACGGTTGTCTTTAAGTCCAACAAACGCTATCCATTTATCTTTACTGTTCTGGAATCGTACCACATCACATTTTAGTTCTTTCGGACGGATTAGTCTGTCTTCATCCATTGGGTAGCAAACCAGTTTTTCGTCCTTCTCTTTCTTGTCTGTTTTGGTTACTAAAACTCCGGAACGCGAACCATCACGATATACGGTAACACCTTTGCATCCGCATTTCCAAGCTTC
The DNA here is from genome assembly GCA_964389115.1 of uncultured Paludibacter sp. Classification (GTDB taxonomy): domain Bacteria; phylum Bacteroidota; class Bacteroidia; order Bacteroidales; family Paludibacteraceae; genus Paludibacter. The sequence goes on along the minus strand of CAYMDE010000108.1, from coordinate 4,938 downwards.
TGCATAAAGCTGTCCCACAAGTTCTTCGCTCACATCAGCAGGTAGATTGATAGTTACAGAGATAGAGTGATCCACCCATTTCTGTATGCGTCCCTGCATTTGTACCTTTTTAAGCCAGTCAACATCGTTGGCAGTTGCTTTGTGATAGGGAGATTTAGCAACCAGATCCTCTAATTCTTCGGTAGTGTAATGCTTGGTCGTTGAATGACCGTTTGCTTCCATCCAGGTAACGAACTTATGGTGGAATACCGAATATTCTTCCCATGAATCGCCATTTTCATCCACGAAATCAACACGCACGTTTTTGTCGTTAGGGTTTACTTTGCGGCGACGGGTGTAGTAGAGCATGAATGCCGGCTCAATACCCGATGTTGTTTGGGTCATTATACTGGTAGTGCCTGTCGGAGCAATCGTCAAACAAGCAATATTTCTGCGTCCATATTGAACCATATCCTTGTAAAGTTCGGGATCAGCTTCTTTCAGACGATTGATGTAAGGGTTGTTTTCTTCTCTTTTAGCATCATAAACAGTGAAAGCACCACGTTCCTTTGCCATTATAACTGATGAACGATAGGCTGCTAGTGCCACATTTTTATGAACTTCTTCTGAGAAATCAGTAGCTTCATCAGTACCATATCTCAATCCGAGAGCTGCTAGCATATCACCTTCACCTGTAGTGCCAACACCGGTGCGTCTTCCCTGTGATGTTTTGAGTTTGATTTTCTCCCAAAGCTGATATTCAGTGCTTTTGATGGCATCATCTTCAGGGTCTGTGTTAATCTTTTCGATGATTTTTTCAATCTTTTCCATCTCAAGATCGATAATGTCATCCATGATGCGTTGTGCCAATCCCACATGTTTTTTGAATAAATCGAAATCGAAGTATGCATCGGCTTTGAATGGATTTACCACATATGAATAAAGATTGATGGCTAATAGGCGACAGCTATCGTAGGGACACAAAGGTATCTCACCACAAGGGTTTGTCGATACGGTTTTATATCCTAAATCGGCATAGCAGTCGGGTACAGATTCGCGTATGATGGTATCCCAGAAAAGTATTCCCGGTTCAGCAGATTTCCATGCGTTATGTACAATCTTTTTCCAAAGCGTGTTGGCGTTTATTTCCTTTTTGTATAGGGGGTTGTCAGAGATAATCGGATATTGCTGGACGTAGTTTTCCTTACTCATGGCTGCTCTCATGAACTCATCGTCGATTTTAACCGAAACATTCGCTCCTGTAACCTTCCCGGATTCCATTTTGGCATCGATAAACGATTCAGAATCTGGATGTTTTATGGAAACAGAAAGCATCAGTGCGCCCCTGCGGCCATCCTGAGCAACTTCGCGGGTAGAATTGGAGTAGCGCTCCATGAACGGCACAATCCCTGTTGAAGTAAGTGCAGAATTCTTTACCGGTGAGCCTTTCGGACGAATGTGAGACAAGTCATGTCCAACGCCACCGCGACGTTTCATTAATTGTACCTGCTCTTCATCTAGTTTAATAATAGCACCGTATGAATCCGCATCAGTGTCGAAACCAATTACGAAGCAGTTTGATAATGAGGCAACCTGATGATCATTCCCGATGCCGGTCATCGGACTTCCCTGTGGAACGATATACCTGAAATTTCTGAAAAGTTCGAAAAGTTCATCTTCTTTCAGAGGATTGGGATATTTTTTTTCAATGCGAGCAATTTCACGAGCCAACCTGCGATGCATATCGTCGGGGGTTAGTTCGTAAGTGTTGCCAAATGAATCTTTGAGGGCGTACTTGGTAGTCCATACTTTTGTAGCCAGATCATCGCCCTGGAAAAATTGGAACGATGCTTCGTTAATTTCCTGTTGAGTATAAGTTTTAGCTTTCACGATAAATATTTTTTAGAAATGATACTTGTTAAAGGAATTAAATTTCAGGTAGTTGATTGTGAATTTTTTTCTCAAAAAACGGACTACAAGTTTAGAGAATT
>CAYMDE010000108.1:1580-2868 GCA_964389115.1 uncultured Paludibacter sp. | reverse complement strand
TCATCCGGCGAGACCATCACCAGCGGTATTAATCCGATGTGATCTGAAAGTCGTTCGTATTCCTTTTTGTTTCTTTTGAATTGTTTTTTTTGTTTGCGTTTCATCCCGCAGAAGATTTCCTCTTCCTCACTACTTATATTATATTTTCCCTGAATCATGAAAAATTCGGCTTCATGATTGATGTTTTGGGAATCGGAAAAACAGGAGTGACTTTTACAAAATGACAAAAAATAGATGGCATCGAGAACATTGGTTTTGCCCATACCGTTATTACCAATAAAGCAGTTTATTTTAGGCGAAAACGTCAGATTTACATCTTTGATGTTTTTATAATTGAGTATGGATAGTGAATTTAACAACATGCAGCACGAATCTTTTAGCTACAAAAGTAAGTCATTTATTCCTATCTTTGCACCCTGTTTCGATTATTTTCTAATAAAGTTCAGATATCAATATTTATGGCAAAAGTTAACAGAGAGGATGCGTTGAAATACCATTCGAAGGGAAAACCGGGTAAAATTGAGGTGGTTCCTACCAAACCTTATAGTTCACAACGAGATTTATCACTGGCCTATTCTCCAGGCGTTGCAGAGCCATGTCTTGAGATAGAAAAGGATCCCGAAGCCGCATATGAATATACTTCGAAGGGTAATTTGGTGGCAGTTATTTCAAACGGAACAGCAGTACTCGGGTTAGGAGATATTGGCGCCATGGCCGGAAAGCCTGTGATGGAAGGAAAAGGGCTTTTGTTCAAGATTTTTGCAGGAATTGATGTGTTCGATATTGAAGTCAATGAAAAAGACCCTGAAAAATTTATTCAGGTGGTTAAAGCTATTTCGCCCACCTTTGGCGGTATTAATTTGGAAGATATCAAGGCTCCCGAGTGTTTTGAGATAGAGGAACGACTCCGCGAAGAGATTGATATTCCGATCATGCATGACGATCAACATGGTACTGCCATCATTTCAGCTGCTGGTTTATTGAATGCGCTGGATATTGTAGAGAAAAAAATTGAGGAAGTTAAAATTGTTGTGAATGGTGCCGGAGCATCGGCTAATTCGTGTACAAATCTATATATGCTTCTTGGTGCCAAAAAAGAAAATATAGTGATGCTTGATTCGAAAGGTGTTATTCATGTTGATCGTACCGACCTCAACAGCAGAAAGCGCCCTTACGCTACCACGCGCAATGTTCGAACGCTTGAGGAAGCCATGGTGGGAGCCGATGTTTTTCTGGGATTATCGGTTGCAGATGTACTTAATAAAGAAATGCTCCAATCGATGAGCGA
>CAYMDE010000108.1:0-1480 GCA_964389115.1 uncultured Paludibacter sp. | reverse complement strand
CCCGATGTGGTTAATGCCGCTTACAACATTAGAAAACTGTCATATGGAAGGGAATACATCATTCCGAAGCCGCTTGATCCACGTTTGTTGACTACAGTATCGCCTGCGGTTGCCAAAGCTGCCATCAAATCAGGGGTAGCCCGCAAGAAAATTAATGATTGGAACAAGTATGATATCAAATTAAGGGATTTGATTGGAGGTGATAATAAGATGTTGCGGCGCTTCTTTGACGTTGCCCGACAAAATCCTAAAAGGGTTGTGTTCTCAGAGTCGAATCACCTTAATATGTTGAAGGCTGCCGAAGCCGCTTTGGCAGAGAAAATATGTTATCCGGTTTTGCTTGGAAACGGCGAGAAAATCAGACGCATTGCCGCTGAGAATGACATTGATTTGCAGGGTATCGAGATCCTGAATATCCGGTTGGATGAGGAAGAAGATCGCCGACTAAAATATGCTGCTATTCTGGCTGAAAAAAGAGGCAGGGAAGGGATGACTTTCGATGAGGCTTATGAAAAAATGTATGAGCGGAACTATTTTGGAATGATGATGGTCGAGACCGGAGAGGCTGATGCGTTAATCACCGGTGTTTACTCGCGCTATTCTGATTCGATAAGAGCAGCTACGGAGGTTGTTGGCATAAGAGATGGATTGAAACATATTGGTGCCATGCACATCATGAATACCAAGAAGGGAGTTTTCTTTATCGCTGACACATTGTTCAACAGGCATCCAAGTACAGAAACACTCATTGATATTGCAAAACTTACCTATAACACTGTGCAATTCTTTAATCACGACCCTGTAATGGCTATGTTGTCCTACTCCAATTTCGGTTCTGTAAAGAATGGAAGTCCTGCAAGTGTACATCAGGCAGTTAAAATATTGCATGAAAAATATCCTGATATGTGTGTTGATGGTGAGATGCAGGTGACTTTTGCTCTTGATACCAAGTTGCGCGACAGGAAATATCCTTTCAGCAGGCTGAAAAACAAGCAGGTTAACACCTTGATTTTCCCGAATCTGAGTTCGGCGAATACTGCTTACAGGCTCCTGATTGAGATGGGACTTGCTGATACCATCGGGCCAATACAAATGGGACTGAACAAACCAATCCATATCCTGGATGTGGAAAGCTCAGTCCGCGATATTGTTAACATGACTGCTGTAGCTGTGCTTGATGCATTGGTTGATGAACAACGCGAATGGAACAAGCGCTCGCAGGAGTTGTAGTTATTTAATAATTACTGCCTTCAGGTCTTTCCCCCTGATGTGAACGTATATTTCTCCATTTTTAACGGCATAGGAAGGTTCAACGTAACCCATTCCGATGCCGTTTTTTGTTTGTGGAAGCACAGAACCTGAAGTTACTTTGCCGATAACATCACCTGCAGAGTTTGTGATTTCGTATCCTTGTCTGGGAATTCCACGGTCAACCATATCAAATCGAACCAGTTTGCGTGTAACACCATTGAGTTTTTGG
>CAYMDE010000107.1:0-6143 GCA_964389115.1 uncultured Paludibacter sp. | reverse complement strand
TCCGTTGTGAAAACATCTGGTAAGCCTCTCCGCCAAATAGTGGGAGGCATTTTTTTTTTGATAACACCTTTTTAATCCCATATTCTGCACATTTTTTTGTAAATTTGCGCGACAAATGTAAATCGTCGCCAACTATTTAAATCAATTCATAAATAACTGAGATTGAAGATGAAACCAATGATTAAAAGTCCCCTGCAGATTGCGCGGGCAAGTTATCAGCCTAAATTGCCTGCTTCACTGAAGGGTTCTGTAGTGCTGAAAGCGGGTGCTGCTACTGAGTCGGTTGCCGATCAGGATGATATCAAAGCCTTGTTCCCCAATACCTACGGTATGCCTCTGATTACTTTTGAAGCCGGTGAGAAAAAAAACTATCCTGTGAAAAATGCAGGGGTGATTCTTTCGGGCGGACAAGCACCGGGTGGCCATAATGTTATTGCCGGTTTGTATGACGGACTGAAAGCGCTAAATCCGGAAAATAAATTGTATGGTTTTCTGGGTGGGCCAAGCGGACTCGTGGATCATAAGTATGTCGAACTTACCAAAGAAATTGTGGATGAGTATCGTAATACTGGTGGTTTTGATATTATCGGTTCGGGACGTACTAAACTCGAAGATCCTGAACAATACGAAAAGGGTGCTGCAATTTGTGAGAAACTGGGTATCAACGCTATCGTGGTGATTGGTGGCGACGATTCGAACACAAACGCTTGTGTACTTGCCGAATATTATGCGCAACATGGAAAACCTATCCAGGTTATTGGTTGCCCCAAAACGATTGATGGTGACCTGAAAAACGAAATGATTGAAACTTCTTTTGGTTTCGACACTGCCTGTAAGGTTTATTCTGAGCTGATTGGTAACATACAGCGCGATGCCAATTCAGCCAAGAAATACTGGCACTTTATCCGACTGATGGGTCGCTCGGCTTCGCATATCACACTCGAATGTGCCCTGCAAAGTCAGCCCAATATCGCTATCATTTCTGAAGAGGTGGAAGCCAAAGGCATGACTTTAAAGGATGTGGTTGATGATATTGTTAAGGTGATTGTTGACCGCTCTAATCATGGTAAGGATTTCGGTACTATTCTGATTCCTGAAGGTCTGATCGAATTTGTACCTGCCATGAAAAAGTTAATTGCCGAACTGAACGATCTGTTGGCTCATAACGATGATTTCAATGCTTTAGAGTCGGATGAGGAGAAACGACAGTATGTGAAAGGTCTGTTGTCGCCCGAATGTTTGCAGGTTTATCGTGATTTACCCAAAGGTATTGCCCGCCAGCTAACCCTGGATCGCGACCCGCACGGAAATGTGCAGGTTTCACTGATCGAAACTGAAAAGCTGCTGATTGAAATGGTGGCTAAAAGATTGGCTCAATTGAAAGCTTCCGGAGAATATCATGGTAAATTCTCAACCATCAATCACTTCTTCGGATATGAGGGTCGCTGTGCTATTCCTTCAAATTTTGATGCCGACTATACTTATTCTCTTGGTTATACTGCTGCGGTACTTATCTCGGAAGATAAAACCGGATATATGTCGTCGGTGCGCAACACTACTGCTCCTGCAAGCGAATGGATTGCCGGTGGTGTGCCTATCACCATGATGATGAATATGGAACGTCGCCATGGCAAAATGAAACCTGTGATTCAGAAAGCGTTGGTTCGTTTGGATGGTGAGCCATTTAAGTTCTTCGTAGCTAATCGTGAACATTGGGCTGATGCACATCTAAGCTATGTATATCCTGGTCCTATTCAGTATTACGGTCCAACCGAAGTGTGCGACCAGCCGACGAAGACTTTGCAACTGGAGAAAGGGTTGTAATAACCGTATTGCCTTATGTGCTAAAAAAATAAAGGGTATCCTCGAAAGGATACCCTTTATTCATGTATTATTTCAGGAAGATTTCAATATCCCCACTTCAACCAAACCGCACCCCAGGTGAATCCGGCTCCGAATGCGGTGAGGATGATGTTATCTCCTTTTTTAAAGTCCTTTTCACGTTCCCACAAACATATAGGAATGGTTGCTGCCGAGGTATTACCATACTTTTCGATATTGATAATTACCCTTTCATATGGAACACCGGTACGACTAACCACGGCATCGATAATGCGCAGATTTGCCTGATGCGGTATCAACCATTTAATATCATCAGCACCCAGCTTGTTTTTCTCCATGATGTCGGCGGATACACCTGCCATGTTGGTAACGGCATGTTTGAATACATTCTGACCTTCCTGGTAAACCGAATGTTCGCGTCTGTCAATTGTTTCGTGCGATGCAGGATTGGCTGACCCACCTGCTTTGAGCATGAGGTGTTTTCCTCCGGCTCCGTCGGTATAGAGCAACGAATCCATTACACCAATCTCTTCGGTAGAGGGCTCCAGCAATACAACGCCGGCACCATCGCCAAACAAAGGAGCCGTTGTACGGTCCTCATAATTGGTGATTGATGACATTTTCTCTGCCCCGAAGACCAGTGCTTTCTTATATCTTCCTGATTCGATAAAGCTTGCAGCGTTAGTTAATGCTACTATGAATCCTGAACAGGCAGCCTGTAAGTCGAACGCCAACGCATTTTTTATTCCCAAACGCTCGGTAATCATTGCCGCGCAAGAAGGAAAAATATAGTCGGGCGTAGTTGTACCAACAATAATCAGATCGATTTCTTCAGGTTTAGTGCCGGTTTTGGCAAACAACTCCTCTGCGGCTTTGGCAGCCATAAAGGAAGTACCCGTATTCGGATCTTTCAGAATTCTTCGTTCTTTGATTCCAACACGGGTGGTGATCCATTCATCACTGGTATCCATCATGGTGCTAAGCTCCTGATTGTTCAGGATATATTCCGGAACATATCCTCCAACACCCGTGATAACTGCGTGAATTTTTGACATTCTTATACGGTTGCTAATTTTTCGATTGCTAATTTACCTCTGTAGTATCCACATTCTCCGCATACAGTGTGATAGATGTGTGCAGCGCCACAGTTAGGGCATGTTGCCAATGTAGGAGCTTCAGCTTTATAATGAGTTCTTCTCTTAGCTGTACGGGTTTTCGATTGTTTTCTCTTAGGATGTGCCATTTTAGTGAGCTTTAATTATTTAATTATCAAAATTTATATTCTGCAAACTTTCCCATCGCGGGTCTGTTTGCGCATCGTCAGTTGTGTCTTCGTCGTCGATATCAAACAATCCGTTGTCTTCGGTATCGTCTTTATGACGGGCGATGTGTTTTTTAAGTTTTCCAACCACGGTTTTATTACACTCTCCCGGTGCATGTACATGCTTCATAGGTATGTTAAGTACAATAAATTCGTAAATGAACCAGGCAATGTTAATAGAACCTTCACTCTCGGGAACAACCACAGTCTCGTTTTCTTCAGAATATGTGGCACCCAGTTTCACCTGTATATTATCGGTATATTTGATGGGTTGCTCCATATCATCCAGGCATCTGTCGCAGGGAATCATGATCACTCCTTCAATATCGAAATGAAGATCGAAGATTTCATTTTTTTGCTGAACGGTTATCCTGGCGCCGAGTTGTCCTTTTTTGACTTCGGGACTGTCAATTTTGGCGAAATACTCATCATTCAGATCAAAATCGTACTGACGAATTTCATCTGTCATGTCCTTTAACAGGATGTTATACTGGCCAAATTTCGACATGCTTGTTTATGTGCTTAAAAAACCGTGCAAAAGTACAAAAAGTTTCAGGAATAATAAAATGACTTATGAAATAAATCCTGTTATCACTGTTATATATTTATGCTTTTAAAATGATTCTGAAAGTAGTGCCTGCATTTATCTCCGACGATTTGACGAAGATTTTTCCTCCGTGATACTCTTCAATGATTCTTTTTGCCAGCGACAAGCCCAATCCCCAACCCCTGCTTTTGGTGGTGAACCCGGGATTAAAAATGGTTTTAAATTTCTTTCTCTCAATGCCTTTCCCTGTGTCACGTACATCGATAAAACATTCTTTTTCAGTACGACTTACATGGATGTATATTTTGCCGGTGCCATCCATAGCATCGATTGCGTTCTTGCATAGGTTTTCAATAACCCACTCGAAGAGGTGTACATTGAGCTGTAAAAAGATGTGGTTTTTATCGGGGAAATGGCATTGAATTTTTACCTTGTCTGATGTACGGTTCGAAATATACTGAACTGCATTCTGTAATGCTTCGTTCAGACTCACAATTTGCATGTCAGGCACAGAGCCGATTTTTGAGAATCGTTCGGCGATAATGCGTAGTCGATTCACATCTTTCGACATCTCACCAATCATTTTGTCTTCTTCGTGCCTCATCTTTAAAAGGTCGACCCAGGCAAGTAAGGATGATATCGGGGTGCCTAACTGATGTGCCGTTTCCTTGGAAAGTCCTACCCACACCCGGTTTTGCTCAGCCTTCTTCGTGCTTGAGAATGCAAAAAATGCGATGAGCATGAAAACAAAAATGACACTTAACTGAATATAGGGGTAGTAATAAAGCATCTTCAGCAGCGACGATTCATCGTAATAGAGAAACTGATATGTATCGCCCAAATCAACTTTTATCGCAGGGTTTTTATTTTTAAGTCGCTGAATTTCTTTGGCGTAGAATGCGTCAATATTCTTTTTGGGCTCTTTCACATTCAAAGAAGAAAGCAGATAATCGTTCTCATCAACAAGTATGACGGGAATGGTTTTGTTTTCTTCGATAATGGTTGTGATAAACTCAAGATTGGTATTGTCGTCGGAAAGGATGAGTTGTCTGGTTGCTTCAGCCCAGATTTCAATTTTACGTTTTTCTTCCTCTGCTATCGACCGTGCCAGTCTGTTGCTGAAATAGGTTGAAGCAACTATAATCATGGCACCGATGATAATCAAAACAAGTTTCAGATGCTGCCCGAAGGTTTGCATTTTATCAGATAGAAACGACATTTGACTTTTTCTTTTGGCTGCCAAAGATAAGAAAATTAATTTATCTTTGCAGTCTGAAAGTTTATTTTTGATTGCATTGGAATGCAATATTGATAAATGCAAAATCTGTAAATTCTGTCTCAATTAAATATCTCCCAAATCATGCATAAATCCGGCTTCGTAAATATTGTAGGGAATCCCAATGTGGGTAAATCAACACTGATGAATGCCCTCGTTGGTGAACGTATTTCTATCATTACTTCCAAAGCACAAACAACCCGTCATCGTATCTTTGGTATAGTGAATGGTGATGATTTTCAAATCGTTTATTCGGATACCCCGGGTGTGTTAAAGCCCAACTATCGCCTTCAGGAATCGATGCGTAAGTTTTCGAATTCGGCGCTTACGGATGCCGATGTGTTGTTGTATGTGACTGATGTGTATGATTCGAGTGATAAAAATGCAGATTTCATTGAAAAGGTAAGTCATAACCCGGCACCACTCTTTTTAATTATCAATAAAATTGATTTGATTGATCAGGAGAAGCTTGAAGCAATGGTTGCAAGGTGGAAAGAACTATTGCCCAGGGCCGAAATATACCCGGTATCGGCACTTGAGAAATTCAATGTGGATGTGCTTTTTAAGCGCATTATTGACTTACTGCCCGAATCGCCACCTTTCTTTGATAAGGATCAGTTGACCGACAAGCCGGCACGCTTTTTTGTTAATGAGATTATCCGCGAGAAAATTCTGCTTAACTACGATAAAGAAATTCCATATGCAGTGGAAGTGGTTGTTGAGCAGTTCAAAGAAGAAGACAAAATGATAAGAATCAACGCTGTAATTAATGTTGAGCGCGATTCGCAAAAGGGTATCATCATTGGTCATGGAGGGAAATCTCTTAAAAAAGTAGGCACTGAAGCCCGAAAAGATTTGGAAGCCTTCTTCGAAAAAAAAGTCTTTCTCGAACTTTACGTGAAAGTCGAGAAAGACTGGAGAAATAAGGACATCAAACTACGTGGGTTTGGTTATAACCCTGATTGATGGGTTGTTAAATGAAAAGCGCCCAAATTACACCTAACACACCAATTGCTGCCAGAGTGTAAACCAATTTTGATGGCATGTGATCGTTGTTCTGCATCGTTTTGCCAAATATCCAGAAAACGAAAGGATGCACTAAGAATGGCATCGCGAATACAAAGGCTATCATTCCGGAAGCTTCGGGTCCGAACATG
>CAYMDE010000106.1:0-6263 GCA_964389115.1 uncultured Paludibacter sp. | reverse complement strand
GAATTACCCGGTTCAGAACATCGAGGTTTTTATGTTCAAAAAAACCTGAAATACATACAAGATTGAAAGTGTTTGGCAAATCCCTGAGGATGGATGAATCAGCTTGTTCCGGATTGAAATTATCATAGACTGCATTATAGGTATTGCCAACTGTGAAAATGTTCTTTTCCGATATATTTAATTTCGAAGCTAATCTTTGTTTTACATCATCTGTCTCTACGTGATAGTACGAAGCATTGCTCTTAACATAGATCATTTTCACCAAGCCACGCAGTTTCCATATGATATTCTCTTTCAGACTGATAACCTTATAAAACGGAGAATCCGTATAAATAAAGTGCGGCATGGCATAACCCATCAAATGCGGAGCTTTGGGTGTCCAGTAGGTCGGACCAAAAACAGTAAACACAACATCGGGCTTTATTTCTTCCTCCAGTTTGCTAAGTCTTTTCATTTCTTTTCGGGCCTTACCGAAAGGAGCAGGTATAATTGCACTGTGATAAAAATGGAAATTCTCAGGAAACTGATCTGTGTCCATTTGACCGCTCAATTTTGGACACAAAAACACATGATAATCGTGCTGCAAGAACTTGCGACATTCATGAATAAAGGAATATGCAACCTGCATCCCCCCCGACCCATATAAATTGGATGCATTAACTATCAGTTTCATTCAGCTTTTGCTTTAGGAGTTTAATCCAGATTTGAAAGAAATGGATTTTCTTTGATTCATTAATTAGCCTGGCTGCAAAGAGTTTCATACGATTAACCAGAAGATAATTGCCAATTACATGATGAAGTCCATAACCAAATTTTCGGGCATAATATGATAATGAGTCAATTTCAATCTTTATTAGACCTTCATTTAACTTTCTGTCATGAGTCAGATGAAAAACCTTCAATTCATCAATGCGTCTGATTTTCTTTCCGTATCGCTCGATTCGGTTTGAAATATCAGCTTCTTCAAAGTACAAAAAGATATTCTCATCAAACATGCCAACCGCTTCAAATACATTTTTGTCGAACATCAGAAAACTACCGGGCAGGTAGGTCTTACGCGAATTGAAATTTTTACGCTTCACCTGCTTTTTAAAAGTGAGCAAATTCCAAAGATTATAATGTTCGGGCTTTACGAAAAACGGACAAGACTTATCAGCAAAACTCACTGAGGCCATTCCTGTATCTGGATTTTGATTGAAAAAACTGATTAATTGGGTAAAAACAGGTTCTACCAATCGAACATCAGGATTCATTATAACAATACGACTTGCCGATGAATGAAGCACTCCAAGGTTATTCCCTGCTCCATAACCCACATTACCCGGAGAAGCAATGCATTTAACTCGATTATTGTAGCGTTTCGATATTAAATCAAACAGTAGTCCCTGATCTGAACTCCCGTTATCAACAACAATGACCTCAAGATTTTCGCCTATATCATTAAACTGGAAAACGGAATCAAGACACTCTTGTATGAGTGCACTCGATTCGAAAGTTACGATTATAAGTGAAATTTGCTTCATTGCCATTGATTCTCATAAAACAATTCTCTTTCCTGATTAACTTCCGGGTTGAATACGGAATTATAAGGAAAGAATACCGAAACATATCTCTGACCATGATCATTGACTACAAAAACTTTGTAAGTCAGCATGAAAAAAACGTGCAGCACAATGGCACTACCTATAAATAACTTTGTAAGTTTCTTTTGAATATTGGGATAATAGTTATAAAAGAAATCAACTACCAGGACCAAATATACAGGAATAATGAAGTTTAACAAACGCTCGGAACCAACAAAAAACTGTGCAGAGACAGAAATCAGGAAGAAGGTTGGATAAAACCACTTAAAGCGCTTTTCTTTATAGACTGGACTCATACTGAAAAACAAAAGCGGGAGGAACAACAAAACACGCACGGTAAAAAACGCCCAAAATCCGAGTGTGCTGAACTGAACTTCTGAATATGCCTGCATTTTGAGTTTGATATATTCGTTAACCAAAAGAGGTTTAATAAACTCCAGCAATTCAAATCTGAAGAAAAACATTACGAAGGATGCTACTAATACAACTGCAACATGAACTTTCTGTAGTTTTATTAACCCCAACACGGGCAAAACGAACAACAATACTGCAGACACATGAAAAAGATAGGCAACAATGGCGAGCAAAAAGTAGTTAAGCCACTTCTTATCTTCAAGACATTTCAAACTCAACAGAAAAACAGCAATTGCCATGGTTTGTCGCTGAATTTCAAAACTAAAATAAAAATAGAGTAAGGTGATGAAAAATATCAACATTACTGAAAATGGTTTCTCAGTAAATTTTCTCAAGAACAGCAGAAGTATCAGATTGAAAATAAGGGCATATATGAAATGAAAGAATATGATATTATCGACCACTGTTTTGCTTATTGAAACAAGTAAAATCCAAAGTGGCTGATAGTTCAGATAATTATCATTTAAAAGGAAGTTGAAATACACTTTCAACTCAGGCATTCTTAAAAAATAATTCTCATAAAAAAGTGCATCACCTCCAACCCGATATCTCAACGAGACCATGAGTGTCAGAGCAAAAAAAACAGTATATAAAAAGAAATTCTTTCCGGTATCGTGACGCTTTATGTCGAAAAAATAAACACCAAAAAGCAACATTAAGAAAATCAACGCATACACCATCAGCCCCTGAATGTTTTAATTTTTTCAATAATTATTATTAAATTCTCTTTCATCACAACAAAGTAAAAAAGTGCGTATGACAAAAGTATCAAAATAATACCAATAAACAATTGTAGCCACAAATAATTCAATACAGGTAGAAGCAGTTGCATCAAAAAATATAGCAGAAGTGAATAAATTATTATGGGGGATAGTACTTTTATTTGAGAAAACATCGGACTTTTCAAAGTTCTATCCGAAAAGAAAGAGGTGATAATCCACTGCAGTATGTTTTGTATCAGCAGTCCCCAGCAAATGGCTATCAATCCCATTCTCAGCGTGATTATCAAAATAATGATACCGGATATTTTAGTTGCAATCTCGATAAAAAGAAATCTTCCTGATAAACCTTTGATTTGAAAAACATACATATTAACATTAATAAATGGGAATAAAAGAAAAGCAAATGAAAGTATCCTGATTATTGGGACAGCATCAATCCAGGCTTCAGTTAAAAGTACCCTCACAAATGGTTCTGCCATAATAGCCAAGCCCGTAAACAAGGGGAAGAAAAACATGGATATTATGCTGTAATACTGTTTATTCAACTCAAAAAGCATTTTGTCATCATCCTGATAGTTTGACAAATACGGGAACATAACCCTCTGTAGCATATTGGTTATCATGCTTGAAGGGTACAAAGTGAATTGCATGGATTTGGTGTATAAACCCAAATCTCCGGCCCTGTAAACTTTACCAATTACCAGTTGGTATAGATTGCTATATACTGCCTGAATAACACCAGCTATTAACAACTTCGAACCAAAGCCAAACAACTTCTTGAACGATTCGACCGAGAAACCATACACAGGCCACCACCTTATATTGTAAATCAACAGCACAGCATTCAGGGCATACATACTTACCATTTGAACCACAAGCGACCAAACTCCCCAACCATTGGCAGCGAGCATGATTCCGACAATGCCGGATAAGATTACCGAGATGATGGAAAATCTGGCCTGAGACTTAAAATCCATACTTACCGATAACTTAGCACGGTAAACTATGGCAACTGAATTAAACAGGATGTTCAATCCTAATAATCTTACTATCAGAGTTAATTCCGGAACTTCATAAAATTGTGAGATTAGCGGTGCACATAAAAACAGTATCAGATAAACCAATACCGCTATAGCAATGGAAGTAAAAAAAACTGTAGAATAATCTGTCTCGGTTCTGTCTTTCTTCTGTATAAGTGCATTTAAAAACCCACCATCAACAAAAACTTGTGCTATGGCTATAAAAACTATAACCATACCAATTAAACCGTAATCATCAGGTAAGAGCATTCGGGCAAGCAGAATCTCAAAAACTACCTGCAAGGCAACTACCGCAAAACGATCAATTGCACTCCAAAAAACTCCGCTTACCAATGTCTGCTTCAATGTGACCTATTTTATTCTCATATTTAGTTGAGAAGTGTGTAAAATAACTGATTATCATACATCCGGTAGAATGACTATGTCTCTGTTACAAAATCCTCAACAGGTTTGCAAAAGTACAAAAAATGCCAAAATTTTCATCAGCATGAACAAATCTAATTATTCTCAGGCTAATCGAAAACCAGCAAAAAAGTTTAATTTTGCAACAAAAAATTCATGGAGTATTTTCCTTTAGTCGATGAAGATGGGAATGAAATTGGGTTAGCAACCCGAAACGAATGCCACTCTGGCACGTTTTTACTACATCCTGTTGTTCATTTGCACGTTATTAATTCAGATGGTGCGTTATATCTTCAAAAACGGGCCGACGACAAAGACATTCAACCCGGCAAGTGGGATACTTCTGTTGGTGGGCATAAAGCTCCCGGCGAAACCATTGAACAATCACTTAGGCGGGAAGTATCAGAAGAATTGGGCTTTACCGAATTCAACCCTGTTTTTATTGAAAGATACAAATTCACTTCAGAAGTTGAGTCTGAATTGGTTTACATTTTCTATACTATTTATGACGGTGAAATCAAACCTGATATATGTGAAATATCCGAGGGGAAATTTTGGACTAAAAATGAGATCGAATTTAATCTTGGCAAAGGAATATTTACACCGAATTTTGAAAATGAATATCTTATGTTAACCGAACGAAAAATGTTACCATTGCGATGAAAAAGCAAACTAACACTGCGAAACCCAAAAAAATACTGATTCACACCATAGCATTCAGTCCGGATGGCGTTTCAACAGCATATATATACAACGATATCGCTTTGAAATTCAAAGCAAGCGGATACGAAGTAGTGGTCCTGACTACAACACCACATTACAATCAGGTTCCTGAGGATATGGCACGTCAACCATTGAAACCTTTGTTTGGGGGATTACTATATCGCAGTAATTTTCAAGGCATTAAAGTGCTTCATGTTCCACAAAAGAAATTCAAGAGCTCATTAATCAGGATTCTCGGATTTTTGTATTGGCACTTTCTGTCTTTATTTATAGCGCTATTTCAACGTAAAATCGACATCATACTTTCGCCATCTCCTCCCCTCACCATTGCGGTGATGAATATTCTTGTTGCAAAAATCCGCAGAATCAAAAGTATATATAATGTTCAGGAAATCTATCCTGATTTATTGATAGAATCGGGTGAACTGAAAACCGGGTTTATGTCATCAATGCTGAAAAAAATGGAAATGTGGGTTTATCAGAATTCTGATGCCGTAACTACGATTGATCAGGTTTTCTACGATACCATTGCACCAAGGTTTAAAGATATCGGGAAACTTAGCATCATTCCTAATTTTGTCGACACTGAAATTTATCATCCTGATGCGGCCACTCAGTATCAAATTGACAAAATCTTATTCCCTGAAACATCTTCATTAAAAATGATGTATGCCGGCAATATCGGCCATGCACAGGACTGGGACACATTGATTAGTTTAGCAGTAAAACTGAAAGATAAGGCAATAGAATTTTTCGTAATTGGAGAAGGTGTGCTAAAATCGTATCTTGAAGAAGAAAAAAACAAACATCAACTAGACAAGCTTCATCTGATTCCATATCAACCCCGGCATTTGATACCATCGATTAATCTTTATGCGGATATGCATTTCGTGTTTATGTCGCCACAAACAGAGGGACATGGTTTTCCATCGAAAGTATATACAATTATGGCATGTGCCCGCCCTTTGATAGTCTGTTCAGGGCCCAAAACACCTATAATCGAATTTCTGAATGATAAAGATTGTGCAATTTTGGTTCAGGAAAGAGATATCGAAAAGAGGTCTGAGGCATTAGCTAAGCAGTTGTTATCAGTCGATGATGTTAAACTGGATAAAATGGGCATTAATGGGTTAAAAGAAGTAGAAAAAGCTTATACCAAAGAAAAGGTGACCGGCGCTTATGTCAGTCTGGTGAATCAAATTCTAAAATAAAAAATGCAGGGCTTAAACAACACCCTGCACTCTTATTTCTGATATGTTTTTCGAATTATCTTGTGAGATAATTTTTTACTACCCTCGCAACACCTTCTTCAAGTGAGACTGACGGTTTCCAACCCATATTTTTCAAACGCGAAACATCGAGTAACTTACGTGGCGTAC
>CAYMDE010000105.1:0-6284 GCA_964389115.1 uncultured Paludibacter sp. | reverse complement strand
CCGGTGGGGGCGCATATTGACCACCAGTTGGGGCATGTTACAGGCTTTGCCATCGACCATGGGGTGACGCTGATGTATGTGCCTACTGAGGCGGGAATTATCAACCTGTTTAGTACCGACTTCGAAGGACAGGTGCTGTTCCCCGCCGATACCATGCCGCACCGCTACGACCATTGGGGGCGTTATGTGCAGGCGGCTATCTATGCCCTTACCAAAGAGTATGAATTGCACGTGGGCATTCAGGGTTTGATACAGGGCTCGCTGCCGGTGGGCGGTTTGTCGTCGTCGGCTGCCGTGTTGCTGTGCTACCTCATGGCACTGTCGGATGTGAACGATATCAAACTCTCAGAAATGCAGTTAATAGAACTCGCATTTGAAGCCGAAAACGAGTATATCGGACTAAACCTCGGAAAACTCGACCACAGCTGCGAGGTGTTGTGCAAAAAAGACCACCTGCTGTATCTCGATACGCTCGATAATTCGTACCGCCTGATTCCGGAACCGGAGCAAATGCCCGATTTCGATATTTTGGTTTTCTTCAGCGGACTGACACGCACCCTCGTAAATACCAACTACAACGTACGTACCGACGAGTGTCGGGTGGCAGCTTTCAATTTGCTGTCGTTCGAACAACAGGCCAACCTGCCCGTGAAGCAATGCCGCCTCAGGAATATCGACCGCGCTTTGTTCGATAAGTGGAAAGACCAGCTGCCCCGCAACCAGTCCAACCGCGCCACCCACTACATGCACGAGTTCGAACGTGTAAACCGGGCTGTGGATGCTTATAGCGCCGGTGATATCAGGGCATTCGGAGAACTGATGTTCGAATCGGGACTAAGCTCCATCGAATACTGGGAAGCCGGTTGCCCCGAGATGATTGCCCTCTACAACATCATGAAGGAAACAGACGGAATATATGGTGGTCGCTTCAGCGGTGCCGGATTCAAAGGCTGCTGCATCGCCATTGCCGACCCCGCACATCGCGATACCATCGTGGAAACTGTTAGTCGCAAATACCTCGAACAATTCCCGCATCTGCAAGGGAAATTCTCTGCCCACGTGTGCAAAACATCGGATGGGGCACGGAGAGTGAAGTGAGGTTAAAAAATAAATCAATGAAAACCCTGATTCTCGCTGCCGGATACGCAACCCGCATGTATCCGCTAACCAAAGATTTTCCCAAGCCCTTACTGCAAGTGGGGGCTTGTTCTATATTAGACCGCTTGATTGCCGATGTGGATGGCATTGAGGAGGTGGATGAACAGTTGTGCGTATCAGGGAAATTTGTACTTTTGCAAAATGGAATTTGAAGATTTAGATAATTTGTTACTTGGTGAGCCCGAGGTCGAGTATGAAGATCTCAGTAGTGCTGTATTGATGGAAAGACCATTTAATCCGGCAAAAATTGACATAGCAACAAAGCATCTAACTGTTGATTTGCTTATTAAGCGTTTGAAAGCAGATCCTTGTGAAATTGATCTGGCACCAGCTTTTCAGCGTAAAAGCGATTTATGGGATGAAAAAAAGCAAAGTAAATTAATAGAATCCTTATTGATTAAGTTTCCCTTACCAGCCTTTTATTTTGATGGATCTGATAATAACAAATGGTTGGTTGTTGATGGATTGCAGCGCTTATGTTCACTAAGAAATTTTGTTATTCTAAAGAAACTCAAGTTAAGAGGTCTCGAGTTTTTGAACAAACTTGAAGGATTGGGTTTTGATGAGTTGCCCCGAACTCTTCAAAGACAAATTGAGGAAGCTCAGATAACTGCCTATATCATCAATCCGGGCACCCCCGATGAAGTTAAGTTTAATATATTCAAACGAATTAACACCGGAGGATTAATCCTAAACTCTCAAGAGATCAGACATGCGTTGAATCAGGGTATTTCGTCAACATTTGTAGCTCAGCTGGCTGAATTAAATGAGTTTAAAGAGGCTACCGATTATGCATTGAAACCCGACCGAATGATGGATAGAGAGTTTGTAACAAGATTTATCGCCTTTTATTTATATCCACACACAGAATATCTGCCTGATCTGGATACTTTTATGAATAAAGCAATGGGTGATATTAAAAAGCTAACACAGTCTGAATTAGATAGAATAACATCGGATTTTGTTAACTCAATGTCATTAGCACGGACAATATTTAATAATTGGGCTTTCCGAAAAGCTGATAAATATCCCGAAAAAAGAAAGCCTCTGAATAAAGCTCTGTTCGAAGTTTGGAGTGTAACACTTGCTAAGCTTAATGATGATGATAGGAGTAGAATTATGCAGATGAAGGATAAAGTTTTTAATGAATCAATTAATTTAATTAAAAGTGATTCGGAATTTTTTGCGAGCATAACCACTTCTACAGGTAACAAGTCGAGTGTGAATTACAGATTTAATAAGATTGAAAAAATAATTCAGGAAATTTTAAAATTATGATTTCTCATATCAAAGTTAAAAACTTCAAGTCGCTTAAACAGATTTCTGTGCCATTAGCAAATCTTAATTTGTTAACAGGGCTCAATGGTATGGGGAAAAGTTCATTGATTCAAGTACTTTTATTGCTTAAACAAAGTGACAAACTTGATTTTGGGATTCTAAGTCTCAATGGTGATTTAACAAGAATTGGGCAGGGACGGGATGCATTGTATCAATTTTCAGACGAGGAATTGATCGTTTTCGAGGTCGTTGTAGCTGGCGAATACCGTTTTAGTTGGGATTTCAACTATCAAAAAGAAAAGGAGAAACTGATTTCCAATACAAGCTATAGCGGAGGTGGAATGCATTTATTCAATCAGTATACAAAACTCTTTCAATACATACCGGCCGAACGTATAGGCCCAAGAGATATTTATGATGCCCATAGTGTGGTTGTGACAGATAAAAGGCACATTGGACTCCTTGGTGAGTACGCAGCCTACTACATTAATGTTTTTGGACATGACCTGGAAGTTAGCAGGAATTTAAGACATCCAAAAGCAAATTCAAATAATCTGCTTTCACAAATTAATGCGTGGATGAATGAAATTTCTCCGGGAGTCTCACTAAATACTAAATACGTTCCTGAAGTAAACAAGGTGATTTTGGATTATCAGTTTGATTTAATTAATGATAAAACTAATACATTTCGACCCGTAAATGTGGGATTCGGGATTTCTTACGTTTTGCCGGTAGTGCTTGCATTATTAACATCAGAGCCCGGGAAAATTATTATTATAGAAAATCCGGAATCTCACATCCATCCACGTGGTCAGGCAGAACTCGGAAAACTAATCTCACTAGCAGCTCAATGTGGCGCACAATTATTTATTGAAACTCATAGCGATCACATTTTAAATGGAATACGTGTTGCTGTTAGAAATAATAGTATCGATAAAGAAAAAGTGAATATTTTGTATTTTGATAAAGAAACAACTGAAAAGGAACAATTTACGGTTATCACAAAAATTAAAGTTGATAAAAATGGTGAATTGAATGAATATCCAAAAAACTTTTTGGATGAATGGACTAATCAGCTTTTAAATCTCATTTAAGCATGGAGTTGATTTGTAATGAATTATCGTTCTATCCACTTGCAAATAATAGTTATGAGGCAGTGGAAAGGTTCAGATTGCTTTTGATGACTTTTAAAAGTGCTAATGAAAAATACAGTTTTAATCATATACGTTTTCCTAAATCTTATGCAGCCCAATATGTTATTTCAAATCTCACACTTTTTGAATGGATTTCTACTTTATCAAATCCTACTCTTAAATCTTTAATTCTTTCTTTGTTTAAATCACCTTTTACCGATGATTTGGAAGAGGCAGAAATGAATCACTTTTTTGCCAGTAGTTTTGTTATAAAAGAAAGTAATGTGCCAGTTAGCTATACGCCTGTTGGCTTACCGGTGGCTCACATTAAATCGCTTCCCTGTATAAGTTTCAAGTCACATGTTTGCTGGCAAAACAGATTGATAGAGCTGTCCATGCAAAATGATAATTCCGGCATAGAAACAATCTTTAGCGTTTATAATTTGTGTGATCCGGTTGATTTGGAAATGCCCGAAATTATTGTTTGGAGTGAAACATCTTTACCGGAATTTGTTGATTCTACTGACAATCTTTCAATTTATCTGAATTATACGAGGTTAGATGCTGAGTTTACTGATGACTTTATGGAGCAGCTTTTTAGTTGGAAAGAGAAAGATTTTGATGTTTTCAGGTATATACTGCTGTTGATGAAGGATGTAGAATTACACCCGTTTACAGGTGGGCGGGGACAGACAGAAAACCTCAAAAACAGAGGAAAAGAAGCCTCAAAACGTATTAATAATGTCTATCCCAATGCTGATAGATTAAGTTATATAATAGAGAATAATGTTGTAACTTTTTTAGCATGTGAAGGTCATTACACATTTCATTAGTGCAGATAAGATTTTTAACATATTATAACCTACGACCACCCTTTGGTGTTGAAGTTGCAGGATTTTGATAAAATGCATCTGATTAACAATCAATAACAATTAACTGGGTTTGTTGATCCAATTTTAAACAATAAATTTGCAACCTGATTTTTAATGCTTATGAAAGTTTGGCCTGTTTTGAAAAATCCACCGGTAGTGGTAGCTCTGATTCAGTTGAAGTTTAATGCTTCTGATGTGAAGCTTAGTGATTTCCTTCGATATGATAATCAAATAAAAGAGATATTACCCAATAGACAGGAAAATATTCAGGTCGGATTAGACTTTAATGGGTCAAAAATTCCATTAGGTGTTTCAAGTATAAGTGGGACATCAGATGCACGTGTTGAGAGTTATGTGTATTTCTCAACTGATAAAAGGGTAAGATTTGAAATATTGGAAGGTCAGATAACTTATATTGATGAAAGACCATATTTGGGATGGAATTTTTTTATCGATTCAGCTTTGTCTTGCATGATGGTTTTCAGCGAACTTCTTAATAATATTGAAATAAAAAGAACATCAATCAGGTTTATAAATCGATTGTCATTCAGTGAATTCAGTAATCCTCAGGAATATTTTAACACCCTTATTTCAGGTACTGATGATAGTCCATTACCATATCCATTACGTCAATACGGATTCAGGTTATTGATGGATATACCTCAATCGGAGATTTATTCCATTGTCAATCAGCAGATTGAAACATTAAATGCTGAGTCATTCCTTTACATATTTGATATTGATGTTTTAGATCGACAACACTATACCTTTAGTAAGGAAGAATTAGAAAAAATATCCGGAAATCTCAGAAACATAAAAAACGAAATATTTTTTAACAATATAACTGCCAAAACTCAAATGCTATGCAATTAGTAAAATTATCTGACAATTTAAGACCTTTGACAATCGCCGCAGGATTGTTAACTGCGGGTTCGACTTTAGCTTATTCTGATTTGGATGACTTTAGTGGTATAATCGCACAAACATCAAACAGTACAACAACTGAATATATAAAGACAGTTGATAAAAGAGAGTCAATTTATTCAAATCAAAAATTCGTATTTCAGTTTCATTTAAACAAATGGGAGAGTAAAATGAAATTTTTATCTTCGACTAATGCTATTGTTGAGAATGATGATTTCAGAGCAATTGTGAATATGGGGCATATTGCAGTACCCTTTATTCTAGAGGAAATTGATAGAAAACCGTCAACTTTGGTTTGGGCGTTGAACTTTATTTTCGGTCGAAAAATTACGAATAGGTCTGGTGCCACAATCGCAGATGCATGTAAATTATGGGTGAAAGAGCTGAAGAGGTGAAACGTAATGTTTTACAGATTTTTCCAAAGCTCTCACATGATAAAGATTTGAAGATAACAAGTAAAAGCGATCCTTCATATAATTGTATTGCATGGGCATATAATATCAATAATCGTTGGATGTGGCCAAATACAGGAGAATATACTTTTCTTGATGGTGTACACTTTTGGCCTTCTTCAGAAATCATGGATAGTAATGTGCAGAACTTTATAGATGCATTTAAACAAATAGGATACGAGCTCTGTGAAAAGTCTGATTTTGAGAATGATTACAGAAAAATTGCTCTGTATGTAGTTCCGGGTACAACAGCGTGTACACATGCTGCAAGACAATTAAGAAATGGCATGTGGACCAGCAAGTTGGGAATGTATTGTGATATTCAACACGGTACACCCGAAACAATTGAAAACAATGAATATGGCAAAGTGTATTGTATCATGAAGAAAAAATTCTGAAAAACATTTTGTTGATGAAAACCCTGATTCTCGCTGCCGGATACGCAACCCGCATGTATCCGCTAACCA
>CAYMDE010000104.1:0-6295 GCA_964389115.1 uncultured Paludibacter sp. | reverse complement strand
CGAAGGTGTAAGCTACAATCCTTTTAAGGTTAAAGAGCTTTAAGTTTTTGACAAATAAGTTTTTTAAAAGACAGGATTAACAGGATAGACATGATAGAAAGTCTTACCTGTAAATCCTGTACATCCTGTCAAAAGAACAATTACTTGTCTTTAAACTTCATCAAAATCATCACATTCCCCACAACAACCGGAATCACCACATTCAGCAACCATAATCCGAGTCCGGCCAACACAATAGCCGGGGTGGTTGCTGAGTAAGCGCCGATAAAAAAGACCGCCCACGAACTGCGCACTATGCCTTCCGATAGTGAAAAGGAGGGCGTGTATGTCACGAAAAGATAACTCGCGGGAATGCACATCAGGGCTTCGGCAGGACTAAGCACGATGCCTGTAAACCGCAGCATGGCGTAAAGCTGTATGCATGAAATGCTAAACCGCAAAAGCGACAGAAATAGAATCATAAACAGCTCCGGGCGATTGTAACTGCTGATGCCCGAAAGCCATAACTGCCATTTTTCGCTGTTGATGATGCGTGTTATTTTGGGTAGCATCAATATTACTGCGACAAACAAAATCAGCATCACAGTAAGAATATTGAGAGTTTGCTGCAGGTTTTCGGGAAGCAGAGCCACATTCTGATGAAAGAAAAAAATGGCTGCGGGAATGCCGGCTATCAGGATGGCTGCATTTTGGGTCAGACTGTTAACCACGGCCAATGCAGGCGCTTTGGAACGATTGTGCGGCTGCATGAAAGTCATGCGCCCTGCAATATCGCCTACCCGGTTGGGAGTGACAAAAGCCGTAGCAGCTCCGGCAAGGATGGCCTTCAGCGATTTGGCAACCGTCGATGACTCGGTATGTCGCAATACCACCATCCATTTGCGTGCTTCGGTAAGCCAGTTGGCCGGGATTAGAAGTACTGTCATTAACAGCCACGGAAACTCCAGAGATTGTGGTGATGTAAGCATCTCAGGTTCCAGACCAAAATCCCTTAAGCGATACACAAGATAGCCCAGCGAAACAATCATGAACAGCCATGCCAGCATTTTTCTGCGGAATGTTTTCTTCCCCCTTGCTGTTTCTCCTATAGCGGAAAGGTCATGATTGTTTTTTGAAGCCCCGTTCATAATAAGGCATAATTACATCGCTTTTCAGCGAAAAGTGAACTTCTTTTGCGAGTAGTAGCTGATAAAAGTAGCGATGATAGTCGCAACCATCTTCGAAGGAGTAGGGAACCAACCGAATCCGTCAACCATCAGTTTTAGTCCGACATAATTCACGAGCAAGTTCATGATTACCACCAAAGCATACCTCATAATCTGCACTTTACCCCGTAAAACGCCATCAGTAAAAGTAACATATTTCTGAAGTAGAAAACCAGTTGTGAAGGTAATCGGGAACACCAGTGTCATGGCTGCGATGTGCGAACTGAGGGTTACAAAGCCCAGGTGCAACATCTGTTTCTGAAGCACAAAATGAAAAAAACAGAAATATAATATCCAGTCGAACACCAGGTTTGCAGCCCCGGTAAAGCCATACCGAAAGAAACTCGGACTGAAATATTTTTTGAACGGCGGATAGAAAAAGTCCACCAAACGGCGGATCATAACCCCCGTAGAAAGCAGAAATTTACGCATTTAGTTGGTGTTTGTAACTATTTTGCTTACTTTTGTGCGGCGTTTTAAAATCGAAACGCAAAGATACAGTTATTATTATTTATTCCAAATCCGCTATGCCCGACGACTATCATAAGCATGACACAAGTAAGAGCGAAAAAATACTTGGGACAGCACTTCCTGAAGGATTTGGAGGTAGCCCGTCGCATAGCTGAAAGTTTAACACTTACGGAGCCAACCGACGTACTCGAAATTGGTCCGGGCATGGGTGTTCTTACCCAATTTCTCATTCAAAATCCTGATATTCGTTTAAAAGCAGTAGAGCTCGATGGAGAATCGGTTCGTTATCTGCATCAGCATTATCCATCACTCGAAGTGATTGAGGCTGACTTTCTGAAGATGGATTTGAAAGCTCATTTCCCCGGGAAATTCTGCATCATCGGTAATTTCCCCTACAATATTTCCAGTCAGATATTCTTCCGGATGTTGGAGAATCGCGATCAGATTCCTTGTCTGGTTGGCATGATTCAAAAAGAAGTGGCCGAACGCATGGCAGCCCGCCACGGCAACAAAACCTATGGCATTCTGTCGGTTCTCATGCAGGCCTTCTACAGCATCGATTATTTATTCACCGTTCACGAGCACGTGTTTGACCCTCCGCCTAAGGTCAAATCGGCTGTTATTCGCCTTACCCGCAATGAGGTGAGCTCGCTCGGGTGCGACGAGCAACTCTTCAAAACGGTGGTGAAAACAGCCTTTAATCAACGCCGCAAAACCATGCGGAACTCACTGAAACCTTTGCTCGAAAAAGAAAATCCCCTGTTTGCCGATCCCGTGTTCAATCTTCGTCCCGAACAGCTCGATGTGGCTGCGTTTGTGGAGCTGACGAATAAGATAAAGACAGCAGTTAGCAGCAGTAAGCGGTAAGCGGTAAGCAGTAAGCAGTATGCGGTAAGCGGTGAGCTGAGAGCGGGGGATGGGTAAATAACTAATTAAAACTGATTACAATGGCGGAACTCAGATTATTTTACCAGGAAGAAGGTAAACTCAAAATATCAAAATCGCTCGACATACTTAAGAAGGTCAATCTCAAAGACATGATTTGGATTGATATGATTGATGTGTCGGATGCAATTGAAACAGAGCTGGAGCAATTCCTGAAAATTTACATACAGGAAGATGAAGAGATCGAAGAAATCGAGCTCAGCTCGCGTTATATTCAAACGGAAGACAGCATCGTGGCTAATTCCAACTTCATGCAGGATAATTTCCAGATGCAGCCTGTTTCGTTCATCCTGAAGAATGGCATTCTCGTTTCGGTGCGCGATGCTGAACTTAAATCGTTCAACGAAACCGTAAAAAAGATTTACGCCGACACCAAGAGTTTCCCCACCGGATACCACGTGCTGGTAGCGCTGCTCGAAACGCGTGTTGAGTACGATGCGGACCTTATCGAGGACATCACCGACCAGATTACCACGCTCAGTAAAACCCTGAATACCGAGGACGATCTCAACCAGGACATCCTGATGAGCATCAAGGACCATCAGGAGAAGGTAATGATAATCCGCCAGAACATCATCGATAAGCAAAGGGTGGTATCCAACATGCTCAAATCGAACCTGTTTCCCAACGATTTGCTGCCCCGCCTCACCATGGTTATTAAGGACATCAACTCGCTGTTCGAATACACCCGTTTTGGTTTCGACCGCCTCGACTACCTCCAGGATACGTTCCTCGGTTTGGTTAACATACAGCAGAACAAAATCATCAAGATATTTACCGTGGTATCGGTTATCTTTATGCCGCCCACCCTCATCGCCAGTATCTACGGTATGAACTTCCAAATCATGCCCGAACTCGACTGGACCTGGGGTTACCCGCTCTCCATCCTTTCCATGATTATGACCTCTGGATTGGTGCTTGTGTATTTCAGGAGGAAGAAGTGGTTGTAGTTGGGGTCTCTCCAAACATATTGTTACAGCAGAAGAAAGATAGCAATGTCTAAAATATTTGTTGTTTTGCTGCAATAAATTTACCTTTTGCGTGTTTATAATTTGCGTAATACAAATATAGATTATATATTTGCCGCCTTTTGTAAAAAAGCAAGTTGTTTTGGTATAGAGTCAAAAAAAATATCCTTTGTTTAACATGAGTTCACAAGCTGAGAAAATTGTCAATGTTCATATAGTTTCAACAACACTAAGTACAGTAAAGAACAGGTCGTTGGTAATACCGGAGTCGAAGGAAAAATTCGACCTTGAGCAGGTGATTGAACTTATGAGTCCACGCATCCCTTTCATGGATAAATCGCTAATAGCTATTATGTTGCAGACCTTCAACGAAAAGGTTATTGAGCTTGCATCCGACGGAAACCAAATTGATACAGGGCTGGTACACATTCGTCCGGTAGTTACCGGAACCGTTCCCATCGAAAATATCAACCTCAGGGGCAATAAGTTGAAGATAGTAGCCATTCCCGGCAAAGCCCTGCGTAAATGCGTTGCAAAAACAAAGCTGCGCGTATCACGCAAAGAATACCGAAAGAGATACATCACCGAAGCCACCAATGCATTTAATGTTGATGAGCCGGTAACAACAAGCGATTTGGTTAAATTAACAGGCTGTAACCTGAAGATTATGGGTGATTTCCCTCAATGTGGCGTATGGTTCGATAACAACGAAAACAAGCAGAGGTACCAGGTCAGCAAAATAAGCAAGGTCTTCAATAAACCTAAGTCATTGATTTTTAATTTACCCGACGACCTGCCCGCAGGCAATTACAGCATTTCAGTAGTAACCTGTTTCTGCGGCACCAAGCGCATACTATCCAAGCCCACCAGGTTGCCCAACAGCATCCAGTTAGAGGTGCTTCCCTCTCCGGATAGCAACCTGCCTCAGCAATAAAGAGCAACGTTGCTCTGCGCCCGCGATGGCCATTGCTCTCCCACACAGATTGCCATTGCACTTCGAACGTATTTAAGGACGTTTTATCGGGTTTAGTATATTATTTCCCTCAATTATACAGTGCATTTACATCGGTTTCCGGTAAGCAGGATTGTTCTTGCTTGCCGGATTTTTTTTGTGTGTAAAGAGGTTGATACTATCAAATGATACTATCAGGTAAGTTATATTTCATGTTTCATGTTACATGTTTTGTGAAATAGGAGTAGTAAAAGGCGAATACACCGAACAGGATATAAATCAATTAACTGCAGCTATTTTAAAGGAGCATAATTCAGCATTCAATAGCTTTTGCGCTAACAAAATCACTCTTCCCTAAATTCATTTGCTCCCTTCTCTCCCTTACAGAACAACAACCTTATAAGATACTCGGGTAACAGTTGATGCCAACCATTTTTGCCGAGGTCGTGACAGCGTTTGGTGTTTTGGGCATTAATAAACCATAACAGCGGGATATAAGCTAATTTCAGATATACAAGAGAGTCATAACCAGCGGTAAGGAATTTAACCGACACGCCCATTACTGTGAATATAGATAATTGCATGGCTTCGGCTGATAATCCTGATATAGTCTCTGATAACTATCTCATTATTTAGGGGTGGTTTTGGATTGAAAAAAGTTGCAATATCAACAATAAATGTTGCTATTTGAAAATCCCGGATATAGATAATCAAACTTGTAGCAAACGTTTAACTAAAAAATATGTTATACAACACTTTTCGTAAAAATATCTAAAAAAACATATTAAATTTAAGCATATTTCAATATATTTGGGGCTGAGAAAAAATTTGAGTAATAATTATTATTGCTTAAACCAGACAACTTAATCTGTTTAAAGAAAAAGAAAAAATAAATTGTTAAACCTTACCGGTCAAAAGTTCAGAGTTAACATTCTTGACCGAATTATAATACCATAGCCAAAATATGCAGAAAACGCCAAAGATTAAGTATCTTACTTTAAAATTTAATAACAAAATTGCGCATCACGAGTTACCCTTACTCAGGGGAGCCATCAACGAATCACTCCGGGATAAATCCAGTGTATTATTCCATAATCACGAAGGCGACGGGTTCCGCTATGCTTACCCCCTGATTCAGTATAAGCGCATCAATCAGCAGGCTACATTGGTTTGTATCAACGAAGGCACCGAAGCTGTAGGTCTGTTGCTAATGCAGGGAAACTTTGTGTGCCGTTTGGGCGAAAACGAAGTTCAAATGGAAATTGATGCTGTGAAAGCAGGCCAGGCGCTCATACAAACCTGGGACAGTGCCTTCGCATATCATCTTCGCAAATGGTTACCCCTCAATCAGGACAATTACGAGGAATTTCAAAAACTTGAAGGTGTCGCAGAAAAGTGCAGTTTCCTCGAGCGCATACTCATTGGCAATATCCTGTCGATGGGCAAGGGTTTGGGAGTACATTTCGAAAAAGAGATCACCTGCAAAATCACCCAACTGTCCGAACCCCGCCTCATGAAACTTAAAGGGATAAAAATGATGGCGTTTGATGTTGAATTTAAAAGCAACGTTTCGCTGCCCGATTATTTTGGATTGGGTAAGGGAGCAAGTCTGGGGTTTGGAATGGTGGCGGGGAAAAAATATCGTAATCAGGAATAAAAAATAAACTTATATATATGGAGAACAAAAGAGATTTAATTTATCTGGCAGCATTGCTGCATGATATCGGGAAGTTTTATCAACGGGCGGATGAAGG
>CAYMDE010000103.1:0-6564 GCA_964389115.1 uncultured Paludibacter sp. | reverse complement strand
TGCTTTTTATTGTTTACACCGTGTTTGCGGTTGTGGGATGGAGGGAGTGGAGAAAGTCGTATTGCAATCTTAGTTGATTCACATATCACGCAAACAACTCTCAAATAATCAAATCGATATCCTCAAATACCATGGAATGGTATCACCTGTCAGACAAATGCTTGTCAAGCACTTTATCCAAAACACATACGTAATAGAATGGCAGGTTTAGCAGTCTGAATTCTTTGCCATTTGCCGTTTTTACTATGTCAACTGAAAGTGCTTGCGACCATACTCTTACTGCAAGGTCGTGAGGTGACTTTTCCATAAATAAATGTAATGAGCGTAAATGAGCGTTATTTCCTGATTTTACTTCGACGGGTATCAGTTTGCCGTTAAAACTATACACGAAATCGACCTCAGCCTCCGATCCTTCTTTGTTTCGTCGCCAATAAGTTCGTTTTGCTGAGACATAACTGCTAAGAGTTAAAAGTTCCTGAGCCACAATATGTTCAGCAATTTTCCCACGCCATGCATCATGTATGTTCCTGGCCATAAAGACTTCTGATTGAATTCCGGTAGCGAAGTTTACCAATCCTGTATCTAACCATACCAGTTTTGGCTTTTTTCGAAGATCAGGCAAAACCGGCAGTTGTGTTTCGGAAGTTGGATATACCAGTTCGAGAAGTAATGCCTTTTCAATAATTCGAAATGCAATTCCCATTTCACGGGATTTAAAGTTGCTGCCTCCAAATTTCTCAAAACTAATTGTTTCTCCGGCATAAGCCCAGCCTGTATCCAGTATATGTCGTATTACTTTAGTCGCAGTATCGTTTGGGGCATATTTCTCGGCATCACCTTTATACGATTCTATAAGTGCGTGGAAAACAGGCGCTACTGATAAGATATCTCTGTTTTCAGCATATTGTACAATAGCGGCAGGCATTCCACCAACCAAAGTAAACTGGTTGAAATGTTGCATAATACGTTCGTGTACAGGCGAAGCACTGAGCGAGTTAACTAATTCAGCATCGAAATCGGCTTGTATTCCATTCAGAAATTCTAAGAATCCGCAGGGTCGCATCGCCAGAAAATCAACTCTGCCAACCGGAAACGAAATATGTTGTGTATTCAGGAGTGTCTCTAACAGGGAACCGGCTGCAATTACATGAATGTGATTGGCTTCTTCGTAGAAGTAACGTAACATGGCAACAGCCCGGGGCGAGTTCTGGATCTCGTCGATAAACAGTAACGTGGGTAAGTCTTCAATTCTTTTTTCATTATGCAAATGGATAGCAATCAACAATTCCTTCACATCATCCATGCGCTCAAAGAGTTGTTTGTCAGTTTCCTTTTCTAAGTTTACTTTCAGAAAAACAGCATATTCCTTTGCAAATTCATGCACTATGGTTGTTTTACCTACCTGCCTCGCGCCACGCAAAATGAGTGGTTTGCGATTTTGACGCGATCTCCATGCCCTTAATTCATTTAAAATCAATCTGCTTATCATGATTTGTACTTTTCAATTTTTGGACAAAGATACACATTTGTAACAAACTGACGGCATTATAATGACATTATTGTATTATAAAGACGGTAAATATTTTATCTATTTGTAATAAACTGACGGCAAAAGCCACAAAGCACTAATGACTGTGACAAAATTCAGGTCAAATGCCACATAAGCTGAACGTTGTGGCTTTTGCCCGGGAATCCAACGCCCTGTACTCTTTCAAAAAGCTCAAGTTCATAATCAATATCTGAGCTATGTCTAAATTGAATAAATTTTACATTATTTTCAATGATCAGCAATTTTGCAGGGAAAAGATGGAGGCAGTGGAGAAAAAGTGGAAAGCTATAAAATAACCAACCCCGCAGAAAATCACAGTTGCTAAGCTGAGATTCGCTGCGGGGTTTTTTATTGCTCAATCACAAACGGAATTATCCGTATATGATGTTACCTTTTTCGTCTTTAAATTCGTCGAAGCTTTTAATGTACTGTTCCATAGCACGGTAGCTCATACCCATACTGGCATATCCGCCGTCGTGGAAAAGGTTTTGCATCGTAACCTTTTTGGTTAGATCGCTGAACATTACCACACAATAGTCGGCGCACTCATCAGCCGTAGCATTACCCAGTGGCGACATACGTTCAGAGAAGTCAACCAGACTGTCAAATCCTTTGATACCGCTACCCGCAGTTGTTACGGTTGGCGATTGCGAGATGGTGTTGATACGCACATTCTTTTCACGTCCGTAAATATAACCGAAGCTACGTGCGATTGACTCAAGCATTGCTTTCGCATCAGCCATGTCGTTGTATCCATACATGGTACGCTGTGCAGCTCCATACGATAAAGCAAGTACTGAACCCCACTCGTTCATAGCATCCAGTTTTTTGGCTACCTGCAACATTTTGTGAAAAGACACAGCCGAAATATCCAGCGTTTGATTCAACATGTGATAATCCAAATCGTCGTATGTACGTTTCTTACGAACATTCGGTGACATACCGATTGAATGCAGGAAGAAATCAATTTTTCCACCAAGAACTTCCATCGATTGCTTAAATACTTCTTCCAGATCCTCAACATTGGTAGCATCCGCCGGGATGAGTTTCGCGTTTAACTTCTCAGCAAGTTCAGCTGTTGTTCCCATGCGAATTGCCAATGGAGTGTTCGATAACGTGATGGTTGCACCTTCTTCAACACAACGCTCTGCTACTTTCCAGGCGATGGACATATCATTTAATGCCCCGAAAATAATACCTCTTTTACCTTGTAATAAATTGTTACCCATTTTTTTTAGTTTAATTGGATTGTAGATAAAACCCTTTTCCGCTGAAAAAAGTTCGACCCAACCTTAAAAAATTTTGCACAAAAGTAATACATCTGTGCAGATTCTGCAAATTAGTTTTTCATTATTTCCATTTGATGGCGAACCGATTCTTCGTGAATGGCCACCAACACCGACTTCATAAACTCAGGGTGCATACCCATTTGCTCTGCCTGAGAGATGCGGTTTTGAAGAATTTCATCATACCTGTTTTCTTGTAAAATAGGCATGTTATGTTCTTTTTTGTACTGACCAATCTCTTCTGAAACGCGCATGCGCTTGGCGAGTAGTTCGAGCAGACTATTATCCAGTTCGTCAATTTGACGGCGTAATGCTGATAAGTTTTCAGTGGTTTGATGTGCTTCCCTGATAACAAGCGTATTCAGGATAAACTCAAGCACATCGGGCGTTACCTGTTGAGTGGCATCACTCCATGCTTTTTCGGGATTGACATGCGTTTCTACGATTAGTCCGTCGAAATTCAAATCCATTGCCTGCTGACAAAGAGGCGCTACCAACTCTCTTTTACCACCGATATGACTCGGGTCGCAAATAATAGGCAATTCAGGCATTTGTCGATGCAGTTCGATAGGAATATGCCATTGTGGCAAATTGCGGTAAATTTTTTTATCGTAGCTACTGAAACCACGATGGATTGCACCTATTTTTCTAACTCCTGCATTGTAAATCCTTTCGATGGCACCAATCCACAAATCAAGATCGGGGTTCACCGGATTTTTTACCAACACCGGAATGTCGGTACCCTCCAATGCATCAGCAATCTCCTGAACAGCAAAGGGGTTCGCAGTTGTACGTGCGCCCACCCAAATGATATCAACATCGGCAGCCAATGCCTCGCGAACATGTTTGGCAGTGGCAACTTCGGTAGCCACATACATCCCCAACTCACTTTTTACACGTTTAAGCCAGGGAAGTCCTTCAGCTCCAATACCTTCGAAACCACCGGGTTTGGTACGGGGTTTCCATATACCTGCTCTGAAAATTTTAATACCCTGAGCATGAAGCTGACGGGCAGTTGACATTACCTGCTCTTCCGTTTCGGCTGAACAGGGACCGGCTATCACCAAAGGACGTTTGGGATCTACACCGGGTAGTAAAATTGATTCTAATTCCATCTTTTTATTTTTTTTGTAACCACATTAGAAAACATCAGTATGTGGCAAGTCATTATTTCATTATTCTTTTAAGTGCCTCCGACAACAAATCAGCGGGTGAACACAACGATATACGTACATACCTTTTACCTTTATCGCCGAAGATAAAGCCGGGAGTGATAAAAACATTTCTACCATATAGCACTTCATCGGCAAGCTGAGCCGAATCAGCATAATTATCAGGGATACGAGCCCACACGAACATGCCTACCTGATTGGCATCGTAGCTGCAACCAAGTGCTTCCATGATTTTAAAGGCAATTTCACGGCGCTCCGCATAAATCTCATTCATTTGCTTGTGCCATTCGGGACTGTTTTGCAATGCTTTGGCAGCTGCCACCATCAACGGACGGAACATCCCTGAATCGACATTCGATTTTACTTTCAGTACCCACTGAATAAATTGTGGGTTGGATGCCAGCATGGCCACACGCCAACCGGCCATGTTATGCGACTTGCTCATTGAGTTGAGTTCGATGCAGATTTCTTTTGCACCGTGAACCGAAAGGATGCTCAGTTTTTCATCATTTAAAATGAAACTGTAAGGATTATCATTGCAAATTACAATATTATGCTTTTTGCCAAAATCCACCAGCTTTTCGAGTAATTCAGGAGTCGAATTGGCTCCGGTAGGCATGTTGGGGTAATTGACCCACATCAGTTTCACGCGACTAAGATCCATGGCTTCGAGTGCTTCGAAATCAGGCTGCCAGTCATTATTCTCATCCAAATCATAAGTCACAATTTCAGCATCACAAATACAACTTGCCGAAGTGTATGTAGGATATCCGGGATTTGGAACGAGCACCTGTTCGCCCGGATTTACAAAGGCAAGCGTAATATGCAGGATACCTTCCTTGGAGCCAATAAGTGGCTGAATTTCGGTGGCAGGATTTAACTCCACGCCATACCACTGACGATACCACGCTGCAAAACCTTCGCGTAATTCAGGAATCCCAACATAACTCTGATATCCATGAGCATCCGTTTTCCGGGCTTCATCACATAAAGTGGCAATGGTTTCCTCTGAAGGAGGCAAATCAGGATTGCCAATTCCCAGATTCAGCACCTGCTTTCCTGCAGCATTCATCTGAGCAACCTCACGCAACTTCATCGAAAAATAATATTCCGATACGCTGTCTAGTCTTTTTGCCGGTTCTATATTCATTTTCAATTCAAATAACTTCCCTAACTTCTTTAACTTCCTCTTCTAACTTCCTTTACTTCCTCTAACTTCCCTCTTAAACAACTCCACTCTCCCGCGGTGTCCCCGCTTCCATATACTCTCCCAAAATCTGAAAATCTTTCAACAGTGGTCGAACAGCATCCAGCGACTGTCGGTATCTGTCATAATTGTCGAAAGTAAGGCTGATATAAAACTGGTATTCCCACTCGCGACCCACAACAGGAAGTGATTGAATTTTAGTAAGATTTACGCGATAGAAAGAAAGAATGGAGAGCACTTTGGCCAGACTTCCTTCTTCGTGAGGAAGTGTAAAAACCAGAGATGATTTATTTAATGTTACACCCTGAATCATGGTTGCTGCAAGTTCTGGCTGAGCAATAATCAGGAAGCGGGTAAAATTGCGCTTATTGGTTTCAATTTCTTTGGCAAGCACTTCCAAACCATACATCTGAGCGGCTAAAGAACTACAAACTGCGGCACGACCTTTAATCCCGTTTTCGGCAATCTCGCGGGCTGATAGAGCCGTATCATCACTTTCAACCACACGCACACCGGTCAGGGTATCCAAAAAATCCTCACATTGCATCAGTGCGATGGGATGTGAGTGAACCTCAGCAATATCTCTCAGACTTTGTCCGGGCAGCGCTGATAAGGTATGCGAAATGCGCAGCTTATGCTCACCAATTATCACGCAACCACTTTGACGAAGCAGGTTGTGATTTTGAAGCAAACTGCCGGCAATAGTATTTTCGATGGCTACAATACCAAGCATAGCAGGGTCATTTTTCAGTCGATCGAAAAGCTCCCGAAAAGTAACACACGGCACAATACCGATTTCTTCGCCGTCGAAATACTGTCGCGCTGCTATTTCATGAAATGCTCCACTAAAACCCTGAATAGCTACCTGTTTCATTTTTGCCTATTATTAAAAAATCCTGCCCAGTGTGTTTGAGCAGGATTGATGTTTACAATTAAATATCTTAAGTTTACATACCACTATCCCGCTCCTACCTCATAAAGTAAAAGTAAAAATAAAAGTATGTAAAAAATCGTGTCATTTTTGTTCTTATTTCGGCACAAAAGTAATACTATTTCAGTAAAAAACAATTTTTTGTGATATTTTTTTGAATGAAGTCTTTGTGTGGAATACAGGCTCTTAAATATTACAGTTTCAATTCCATTCTAAAATAATCAATTGTCTTTCTTAATCCATCTTCTAATTGCACGTCTGGATTCCAGTTATTCAATAACTCTTTTGCTAATTTGATATCGGGTTGTCGCTGTCTGGGATCATCTTCAGGTAGCTCCTTGAAAACCAGTTTTGATGATGAGCCGGTGAGTTCAATTACTTTTGTTGCCAGTTCAATCATGGTAAACTCATTAGGATTA
>CAYMDE010000102.1:0-6766 GCA_964389115.1 uncultured Paludibacter sp. | reverse complement strand
TGTTCCCAAATGAATGTCGGATAATACGACAGTGCGGTATGATAATCTGTCCATAATTGTTAAAAAAATCACGCAAAAGTAATTTCCAGCTATTTCCATGAAGAGAAATATCTATTACAAATGTGTGATTGTTTTTAAATGCGTGTCTTGTATATTAGATGAAACAGAGATGAAATATAAATGTATTATTTGTTTTTTTTAATTAGTAAAATGGAAATACAGATGAAATGATTAGTGTTTAATTTTGCACTGCATATGTATCGGTTTATCAAACTTTAATTAATTTAGTCATATATATCGTAGCAGCACTAAGTTTTCATTAGTGCTTTTCCATAGAAATATCAATTATTCAATCGTAGTATAAATCATCAATTCGAAAAAATGATCAGAAAAATTATCATCGCATCATTGCCTTTTCTGTTTACAGCCATGGCGATTACTTCTTTAGAAAGTTGTCGCGAAAAGGAAAAAGAGCAAAAGGGCGTATTTGCTGAATACAATTTTATTGTAGCAAACGATTTAGGCAGAAATGGTTATTATGATCAGGTGCCAATTGCTCAGCAAATGGGTCTCTATACCGAAGCATTGGATATTGAATTTGTTGCTGCTGTAGGCGACGTGCATCATTTTGGAGGTGTGGCCAGCGTAACTGACCCGCTTTGGCAAACCAATTATGAATGGATTTATTCGCACCCCGGACTGATGGTTGATTGGTTTGCTGTGTTGGGTAACCATGAATATAAAGGAAGTACTGATGCTTGTATCGCTTATTCTGATGTAAGTCGCCGTTGGAACATGCCCGATCGTTATTACACCCGGGTTATGGAAGTGGATGACTCGACTTCATTGAGATTGCTTTTTGTTGACACAACGCCCCTGATTGATCGTTACAGAAATAATCCGGAAGAATATCCTGATGCGATTAAACAGGATATGGATAAACAATTACAGTTTATTGATAGCGTGCTTACTGTTTCTAATGAGACCTGGACTGCAGTGTTTGGCCATCATCCTGTGTATGCTCATACCACCAAGAAGGATAGTGAAAGGCTTGATTTGCAGGCCAGACTCGATCCTTTATTGACTAAGCATGCAGTGGATTTCTATTTTGCAGGACATATCCATAATTTTCAGCACATCAAAACTGATGATAGTCCGGTTCATTACATCGTCAACAGTTCGGCATCGCTGTCACGTAAGGTTTCAGGTACAGAAGGTACACTGTTCCACAGCAGTAATACCGGTTTCGTTATAGCCTCGGTTACAAACGAAGCATTTACTATTAATTGTATCGATGCAAGAGGCAAAGTAATATATACTTACAGCAAAGAAAAAAGCGGCAATTAGCCGCTTTTTTCTTATTTTTCATTCCCCATCAAAAACATCAGTATAACATCGAGTCGGGAACGCCACGCATTCTCTGAGTGATCATGTCCGTCGAAGCGTTGTGTTTCCCAATGTTTCGGGTCATATTTTTTAGTTATCAGCAAAGAATCAATTCTGAGTTGATGTGTTTCGTACCAGGCATCAATGCCTTCGGTGCCATAATCGAAGTATAATCTGTGTCGTGCCGGAGGGGGCAATTTCTCATTAAAATAATTGATAAAAGCTTGCGGTACCGGATTGTTCGCGATATTGGAAATGCCCGGCCAATGCGTTGAAATGCATGCAGCTGCTCCAAAAACTTTGGGATATTCGCAAAGTGCATACAGAGAGATTAGTCCGCCCATGCTTGCCCCGGCTATGTAGGTGTTGGCGCGATTACGGCGGGTTGAAAAATGCTTGTCGATATAAGGCTTCAGTTCTTTTACTATAAACTTCAGATAATTATCCGAATTTATCGGTCTTGAAAAGAAGTTACGACCGGATGCTGCTGATTCTCTTCTGATATACTCTAAATCATAAGGACTCAGCGCTTCGAAAGGCTTTTGCGGAAAATATTCAGAATGTCGTCCCGGCCCTGAATTCCAGATACCTACCACGATAAAAGGCTCCAGTTTTCCTTCGGCAATCAGTCTGCCGGCAATCTCATCCATGCCCCACTCCTGGCTATTCCATGTAACTTGTGAGTCGAACAGCATTTGTCCATCATGCATGTACAAAACCGGGTATTTCCGGGCAGGATTATATCCTTCGGGGAGCCATACGTCAATATTTCTAGCTGAAACATAATCCGACTGAAAATGCTGCAACCGCTGGATGCGTCCGGTAGAAACTTGCGGAATTTGTGCCTGCAAAATCCCGGATAATACGAATAGAATAACAATCAGGTTAACTTTCATGATATCAATATTTCAGATTTAGAAGTTATGGTTCAAAAATAAGTTTAAGGCTTCTGTGAGCGGGAATCGCTGTAAAAGTATAAAAGAAATTTAAATTATTAAAGAAATATCAATACGAATAATTTATGCAGCCTGAATCCTGATTCCGATTTTCCTGCTGTTTGTAAAAAAGTAACAGTAAAATGTGTGTTTTTCGGTTAGAAATTAAAAAAACTGACAGTTTTGCTTTCAAAAATAAATAAATTTTGTACTTTTGCGCCCGAAACAATCAAACTAAAAAACGACATAATTTATGAAAGCTGCAGAAGTCCTCGACATTCTGAAGAGGCGTTTTCCTAATGAGCCGGAGTACCATCAGGCCGTAGAGGAGGTATTACACTCCATCGAAGAAGTTTATAACGCACACCCCGAGTTTGAAAAACAAAACCTGATCGAGAGACTTTGCATCCCGGACAGAATTTTTTCATTCCGTATTACCTGGGTTGACGACCGCGGTAATGTGCAAACCAACATGGGTTACCGTGTTCAGCACTGTAACGCCATTGGTCCTTACAAAGGAGGTATGCGTTTCCACGCCTCTGTATGTCCTTCTATTCTTAAGTTCCTTGCTTTCGAGCAAACATTTAAAAATGCACTAACAACACTTCCGATGGGTGGTGGTAAGGGTGGTTCCGATTTTAATCCGAAAGGAAAATCGAATGCTGAAATTATGCGTTTTTGTCAGGCCTTCATGCTTGAATTGTGGCGCCATATAGGCCCTGAAACCGATGTGCCTGCCGGCGATATTGGTGTTGGCGGTCGCGAGGTTGCCTACATGTATGGTATGTATCGCAAATTAGCACGCGAAAACTCAGGTACCTTTACAGGTAAAGGACTGGAATTTGGCGGCTCATTGATTCGTCCCGAAGCTACCGGATATGGCAATATCTACTTCCTGATGAATATGCTGAAAACCAAAGGTATCAGCGACCTTAAAGGTCAGGTGGTTTCAATTTCAGGTTCAGGAAATGTGGCTACTTTTACAGCTGAAAAAGTGTTGGAACTGGGCGGTAAGGTAATTACGCTCTCAGATAGTAATGGTTATATCTACGATCCGGAAGGAATTACCAAAGAGAAACTTGAGTATGTTTTCGAACTGAAAAATATATATCGTGGTCGTATCAAGGAATATGCAGAGAAATACAATTGTAAATATGTAGAAGGAGGTCGCCCATGGCAAGAGGCTTGTACCATTGCTTTACCATCGGCTACACAGAACGAACTCAATGGCGATGATGCTGAATTCCTGGTGAAAAACGGCTGTTTTGCTGTTTCTGAAGGAGCGAACATGCCATCAACTCCTGAGGCTGTTGAAGTATTCCTGAGAAATAAGATTTTGTATGCCCCTGGTAAGGCTGCCAATGCAGGTGGGGTGTCAGTATCAGGACTCGAAATGACTCAAAACTCAATTAAACTGAGCTGGTCGCGCGAGGAAGTGGATCAAAAGCTGAAAGATATCATGGCCAGCATCCACGATGCATGTGTGAAGTACGGAACTGAACAAGATGGTTTTGTAAACTATGTAAAAGGTGCCAATATCGCAGGTTTCATGAAAGTGGCGAAAGCTATGATGGCTCAGGGAGTATTGTAATATCTGGCTGAAGACTTTTTAATGCGGGGATGCCGGTTGGTTGTCCCCGTTTTTATTTCCTGAAAAAACAGATGATTTAGCTGAGTGTTTTATGGAATCTTAGTTAGTAATGATTACCTTTGTGCCGAAAAATCTGATTGTCAGTATCAACTTTTAATTGCAACGAATCAATGAATTTCCTGAAGAATAATGCAGCCAATTTCCTGAAAGGTTTTGCCATGGGCACAGCCAATGTAATTCCGGGTGTATCAGGCGGTACCATCGCACTTATCACAGGCGTTTTCGAACGCATGATTAACAGCATCAAATCCTTCAATATTAATGCACTGAAATTATTGCTGAAACGCGATTTCAAGGGATTTGCGGCACATACCGACATCGGATTTCTTCTGGTTTTATTGATGGGAATGGTTGTGAGTATATTTTCAGTTGCCCGCGTGCTGAGTTATTTCTTCGATCATTATCCAGTTTTTATCTGGGCTTACTTCTTCGGATTAATCTTAGCCTCGGTATGGATGGTGGGGAAAACGATTAACAAGTTCAATCTCCCGGCAATTATTTTGCTGCTAATCGGCTCCGGCATTGCCGTTTCGATATCAGTGTTAAGTCCGGCCCGTGAAAACGACTCATTCCTGTATCTTGTAATTTGTGGAGTTGTGGCTGTTTGCAGTATGATATTGCCCGGGTTATCAGGCAGTTTTGTATTGGTGCTCATGGGCAATTATGAGTTGGTGCTACGCTCGGTAAACGAGCTCAATGTGGTTAATCTGGCAGCAATTGCCATTGGTATCGCCATTGGTTTGCCCTCTTTTGCTTACCTGCTTTCGTGGTTATACAAGAAGTTCAAAGACCAAACCATTGCTTTGCTAACCGGGTTTATACTGGGTTCGCTCGCGATAATCTGGCCATGGAAAAACTCGTTCGATAGTGCCCGCAACCTCATTCCCGCCGATCAGTTTGGCGCATTGCTTACGCCGGATGTAAAAGTGTTCAGTTACGAACGAATCTTACCCGCCATCAACGGTCATTTCTGGATAGCCGTTATGTTGGTAGTAGCTGGCTTTCTGTCGATATATCTTTTAGAGAAGAAGGCTTCAGGAATGAAATCATAAAGTACTCTTTAAAACCGGATGCTTCCCACAACGATGGGCATTCCATCAAGTTTGTTGTTTTGCTTACCCAGTTGTAGCATTCCCAGTGGATTGAAATTCAGGTTGAAGGATAAATTGCTGCTCTCCTTGTTTTCTTCTTTCCCGAAATGTCGTACTGAAAGAGCGTAGCCTGCCAATGCCCCCAGGGTAGTTGACAGAGGAAGAAACTTATCTTCGTTTAAAGCGGGGAATAACAGGTATCCCAGTCCCATTCCGGCAAGTCCGCCCACACCCTGACTCAACATGGTAAAAATCCCCTGTCGATAAGAGAAATCATGTTTCTGCGCCAGTTTATCACCGATGTACAGTCCGGCAGCAGTTCCTGCAACAGCGGTTAAAGACATCGTGCGTGCAGGGGGTTCGGCATAAGAAAGAATCGAAACCGGGAGGGCCATACCAAGTAACCCGGCTCCTGAGAGTATCATAGCATCGCCTGTAGTATAGTAATCCTTCTGTGCGATTTTGTTGCCGGTGAGAAATCCTGTCGCAGTGCCGGCGAGGAAGCTTAATGCCATCATGTTGGAGGCGACATTTCCATCGTATAATCCCAGGATGTGACCTGCTCCTAAGCCCATCAGCTTACCGAAGTCAGTATATACCCCGACTGTCATGGATTGCCCCCAGCTATAATTCTTTTTGGTAGCCCAATGATACCCAAAAAAGCCCTCAGCAATACTTGCCGCTACTCCTGAGCCAACAACAAGCCGATAATCAGGATCAGATAAAAACAAATACGGCAAAGCTATTCCGTGTATTATTCCTCTTGTTTGTCCGTACGAAGCCATATGTTGTTGGGCGAAGGTCATTTCCTTATTTTTTGTCAGGAAAAATGGTGCAGCGATAGCAGTAGCAGTAGTTAACAAATATATTCCGGTAAATGCTTCATAACCATTCTCTGTAGTCATTGCAGCAATCGAAGTGCCATAATAAAACGCGCTGATTACCGACGAGCCAACCAAAAAAGCTGTGCGTCCTTCCTGGTTCAGCAGCAAAGATGGAGACCGGCTCGCGACTAACGAAGATATTTTAGTGCGCAGTTCATCTACCTGCTCAGTGTTCAACTCTTCGCGCGCTCTAAGCACCACATTTTCAGGTTGGTATATCACCTCCAGCACATACAAAGATTCGTTAATCTGAAAAAGTCGGGCTTCCTGAAATCCCGGATATTCAACAAAGGCTTTTAGTTTGAACTCCAGTGTTTTGTCGATAGACTGAAGCTTGCCTTCCTTGTCGAGGGCAACCTGTTTCTCCTGTGCAAGCAATGAAAACGAAAACAAAAACAGCAAAAAGGTAATGATGTTTTTCATGAGATAATAATTTTATAGTTAAACAAGCAAAAATGCTTTGGCAAAGGTAATGGAAATTTTGGAAAATGATGGGTTGTTGGTTCGAAAAGCATTGAAGCATTATCCTGTATGCATTTTCAAGGATGAAATGGCTCAATAATCCTTTTAAACAGACCGATTTTCAGGAGGTTTTAATGATTTAGGTCCTGCGAAACCGGGATTTACGCTCAGCACTTTTCAACTTTACGCCAAGCACAAATCGAATTTTCACTGAGTGAAAAACGAATTTATGCGGAGCACAAAATTAATTTGTGCTTGGCGTAAAGTTGAAAAGTGCTGAGCGTAAATTTGCTTTGCGCACAAAGAAAGTCCCGGTTTTTAAGGACTCTTTGATGAATTTATCAGGACTATTTGGTC
>CAYMDE010000101.1:0-6858 GCA_964389115.1 uncultured Paludibacter sp. | reverse complement strand
GGCGATTTAATTCCAAACACCAGTTTATACGAAACCGGGAGCAACATAACTCCTGTTACGTACGAAACAAGGAGTCCGACCGCAACCGAAAAAGCCTGATCGGCAAAAACAGCTCCCGCGATACCACTCAGGAAAACCAATGGAAGAAACACCGAAATAGTTGTAAACACAGAGCTCAGCATCGGCGTAATAACTTCATTTGTTCCCTTTACACAAGCTTCATCCAAACCGTATCCACTCTTACGATACTGTCCGATATTATCTGTTACAATGATGGAATTATCTATCATCATTCCAAGAGCCAGGATAAGTCCTGTTAGCGAAATGATATTCAGAGAGACATTAAAGAGATAGAAAAACAAGAGGCTTATCACCAGCGAAACAAACATACTCAGTCCGATAATAAGCGGCGAGCGCACATCTCTCATAAAGAACACCGACACCAGCATGATAAATGCGAAAGCGAGCATTAAATTGCGCTGCAGATTACCTATGGTATAATCGAGCAGCTCAGTTTGATTTTGAGACACCTGAAAATCTATCCCCGGGTACTCATTGCGATATCTGTCAATTTCGACATTTATGGCATTTTTGAGGCTCTCAATATTTTCGTCGGCCTGTTTCACCACCGACATGATGATAGCACGATTGCCATTGAAATAAGCCATACCATGTTCTTTTGCCGGTGCAATACTTACCGAGGCCAACTCTTTTAGCTGATATATTTTTTCATTATTACGGATGTAAATGTTCTGCATATCCTGCACAGTACGCATGACCGACGAAAACTTCACTGAGTATTCATAGTGACCGTCGTTAATTGTCATATTACCCGGCTCGATATTGTTTGCTGAAAGGGCAGATTCAATGTCGGAGAGTGTCATTCCGGCTATTTTGAGCATATTCATATCGGGCTGAATAAGCACCTGTTTAAACATCATGCCTGTAACATCAACCAGCGCCACCTGAGGCAATTGTTCAATCCGTCGTCTTAACACATTGGCAGAAAACTCGCATAAATCAAGAAAATCATTTTCCCTGAACACCTCATCCCTGAGAGTCAAACTCAACTGAAAAATCGGGATATCTGTTGCACTTGCTTTCACAACCCGAGGTCGGTCAATACCACGCGGTATGCCGGTCATAGCTGCATCAATTTTCTCGTTCACCTCGATAAAGGCCAGTTCAATGTCGGTACCGAACTCAAAATCAAGACGAATCACCGCATCGCCATCGCGGGTCCAGGAACGTACATCGCGCAATTTTCCAACCTGTTGCAATTGCCTGCGTAAAGAGCTAACCACCCGGTTTTCAAGCTCACGCGAAGAATAATCGCTTCCTGAAACATGTACCGTTATTTCAGGGATAGCGATATTGGGCAACAGTGACACCGGAATATTCAGGTAGGTGATAATACCAAGAATAAAGAATGCAGTAAATGCCATGAAAACGGCTATGGGTCGCTGAATGAGAAATTTGATCATAATACAAAAATGCTAATTCACAACCACTACCGGAGCCTCATGAGCCAGATTAAGATTTCCTTCATAAATAATGCTATCACCGGCTTGTAGTCCGCTGATTATTACTACCCCGGTTGAGTTTTCGAGTCCCGTTTCCACATAATTCCAATATGCTCTGCCATTATTATATGTAAACACAACCTTCCTGTTCGACCTTAGAACAACAGCTTCTTTAGGCACTACCAACTGATTTGAAAGGGCACGTTTAATCAACACTTTAACATTCATCCCATCCAACAATTTGTCGGACGAATTTAGTTGGGCCTTCACTCTTACCATCCCATTTCGATCAATGGCTGGGTTTACTTCGGATATTGTTCCACTAATACGGTAATCACTGATGGCATAAGGAGAAATATTAACCTGATTTCCTGTACTGACGAGCGCAATTTCATT
This sequence comes from uncultured Paludibacter sp., assembly GCA_964389115.1. Taxonomy (GTDB): domain Bacteria; phylum Bacteroidota; class Bacteroidia; order Bacteroidales; family Paludibacteraceae; genus Paludibacter. Next base: position 4,939 of record CAYMDE010000101.1, on the reverse strand, counting down.
TTCGAGGATATTAAAAATTACTTCAGGGCGACTATTATCTATTACCAAACAAAAAGCATCGGAGCCGGATGGTACATTATGTTCCTTGCTGAACAAATTCGCGATTACTCCATTAAAGGGAGCATAAAGCACTGAATTATTCAGATTGTATTCCGCTATCTGAAAGTTTATTAAGCTTTGATCATAATTACTTCTAACTTTAGCTATTCTGAGTACATCTTGTGGAATATTAACCGAATCTCTCAGTGTATATCCCTGACCAATAAGCACATCCTGCAATTCCAACCGGGCTCGCTCCAGGTTATCCTTAGCCTGAAGCATATTACTTCGCAAACGAAACTGATCCAATTCAGCAATTTTCTGTCCCTTTGTAACCCGATCACCGTTTTTCACGTAAATCCGCGTTACTTTCTCAGATGCCTGAAACTTCATCTCGGCGGTTTGTCCTGATGCTATGGTTCCATTAGCGATTAAGTCGTGATGAAATATCGACATTTCAAGCGGTACTACTTCTACGGGAGCAATCTGATTAACAGGCTCTTGAACATTGCTGGCCGTTGTGCCTATCGGTTGTTCTTTAACCTCAGCACAACTCCACAAAAGAAAGAGAATAAAAGACAAAATATCAAGCTTCTTCATGGAACAATTGAATGTGTATAAAATTTTGGTTTTACAAATTAAGCAATTATTTCTTGTTAATCTGCTATTAAATATCATCTTAATTCTGATTGAATTCTAAATTGAAATCCAACCCGGATTCTTGTATTATCAGATAAATCTCATTTCTCATCTCATCAACAGCCGGGGAGTTTACTTTGGGATTTCTTTCGAACAGTGTTTTTACTGCCTGTTCGGCTTTGTGAATATCCATTATTTGGATATATAGCTTTGCAAGCAAGTAATGAGGATATAGTTTGTGTGGAACCATCAATGCTGCTCTGTTATAATTTTCCTGAGCTAATTCATACTCTTCTAGCTGCTGGAAGTTCTGACCAATAATATTATAAAACATTGGGTCGTTACTTCTTTTAAGAGCCGAAAATAAGATTTCATTACTTGCTGCATACTCACCTGTTTTTGACAGTATCCGACCATACTCAAAAAGAAACTCTATATTATCATTAAGTTGTGGGTAAAATTGAAGATATACAGGTTTTGCCTCTATAAACATCCCTAATGTATATAGATATCTTGCTCTGTTCCAGTCTTTATAAGCATGATAAGTCTCATGTTGTGTACGCAAAACAGCAAAAACACTCATCATCAAAAACAAGGGAACAGCTAATAATACAGAACTTTGCCTTTTTGGTTTACTATTTATAACAGGGTTACAGGCTGCAATCAAAAACACAAACACAATCATAAAAGGCAACACCCTAAAAGGATATGACATTGATGCGAAAATTAAAAGTGACACAACTGACACAACAGGAGCGTACAAACGGTTTGTTATGGCTTTGTAGAGTGACACTACAACTAAAGAAAGGAACAACAACAATCCCGGCAGACCAAATTCAACTGCAATCTGCAGAAATTCATTAAAAGCATAATCAGGATTTCCTGCAATCAACTTATCATGCTCACTCGGATTCCCAGTATCGAAAAATTTTATCTGTTCACGTCCATATACACCTGCAAAATTCCCAACACCTACACCTAATGGATTCTCTTTTATTATATTGATTGAATTCTTCCAAATCAAAGCTCTTCCATCTGCTGAATCTTTTTTGAGATGATAAACTCCATAAAAACCCAAAACTAAAACGATTAAAGCGATCGGCATAAAACGAAGAAAACTCCTTCTATGTATCTTAAAAAGAACAACTACTGAATTCTTTTTTGTCAAAAAAAAGCCCACACATAAACAACATGAAACTAAAACAGCCAACCATGCTGCTCTACTCATAGTAGGAGGTAATGCAAATAATATTACCAATAACGTGAGCATCGAAACAACTGACCTCACATAAAACAATATGAATTTAAAATTAAATCTCTTCTTCCAAACCTTATAATCAGAAAAAGCATAAAACACAGCTATCGGCATCACAACAGCTAAATACCCCGCATATGGACCAGGATTAAAAAAAGAACCCGTCATGCGAAACATGCTATGCTGCGAAGGCAAAAAACCATACAATTGCCTTAATCCCCAAACTCCCTCTATAAATGCAGTAACAAGAAGTGCTAAAAGGAGAAAATACAGGTTAATTCGACTGGCAGATATGGCAATCTTGAAATACAGATACAATACAAATAGTAAGATGATTTGAATAACACAAACAGTGGAAACTTCGTAAATGAAGAGAGACGGTAGCAACGCCACCAAACAAAGTGTAAGAAAAACCAAGTCCACTAAACCGAAAATAAAATTAAAAGGTCGATTAAACACACAATAAATCAACACAGAAATAGAACTAACACCTATTAAACCATAAAACCAGAAATGCTTTGCAGTTACTACTCCATTAGCCAGATTATTATCTAATCTAAACACTGTTCCTAACACCAAAAGCATTGGAAGAAGAAGTAAAATAAAAGACATGAAAAACTTAGGAATATTACTGCCAAATATGTACAAGTAGAATCTCCTGCTTTTATCTGAATTATCTTTCATTGTAAACTATCTCTATCATTTAAATAAACTTCAAAACACGATTCCATCTTACCTTACCATTATTCCTGTCCTTTGAGTATAATATTACAGAGACCTTACCAACGATGTGATCCTCAGGCAGTAACCCCCAATAACGTGAATCACGTGAATCGAACATAAAATCGCCAGTTACAAAGTAATAGTTTGAATCAAACGTATAAGAAGTAATTACACTATCCCCTATAAAAATCTCATTATTTACCAGTTTTACATTTGTAGACCTTTCATACTCAATTAGTCGTTTATACAGGTGTATATTCAATGTATCAAGCTGGATGCTATCTCCGACTCTCGGCACATACAATGGGCCAAAATTTAGAATTGTCCAGGAATAATAATCTTTATACGGGAAAGCTTTTAAAATCTCGTTGGGTAAACTTTCGTTTATGTATTTCTTATTGGAGGAGCATCCACTAAAAGAATCTGTCTTAAAATCTTTATTATCAATAATATTAAACCCATCCACAATTCTGAATGTGTCACCCGGCAATGCTACACATCGCTTAACATAATACACATTCAAGTCGAAATCCAACTTATTCCATTCGCTATAAGGGAAGTTAAATACTACAATATCGTTTCGGCGAACTGCTCGCCATCCTTTTAGTCTCCATAATTCAGGGCGTTTACCTGTTTCGATAAATCTGGAATTCTTCAGTATCCTTGTCCCTGGAATTAACTTATTGACCATAATCTGATCACCAGCTATAATAGCCGGATCCATTGAGGCAGTGGGAATTCTAAAAGTAGCAAAAAAAAACACTCTGAAAATTATTGCTAAAATAAAAGAAAGAAAGAGTAGCAGAAATAAATTTACGATTATCCTGACTATAACCCTGACTTTCTTTTTAACAATGCAAATTAATTGTTTCACCACCATACCTGAGTGTTGTTTTCGTAGGTAAATACACGTTCTTCTTTACCACGGGTGTGATTTCTCAACAGTAATAATGCATTCCCGGGAACACCTTCATAAGTTAGACTATCAGCCTCTGCTATATGAACGCCTAACGACTTCCATCTATCAGTATTCCAATACATCAATTCATAAGTATTCCCGGGCTCAATATTATTATCATCGTTGCGGGGCAAATACCTCACAAATGACAATGATAACGGAGATTCGAACTCAAAAGTAAGAAATCCACCTGAAGCAACTCTGGACTCATAATATGATAACCCGTCTCCATCGATTGCATTCTCAGGTTTATTGCCTGAAGTAAACTCACTATAATGTATCAATCTGGCTTTGCTGTTTACCCTTTCGTTTTTGATATTAAAAAATTGCAACTCTGCAATATTACAATACCCATTCTCAGGAGAAATGTACTTCCAATACTTAAAAGGTTTATGCTCAGATAATCTAATGCTATCATATTGCATAAGCGGATTCCTGTTTATAATTCCCACTACTACAGAATCTTTGAAGTCAGACCTGTTCGCACCAACAATCTTTGCATTCACCACCCTGTTACTATAACCCATTACGCCACTAAACTTAGGAAATTTCCTTCTTAAGACAACCGAATTGACATTGAGAGTATCCGGATCTAAGGATTGTATCAACCCGTTCTCCCTAACTAAAACAGGATTCATGAAATATGAAAGCTTCTTATTCAAATACAAAACAGGCATATACACTACCCCACCACCCATATGTTTAAAGTTTAATCTTCTACGGTTAATCTGACTCCAAAATACCGGAATCCAGTTTTGATTATCAAACACAGCCAGATAACCTATTTTATTTGTGGATTTGAAGTTTTTCGGCAACTTCAAATCCACATCAAATCCACGAAAATATGATTCGGAAACATCTCTAAAGAAAGGTGAATTCAAAGATGGTGGCACATCTTCATTCGATTTAACATCAAAAAGACTGTTTTTCTGATATGCAAATGTATATCTAAAAACCTTAGCATATTTACTTCCAGGTTTATTTGGATATCCAGGATTACTTTCTCCACCCATGAATGGAATGTCCTTTCCGTTATTATCTAAAACAACATTCCACGTATGATTCATACTTCTATATGGCCATTGTGGGGTGAAATCAACACTTACCGGAATACCACATGCACGCATCGCAAATGCAGTACGAAAAGCATACTCTTTACATGACCCATACTTCATATTCAAAAGAAGTAATGGAGAATGATCGACAGGGGAGTTTTGAAAAAAGGGAATTACATGAAATCCATTTTTTTTAATCTGATCATTTAAATATAATGAAGCCCAATAAGCAGAGTTTCTTCTCATATCATGATCTCTCACCCAAATAAT
>CAYMDE010000100.1:0-6948 GCA_964389115.1 uncultured Paludibacter sp. | reverse complement strand
TATCCGAACGGCATCACTAAACCAACCACCTTATCGGTTTATGACCTGAATGGTAAATTGCTGATTACACAGCACCAAACCTTCAGTCAGGAGGTACAGATTAACACCACTTCGCTTCCGGCAGGCATTTATATGCTGAGAATAAGCAATGAAGATGAAACTCTGATGCAGAAATTTGTTGTGATGGATTAAGAATACACAGCAATAAACATTGCAAAAGCCCCATCTGAAAAGTGATTCAGATGGGGCTTTCTTCAACCTGTATTAACAATTGGAAAGTTGCGATATTCTATAAATACAATATCATTACAGGAAAATTAGTAACGTGCCTCAACCGCTTTCCAGTCGATGATATTCCACAAAGCAGTAAGGTGATCGGGACGGCGATTCTGATAATCCAGATAATACGCATGCTCCCAAACATCAAATCCTAACAGCGGTGTAAGTCCTTTGGTTACAGGATTTCCACCATTAGCTTCTTTTGTGATATGCAGTTTTCCGGCGTCGTCTTTGGCGAGCCATGCCCAACCTGAACCGAAAACTGATACTGCTGCTGCGTTAAATTCTTTCTTGAAGTTCTCAAAATCTCCGTATGCCTCATTGATGGCATCAGCCAGTTTGCCTGATGGCGCTCCACCTCCATTGGGTGAAAATGATAAAAAGTAAATATTGTGATTCAATGCTTGTCCGGCGTTATTGAACAACGGGCCATCACTTTCTTTTACTATATCTACCAAATCCATATTCTCGAACTTAGTTCCGGGAATGAGGTTGTTCAGATTGGTAATGTAAGTCTGGAAATGCTTTCCGTAATGAAGTTCAACTGTTTGTTTTCCGATAACAGGTTCTAACGCTCCGGTTTCATACGGCAATGCAGGTAATTCAAATTTCATGATTCTTTATTTTTAGATGTTACACATGTGTTTCTTTAATCTAAACTCAAAACATCTAAAAAGAGGAAACAGTTTGTTAGACAAAATCAATACGCATATTGACAGAATCTATCATCAGAACCGAATTAAACCATCATAGAAGAAAGTTCTTCGATGGACGAAACCGTTTTTTTAATTGCATTGGCCACTGTTGAAACTGGTACTTTCATGGAAGCCTGTGGTTTAATACTACGATACAACTTATCCATGGTTCTGTGGTAGAATTGTTCTGCTTCGGAAGTGCCATTGGTTTCAGCTTTGACAGATTCGGGATCCGATTGAATCTTTTTGAGTTCAGCAACATTTGTCAAAGCGAATTGTTGAAGATCTTTCAGTATATCGAGTGCGGCTGCATCACCACTTGTTGCAATCTGTCGCAGGTTTTCCGACACATCTTTAATACTCTTTGCGGCTGAAATTAATGACCTTATCCTGAACATATACTTCGCCAGCAATTCAGCTTCCTGTTCAGTAAGATGTTGTTCCTGTATCCGGGTGTAGAATTCGGAAATCTCATCTTCCATCTTCTTCAGTTGGTTGTATTTTTCGAGCGGACTTACCTCTATCTTGACTATATTTTCTATCAGCGAATGTCTTTGCTTTTCTTCATTACTGATGCGTAAACAGGTTATAATATAGGTGCAGGTAGTATCGAAAATACAGGACAATTCACGGCTCAGCGCTTTGATGGCCACATCGGGAACATCGGGAATTACATTGCGAATAAAACGACACTCTCCCTGCGATTCAGATTTCGAGAACCACCTGTTGAGCATCCTGGTAAACGGGTTCAGGAAAGGATAAAAAATGGCGATACCAATGACATTGACCAGGGTATTCAGAAAGACCAGCTCCATAAGTGGCTCCTTTATATTGAACCAGTTTACCGTGATAAATATCAACTGTTCAATCAACAGAAAAGAGATGATACCGGCTACCGTTTTAAAGATGATATTAGCCAGTGAAAGCCGCTTCTTATCAGCAGTACCATTGAGCGAACCCAACATTAGGGTTGAGGTTGTTCCTATACTGGAGCCAATTACGAGCGCCACCGACTGATGCAAGTCGATGATACCGGCATTCAGAGCACTTAGCACAATAACAATCATGGCCGAACTCGACTGAATCAGCGCAGTCACCACCAACCCGATTAACAGAAACACCCACAACCCAAGTCCGGCATAACTCGCCAAATCGACATGTGCCGTAAGTTCTTCAATGGCAAGCTTCATGTAATCAAGTCCGAGGAACAGCAAGCCAAAGCCCATCAGAAAGCTACCGAGATTTCGAAGAAAAGGTCTTTTGTCGAACAGCATGTAACTGAACACACCCATAGCTAATAATGGAAAAGAAAGTTCAGCCACATTCAGTTTAAACCCAAGTGTGGCAACAATCCATGCCGTGAAAGTTGTACCCAGATTGGCTCCAAGCACCACCCCCAGCGAATGGTGCAAAGTAAGAATACCACCTCCCAAAAACGCCAATACCAACAAGGTTACCATGGAACTGCTTTGCAGTATCGCTGTAACGAAAGTACCGGTTAAAATACCTTTCCAGCTTTTATTGGTAAAGCGTTGCAATAATCTTTTGAAAGAATTGCCTGCCAGTCCCTTCAAACCTGATTCGAGATATGACATCCCGAAAAGAAACATACCCAATCCGGCTATAAACAACCAGAAATCGAAATTAAAATCGTTCATTTTGTAGTAAATGCAGCAATATTTAATAACTAAGAACTCTAATAAACAATGAAAACATGCGAAAACCGATCTCAAAATTAATGATATTCATTCATAAAAGCTATGTAAACTAAAAACAAACACACAATGTGCATTAAAAATCCTCCTTTTAACAAAATTCCTCCTCATTATTTGCATGATAATAAGCATATATTTGCATGCATAATCTCACAACTTTCCAAAAAAATCTTTAAAATTTTACAATCATGAAAAAAATCTACTTCATCGCGGTTTTAATCGCATCGTTTGCTTTAATTGCAAACACCCATGCACAGTCATGGCCCCAACCCAGTCCGGAGGGAACCACTTTTTCCGCAGGTTCCGGATACTATATTTATAATGTAGGAGCAAAAGCATTTTTAGACAGAGGTGGCGAGTGGGCTACCCAGGCTGTCGTTTTTCAGGGCAAAGGCTCTTTGATCACCATGATCGAGAGCGGATCTTCATGGAATCTTCAGTATGAAGTTGCCAATAGACAACTATTCCGTGCCAATGTGGCTGATGGTTGGACATATACCGATAACAACACAGCCGGAGCAAACACCTGGAATGTGGTTTTAGAAGATAATGTAGAGAATATTTACAGCATCCAGTCGCCTGACACATGGTCAAGCTACGATGCAGCCCAGTTCCTCGGAGCATCTGCAACTATTTACAACAGCAACTCGGGACCTGTCTATGATGTTCGTTACAACCGTGCAGCAAGCGAATATACCCAGTGGAAATTCTGTACTGCTGCTGCTGTTGAGAAATATAATGCACAGGTGAAACTTGACAAACTGATGAAAATTGTTTCGCTTACAGGAAGCAGCATCGATCTGACTTCATATATCGAAACTTACAACACCGGTTCGGCTGCCGACATTAATACTGCAGCTGCTGATTTGTACACAGCACTGGCGCCTGAAGATAAAACTTCACTGATTGTAAATCCAAGTTTCGAATCAGGTCCGGCCACCGGATGGACTGCCACAGCAAACTTTGGCTATAACTTCGAGATATTGGAGTATTACGGAAGATCATATGATGTATATCAGAATGTAAGTGGTCTCCCTGCAGGAGTTTATACATTAAAAGCTCAGGGATATGAGCGTCCTGCAGGCAACAACGCTGCTGCTGTAGAATGGTTTAACAACGGATGGGATGCACGTTCATCAAGACTTTATGCTACTGTTTCAGGAACAACATCATTCGTTCCTTTGAAATCGGCATTTTCTGAAACAACAAGTCCTGCGGGAATTTTGGTAGAAGGTATAACTTATCCAAATACAATGTCGAACGCTAACGATGCATTCCTGAATGGACTGTATGAAAATGAACTAACTTATTTCGTTGTTGATGCAACAGGCATCGCACGTATTGGTATTACCGGGTCATACCGCAGTAATGGATCATACACCATGAGCCAGTGGGCATTATTTGACAATTTCCGCCTGTACTACTTTGGAGCGTTAGGTATCCCTAACATGACAGTTACAAAAACTTCAATCTTCATGAGTAATGCAGATGCTACCTCTACCACTTTTGATGTTACAGGCTCGAACTTGACCGGTGACATTACAATCTCAGCTCCTATTGCAGGTGTAACTTTGACTGGAGCAAATCTGATTAACAATGGTGGCGGTTCTTATACGATTGCCCTGGCAAATGCAAATACCACCAACACTATTACCCTGGAATGGGATGAAGCTGATAATGTTGGCGCCTCAATTACCATTTCAAGTGCAGGTGTTGACAATCACATTATTGCAGTCTCTACTTCAAAAGACAAAGGTTGTTTCACTAAGATGTATCCATCAAAAACCAACCTTGTTCCTGATCCTTATCTGAATTCAATTCCGGGATCATGGGGTAATGTATTCCTGGTTGACGGTGCCGATGCTTATTGTGGTAAATACAGTATTAAAATTGATGGAACTGCACTTTGCTGGCCAAACGGAGGTTCAATCAGCACTCCTGCTATTACCTGGGTACCTAACAATACCTATAAATTCCGCGCAATGGTTAAAACCATGGATGGAACATTCAACATGGGTATTCAGAATGCAAATGTGAACGGTGGAAGTGGCGACTTCAATATCGAAGTTCCTCACACCAATGGTGAATGGGTAGAGTTTGCTGCAATGTTCACCGCAGGTGAAAACCCAACTTCGGGTGTTGCTTTCTTCAACAATTGCGGTGCTTCAACTGGCATGTATGCTTACATTGACAACTGGGAATTGTACGATATCACTGATATTCTTTCTGCAAATACTGAAGCTAAACACAGCAGACTATCAGCAGGAACTATTGATGATATGGTTAGAATTTACGGAACTCAGCAAGGCGAAAACATACGCATCTACAGCACCAACGGTCAATTGATCCATGCAATTCAAGCCACGACCAATCAGGTTGATGTTAAATTGCAGTCGGGCATCTACATCATCAGAGCCAACGATCAGGTTGTTAAAGTACTGGTGAAGTAATTTAAATAAATCGGGATAGTTCCCGGAAAATTTCAACCCAAAAACACCCCCTCCGAATCTCCGGGTTTAGAGGGGGTGTTTAACTAAATGCAATACAATGAAATCTCACATAATAACCACAGCCCTTACGCTCATCTTCATTTCATTCAGTATGACAACTGCCCGGGCAACCACAACATCTCAATCCGTCGGGAAACAATCAATGCCGGTATTTCGCAATGCCGAGTATGTTGGCCTGGATGCAGTTTACAATAATCATCCACTGAAACAGGGCGAGATCTACAATCCTATTCTGCAGGGCTGCTATCCCGACCCGAGTATCACCCGCAAGGGAAACGATTATTTTATTGTATGCTCTTCATTTGCCATGTTTCCGGCCATTCCCATTTTTCATTCCACTGATTTAACTCATTGGACCCAAATAGGGCATGTGCTTGACAGAAAGTCACAATTAAAACTCACTCATTCAGGGATTAGTGGCGGATTGTACGCACCTGCCATACGATATAATCCACACAACGACACCTTCTACATGATTACCACCCAGTTGGCAGGGAATGTCGGCAATATGGTTGTTAAAACAAGTGATCCTTTTCAGGGCTGGAGCGACCCATACATCCTGAAATTCGGAGGTATTGATCCCTCACTATTTTTTGATGATGATGGGAAAGCATATGTGATTCATAATGATGCTCCTGATCCGGGCAAAGAGCTGTATGAAGGTCACCGGGTAATCAAAATTTGGGAGTATGACCTGGAGAAAGATCAGGTAATTGCAGGTACAGATAAAATTATTGTTGACGGTGGTGTTGATATCACGAAAAAACCCATCTGGATTGAAGCGCCACACATTTACAAAAAGAACAACAGGTATTACCTGATGTGTGCTGAAGGAGGCACAGGAGGCTGGCACAGCGAGGTTATTTTCAGCAGCGACCACCCGAAAGGGCCGTACAAACCCGCTGCTAACAATCCAATTCTCACACAACGTTATCTCGACAGGAACCGCAGCAATAAAGTCGATTGGGCAGGACATGCAGACTTAGTTCAAACCCCCGATGGAAAATACTATGGCGTATTTCTGGGCGTTCGTCCCAACAATAAAGACAGGGTAAACACCGGCAGGGAAACTTTCATTCTCCCTGTTGACTGGTCGGGCGAATACCCTGTGTTTGAAAACGGACTCACACCCATGCAGCCCAAAATCAAATTGCTTAATGGCGTTGACTACGACCCAAACAGACCGGGAATCTTCCCGAACGGCAATTTCACTTTCAGCGAATACTTCTGCACCCCCAAGCTCAATTATAAATGGATAAGTCTCAGGGGCCCGCGCGAAGACTTTATCGAAATAGGCGAAAATGGCCTGACCATCAACCCCTTCGAGGTCAATATCCGCGAAGCAAAACCAACCTCTACATTGTTTATGCGTCAACAACACAAGAGCTTCAGGTTTACAACCACGATGAAATACCAGCCCGCATCAGAAAAAGATATGGCGGGGATTGTATGTCTGCAAAGCGAACGTTTTCACTATCTTTTTGGAGTTACCCGCAGCAAGGGAAAACCTGTTTTAGTTTTGCAACGCACATCCCGCGGCCAGTCCGAAATCATCGCATCCGTGGAAGTGCCAACCGATTTTCAGCTAAAACTCCGCGTTGAAGCTAACGAAGATCAATACAAATTCAGCTTTTCAAAAGATGGAAAGACCTACATCAACCTAGGAGGCGTGGTCTCAGGCGATATACTCTCAACAAATATGGCAGGTGGCTTCACCGGGGCAATGATTGGGTTGTATGCAACTAAGGC
>CAYMDE010000099.1:0-6973 GCA_964389115.1 uncultured Paludibacter sp. | reverse complement strand
AAGAAATTGTATGGCAATGCCGCAACTGCGGATACTTGCACGAAGGCAAAAACGCACCAAAAAACTGCCCTGCCTGCAACCATTCGCAAGCGTATTTTGAAGAAAAGAAAGAGAACTACTAAAAAACAGCGGCAAGCGGTAAGCAGTAAGCGGTAAGCGGTAAGCGCTTGTGAATTGAGCGACCTTAGAGTGCGAAGCAATCGGCAGTCGCGAAATCACAAGCGCGAAACAGTAGCGTGCAAGGTGTTTGTGAATTGAGCGACATCAGGGTACGAGCAAGCAAAGCTTGCGATAAGTAACCTGCAGTCGCGAAATCACAAGCACCGGACAGCGGTAAGATGCAAGTATTTTGGAACAATCAATTATTACAACTTCAGATGGTTCTCATTCTTTGATAAACAGGGAGCTGAACGAAACCTACCATTCCACACACGGAGCCATTCAGGAATCGATGCATGTGTTCATCGAAAACGGACTAAGGCATTGTGCAAAACAACAAATTGACGTTTTGGAGGTGGGCTTTGGAACCGGACTTAATGCTTTTCTTACACTACTTGAAGCTGAAAAACGAGGTGTCTTCATTCATTTCACGACCATAGAACTTTTCCCGGTAGAAAAGTCTCTATGGTCGTTATTTAATTTTGCCGATAACTACGCAAAAGAACAAAAAGAGCAATTTTACCATTTGCATAGCTGTGCATGGGAAACAAACAATATCATCAGCAAACACTTTACAATCAGAAAAATAAAGGCTGACTTCACAGATTATCAACCAGACAAAACATTCGATTTAATATTTTTCGATGCTTTTTCTCCTGAGAAGCAACCCGGGCTTTGGACACAGGAGCGTTTCAGCACACTGGCCACCTACTGCAATCCCGGCGCTATACTCACTACCTATTGTTCCAAAGGCATTGTAAAGCAGGCTCTGCGGGGTGCAGGGTTTGTAGTAGAACGACTCTGGGGAGCTCCCGGAAAAAGGCATATGCTGAGGGGAAGGATACAGGCTCCTTATGAAATACTTCCATAAAAAATAAAACAACTGCACTACTAAAGTTTCAAAAATAAACTATCTTTGCAGCGCATTATGGTTCCGGTTTCGTACCGGATGAAAAGGGAATCCCGTGAAAATCGGGAACTATACCCGTAGCTGTAAGCTCTTCCTTAAAAAAAAACTCCTAACATGGGATTTTAAAAGGAAAATGTTTTGAATAATTCTTTTGCCACTGGTCAATGGCCCCTACCGGGGAGTCCTGTTAAGACCGGGAAGGCTGTTCAAAACAGGAGTAAGTCAGAAGACCTGCCAAAATGCATCAAATTATTCAAAGCTTTCGGGAATAAAAGCGATAGAATGCCACACTTCATAACTGCGGTTTTCAGCATCATTTTTTCTAACCCGGAAGTTTCATTTTATCAACAACTTAATCTATTAAAAGATGAATGAAACTACCTTCACTCAAATCGTGAAACGAAATGGCGAAATCACAGAATTTTTGCCGGAAAAAATTGTACATGCCATTTTTAAAGCCATGCGCGCAATCGGGGTGCCCGACCGTAATCTGGCACAAAGCTACACCAAAGAGGTATTAACGCGACTTCAAACAGGTTTAGAAAAAAACACACCTTCCGTTGAAGAAATTCAGGATATGGTTGAAGTCGTAATCTTCGAAAATGGCAATTATAAACTCCTGCGGGCTTATCTTCTTTACCGGAAACAACATGAGCAATTACGAAACACGAAACGCATCTTTAGTAATATAGATGTAATGGATGACTATTTGGAAATGAAAGACTGGAGAGTGAAAGAAAGTGCCAATTCATCTTATTCTTTGCAGGGACTGAATCAACATGTATCATCCCTCATAACTTCGCAATATTGGCTGAATAAAATCTATCCGGAGACAATCTCTGATGCACACAAAAAAGGATATTTACATATTCATGACCTGGGATGCCTCAGTGTTTACTGTGTAGGGTGGGACTTGCGGGATTTATTACTAACAGGATTCAGAGGTGTCAGCTCCAAAACTCAGAGTAGTCCGGCCAAACACCTGCGCACAGCACTCGGTCAAGTAGTAAACTTCTTTTACACCATGCAGGGCGAAGCTGCCGGTGCTCAGGCCTTCTCTAACTTCGATACCTTTCTGGCTCCATTTATCCGATTCGATAAACTTGATTACACTCAGGTCAAACAGGCTTTACAGGAATTTCTTTTCAATTTAAATGTACCTACGCGGGTGGGGTTTCAAACGCCATTCACCAACATAACCATGGATCTCGTCATCCCTGAATTCCTTAAAAATGAGCCTGTTGTATTCGGAGGAGACACAACCGATTTTGTCTATGGAGAATTCCAACATGAAATCACAATATTTAACAAAGCATTTGCCGAGGTAATGATTGAGGGCGATGCCGCAGGAAGCCTGTTCTCTTTCCCTATTCCCACTTACAACATTACTCCCGATTTTGAATGGAATAACCCCGACTTCGATGGAATTTGGGAAATGACAGCCAAATACGGGATTCCTTACTTCTCTAATTTCGTAAATTCGGATATGAAACCCGATGATGTTCGTAGTATGTGTTGCCGCTTACGTCTCGATAAACGTGAACTTATAAAGCGTGGAGGAGGTCTCTTTGCTGCCAATCCACTTACGGGATCTGTGGGTGTTGTCACAATCAATCTGCCAAGAATTGGATACGAAGCCCGATCAGAAGAGAATTTCTTCCAACGACTCAGAAATCTTATGGAAGTTGCTAAAGAAAGTCTCGAAATAAAACGTAAGATTATTGAGAAATATACTGAGACAGGACTGTATCCCTACTCAAAATATTATCTTCGTCATGTTCACAGCAGATATCAACGTTACTGGAAAAACCATTTCTCTACCATCGGTATCAACGGTATGAATGAATGCTGTCTGAATTTCCTGGGGAAGAATATTGCTCACCCGGATGGTCAGGCTTTTGCTGAGAAAGTAATGTATTTCATGCGCGATGTATTAGTTGAATATCAAGAGGAAACAGGCAACATCTACAACCTTGAAGCAACTCCTGCAGAAAGTACTGCCTATCGTTTTGCTATTATTGATACAGCTCAGTATCCCGATTTGATTGTCGCTAATCAGGATGCATATAAAAAAGGAGCTAAACCATATTACACAAATTCAACCCACCTTGCTGTGAATTACAGCAACGATATCTTTGAAGTGCTTCAATTGCAGGACAATCTACAGACTTTGTACACGGGAGGAACCGTGATTCACACATTTACAGGTGAAAGTCAGATGACGGCGGCAGCGGCCAAAAACTTCATTCGCAAAGTAACATCACGCTTCAGACTTCCATATATTACCATCTCACCAAGCTTTAGTATTTGTCCCGAACATGGATATATCGCAGGTGAACATTTCAAATGCCCCAAATGTGGCACAAAGTGCGAAGTCTATAGTAGAATCGTTGGTTATATGAGACCTGTGAGTCAGTGGAACGAAGGGAAACAAGAAGAATTCAGCGATAGGAAATTATTCATCCCCTGAAGATCATAATATGATTATTGCCTCTTACCTCAAACAAAGTTTTATCGACTGGGAAGGGAGGTTAACCGCAGTTATTTTCACTCAGGGATGCAATTTCCGTTGCGGCTACTGTCATAATCCTTCGTTGGTTATACCTTCTTTGTTTGGTCAAACAATTGACATAAATGAAGTGTACCGGTTTCTAAAACAA
Source organism: uncultured Paludibacter sp. (assembly GCA_964389115.1). Taxonomy (GTDB): domain Bacteria; phylum Bacteroidota; class Bacteroidia; order Bacteroidales; family Paludibacteraceae; genus Paludibacter. The sequence goes on along the minus strand of CAYMDE010000099.1, from coordinate 3,244 downwards.
CGTGTCGGATGGCTCGATGGGGTTGTTATAACCGGCGGAGAACCTACTATCCAAAAAGGGCTGAAAGCTTTTTGTATGGAAGTAAAACAAATGGGATACGACATAAAACTTGACACCAACGGAACCAATCCGCATTTAATAAATGAATTAATTAAAGAGAAATGGGTTGATTATGTAGCGATGGACATCAAACACATTCCCGAATATGAAATGTATCAAAATGTTTGTGGCAAATTATCAGCTCAAACATTTGTTGACATCATGGAATCTGTCAATATTCTGCTATCAAACGGGATTAATTATGAATTTCGCACCACAATTATTCCGGGTATTCATAAAAATGGCGACATTGAAATGCTTAAAAACATCTTTCAGGAATATCACTATAAACTTCAACACTTCAGAGAAGGGGATGAATTGGTAGAAAAAGCCATGATGCCTGATAACTCAACCCTATACAACTTTACAACTTAACCACTAAAAAAATATGGACTTCTTAATTGAATTATTTCACAAACCCGGTCTTACATCCTCGTTGCTAGTCCTTTGCATGACCGCCTTCACGGGCATCATGATTGGAAAAATTGAGATAAAAAATGTAAAGTTGGGCATTGCAGGTGTTTTATTTAGCGGTCTGGCTATTGCTCACTTTGGATTCAGAGCAGATGAAGCAATACTACATTTTGTACGCGATTTTGGGCTCATACTCTTCGTTTATAGTATTGGAGTTGATATGGGGCCCCGTTTTTTTACATTATTCAAAAAAGACGGATTAACCCTTAATCTGATGGCAACTGCCATCGTTTTCCTTGGATTTGCCATCGCTTTCATCATTCTCAAAACTACCGATCTGCCGCCTGCTGTAATCGCGGGAATCATGAGCGGAGCCGTAACAAACACACCCAGTCTTGGAGCAGCACAACAGCTTCTCACAGAGCATGGGAATTCTATCGCGGGCACCGCAGCACAATCGGGCATGGCATACGCAGTTGCTTATCCTTTTGGGATTCTGGGCATCATACTCACAATGCTTATGGTTAAACTATTTTTCAAAATAAAAATTGATAAAGAGATATCAAACTACAATGAAAGTCTTGGTGGAAACGAATCGAAACTCCAGAGTATTGAAATAAAAGTAACCAATCCGAATTTATTTGGCAAGAAGATGAGTTACATACAAAAAGTAGTTGACAAAGAATTTGCTATTTCAAGAATTTTCAGAGATAACAGCTTCATTCTGGCGACCAAAGACGAAGTTATTCTTGAAAACGATATCATAATTGGTGTTTCCTCTATACAACACATCGATAATCTTCAAATAAAGATTGGAGAAGTGAACATAACCGGAATCAGAGAAGTTTCCGGCATGCTTAGCTCGGCGAACATCCTGATGACAAACAGAAAGCTTGCCGGGAAAACCATCGATCAGGTAGGTATTTATCGACGTTATCCTGCAAACATCACCCGAATATTCCGATCAGGGATAGAAATACTCCCTACCATGACGACCACGCTTGAACTGGGCGATACAATTAAGGTAGTCGGCAAAAAAGAAATCATCGAAGATGTAAAAAAAGAACTTGGAAATTCGGTAAAGGAACTTGCAAAACCAAATCTCTTTTCAGTGTTTATTGGTATTTTTATCGGAATTCTATTGGGAAGTATTCCCATTTTCATCCCGGGCATTCCTGTTCCTGCCCGTCTTGGTCTGGCCGGAGGTCCTTTGTTAGTCGCAATACTATTTGGCAACAGAGGCCGAATTGGTAAAATGAATTATTATATGACCCCGGGTGCCAATCTCCTGATGAAAGAAATGGGCATCATCCTCTTTTTATCGTGTGTAGGACTGCTTTCGGGTGAAAAGTTTATTGAAACGATAACAAACGGTGGACTAATATGGCTGCTTTATGGAGCCCTGATAACACTAATTCCGATATTGCTTGTGAGTATAGTGGCAAGGTTCTTCAAGATTAATTATCTGAAGATATGTGGCAGTATTTCAGGCGCAATGACAGACCCACCTGCACTTGAATTTGCAAATGGACTGGCTCCTGTACAAATACAATCAACAGCATACGCCACGGTTTATCCTTTAACTATGTTCCTCAGGATACTTCTGACGCAAATTTTCATTATCATTGCACTTTAAAAATATTATGTGCCACGAAACGTCCATCTGACAAATAAAAAGATTGCGAACAGATGAAAAAGATATTATTCCTGATTATCCTCATTAACATGAATCTTTTTGCTCAAACTGACATCAGCCGGATCAAAGATTTTATTGATTTAGAGCTGCAACATTATCCCAAAGCGAATCTGAGAGATTTATACAAGAATTACTTTCAGGATGCATATGGTCCGGGACACATGATACCTGACACGTTGGGTGCCGGTCGATATCTTGACCGAGAAATCTCGCAGGCTATCTGGAAAGACACCTTGCTTTGGCAGCCATTGGGTACAAATCATGATTATTACAGGGTGAATCTTATACTTGTTAAAAACGGCACTATTCCCCGTGATGTTCTTTTACAGGGAATGGTTGAAAGCGCCGTCCTGGCCCGAAAACCCGATATAAAAAGTTGGAAACAGGAATGGGCTGAAATTATGAATTTCATCAAAGTTTACAAGCCTGATTTCCCTGACTTATCAACGGATGAAAAGGTAATATCGGATTTATTTTCAGAATCAAAAGTTGTCATGCACCACAGTGAACAATACATCAGGGAATATCAGCCTCATTACAGAATTGTTCACCGGACTGTTTTCGAAAGGTGGTTGAATTTGTACCAATTAAGTCAAAGTACTACAAACTTAGATTACTAAATTTCAATCCAACAAAAATAGTTCGCGGTAATGATGGACCATATACATACCCTGCATCACGCAAAGGCCCCTGATCCAAATCTTTTTGGAAACTATTGAATACGTTTTTAATCCCGGAATTCAACTGCATATCTACACCCGCAAACTTGAAAGTATATGAACCCTTTAGGTTCAAATCGAAGAATGAAGGCGTTGAAACCAATCTATCGGATTCAACATATCCAGCATAATGGGGCGCAAGCATTGAGCCTGTAAAATTCCCTGTGGCAGATAAATCAAGTAGTTTTACCGGCGAAGTCATCAAAGTAAAATAGCCATAATGATTCGGCGTACGAAGCATTCTGCGCACTGGAATAACAGTTGGATCGTCTGACCACTCAAGAGGCTCATCATACAAACTCTGTTGAATGGTGTA
>CAYMDE010000098.1:0-7142 GCA_964389115.1 uncultured Paludibacter sp. | reverse complement strand
ATATTTCTGTTGTGAATTGATTCACTGCCGCAGGTAACTGCTGAATGGCAAAAACCAAACTCGCAATCTTCAATGATGATATTGCTGTTCATGCCGTTGTTGGGATCCTGATCGGCCCACGGACCTTTACCGCCTTTAATCGCGATGGCATCATCATTCACCGAAAGATAGCATCCTTTTACTAAGAAGTTGGTACACACATCAATATCGATAGCATCGGTGCTTGGTGCTTTTACCGGGTAGCGGGGCGAGAAGATATACAGATCGAGCAACTTCACATTGTTACATTTGTAGAAGTGGGTAGTCCAGAAGCCGGCATTGATTAGTTTTACATCCTGAAACTGCACATCATTACAGTTCCAGACAAATACGAGTCGCGGACGCGAAACCTCGAGATTGGTGCAACGGGGGTTCTCCCGCCTGCGTTGCCAGAATGCCTCCCAGTATTTCAATCCGTTGCCATTGATGGTGCCGTGGCCGGAAATCGTAAAGCCATCAACGCCGTATGCATTTACTACAGCCGGGAAATAATCGAGGTTCTGACCTTCCATGCGTGATGGCATGATGGGGAAATCTTCAATATTATCGGAGCCTTTGAGTACACCACCGGCAACCACATGCAGGTGAGTTTTGGGTTTGAAAAATAAAGCACCGGTTTGATACACACCTTCAGGTACGATGATTACACCACCTCCGGCAGCTTCTGCCTTGTCGATTACAGCCTGAATGGCCACGGTTTGCATGAGATTACTATCGTTGACAACGCCATGGTCGGTTATCACGAATTGAGTACCCAGATCTTTGAGTTCTACTTTGCTGTAGTCGTAAAACCATTTGGGGATTTTCGTTCCATCAGGGAAATAATCATCCGGATTGGCTTTTGTACAAGCGTTTAACGAAAGGATGATAACAATAAGTCCTAAACTGAGAATGTTTTTCATGTGCATATAAATGTTTGTGATTTGCAAATATATGTACATTGTATCAGTAAAAAAATACGTTTTTTGATATCAAATATCAGGTATTTGAGGTTTAGTCCGTCATTTTATTTTTGATACCATATTCGATTCCCTGTATCAGACCCCTGATTTCGGCCAGACCACGCATCCTGCCAATCAAAGGGTAACCCGGGTTGGCACTTTCGTTGAAGTCGTTGAGCATTTTAATGCCGTGGTCGGGACGAAATGGTATAAGGTAATCCTTTCTGCCAGCTTTGCGTCTGCGGTGTTGTTCGAGCAGCAGGGCTTCTACCACAGCAGGCATCGGAACATTACCATCGAGGTGACCTGATTCATAAAAGCAACCATTCTCGCTGAACTGATTATTTCGAAGATGGGTGAAATGTATGCGGTCGCCGAGGTTCTCAACAATTTTCACCAGGTCGTTTTCGCGTCGAACTGACAAAGATCCGGTGCAAAAAGTGATGCCATTGGCGGGTGAGTCAACAGCCTTGCAAATCCACTCCAGGTCGTCGTACGAACCTACAATGCGCGGCATTCCCAAAACCGGAAACGGCGGATCGTCGGGGTGAATGCACAGGCGCACACCGGCCTCTTCGGCCACAGGAACCACATCGCGCAGGAAATCTGCCAGGTTCTCGCGCAGTTTATCGCGGTCGATATCCCGGTATGTGGCAATATAATCCAGAAAAACTTTTTTGTAATCAGGTGTTGACCCATCCACCGTTCCGTTGATGAATCCCTGGGTGACTACAATAATGTTGTATGCAAGCAATTCAGCTTCTTCTGCCGTCATGCTGTTATAAACAACTTTAGCTTTTTCTACAATATCATCAGGATAATCCTTAGCAGCACCCGGTCTTTGCAGGATGAAAACATCGAAAGCAACAAATTTCGGGAAGTCGAAAAACATCACCTCACCACCCGATGGCAACCGGTAATGCAGGTCGGTTCGTGCCCAGTCGAGCACCGGCATGAAGTTGTAGCACACGGTGTCGATTCCGCAGGCACCGAGATTCCGTAGCGACTGCCGATAGTTATCAATCAGTTTTTCGCGATTTGCCGATTTTGTTTTGATACCTTCGGTCACGGGCAAACTTTCTACAACGCTCCATTGCATGCCGTGTGCTTCAATGGCGTTCTTCACGCGCAAAATTTCTTCCACCGGCCAAACATCACCGTTTTTGATGTGATGCAGTGCCGTGACAACCCCTTCCACGCCCATCTGCCGCAAATCGGAGAGAGTCACGGGGTCGTTAAATCCAAACCATCGCCATGTTAGTTTCATATTTTTGGGGAGTTAGAGAAGTTAGGGAAGTTATGGGGGGTGCTTATACGCCGCTGAAAGAGCTGAATCCTCCATCAACAGGAATGATGGCTCCGGTGATGAATGAGGCTGCATCGGAACAAAGGAATTGCACGATACCATTGAGTTCGTCGATGTTACCAAACCTGCGCATGGGTGTGCGTGCGATTACTTTTTTGCTGCGTTCAGTGAGCGAACCATCAGGATTGATAAGTACAGAACGGTTCTGGTCACCGATGAAGAACCCCGGAGCAATGGCATTAACTCTGATTTTCTCACTGAATTTGAGCGCCATCTCCATAGCCAGCCATTGGGTGAATATATTGATGCCTGTTTTGGCAACAGAATATCCGGGGACACGGGTTATAGCGCTGTAAGTTGCCATCGACGAAACATTCACGATAGATCCGGCGCCGCGCTCTGCCATCAGTTTGCCCAGGATTAAACAGGGATAAACCGTACCATTGGAGTTCAGTGCAACCACCTTATTATAATCTTCGATTTTCATGTCGAAAACTGTTTGTTCTTCGGTAAGTGTTCCGCCGGGCATATTGCCTCCGGCAGCGTTAATGAGGATGTCGATGCCTCCGTATGCCGACTTGAGCTCGTTGTGAACATTGGTCAGACTGGCCTCCGAAAGTACATCGCAAACCATGCCTTCAATAGCACCATATTGCTGAAGTTCAGAAACTTTTTGTTCTAAAACTGATTCGCGGATGTCCAGTATGATCACTTTTGCTCCGGCCATGAGCAGCCCTTTGGCAATATTACTCCCCAATACACCGCCACCTCCGGTAACGACGGCAACTTTATCTTTTACATCAAACATACTGATAAAAAAATTGAATGATAGAATAGTGTTTTCTGCTGCAAAATTAAGTTGTTTTATCGTGATGCTTATATGCAAAATTTGCAGATAGTTGGTTGATTTTTGCATCTGACTTTTTTCTGTCATGCAAATTGATTTCCTGTGCGCTGAAGGTCGAAAAAGATGTATATTTGCATCATAATTATACATAAATTAGTGCCATGCAAGTTTACAAATTCGGGGGAGCCTCGGTGAAATCGGCCGAAGGAATCCGCAATATCGTCAGGATTGTTTCTCAGGTTGACAGCGAGCTGTTTGTGGTGATTTCGGCAATGGGTAAAACTACCAACGCACTCGAAGTGGTGTTGGAGCATTTCATGAAGGCCGATAAAAAAGCATCCCTGAAGCAGATTGCTGAGGTTGAAAACTATCATACCGACATTATCAGCGAGTTGTTTCAAAATCCTGAGTCGGGACTCGAACTTATCAGACCATTATTCGCTCAGATGTGTATGTATGTTACTGAAGAGGTTGCAAACGACTATGATAAATGTTATGATTATTTGGTGTCGTTCGGCGAAGTGATTTCTACCACCATCGTATCAGCATATCTGAAAGAAAACGGAGTTGATAATACCTGGCTTGATATGCGCGGATTGTTGGTTACCGACAGTAATTTCCGTGAAGCGAATGTAAGGATGGAAGAGTCGGCTAAAAGGATGAAAGCTGCGGTTGACTTCACAAAAAAACGAATTTATATTGGTCAGGGATTTATAGGATCGAACACGCAGGGCGACCCGACAACCTTAGGCAGGGAAGGTTCGGATTATAGCGCGGCCATTGTAGGTAATTTGCTCGATGCGAGTGATGTAACCATATGGAAAGATGTACCCGGGATATTAAATGCCGACCCGCGCATATTCGACAATACCGTGTTGATACCCGAATTAAGCTATCAGGATGCCGTTGAGTTGGCCTACAGTGGTGCGCAGGTAATTCATCCAAAAACCATTAAGCCACTTGAGAATAAGAAAATTCCGTTATATGTGCGACCGTTTTTTAGTCCAACAGAAACAGGTTCAATCATACATGCCGAACTAAACAGTCTGGTTGAAGTTCCGGTACTTATACTGCGGAAAAATCTGGTGTTGGTAACCATTCGTCCCCGCGATTTTTCATTCGTGATAGAGGAAAGTCTGCCGAAAGCATTCGCCATATTTCAGAAGCACCGCCTTAAAATTTCGCTCATACAAAGTTCTGCGGTCAGCATTTCGGTGTGTGTTGACAATACCCGTTATTTAGCGGCTGCGCTCGATGAACTGGGCAACGATTTCAAAGTCAGCTATAACGATAAGCTGGAACTCATCACCATTCGGGGAGTAAACGATGCCATTCTTGCCCAACAAACAGCAGGAAGAGAGATACTCTTGTCGCAGCGAACCCGCAAGTCGGCCAGGGTATTGATGCGGGAAAATTCTCAGGTTGAATTGGTGAATTAGTCCTGTTGAATAGACTGATTTTCAGGAACATTTAGTGATTTAAACCCTGCGAAATGGGGTTTTATGCTCAGTGTTTTACAAATTTGTGCTCAGCGTCTTTTAATTTTATGCTCAGCATCTTTTAATTTTATGCTCAGCACTTTTTAATTTTATGCTCAGTACAAATTTGATTTGTGCTTGGCATAAATTTGTAAAATACTGAGCATAAAATTAAAAGATGCTGAGTATAAAAACGGTTTTCACATTAAAAAAGCCCCTGTTTTTAAGGACTATTGGATGAATTTAGCAGGATTGTTTTGCCACTTGATCAGGCTTATTCATTCCAAAACAATTAACGATTGCCCGGAACACATACTCTGTATTGGAATTAAGTGTTAAAGAGCCTTGTTCGGCTGATTGGAGGTTGTGTGTCATTTTGTGTCGAAATAAACTTTAAAAAAGTCAAGTCTTTGGGCTTGAAATGTTATATTTGCAAGTCTTTAAAAAATCAGGATGTTTCGCAGAATTGTATTATTAGGAATTTGGTTGTCGGTAAGTATGCTGTTGAAGTCGCAGGAAAAGTATGCGGTCGATTCAACACTTACATCGATTATTGAAAGCCAAACCACTGCGCAATCAGTCAATCCTGCAATTATCGACGAATTACTCAACTACGGCAAGCGTTATCTCAGGGTGCGATATCAGTTTGGCGGGAATGGTCCGAATCGTTTCGATTGCTCCGGTTTTACCCGGCACGTATTCTCCAAATTCGGCGTTGATCTTGTGCGTTCCTCGGCAGACATGGCACGACAAGTACCTGCCATCAGCAAATCATCCCTTCAGCCCGGCGATTTGGTTTTTTATCAGGGTCGCCGTCTCAATGGCAGGGTAGGACATGTCGGCATTGTAACAGAAGTGTTTGAAAACGGTCAGTTCAGGTTTATTCATGCATCGGTACAGGAAGGCGTAACCATCACCAATTCAACCGCACCCTATTATGCCGGCAGGTTTGTTTCGGCAGGCAGGGTTCCGGGTTTAGTTCCCGAAATTATTACCACCAGCGCCGAAGAGTATCGTCACCTCGGTGCCGATCCCGATACCACCAGGCTGCAACCCGAGGTGCCTGTCAAAGTGGAACGCGTAATCCCGGCACGTTATCATGTAGTTCGTCAGGGAGAAAACCTTTCCGTTATTTCCCGCAGATACGGAGTTTCTGTAGCCCAAATCAAACGGCTCAACAATCTTAAAAGCGATGTGCTTCAAATTCGTCAGCGCCTGCTGATTCAACCGGCGAGAACGGTTGTGGAGTAGATATTTCAAAAGTAGAATCTCCCTACTTCAACCCCAGCAACTTCTTAATTTTTTTGTTAATATCCGTATTGTCCATGAAGCCGGTGAATAGCTCGGCACCCGGACCGTACGCAAAAACGGGCACCAACATGCCGGTGTGGTTGGTTGATGAGAAATGAGCATTTACGCTCTTTCCGGCAATGCTGCCATCTGTCAGGGTAAGTCCTCCTGTTTCATGATCTGAAGTAACAATCACGAGGGTTTGACCGTTCAGCTCCGCAAAGTTGAGTACTTTGCCAATTGTTTTATCGAAATCGAGCGTTTCCTGAATTATCCAGTCAATATCATTCATATGGCCTGCCCAGTCAATTTGCGAACCTTCAATCATCAAAAAAAATCCTTTTTGGTTTTTGCTAAGAATTCTGATGGCTGCATCAGTAGCGTCGGACAAGAAATCGCCCCTGTCAGTTGCCCGCGGCGGATTATTTTCGTAAACCAAACCTGCCAGTCGTCCCGACTTAATACTCTTGATTTCATTCATGTCAAACAAAACCTGATAATCCTTGTCTTTAAGCTCCTGAAGTAAATTTCTTTCATCACTTCGATTGTTGAAAAACCTGCGTCCACCGCCAATAAAAACATCTATATCGGTTTTCAGATAGTCCGCCGCAATTTCTTCAAACATATTACGGTTAATTTGATGGGCAATAAAAGATGCCGGCGTAGCATGCGTTACAGCACATGAAACTACAATCCCTGTCGCTAACCCATTTCGCGATGCCTTTTGCAGAATTGTTTCAGCTGCAACCGAATCGGGCCCCATTCCTACCATGTCATTATTGGTTTTTATGCCAGTTGACAAAGCAGTTCCGCCAGCACCCGAATCGGTAATAAAGCTGTTGGCGGAGTAAGTTTTTGAATATCCTAAATGTTTGAAACGTTCTATTTGTAAAGGACTTCCGTTTGTAATCATAGCCGCCTGAATGTGTATCAGGCCCATGCCATCGCCAATAAGCAGGATTACATTCTTTGGACGTTCCGTTATTGATGTGGATGAAATATTATCTTCCAGCGTGTTGCCGGGCCCAATATTGCATGCTGCCAGTCCTGAGAATAGCACGACAAGCACAGCCATCAGTGTTTTTGTGCTTATTTTATAGTGATTGTTCATTCTTTGGTGATTTAAGGAGTTAGAATGAGAGGCAAAGATTAGAAAATAAATTGAATTATATGTTTTAAGTTCAGCAATACAATAACGTACGATTTAATTTTTTGTTCTTGAATGGATGGTGGGTGTGAAT
>CAYMDE010000097.1:0-7211 GCA_964389115.1 uncultured Paludibacter sp. | reverse complement strand
AACGCCCAGATGGCGGAATTGGTAGACGCGCTGGTCTCAAACACCAGTGGATTCATTTCCATGCCGGTTCGATCCCGGCTCTGGGTACAAAGCAAAAACAAAGATCCCCTTCTAGTTTAATGACTACAAGGGGATTGTTGTTTTCATAAAGAAATCCGAATACTATACCACAAACTCATTCAACTCATCTTTTAAATTCCTCCAGTTCGGTATATGCGCATCTAAAATCGCCGTGAAGCGGGCATTATGCAACCGCTCTAAAAGATGCGTCATTTCGTGCGCTACAATATATTCGATGCAGTGAGTTGGTTTTTTAATTAATTCGAGATTGAAAATGAGTCGCTGTGTTTTGTGATTACAGCTCCCCCAAAGGGTTTTCATCTGTTTCACTTCCCAGTGCCGGGCTTTTACCTGAAGTATTTCTTCCCATTTTTCTACCTGGGGTTGCAAAGTTTCCTTCAGTTCAGCCCTGTACCATTCACGTATTACTTCTGCTCGTTTTTCGGTTGATGAACCTTCCCTGATATATAAATTGATGAACTGAGTACCGGCAATTTTAACAACAGGAGGAGCCTGATGATAAACCACATTCAGCCTGTAACGTATCCCTTTGAAATAATGGTTTTCACCGGACACATATTCCCGTTCTGATTGACGGGCCTGATTCCGAATCATCTCCATGCGTTTATGAATCCACTCCAGCTTCGAAATGATATACAATCGTATTGAATCGGGCTGCATGTTTACAGGCGCAGAAATGTGAACCCGTGCATCGGGAGGATAAACCGTTAAGTGAATATTCTTGATTTGCTTCCACTCCACTTCCACAGGGATGTTGTTCACCTTGATAATTTCCATCAATACTCTTTTTGCGCGATGATGATATTCATAATCTCACTCAATTCTTCCTCTGTTTTATCAGGCAAAGCGTTTCTCACGGCCTTACGAACCTCTTTCATTTTTCCCGGAACATTGTTATCCCTCCAGCCGTGTCGGGCATAAGCCACTATCGCTTCGTGTACCGAAATGGCAAGCTCTTCATTCTTTCCAAGATTATCATACAAAGCCTGTTTACCTGCTGAATTAATCGTTGTAGGGTAACTTTTCCTGGTTTTACCCCTGACTTCCTTAACCTTCGCTATCAACTTCCGAATCATCTCTGCATAATCCATTTTGCCTGTTTTCTGATCCATAATCAATTGATTGAGCAACTCGGATATTTTATCATAATAAGCGGGATTGTTGGGTCGCTCAGTGATAATCATTTTGCGCATGTTGGCAACCAATGTTTCGGCCACTGAGCGTTGATTATTCTTAATCTGACCGGGCAACTTTCCGATGGCATCTTCACCTTCAATGGCGATCAATTCAAGAAACGATATATCTTCTAATTTGAAGATTTCTTCGCTATCTTCAGCGCGCACATAATTGTCGATAAGCTGACGCATGGCCGGATCGTAGAATTTCAAGTCCAGCGCATCGCCGCTTTTCAGCTTGATTTCATCTTTCAGGTTATTGTAGAAATCCACCAATTTCTTGATCTCAGCAGCTTCGGATGAACTATAACCCGCTTTGGTCATGTCGTTGGCAATGTCGATGTAACGACGCACCAGGGTCGAAACCAGCTTATAAAGCTTTTCACGCTTTTCGGCATTGGCTTCTGTTTCGGCTGTCTGATCTTCGGGTGCAGTGCTTTCCTGATAAACGAAATAAGCAAAGAATCCTTCGCGGGTTTGTGGTTCAACCACTTCGCAAAGCGTAACCACTGCCTGCAGGGCTTCTTCCAGACTATTCCGGCCTTCAGTAAGTCGGTTGGTGAGCAGGTTGTTAACATCTTCCTTATCGTACCCCTCGAATGCTTCTGAAGTATAATCTTCGATGGCTGTACGGATATTCCCGAACAAATCCTGATAATCCACGATATACCCAAAATCCTTGTCATCGGTATCCACCCTGTTTACCCTGCAAATGGCCTGAAAAAGATTGTGATCGCGCATGGGCTTGTCTATGTACAAATAGGTTGCGGCCGGTGCATCAAAGCCGGTAAGCAGCTTATCCACTACAATCAACAACTTCATCGATGCCGGATGTTTGATAAACTCTTCTTTAGCCCATGCTTCAAACTGTTCAGGCGTCCTCTCGCCCATCATGCGTTTGGTAATCTCGTATTTCACTTTTTCTTCGGTATCGCCGGCTCCGGTTGCTTCATCCTTAATATCGGAAGCATTGGCTTCGTAGCTGGTAACCACAGCGCAATGTCCTTTCAAATCGGTATCCTGAAACAACTCCCAATAGCGGCAGGCCTGATAAATGCTGTCCGACACCAGCATGGCATTACCATAACCGCATTGCAGGGGGCGTTTGGTGTCCATATCCTGACAAATATCCGCGACAATGCGCTGCATGCGTTCCTTGCTGCTGAAAAGCTTTTCCATTTTTGCCCAACGGTCTTTCAGCAATGCTTTGGCCACATTGGATAAACCGCTTGTACGACTCTCGAACCACTCATCTATTTTGGTTTTATTACCGAGATACTGCGGCACATCCCGTGCTTCATAGCGCAAATCGAGAATCACTTTATCCTGAACAGCTTCGTCGAATTTGTAGGTATGAATGTAAGTTCCGAAAGTTTCCAGCGAGTTTTTCTTGTCGGTTTTCAGTAATGGTGTACCAGTGAAACCAATCAGCATCACCTTTTCGCCCATGATGGATTTCATGGCCTCATGCAACATGCCGCCCTGGGTACGGTGACATTCATCCACAAATACGAAAATATTTCCCTTAGGTTTGAATCCATTGGGTAGTTTCGATTGCACCTCCAGCAGGTATTGTTCGAGCGATTTTTGGGCTTTTTTATTGCCGACTTCCGGCAGGTCGCTGTCGTTTTTATTCCCGAACTTATGAATCAGCGTACAAATAAGCCAGGGATTCGCATTGTTCAACATTTGGATCAGCGCATCGCCCGATTCCGAGCGTTCAATAGCTTCGTCCACACCCTTAAATCCGGCTTCTATTTGTTTGTCCAATTCATCGCGATCCGTAATTACCACCACGCGGGCATCAGTTTCGTGTTCCCGAATCCATTTGGCCAACCATATCATGGTCAGACTCTTACCCGAACCCTGCGAATGCCAGATGATGCCGCTGTCTTTGGCTCTTACTCGTGGTTTAGCAGCCTGTATGGCAAAAAACTGATTAGGACGGGCGGCTTTTTTTACACCGGCATCGAAAATCAGAAAGTCGTGGATAAATTCCAATAAGCGCGTTTTGTCGAAAAACTGAAGCACGCTGCGATCCAACTCATTCACAACATCCGGATTTGGTTCCTTCCAGCGCAACCAAAATTTTTCCTTGGTTTTTATAACGCCATAATGCAACCCTTCGGTTTCGTTGCCGGCAAAAAGCAATTGCACAGTGGTAAAAAATTTAGGGATGAACTCTTTCGATTGATTGTCTAAGTTCTGCCGAATCCCATGATGCACCGAAACAGTGCTACGCTTCAGTTCAATCACAGCCAGTGCGATGCCGTTAACATAAATCACCAAATCGGGGCGTTTGGTATTATTCCCCTTCACGGTAACTTCTTCGGCAATATAAAAATCATTGGCCAGCGGATTATGCCAGTCGATAAGGTGTGCATATTTTTTAGTGCCACTGCTGATGGATTTCCGGGGATTGTATCGCTCACTGCTCGTTACATTCACACCGTACCGAAGCAGCCCATACACTTCTTTATTGGCGTGATACAAACCTGCCGCAATATTATCGGCAGCTCTTTTCAGTTGAGCAATGGCGCTATTAATCTCTGCAGCAGTATATTTGCGGGTGTTTTCCAGGTATTTCTGCAAATATTCTTCTTCCACGTTGCTGTTTGTCCGGTCCGACCAGTCACCCACATAACTATATTTCAATTCCTTCTGAAAAAGTCTGATGATTCGTTTTTGGGTGATGATTTCTTTTGAGCCGATTGGTTCCATAGGCTGTATTGTGTTGGTTAACGCTTATTTCTTCTCCTGATTATTTGATATTTTTTTAATCTCCTTATCAAAATCACTTTCGTAATTTTTATCCTGAATCACCCGAAACTTATCAAATTCCAGTTCGGCTTTCAGTTTGGCCTCCAACATACTTACTTTCCCTTTTTCCTTTAATATCGGGTAGTGCGAGAGTTCGAGAAAACCATCGATAAATTTCACCCATTGTTGCATATTAAAGGCAATTCATCAAAATAATCCTGACCAAAACTTTTGCATTGTTTCAGCCGCTCATCGTCCATCACAAAACCCTTAATGATAAATTCGTTGAGTGTTTGAGTAGCCCATTTCCTGAATTCAGTTGCCTGCGAAGAGTTTACACGGTAACCTACAGCAAGAATGGCTTCAAGGCGGTAGAAAGTAGTTTCATAATTCTTACCATCAGCAGCAGTTGTTTCTATTTTGGAAATAACTGAATTGAGACTAAGCTCGCCCGTTTCAAAGATATTCTTCAAATGCTTACTCACAGCCGGCACATTGACACCAAACAGTTCTGCCATTGCCTTTTGAGTAAGCCAAAACGCGCCATCCTGAAAATAAACGCTTACTTTCGCATTTTTTCCGGCGGGGTTGAAGAGGAGAATGTTTTTGGTTTGCATGGAGATGTAACTTTTAACTTAAAACAATTCCTGATTATTAGGTTTCTCAAGCAATTCAAACATTTTAGTCAGAATTGCCTTATTATTTTCTGCGCTTTTGCGTATCGGGAAAGCACCCTTTTGAATAAGCAGGTTATTCCCTTTAGCCGACTCAGGAACGTCGCCATATTGAGGTACGAACAAATGCTTGTTCATCATCAGGGTTTTGTTTCCGGCATCCAGACTGCCACCGGTCTCACCCGCTTCAACTACCACCATGATGTCACTCAGTCCGATAATGGTATTATTCCTTTGCATCGCACGACTTGCCGTCCATGGGTCATAGGGTTTAAATTCACTGATCACAAGCACCCTGTTCCAGTCCCATACATCTTTCATTTCTCTTTTTATTCTGAAGCTGTTTATGCCTTCCGGAAGAACAATGATGGTACTCCCTCCATGGGATAAAGCGCCGGAATGCGCTTCAAAATCTACTCCTGCTGCATATCCCGAAACAATGCATATCTCTTTTTGAATAAGCTGTGCAACGCAGTCTTTGGTTACCTCAATGCCTTTTCCCGAAACTTTACGCGAACCGCTAAATCCAACTTTGGACTTTTTTAGTAGAGCAAGATTACCGATATAGGAAAGAATTGGTGGTGTATTGACTGACAAACTCCGTTTCAATGCAAGCGGATATTTCTCATTTGTCCGCAACAGGAAGTCAACTTCAAACTTGCTGGTGAGGTTTGAAAGTAAACTTGGTGTCTCATCAAATTTTAGCTGAAGTTCAGGATTTAAGGTGTGTTTTAATTGCGTTCTCAAATAATATGGCTCCATGGGTTCCGACACCATGCTCAGCGCTTTATTGGTTTGAACCGCACCAATACCCTTTACATTCATGTATTGATATACCACATCGTATATTTCGTAGTTTTTTTTCATCGTGCTGTATTGCTTCTTGATTTAACGACACACAATCCAAATACCCTGGCAGCACCGGCTTCCTTTAACTTCATGGCTACATATTGCATCGAGAGCCCTGACATATATAAGTCGTCGAACAATAAAACTGTTTTGCCTGATAAATCCAGGTCTTTGGCTATTTCAAGCCCGGATTCTTCCAGAATCTCCAGTTTTTCTTCGGCACTTTCCGCATCTTTTACACTTCGTTTCTTCGATGTCCAGTTTACCGAATCGGAAATATCTTCAAAGTCAAACCCTTCAAGTCCATTTACTATTCGGTGCGGAAGACTTTCTGATGCCGGTGAACTGCCGGGCATAGCACAAATATAATCAGCTTCTTTCAAAAATGGCAACTTCTCTAACCATTCGTTACAAATTTCAATCAGTTCGGCTTCTGCTTCTTCGTTATCATTAAACTTGGCCTGATATTCCAACTCTCCTATTTCAGTTCTTTCTTCTTCAATGAAATTCATCGAAAGAGCTAAGGATAAATCTAAATGATCACGTAGAAAAACAATGTCTTTGTATTCATTTACAAGGGCTTCGAAATTTTCAAACTCTTCTTGAGTGTATAATCCACGCCAATAGCCACCATATTGGGACTCAAATAAATTCTTACCTGTTATATTATGTATGAATGGTCCGATTGTATCATTAAATGGCAGTTTGATTTTTCCCCCCTCCCCTTTCTCATTTTTCTTTAATGCATGAGCATGACTACCTGCAAAATTAATGCGTTTAGTTGCATTGTCAACTATAAAATCGAAAAGCTTTTCTATGGTGATTAGTTTTTGAGGGACACCTGATAATATGAAGCTGAGATTAAACATGAAATCTGAATTTATTTACAACATGTATTTACAAAGCTAATTCCAAAATTTGTAATAGTGAAAATCTTATATTTATAATCAACAGTATGTGATGAATCTGGCAAATAATACGACGGGTTTACACTTCTTTTCAAAATGGGATGTTCTTTCAGGGGAATATAAAGATCTTGGTTTGAAAGAGAGGTTTCAGCAGGTATCTCAATCAATTTTAATCTCTCAATATTTTCAATATATGAACATATATTACTTTTTTTGTCAATGGTATTTAATCCAAAAATTGTAAAATTAGAGATTAAGGTATTAAAACCTCCTTGCGTTTTGTTGTGCAACTGAACATCAATCAAGGGGTGATTAATCATGATATTTGGAGGTAGTTGCTTTAATAACTTCGCCTCATCAGGTGTCAATTGTTTAATAATATCAGTAAATGAGGGATGTACTTTCCATTTTGTGTCAACATTCATCGAAGAAGCTAACAAGTTCGCATACAAATCCCGGAGTTCATCACTATCTTGACAATAGCTTAATTGCTGAATTGCAGGAATTGCAACATAAGGTTCCGGTTCGCATATTTTTTCTTCGGGTATGTCTTTCAACTTTTCTTTCAAAAGTTCTCCTGTAATTCTTAAACTTTCTTCTCCATTGATGATCCATTTTTCCCAACGGCTGAATGCTAATCGGATTGTCCTTGGGAGGTAGCTCAACATTACTCCAACAGGTTGAATTGCGGGACTTATTCCATCTTTATATACTTCTGTTAGTACTCCTTCTGCTTGTTCTACTGCTTTTTTTGTAATTTCGTC
>CAYMDE010000096.1:3181-7237 GCA_964389115.1 uncultured Paludibacter sp. | reverse complement strand
CAGAAGCATCGTACCAGTATTCAGTTTTACTGCCATTGCGAAACTGAACTTTCTCGGGCAAATTTAGTAAATTATATTTGATCCACGCAATACCTTTGTTTAAATCGGCATAAAGATTCCCGTTCTGGTCGTAAAGATAATAGGCCGGGATATCTTCGTAGTAGGGGTCGCGGAAGTCGTTGTATGGTTGAACCGTTTCGTCCTGATCCTGTACATTGTCCCAAACATTCATGAGACTTCATTAAATTGTTTATCTTCGTGTATCAGCAAAGATAGCAACTCCAGATACTATAAATATAATAAGATGTTTTTTACCATTAATCATATAACGTGAGATTGATTCTTTAATCAGAACATCATCTTGTGTGTATGTTTGAGAGTTACTATTCATATAATGCAATAAGTATATGAATAATATGATTATTACATGTGCTTTCATTTGTTCCTCATATTTTTGACAGTCTCCATTTTTGAGCTAATTATTAATCCTCTAATCCGTAATCGTACCAGTTTGCACCATGCATGCGGTCGATTTCTTTGCCGTTATAGAGGTAGGGGGTGGAGGGGTGATACGAATCACGGGCCGTTCTCATTCTATTTATCTCGCAAGTTATAATAATAATTCAGATGCCCATTTTGTTTAACCACATCCGTCTGCTCTGAGCAAACATATTTAGATATTTATCGAATAGATTTTGTTTCAGCATGGTTATACGTTTGTTTAATAAATCTTCTTTCATTCAACAACCCCATCACATCAACTTGACTTAATCTCATATCTCGGAATAAATTCTCTGAACCATCGCACCAGTTTATTGTCAACCAAAACGAACAAATAAACTTCAGTCGTTGAGCCAAAACTATATGAAAGCACTTCGGTTATTTCGCCGTCGTTCATGCTTTTTTCGACCACTGTATAATAAGCATTCAGAATTTTGGTTACTTCTGCTTTTGTCATGCCTAACTCTAACTTATCCAATCTGTTTCTAATTGGTTCAAAAGAACCTGTAAGTAGTGCTGTGATACAAGATGAAAAACTCAGCATCACCAGCACTGAGATTACACTCACAATCAATGTTCTATTCTTCATATACAATCAATTAAGGGCTTAATGGCCGGTCGATATGGTAATGACTTGCCGCAATGGCACAAAATTAAAACAATATTTCATATGTGCACCATCAATAATTAAAACAATATTTTTATCTTTGAGGGCTTTAAAATCATCTTTTGACGAATACTCTCAAAAACAAGAGATTAAAGCATTTGCCCGACAAAAAATCATGAAAATAAACAATAAACTTAATCAAAACTGAACATCATGGAATTTCTTGAGAACTTAGACCCTTTACTCAGGACATTTTGGTACATTGCCATTCCTGTTAGCGTAATATTCATAGTACAAACCATCATGACTTTCATGGGGGCCGACTCTTCTGATGGACTTGAAGCTGATTTCGAAGGCGACTTAACGGGCGGAGAGGCTCCTTTTCAACTATTTTCACTCAGAAATCTCATCAACTTTTTGTTGGGTTTCAGCTGGACAGGAATTTCTTTTTATAACACCATCGAAAACAGGATTTGGCTTATCATCCTTGCTGCGGGTATCGGGGCACTTTTTATCGTGTTATTTTTCATCATCATCAAACAACTTCAGAAACTGGCTGAAGATAACTCGTTCAAAATCACGAATACTTTAAATAAAACAGCCCAGGTTTACCTTACCATCCCCGAAAAAAAACAGGGAAAAGGCAAAATAATGATCAGCGTGAAAGGGGCGTATCATGAACTGGATGCTATGACCGAAAACGATCGTATCCCTTCGGGAACGGTTGTTAAAGTTGTAAAAATTGAGAATAATAATATCCTTATCGTAGAAACTATTTAAAATAATCAAAATGACTCCTTTAATTATTATTGTTGTTGCAGCAATTGTCTTTTTTGTGACAGTATCAGCCCTTGTTTCAAGGTATAAGCGCTGTCCATCCGACAAAATCCTCGTAATTTACGGTCGTACCGGTGGTACTTCGGCCAAGTGTGTGCATGGTGGTGGCGCTTTTATATGGCCTGTTATTCAGGACTATGCTTACCTCGACCTGAAACCGCTTTCGATTGAAGCCAATCTAACCAACGCCCTGAGCCGCCAAAACATCAGGGTCGATGTTCCCTGTCGTTTTACCATAGCCATTTCGACTGAAACAGACAGCATGAATACCGCTGCTGAGAGGCTTCTTGGATTAACTTCTGAACAAATTCAGGAGTTGGCAAAAGATATTCTTTTCGGTCAGTTGCGTTTGGTTATTGCAACCATGACCATCGAAGAAATTAACTCGGACCGCGATAAGTTCCTGGATAATATTTCGAAAAATATCGACAGTGAATTGAAGAAAATTGGTTTAAAACTGATAAATGTTAACGTTACCGACATCAAAGATGAATCGGGATACATCGAAGCTCTTGGAAAAGAAGCTGCTGCCAAGGCGATTAACGAAGCAAAAATCAGTGTTGCCGAACAGGAGAAAATCGGTGAAACAGGGAAAGCGCTTGCCGACAGAGAAAAAGATACGCAGATTGCAGAAACGCACCGCGACAGAGATGTGAAAATTGCTATAACTCAAAAAGATAAAGAAATCAGCATTGCAACTGCCATCAAAGATGAAACCATTGGTAAGGCTGAAGCTGAAAGAGACACCAGGGTTAAAACATCGGAAGCTAACGCTGTGGCTATCAAAGGAGAAAATGAGGCGAAAATTGCCATCGCCCAATCGGAAGCCAACAGAAGAGAGAAGGAAGCCGAAGCCCTGAGGGTTGCCTTAGCATCGGAAAAGGTGCAAGAGGCTAAAGCGCTCGAAGAATCGTATGTTGCTGAGCAGAAAGCGGAAATGGCCCGTTCGGAAAGAGAACGTTCTACCCAGATTGCCAATATCGTTGTTCCTGCTGAAATAGCCAAACAAAGAGCTATCATCGAGGCACAAGCCGCTGCAGAAACCATTCGTGAGAACGCCAAAGGGGAAGCTGATGCGATTTACGCCAAGATGGAAGCAGAAGCAAAAGGTTTGTTCGAGATTCTTACCAAACAGGCAGAGGGCTACAAAGAAGTGGTTTCGGCTGCCGGAGGGGATCCCGACAAAGCATTCCATTTATTGTTGATTGAGAAACTGCCGGAACTTGTACGCACACAGGTTGAAGCGGTGAAAAACATCAAAATTGATAAGATTACTGTTTGGGATTCGGGTAAAGGTCAGGGCGACAATGGAAACTCTTCCACAGCAAATTTTGTATCGGGACTGATGAAAACGGTTCCGCCTCTCAACGACCTTTTTAATATGGCCGGACTGAATCTGCCTTCGTATCTTAAAGGGGCTGATGTGGAACAGGCTGTTGAGGTGGAGACTGGAAATAAAGAAGTTAAGGAAGTCAGGGAGAAAGATGCTTCAGAAGCATCTGATTTAACATAATCTTAACCTCACAACCTATCCCCTCTCTTATTGGAGAGGGGATAGGTAATTCTTCCATTTCAACCTGATACTGCTTTGTCTGTTCTGCCAAAATGCATTACCTTTGCGCTGAATTTTTGGCAATAACTGCATGAAACCCAAACATGTTCTCACATTCACTATTTCAGTACTACTGACTCTGGCAGCCCTCAGTCTGATATTTCCAAGTCAGGGACTCAGCGTAGGGAATGTAACACTGAAATACGGTACAATAAGCGATTTTCTTGAAAACGATGCCGATTTTGACGTAGATCAAAATCTGGCAAGAATGCACCGGGAACTGGAAATAAACTACTTACGCTCGGTTTACGACACCCTCTCATACTACAAGAATTTTATACAGGGAAGTCCTTTGAGGATTCACCTTCCCGATGATGAATACCGTTTCTTTGATGGTATCTTCGAACAATTCGAAAAGGCTGTCAGCAGAAAAAAAGTGTATCGCATTGTTCATTTCGGAGATTCTCAAATAGAAATGGATCGTATCTCCGGCGTTTTACGTGAGCATTTACAAGAAATCTTCGGTGGTTCCGGCCCCGGACTGCTGCCTGCGATTCAG
>CAYMDE010000096.1:0-3081 GCA_964389115.1 uncultured Paludibacter sp. | reverse complement strand
TGCTCAGGGAATCGTTTCAGCTGATGAACACTCCGCTTATCATTTTGCAGTTTGGAGGAAATGCCATCGGCGGAATTAGTTCGCAAACAAGCATCGATCGCTATATGGAACGACTGGAACGTCAGTTTGAACATCTGAAAGAAGCTGCTCCTGATGCTAAGTTCCTGTTTATCGGGCCTTCAGATATGAGCACCAGCTACAATGGTGTGATGAAAACCCGTAAATTTCTTCCCGAACTGAATGAATCACTTAAAAATACTTGTCTGCGCAACGGCATAGCATACTGGGATTTATTCCAGGTTATGGGAGGTGAAAACTCTATGGCACAGTGGGTTCGCCACTCGCCTCCCCTGGCAGGAAGTGACCACGTCCATTTCACGACAGCCGGCGCCAGGGAAATAGGAAATCTACTTTCGAGGTCGTTCCTCACAAATTATGAATTCTACAAACTCAGGAAGAAACTCAATGATGATATCATCCAAACTTTCTGGAGCAACGATTACGAATTAATATCATCCCCGAATTAACCATCTGAAATGAGTGATCTGCTATTGTTTTTCGGGAAGGTATTTTCCTTCGATGCTACCCAGCCATTTCTGTTTACGCAGTTCTATTTCTGGGTGTTTTTTGCTTTTGTAGTTGCCGGACTAAGTCTGTTGCACAACCGCATCCTGCTGCGTAACACTTTTCTTTGCTTCGTGAGTTTTTTCTTTTATTATCGTACGAGCGGACTGTTCACGCTGATTCTCCTTTTCATTACAACTTACGACTATTTCGCGGGATCGTGGATATCGAAGGCCAAAAAACCATTGAACCGCCAATTACTCGTGGGCGTGAGCATATTCATCAACTTACTAACACTGAGTTACTTTAAATACGCCTACTTTGTCACTGATATGGTGAATAATCTTCTCGGAACAGAGTTCGCCGTTTTTGATTTCTTCTCGATGATTGGCAACACCATCGCCGGTGACACGCGTTTTAGCGTGGATAAGATATTACTGCCCGTGGGTATCTCATTCTATATTTTTCAGGCTATCAGCTACCTGATGGATACCTACAAAGACAAAGTGGCTCCTGTAAAAAACTTCCTTGATTTTGCTTTTTATGTCAGCTTCTTTCCATCGCTGGTGGCAGGTCCGATTATCCGTGCCAACCAGTTTATTCCGCAAATAAGCAGACGACACACGCTGAGCAAACGGTTTTTCGGGCTGGCTGTTTTCTGGATTCTCAATGGCTTAGCCAAGAAAATCATCCTCAGCGATTATATTGCCGTTAACTTTATCGACCGCGTTTTCGAGAATCCACTGCTGTTTACCGGATTCGAGAATCTGGTGGCTTTGTTCGGATATTCACTGCAGGTTTATGCCGACTTCTCAGGCTATACCGACATTGCCATTGGGGTGGCTCTGCTGATGGGCTTTCACGTGCCCAAAAACTTCGATGCACCGTACAAAGCAAATAATGCCGGGAATTTCTGGAAAAGATGGCATATCTCGCTATCGAAATTATTGCAAGACTACCTGTACATCCCGATGGGAGGAAACAGAAGAGCAACATTCGGCACTTACGCTACCATCTTATCGATAGCTGTGATAGCCGCAATTTTAACCGGAAGTTGGTGGGTAACTGCAGGGATCCTGATTTTTGCACTGATACTTTTATTTGTAGCACGATATCAGCCAGGGAAAAGAAAGAACATGACTACCAATATCAATCTCATGAATACCATGCTGTTGGGAGGATTGTGGCATGGTGCCAGCTGGAATTTCATGATTTGGGGAGGATTGAACGGAATCGGAATTGTCATCTATAAATTTTGGAAGGACTGGAATATCAAGACACAAATGCTGGTAATATTTGCCGTTACAGCCATCATCTGGTTTCTCAAAACACAGCTTAACTGGCCTTTACTCAACATCGCAATCGTGTGGAGTGCAGCCATCCTTGTCGGGATGCTGGTGCGCATGTTGTACCAAACTTTCGGTGGTAAGCAAGATTTCCGGTGGGCTGATAAGGCATGGGCAATTGTGCAGACTTTTGTTTTCATCACGTTCACGCGACTTTTTTTCCGGTCGGGCTCCAATCTCGACCCTGCTGAAGCTAACGAGGTGGCATGGAACACCGCCAAAAACATGGTGCAGCAAATTGGTTCAGCATGGAACACTGCCAATATCCCGCAAATCGTTGCAGAATATCGCTATGTTTTTATACTGATAGTGCTTGGAATGATTATTCATTGGCTACCCGACCGTTTCAAACGCTGGTATCGGATTGCTTTTACCCGACTGCCTGTAATCGCGATGGGATTGATCGTGGTGGTCGTGATTTTCGTGCTGTACCAGTTTATTACTTCCGACTTGCAGAAGTTTATTTATTTTCAGTTCTGATAAAAGCTTATTGAAGCATCTCTCCTATTGCTTCAACCCAGTTATCTTCGTCGTTCAGACTTTCAGCCATAACGAGCTCTGCACCTCCGTTTTCACGGAAAAGCACGTCGTAGTCCATCCCAATTTCCACGATGGTTTCGAGGCAATCGGCTACAAATGAGGGAGCAGCAACCAGAATGCGTTTCTTGCCTTCTGCTGCAAGTTGCAAAATTACATCTTCGGTAAAGGGACCTATCCATTTGCGGGTTAGTCGCGATTGAAATGTAACAGTGTAATCCTCCTGTTTTAATCCCAGCGATGCAGCTATGAGTCGGGTTGTTTCGTAGCTCTGAGCCTTGTAACATGACTTCCCGAAATCGGGCATTTGTTTGTCGCACGAACAAGATAAGCATGATTTACCGGGGTGGTGAGCATCAACTTGTCTGACTGGCAAACTATGATACGAGAATACAACAAGATCGAAAGTATCAGGCATATACTGACCAATTCTTGCACTAAAAGCATTGATAAATGCCGGATGATTGTAAAAATCGCGGATATATTTCACAGTTTTAATATCATCGTAGCGGGGCAATAAACTTTCAACATGCGCAATGATACTCCCTGTGGTTGATTCGGCATATTGCGGGAAAAGCGGAAGCACCACCAACTCATCATAGCCGATGCTATTAATTTTGTCCAGCACCGATGT
>CAYMDE010000095.1:0-7417 GCA_964389115.1 uncultured Paludibacter sp. | reverse complement strand
TGTTCAGAACGTACGCCATTATTGAGCGAGGGACCCCTTGTTCAGAACGTACGCCGTTATTGAACGAGGGCCCCCTCAATCCTCATCATCTTCACCAATTCTAAAAAATACTCAACTGACCAAATCTCAATATCACGGGGTTCTTTAATGAAAGGGCGAACATCATTTCTGATTGATGCCATGTTGGTATGTTTTATCTTTTCAAGCAGCAATTCGGTAAATTCATTTTTAGTAATGGAATTGCCCGACAATGAGTTAAACTGCTTTGTACGCTCACAGAAATGATTGAAGTTTAGTGGAATATCATTTCTGACATACCATTCAAAATCGTACCAGTCCCGGCCCTTGACCCTGTTTTTCCAATTTCTGAATAAAAGAGCATGCATTTTACCTGCGTATAAATCAGGCAATTGATAGCAATTCGTCATAAATGAAAATGGTAACAACAGTAATTTGTTTTCAGTTTTAAATCCCGGAGGGGGATTGATGTCAACTTCCAGTTTTATTTTTATCTGAGCATCTGTACTAAACTGCAAATCATAAATGGAGGTATCTTCCTTTAAAAAAGCTGACTCGATATTGGTGTTGGTTTTCTTGTTTTTCTTATTTATCACAACCTCTTTACCTAGCGATTTGAACTCATTTATTATAAATCCAAAATAGTTTTCAAGATTGAAATTACTATCCGGCTTCAATAATGAAAAATCCATATCTTCAGAAAACCTTTCCAACTTATGAAAAATGCGAAGACATGTCCCTCCATAGAATGCAGCTTTCTCAAAAAAACCACCACGATACAGACCTGCAAGTGCCACTTGTTGCATTATCTCACGTGAAGCATTATAAAAGTCTTCATCTGTACGAATTTCGTAACGCGAGAGCATTTGATCAAAAATATTTTGCTTCATTGTATCATGTTTAGCAATAACGTAAGTTCCATTTTCTTTTTTCCCGTTTCAATACAGGATCTGATAATTTCAACATCCATGGCAAACAATTTCGACATGTCGATTCGCAAATCATCTTCAAGAAATGTTTGCATGGCTTTTACCGATTGAATCCTGTGGTTTTTAACTGTTTGAATCATATCGCACAACGCTTTTTCAGGCGAAGCAATCATATATGAAAATTGCTCTGCTATAATTTCCTGTCTGATGCCTACAGAGTAATACAGTTCAGGTACAGATATGTAATCAAATGTACCAAGACTGTTTGAAAAAGTCGTCGATCTCTTTGGAGTTACTGAACGAAGCACAAATACTTTTTCGGGAATAATACCATAAAAAGACAAAGCACTCTCCAGTGAAACATACGAAGGGCCATAGATGTGATTGGCAATCAATTCACGCGATAAATTAATTCCGCTGATTTCAGGGGAAACCACATACATCCCTTTCTTTAAACGAATCAAAGTATCTTGCTTTTCTAATTGTGATAGTTTGTCTGCGGGCGACTTGTAATCACTAAACACCGATGCCAATACATGATAACTTACCGGGATATTCCCAAACTGTTTTAATACTTTCATCATAAAAGTAGGATTTTAGCATCGGCAAATGTAGTAATTTCTGAATAGATAATCGAATAATTGTCGATTATGTGTGCTATTTTTGCTGGGATTAGGAGGAATTCGTTCGTTTTGGGGTGGAAATTATTGCAGAAACTCAAAACAACTCCTCTTTCTTTATCACCCCCTGTGCAAGGAGCTCGCGGATAACGATTTCGGTCATGTCGCTTTTGAAGGCGAATTCGTAGCGGATGTCCATAACATAAGCTTTGAGGCGCATTTTGAGGTAACTGCGGCGCTCCTTTACTTCGTTGAAAAAGACTACTACGATGGGTTTTTCCAGGTAGATATAACGTGACACCTGCGCCGCTTCGATGGCTATCTTCCTGGCTTTCTGGGTATCAACATCGATGGGGAGGTATATTTCTGCTACAACCTGGCAGTTTAACTCGCCCGAATTGGCATTCGAAACGGCGGTATTCATCAATTCCATATTGGGTACCGACACCACCGAATCGTCGGGCGTTACAATGCGGGTGGCCCGCAATCCTATTTCGAGCACTTCGCCGTAATATTTGCCCGTCTCAATTTTATCTCCCACCTGAAATGGTCGGTCGAACAGCAGCATAATGCCACCAAAAACATTGCGCAACAAATCCTGCGCTGCCAAACCTACAGCGATGGTCACCGATGCCGAAATGGCAATGAGGGTCTCGATGGGAGGATCGTAAATGCCTTTCACAATGGCAAATATCAATACTGCCCACATCACGATTCTAACTATTGGGATAACACTTTTCATCGCGATGCGGGTCTTGGCACTGCGTTCTGCTATAAGCTCCAGCAATTTGATAACCAATCGGATAATCACCAAACCGATGCCCAACAGCACCAATGTCCAGAATATCTTGGCAAAAGAAATGGCTTTGATAACGCCTGCCGGGGTGTCGGGAATACCCGCATCGACTTGCAAACCGGTTCTTCTGATGAAATTGTCTTTCGGAGCTGCCTTGGCAACGGTATCCGGCTCTTGTTCAACGATGTGGATGGTATCTGTGGCAGTTATCTGCGGCTCGGTTGCCGACAGAGTTACTACATTCAGCAGAATTATGAGGATGATGAGGACTTGCTTCATAATGCAATAAATTAATGGACAAAGTTTCTTGATGCCAGGTAGTTGGCTACAGGTTTGAATATAATCGGGTTGATATTGTATTTGATACCCGGACGAATAAGCATGCCCTTCTCGAACATGGGCAGAATGAGGTTTCGTGCTGCAATCACAGGCATTCCCATCACTGTGGCAAAATATTCCAGCGCCAAACCGTCGTGAATGATGAGCGTTTGCAGGGCAAATAGTTCGTTGGGCGAGAGATTTTTAAGGAACTGAAAATCAAATTCGTTGATGGGTGCAACGCTGATTTCATCCTCTCCGGTCAGCCGGGTTGCCCGCAACCAATACATCTGTGCGAGCGAGATATTGCCCCCCGAAAGATGTCTGAGTACACCAAAGAACTGCTGCTGTAGGAATTTCTGCTGCTCCGATTGATTCATCTGCTGAAACTTCTTCTGTCTGAGATTTTCTTCGGATGGCTGATATACGATATGATAGCCACTCAACCGGTTACGTTTATAAATAATCTCTTCCAGCACTTCTTTACTCATCGGTCCGAGTACAATCTCATTGGTGAAATAGTTGGATACATGAATCGTTTTATCCAGATATCGCCACGAATGTGAAGTGTATGCTCCAACCCAAAGAATTTTTTTCATGGTATGGGCCAACAATTCGAAAAACAAGTTCATACAATCGAAGCCATTTACCTTTTTCAGGAAAAGATGCTGCAGATTTTCAATCACCACAATGCAGTTTTGATCCCGGTTATTCAAATGTGTAATGATTTCCTGATTACTCTGCGGAAGTTTCATCCCGAAAAGCTCCGACATAAACTGATAATAATCCTCTATACAATATATCTTTTTGGAAAGGGTGTGTCGGATTACATTTTCTGCTATCTCATTCTTTCTCAGGAAATAATTGATTAGCGAGGTGATTCCTGAGCCCTTCTCTCCTATCAGTGCGATGGTGATATAGCGGTCTTTTTTCCAGTTCTCGTACGACTCGTTGAGTGTTTGCAGTTCATTTGTTCTGTTTACAAAGAAACGCTCTTCATCAGTAGGATTCAACTGATAAAGCCGTTGATATACAAAAGGAAGATTTTTGAGCGACTCGCGTGTTTGCTCTACGAACTCCGACAATTCGAACGACAGGTATTTCTTTTCAACAGCAACACCCATCCTTAGCTTCAAATTGTGAATCAGCAAATTAATCTGCTTGTAAGCTTTTATTACCCGCTCCTTCGCTTTTGGCCAGTTTTCTCTGATGGTTTTCAGGGTTTGTTTTCTGAAACCCTTAACCCTTTCTATTGTTTCAATCCTGGCAATTTTGATGTTTAGCTCCAGGATATTCTCGGTATTCTTAAGCTTCTGAATTTCATCATCAAAGCGATTGATGGCGCGACTAAGTTCATCGTTGATACCATCGTAAATTCCGGTCAATATCCCCTCTGCTTTTTCCAGATGATTCAGGGCTCGGTTAAGTCCTTCCGCAGCCTGCTTATGAGCTTCCTCCGAATCGAAATCACTGTTGTTCAGTCCGACGAGTGCCGATTCAAGGGCGAAATCACATACTGTACCGATGCCCAACAAGTTGACGCGTGCTTTTTCAAGCCGCAGCTCTGCCCATGCCTCAACCTCAGTAATCTTTTCATTAAAATGAGGTAAAGCCTCAAAATTAAGCAGTTCGCGGGGCGAGATATACTTCAGTTCCTTATTAGAGGCCGGTTGCAGATAGCTATGTTTAGAAAGAAATGCCCTGTTGGATGATATACCATCGACCAGGATAGCAATCTCGTGGCGCAACAATTCGAAGTCGGATGCAAAAGAAAATGTCAATTCCTCCGTTGCACGCGTCAATATCTTATCAATCAACTGTTTCGAGATGTTCTTTCTTTCATTACTGATAGCCGCAATAAGTACATTTTGTTCTTTTGCTGCTGAATTTACGTTTTGCTTAGTCTTCTCAATAAATTTGCGAACCAATGCCAGGGTTCCCGAAAGTTCCTTTTTATTAAAACGCTTCACCTTATCCAGCAACACCTGAAACTCATCGTAAACCGAGTAATAAAGCAAGGTAATCTCAACATCCACCGCCCAGTCGTCGATCAAAGCCCTCATGGTATTTTTCCATTCCTGCTGCAACCTGATATCTTTGGCCAACACCTTTTCCTGCTCTCTTTCAAACACTTTTGCACCGGTCTTTCGATAAGGCAGTTCCACGGTATCAGCTTTATTGAGAGCATCCTGCAATTCATCAAAAAGAATTTCCACCAGCTTCCCGGTATCATACAGCAACAAATCTTTCGATTCATCTAATTCTTTGACAGCCGTTTCGCAAAGCTCGATAAGTCGGCCAACAGCCACACTACACTGTTTGTGGTCGAGCGTGCCGGAAACCAGCCCCTGCTCAAACAATTTATCCATGTGCGAATCCTGCTTCCAAAGCGATAAAATGCTCCGGCTTCGTGATTGCATCAGTTGATTGGTATTGGCGGCTGCCAGTTCGGTAAAGCGGCAAAACAAGTATTGCTTGGAAATGCTACGCAGCAACACACGTCGTTTCTTTGTTAATTCCTTCGAAGGCAGAAAAGGAAGTATCAGTTTGCGTATCAAACGATTGGCGTTTGATGTCAGCTTCTTCAGCGTCAGCAGAGGGTTTTCCTTCAGGTTGATATTGTACGCAGGAAAGGCATCGTTTACCACCAGCATCACCTTTACATGAGCAAGTTCCTGGTTCACTTTTTCCTGAAACCGATCCTGAAAGAGTTTCAATTGCTCTGCGCTGTCGATGTTCGAAAAAGAAGCAAGCAATGCGAGCAGTGAAGTGTTATATTCCCGTTGCTGGTCAACAAACTTTACCAAATCGTTGCCCGACTCAACCACCTGCAACAACTTTATGGCATATTGCTGCAAGGCTATTATCAGCGCTTTGTATTCTTCGGTTGATTTTTCATGGAAATCGAGGTAAAGCGGAAGAATCTTCTGATTAAATATATCGCTCACCTCCTCAATTTCCGGAATCTCATGATTATTTTTGATCATTTTTCTCCGTTTTTGAAAAGATGTCCGAAAGATATGACTTTTTTTCGAAAGAACGTACGCCCCTATTTGACCTTCACCCCCACCACATTACTATGAATAAACTCCCTGTCCCTCACTTCATCGGCTTTCACATTATAGAAGTGAATATCCTCAACCGGCAACTCCTCATTTCCTTCGATGCGGGAGATAAAACGCACGTTACCGGCACGGATGTTTGACAGGTAAATGCCACCAATCGGGGTGAGTTTGCGCTCCACTGTTCTTACTAAGTTGCGCCACTGGTATAGCACATCGGTCTCGATGCCCAGCACTCCCAACTCAATTCTGCCTGAAGTGATATTTCTGAAATGGATATTATGCACATATCCTCCCCTGCGTTCGTTGGTTTTTATAAAAAGCAGGTGACTTAGTTTGGCTCCTTCCACCACATGACAGTTTTCCATGAGCACATTTTCAATACCTCCTGATAATTCGCTGCCCAATGCGAGAAGCTGGTGACCGTTCTTCACCGTGCAGTTTCGTATCACAATATTTTTCGAAGGAGTATTCAGGTTCCAGGCATCGCGGTTACGACCTGATTTTATGGCTATAGCATCGTCGCCCTGATCGAAAATACAGTCTTCGATAAGCATGTTCTGTGTCATCTCCGGATCCACTCCATCGTTGTTATGTCCGTGTGCAAACACCTGAACACCACGGATTACCACATGTTTGCTAAGGTAGGGATGAATCACCCAAAACGGACTGTTGGTAATTTTTACTCCTTCAATCAGCACATTTTCGCAGCGGTTAAACTGTATGAAATGCGGACGAAGATTGGCCGAGTCGTTCACCATATTGCGCATGGCCACCGGACTCTCATAAGCCGCGAGGTAGTACAATCGCTTGAGACTCTCCATATGTGGACGTGGACGCGGGAACCAGCGCCGCCAGGTATTCATTTGCGCTTTCAGCTCACCTTCGCCGGTAATGGCCACATTTTTACACTTCCATGCGTAAATCAAAGGCGAATAGTTGTAACACTCCATACCCTCCCACGAAGTATGCACGGCAGGCAGATAATCTTCAGGATTATCGGAAAACAAAAGTACAGCACCCTTTTCGAGATGTAAATTGACATTGCTTTTCAGGTGAATCTTTTTGGTAAGCCACTCCCCTTCCGGAATAATAACCCTGCCACCACCGGCTTTGTTGGCAGCATCGATAGCACGTTCAATGGCGATGGCATTTTTATCCTTATCGCCCTGTACCGCACCAAACTGCTGAATAGGAAACGCTTTCGTCCTGCTGAAATCAGGCACATTAATCGCCGGCATATCAAAAGGAGCCTCAACCTGAATCTGATTAACAACGACTATCGACCGTGATGCCCGCGAGGATGATAAAACCAAAACGACCAAAATAACTAAAACCGGGTAAAAAACTGTTTTCATGGATATATCTGATTAATGATTACCATGCAAAAATAATTATTGGGGTTCAGATTGATAATGGACATTTGTACGATGATATGAAAGATTGTACCTGCTGAAATACCAGGGAAACAGGGTTTTTAATCAGTGGGATTCAAAACTATTCAAATTTGTGCGTTTGACCCCCGGTTGAAACCGGGGGGTATGTATAGGGAACGCCGCTGGCGTTGTGAGCGCAGGCTCGCTTTATCTTCATCGGCTTCAGTTTCATCTCCCTCCACTTCCCCCGGTTGAAACCGGGGGTTATGTACAGGGAACGCCGCTGGCGTTCTGAGCG
>CAYMDE010000094.1:0-7495 GCA_964389115.1 uncultured Paludibacter sp. | reverse complement strand
AATGTATGAATGACCTCATAAATAATCATAAACTATATGCTCAACAAAGACGAACCATTATTTTTTGCCATGATGATAATTGTACGGAAACGTTGCAGAAATTTTGCGGTAGTATTCTCTTTACAGTTACAGGAAGTCATCAGGTAAATTTCAAAGTTGTGCAGGAACATATGATTCACCTCTTTTAAAGAAATGTCTGATACATTATAATACTCCTTTATAAAGTCAGCCATTCGTTTATAGGCTACTACATATTTTTGGAGTGTTTCTTTGGATTTGCTTATACCAACTAATTTGGCAATATCATCATTATGGCGTTGGAAAAGTTCGAGTACAGTCTGATGTTTTACTTCAATGCCGAGAAAGAGATTCTTAACTCTTTCGGCATTTACATTGTTTTCCTTTGTCTGTAACTCATGATACACATTATGAATACTTGTTTTTATAGTATTCAATAAGGCATTGACTTCAACAGCTTCATTAGATTTGCCGATAGCGATACCGGCTTTTGCGTCCCAGATATTGGGATTGACATTTACTTTTGTGTTAAAACGGCTTGGTTCTCCGTCGATGGTAATACGGCACATGATAGGATAAGTGCCGTCTGCTCTTTTTTTGTCTTTCTTTACATAGAAAAGAATGCGAAATGTACTTTTCATAAACTCATTTTTTAATGTTACAAAATTACCGATAACTATCTAAAAATGAATTTTATGCACTATGCCAAATCAGGACAATACGCTGCCAATTTTGACCAAACTGTACCCCCTTCGCTTCGAATTACTGTACCCCCTTGCGTTTTTTCGGAAAGGGGGTACAGTTTAGGTTAGATGCTTTGTCGTTTTTTGTCTTTTTCTTGGCTTTAGACCAAGACATGATAAACGAAAAAAGCCCCTCATATTCACTGAATATGAAGGGCTTGTCTTTCTTTTGGCGCCTCTTGTCGTAGGCTCTCTGCGGTATGGACGGGACTCGAACCCGCGACCCCCTGCGTGACAGGCAGGTATTCTAACCAACTGAACTACCACACCGTGGTGTGCATCGTTTCAAATGCGCTGCAAAGATACTTCAAATTTTGATATCTGCAAATGATTTGAAAAAATTATTTCAAAAAAACCGATGCAACCAAATTACTATTATTTAGATTTAATTGTACATCCCACTGCTACGGTAGTTGCTGTTTTAACAGGCTTTCCAGCCAAGAGGGCATCAACAGCTTCTTCAACATATCTCTCAGTAACACTATTCGCATCTCTGTAGTTATTGTCGATGGCACCAATGTATCTAACTTTCAGATTGTTTCTTTCTTTTTGAAGAATAAATACATGTGGAGTTCTGGTTGCTCCGTATGCAGGATAAACCTTTTGTCCGTCATCAAAAAGATATGGAAAACTGAACTTTTTATCGCGGGCACGAATAATCATTTCCTCGAAACTATCCTTTGGCTGTACTGCCGGATCATTAGGATTGATTGCTATAACAGGATAGCCCAACGCTTTATATTTCGCATCAAGCGCGTTCAATCTGTCTTCATATGCGATTGCATACGGACAGTGATTACAGGTAAAAACTACGATGAAACCTTTGGCATCTTTATAATCAACTAAGGAAACCATTTTTCCATCTACGTTTTTGAGCTTAAAGTCGGGTGCATTATCGCCCACTTTCAATCCCTGAGCCATTGCTGACTGCGCCAAAACCGTCATAACGGCTAACGCGAAAATCATAACTTGTTTTTTCATACTATAAAAATTTGTTTTTGAATGATAATTGTGAATAAGCAGTATTACTACATTTCTATATATTGATTGATAATTTGGAGCAATTCATCTTTGTGAAGCATCTTCTCATGAAAACTTAATTTCTCACCATTTCTATACAATGCAGTTGCAGGGATGGATCCTGTCCAGCCAGCATCAATTGCCGGCATCCAGTAATTCATGCGCGTAATATCATCAAGCAAATACACATCCGCTGTAACATTGAACTTCTCAATGAATGGCCTGAGTTCTGCATCAACCTGTCTGCTATCGTCCAATGATACCAAAATCATCTTGAAATCTTTTCGATCCGACAAAAGGTCATTGACTGCCATGAAATCAGGAATCTCCTCAACACATGGCCCACACCATGTAGCCCAAAAGTTGACGAGGTATAATACATCATCATTTTTTTCGATTATCTCTTTAAAGCCTTCATACTGAATCACACCTTTAAACACATCAGACTTTTCCTGCTTGTTACAAGATAATAGTGTAATTGCTGACATTAAGAGAATTAAATACTTCATGTACTTCATAAAAATTTTCAATTGATTAGCTACAATCTAACTCCAAAAAGCTCCTGATTGTTCATATATATTGAATCATCAATCAGTTTTTTTGGTTTTTTTTAATACTTATTGAACAAAAAAAACCGCCTGCGAAATGCAGACGGCTTTCAATAAAAATTTTAATTGATGCTTAGTATCCTCTGATAGCTTCAATTCCAGGAAGCACGCGACCCTCAATTGCTTCTAATAAAGCTCCTCCACCGGTTGATACATAGGAAACCTTATCGGCAATTCCGAATTTATTCACACAAGCTACTGAATCACCACCCCCAACGAGCGAGAAAGCACCGGCTTTGGTAGCTTCAACAATAGCATCTCCAACAGCTTTTGAACCTGATGTAAAATTATCAAACTCGAAAACTCCTGTAGGGCCATTCCAAAGAATTGTTTTAGACGATTTAATTACATCAGCAAAAATCTTTTCAGTCTCAGGACCAATATCCAGTCCCTGCCAATCTGCAGGTATCTCACCTACCGGAACAAAGTTGGTATTAGCATCATTACTAAAACTATCGGCAATTTTCGCATCTACAGCCAAAACGATAGTCACGCCATTCTTTTTCGCTTTTTCAAGTAATTCCATTGCTAAATCAAGTTTATCTTCTTCGCAGATAGAAGTACCAATATTCCCGCCTAAAGCTTTGGTAAAGGTATATGTCATACCACCGGCAATAATCAGATTATCAACTTTAGTCAACAAATTCTCAATGATGTCGATTTTCGACGATACTTTAGAACCACCCATAATAGCTGTGAAAGGACGCGCTGTATCAGTCATGATTTTCTCAACAGCAAGAACCTCTTTCTCCATCAGATAACCAAACATCTTATTATCAGCATCAAAATGTTTAGCAATCAGGGCTGTTGAAGCATGAGCGCGGTGTGCAGTTCCGAAAGCGTCATTTACATAGCAATCAGCATAGGAAGCCAGTTTTGCAGTAAACTGCTTCTGACTTTCTTTAACTGCCTTCTTGGCTTCAGCTTTTTCTTCGTCTGTAGCAAACTCACCACGGGGCTTACCTTCTTCTTCAGCATAATAACGCAGGTTCTCAAGGAGCAAAGCTTCGCCGGGATTCAACGATGCAGCCAAAGCAGCTGTTTCATCACCCATACAATCAGCAGCAAACTTAACGGGAGCACCCAGCAATTTGGATACATGATCTACGATTACTTTCAATGAGTATTTTGGATCCGGATTCTTTTTTGGACGACCCATGTGTGAAGCGATAATCAGGCTACCACCATCGGCTAAAATCTTCTTCAATGTTGGCATTGCAGCACGGATACGGTTATCATCGGTGATTTCAAAGTTTTCGTTCAAAGGAACGTTGAAGTCAACACGAACAAATGCTTTTTTACCTTCAAAATTAAATTTGTCAATTGATTGCATAGTTTCTATACGTTTTTTTAATTAATAATTCTCTAAGATTATACGGGCTGTTGATTAAGTAATCAGCTTTTAACCTATCAGTTGAGCATACTCTTCAGCCGACATCAGTGTTTCAATTTCTGAAACATTGCTGAGTGCTAGTTTCACAATCCATCCATCGCCATATGGATCTTTGTTTATTAGCTCCGGTTGATCCTCAAGTGCCTCGTTAAATTCGAGCACCTCTGCACTTACAGGCACAAACACATCAGAGGTGGTTTTCACAGCTTCTATCACGCCAAGAAAATCACCTGAAGTGAGGGTTTCCCCAACTGTTTTTACCTGTACAAAGATGATATCTCCCAATTCATGTTGCGCATAGTCGGTAACACCTACAAATGCTAAATCACCTTCCACACGAATCCATTCATGCTCACGGGTGTACTTCAAGTCAGTCGGAATATTCATAAATATATATTTATTGGTTATTGAAATTAAATGTTGCTATAAGTGGGAAATGATCAGAATGAAAAACTTTATTATCCAGCTTGAAATTAATAAGTTCAAAAACAGGATCAAAGAAAATATGATCTATTCTGAATCTGAAAATCGATTCATTGAAGGTCCAGCCTAAGCCTGTCCCTCTTTCAACGAAGGCATCTTTCATACTTCCCCTTATTTTTGAATATGCATAAGATGCAGGCACGTCATTGAAATCCCCTGCTACTATTACAGGATACGGCGACTCTTTTATGCTTGCTGCTACCTGATCTGCCTGTCGGGCCCTGATTCGATATGCTGCACCAAGTTTTTTAGAAAGATGCATTGTTGTTCCTTTCAGATTGTCAGCATCAAGTTCATATCGCAATCTCTTAGCCATTATCATATCACTTTCAGTGATTTTTGTGGTTTCCAAATGACAATTATACAACCTGAATGTATCACCATGAATTACAATATCACTGAATGTTGACAAGTTTTGATTAGAGTCAAACTCAATATACTGTCTGTTGACTATGGGAAACTTCGAATATGTTGCAACACCAAAACTTGACCAACCTGTTTCCACTTTAAAATGAATATGCTTATAAGGATAATGACTGAATATCTTTTTAAGATCAGCCTTAGTGAGGTGAGTATCATCATCGTTTGCCGAGTATTCCTGAATACAAACAATATCGGGGTCCTTATCCAGAATATACTGAATTGGTGGATTGGGGTTTGATTTGGTATGTTTCGACATCAAATCGTTAGCATGTGTATTGTAAGTCATCAGCGTAAAACTCTTCTCTCCAGGCACTCTATCATTAACATTAAAGTTGATGGGAAATACTGTTCTACAGGTATTGAAAGAGAGTACTAGTGTAATCGCAGATATCAGAAACAACCACTTTTTAAATAATATCCAGAAGATTACGAAAAACATATTCAAGCCAATAATAATTGGCAGAACCAAAGAGGCAAAAGCGGGTAAGAGAAGTTTTTCGGGACTGACACGTGAAGCAACCAACGCAGCAATCATCATTCCCACAACCAGAAGATTGAGAATCAGCAGCAAAAGCTTTACTATGTTTTTACCTATTTCCATTGAATCCCAAACAGGATATTGTGTCGGCTATTTTTTTCCCTGATCAAATAATTTCTTCTTTTCAGTTTCTGTAAGGCTTCCATAACCTGAGGCTTTAATTTTATCAAGAATTTTGTCAATTTCCTGCATATTTTTGGCCTTTTGTATGTTGTATTCAGCATCCGTCATTTTTCTGTTTTTCGGAGACTTGCTAACCCTTAGTTTTCTTCGTCTGAAAAGGTTTATTGTGGAATCAATAATACGGTTAATTATCCTGGTCGAATCCCTTCCACGGCGCAAAGATACAACAAAAATATAACCATACAAAGCTCCTCCGAGATGAGCAATTTCGCCTCCCGCATTACGGGATGTAATACCAAAAAAGCTTATCAGCACAACTGCAAGTGCTATGTATTTTAACTTCACAGCACCTAAAAGCAAAAAGCGCATTTCAACATTAGGTGAATATACTGCTACTGCCAGAATAACAGCCATGATAGAACCGGATGCACCCATCAGAACAGCGGAGGAGCCTATAAATAACGGAAAAACATTGTACGCTATAATGTACAACAAACCTGCGGTCAATCCACCAATTATATATAGCCCAAAAAGTTGTTTTTCATTAAAAAACGAGAGAAAAAGTCTGCCAAACCAATACAAAGCAAACATATTAAACAGGATATGAAAAAAATCCTGATGCAAAAACATATATGTTAGCAATGTCCACGGACGATACAACAAAGTTTCAGGATTAGACGGCAGTGCCAAAAAAGTATGTATGAAACTACCATCAAAAGTAAATAGTTTCAGCACAACAGTAATAATTTGCAATATCAGATAAACTGCAACATTGAGGTATATTAGTCTGATTGCAGCATTCCCTTGCAGGTATGTATGTTTCAGATTATCGAGCAGATTCATTTTAACTTGTTTTAAAAGGACGACGGCGCCAATACAAAAGAAGTATTAGTCCAAACAGCATTCCTCCCAGGTGGGCAAAATGAGCAATGTTATCTCCCGAGAAGTTGGCAACCCCTAAAAACAGCTCAAGAACTCCGTAAATGACAACAAAAACACGGGCACGAATAGGTACAGGGAAGAATAGCATCATTAATTTAACATCAGGGAAGAGCCAGCCAAAAGCAAGCAGCAATCCAAAAACGGATCCTGAAGCTCCCACGGTAACAGGCGCATTTAGGAACATCCTTTTCAACTCCATCAACTGGGATGCGTTAAAATGCTGCAATCCACTGAAACGTAAATAACGCTGGAGCGTATCCATCTGTGGTATTAACGATTGACCTGAACCTTCTGCTATAGCGTTATTGAGAGCAGATATTACAGCATAGTATTCAATTGTCCAGAATAATTGCTGAACAATCCCTGCGCCCACACCTGTGACCATATAGTAAAGCAGAAACTTTTTGGGCCCCCAGAAATTCTCCAACACCCCGCCAAACATGTATAGTGCGAACATATTGAAAAATATGTGACCGATACCACCATGCATGAACATGTAAGTAACCATTTGAGCGGGATTAAATTTCTCTGAAGCCCAATAATGCATACCGAGGATATCGGTAAGACTGACATCCAAATCCCATCTTCTGAAAAATCCGGGTAATACTGAAGTTGCAATCAGCATTATTATATTAATCGCTATCAGATTCTTCACTATTGGCGGAATCTGGCTCAGGAAAGAATTGCGGAAACTGTTCATTGTAACTCTGTTGGGTGAGATTTTCATGCAAAAGTAAAGAAAAATATCTCCAAAAACATGTTCTCTAACATATTTTTACAGAAAGTGTAAGAAAATGTATTTTTTTTTGAATGAAAAATTTGTTTTTACGAATCAATACATTACATTTGCCGTCTGATAAACAAATTATTATTATCTAATCTTATAAAATAAACGAAATTATGAACAAAGCGGAATTAATCAATGCCATTGCTGCTGAAGCAGGTTTGAGCAAGGTAGATGCAAAAAAAGCCCTTGATGCTACTGTAAAAGCAATTTCTGATGCACTCGTTGCTGGTGACAAAGTTAGTCTGATCGGTTTTGGAACTTTCTCTGTAGCTGAGCGTACTGCCCGTCAGGGTATCAACCCTAAAACTAAAGAAGCTATCAAAATTGAAGCTAAAAAAGTTGCTAAGTTTAAAGCAGGTGCTGAGCTTTCTGCAGCTGTAAACTAATACTGCTACAAGTATGTATCAAAGGAATAAG
>CAYMDE010000093.1:0-7656 GCA_964389115.1 uncultured Paludibacter sp. | reverse complement strand
TTTTAAACTGCACCTATCAGTCTTGAAGGTTCTCTTTTTTCGCCTTGTTGCTAACATCTCTATATACGAAACTCAAAAATCCATATGCGAATCATAATTGCGACTACATCTGCCTTATACGTTGAATTACAAACTCCATTTATCATAATTTCAACGTATTACAAAAAACAACATATCGCAGCCTATTGCGCATACAGCAATGATTTGAGTGTCTTAATCAGGTTTTACAAACCTTTTTTAAACCACGCCTCAAATATATAAACAATTTATCTATTATAATACAGAAAACACAATTATTTTGCTTATATACAGGCAGTATATATGCTAGGGAAGGACGGAAAGGAAAGAATAATGAAGATGAATTGAGGATAATGGCGGCATTTTTCGAAAACAGCAACAGACTTTCGGGCAACAGCAACAGGAATTGGTGTTACAACCACCTAAAGTTGGTGCATCGACCCTTAAGAATTGGTGCATCAGTCCTTAAGAATTGGGGTAGAGCCTACTTGTTGTATAGTGTCGAGCCTACTTGTTGTACGCCATCGAGCCTACTTGTTGTATGGCGTAGAGCCTACTTGCTCTTACACATCGAGCAACGTGGCTCGACATTAAAAATGAGGGTGAAGGGTAACGTGTGAGGTTGATGGGACTGAGGAGGAATCATAATTTACTGAATATATGACAATTAATCTCAATTACCCATTCCCAGCTTCTCCCGGAAGAATTTCAGTCGTATCTCACGCCATTCGGCCGGGGTGCTGTGTGCCCTGTCGTGATATACCCGAAAGCGCTTTTCTGATTTGATTTGGTTGTAGGCGGCGAAATTGATGTGCGGTGGACAAACCTCGTCTTGCAATCCTACTGCCATAAGCACCGGGCATTCGATTCGGGAAGCGAGATTTTTTATGTCGAAATAGCTCAGCACATGGTATATCCTGTCCCAGTTCTCGTCTTTGTTTTCGATGAGGTATCGTTCGAACTCTGACCTTGGCCAGGGCGCAATGCGGAAATAATTGCGGAAATCGGACAGGAATGGGATGGTTGGCGATATGGCTTTGATGCGCTTGTCGAGTGCTGCGGCTGCAATTGCAAAGGCTCCTCCCTGACTGCCACCATCAGCTACAATTTTGTCGCTGTCGATCTCCGGACGGGAAGCCAGGAAGTCGATGGCACGAACCAAATCGAGGTACGCTCCCCTGTAGTAATAGGTCTCCTTGCTGGCAAGTCCCCAGGTAATCCAACTGCCATAGGCACTCGTGGGGCGCTGAATTCCTTGTCCGCGTACCGAAAGTATAAACTCGGCAAAACCGGGATCGGCGTGCGGATCGGGATATCGGGCTGCTGAACCATATCCCATAAAATTGGCAATGGCAGGGAATTTTCCCTGACCTTTGGGCACGGCATAATAGCCTTCGATCAGCACATTCATGTACGAAAACATTTCAACATGATATATATTTTTGGGCCCCTCGGAACGCTCCGGTATCAAAGTCATTTTGAAACGCGGCTCCACCTTGGCCAAATCGGCCAGAGATCTCTCCCAAAAAGCATTGAAATCCGACTTCGAATCGGGTGGAGCTACTATCTTTTCCGGCTCGAAACCAATATTGAATCGCTCGGGAGTAGTTGTGATGCCATCAGACAAGAAATAGAGGGTGCAACGATAAAAACCGGGAGTGTTTAATTTCAGGGGAAGTGATGTGGTAATCCACTGACCCGGAGTGAGATTCACCGGTACTGAAAGACTATCGATAAGCACATGCTGGTCGGTACGCAGCACAAAAAGCATATTAAATCGCAAACGCTCTTCAGTCGGGTTTTTCATGCTCATCACTATGTGTTTTGGGTCGATGGAACTTAATATCCAATCTTTACCGGGAACATTAAAAGTATGCTCCAGCACATCGGTCGCCACCAATGGTCGAATTGTTATTGTTTCAGAAATGATTCCTCCATAACCACCGCCATCATACACCCTTACAGCCAATTGGTTAGGTCTTCCGAAATTGATGTACGACTGTGGAATTGTATAAACCCTTCTTTTATTGTATTCGCTTTTGTAATCGGGCGGAAAGCTGCCTGTTGAACCAATTAAATAACCATTGAAATAGATTTGATCAGCATCGTCTATGGTATCAATGATGAGTTTCATGCCTCCGTAACGGCGCACCTGGTTTCTCATTCCGTTTGGCACTACGACTTTGCGTCTGTACCAAGCGAAACCATCATAATCAACAAATCCCTGATTTTCCCACGCTTTTGCCGAGGATAGCGTTATCCACGAGTCATCATTAAACTCAGAAGTTGCCCATCGGGCATCATCGCCCAGATTAAATTTCCACTGATCGTTGAGATTAATGGCCTGACCGTTAATATGAGATATTGTGAAGAATGTAGTCAGCAATAATATGATGATTCGATTACACATGGCGATAGTTGTTAATGTAAAACATTATTGAAGTTGAAAACGCAAAACACTGCAAATTTAGTATAATATGAGAACTATTGTTCACTACACAATAAAAAAGACAGCGATTTGCTGCCTTTTTTTTTCTGCTCAACAACT
This sequence comes from uncultured Paludibacter sp., assembly GCA_964389115.1. Taxonomy (GTDB): domain Bacteria; phylum Bacteroidota; class Bacteroidia; order Bacteroidales; family Paludibacteraceae; genus Paludibacter. The sequence continues at coordinate 5,090 of CAYMDE010000093.1, read as the reverse complement.
ATTCAGTCGCTTGCCGCTTACTGCTGACTTGTCAGCACCTGATACCTCTGTAATCTTGTACTTTGAACCGGATCGTTGGGATTTCTTACCTCAGTAGTTATTCGCTGTGGATTATTGTAAACAGCTTCGGTAACAAGCTCATAATGACTCTGCACCTGATCTTTATACATGATGGCATAATCATAATTAACAAGATAAGCTGTCCAGAAATCTCTCGTGCTAACAGGCTGAGTATCTCGGCGATACTTTATCACTTCGGTATAGTCAGTAATCTCGTACTGAGCTTCCACAATCAGTTTCGCATCCGATACATAATCAACCTGACGAATAACGAACTTCAGTTCTTTGTATGGGAAGTTGGCTCTCAGTGGTTCGCCCTGCTTGCCGTATTCAATAGTCTCATTGATTGCTCCACCCGTTTTGTTGATAAGTGCCACATCGCGCCAAACTTCAACTGTTCTGTTGTTTCTCTGCGGAATAAATGCTGTTTTAGTCTCGGGATCAACCAAATACCAATCCATCCAGTCGCCATCGTGGTCAGCCCAAACAGCAATATCGGTTCCGTTGGCGTTTTTTCTTCCTGCCAGGTGGACTACATTTTCGTTATAATTGTAAATACGAATGCGACCGTTTCCCATATGCTTGATTCTGAAAACCTGACTCTCGCCACCATGACGTTGCCACAATACCATGCTGGTACCATTCTTTTTCATTTCAGGGTTGCCACCTTCATTCTCAATTACATATCCTGATAATGCTGAATGAATCTCGTAATATCCGGGGAAGCGCGATGAGGCAACAAATTTGAATTTGCGGTCTGCTCCTTCATCAATATCATAGCACTGAATCTGAAGACCATTCTTCGCAGTTGGCTGTCGTCCGGGCACATCCCAGAAACCACCATTGTTTTTCCCGAAGTTCATCGCCGACTGTATCCAGTATTCTTTGGTAGGTTCAGGCATTGTGCAGAGATCTTCCGCGAATTTTCTGGGCTCATAAACCTGTAAATTGGCGCGACCTTTAATCTGACTGGCATACTTATCGAAACCATCCTTCAGGAAGTCGGTTGCACTCGGGATGTTCATCACCTTATCAGCTAAAGCCAACACCTCATTCGACGCACCTACAGCCTTCAGTCCTTTGTTAAGCGCCATCTTCTTCATTCCGTCGGTATCAAGCAAAAAGCCTGTAGTTTCCAGAATTTTATCGGCAGTAGAGTTGGTACCCGGACGAAGCGAATCGCCTAATTCCTGTGCCAGCTTAATGGTTTGAATGGTTTTCTCCCACTTCTCTCTCTCCTTTTTTGAGTCTTTTACCACTTCGTACATATTGCTCGGGTTGGTTTTACCCTTGCTTCCGCCGATAAATTTCGACGGCGAAATCTCAGGAATAAACGCATCCATACCGGCTTTTACAACCCCTGAAATAGCATGATAACTGGAGGGTGCATCGACGATTAAACTCACATTGACAGATAATAGCTTCTGTTCACGGTACTCATCTTTCACATCTCCGGTGATATACAAATTCATTAAATCTTCGCCGGTGATGAAGTCGCGGTTAGCTACAGGTTCCGTCTGAATTATCTTATTCAGAATCACTTTCTCTTTGTAGGGAGTCAATTTGTAATTCTCACCAATCGGGCGGTTCACATATCCGCTAACATGAAGCGTATCAGGGATGCGCACATACACAATCTCGCCCCTGCCAGCTCCCTGCGGATTGCGGGTATTGTTGGTAATATCAATTTCGAAATCGGCACGCTCGCCACCGTAATAAACCTGGTAAATGGCATCAGCCGGAGCTATGATTTTACGGTTCAGGTTCGTAGCACCCTGAAACTCCATCACGAGAGAATTACCAGGATGTTGCACAATCGTAATGTCAACTCCGCGTTTCTTGTGTAAAGATTTTACTTTAATGTCAATTACATCACCCCTTGAAACTCCGAAAGTTTTTAGTAATGTATTGTTTCTTGTAGAGGAGAATTTTCCTGTCACCACTTTCTGTGCCTGCGTTTGTGCGAATGCAATACCGCCACTAAACATGCACAGGAGTATCATTATAATAAAATGACGATTATATGTTGTTTTCATCTTGCTTTATATTTTTTGATTAATCCCTGATTGATATCAATGTGGTTACTTTCTCATGTTTCGTTTCAGTTTTGGGAACCTGAATCGTTCTGAGTTTATAATCCTCTTCCTGAGCCATTACGGTAAAGAAAGTAGGGAAGTAATATAAAGCAGTGGCACTCAAATGAATATTCTTGGCATGAGCCAGGTAGGAATTAGTCATAATGAAGTACTTTTCTGATGGGGGAATCGCTGAATTGACGAATAAGTTGGTCACATTTCCCTTTTGCGTAAAATCAAGGTCGCCTTCGTCTTTGGTATCAATTGTTGCACCACGAACGGCTCTGGCCGCTTTACCGCTAATAAAGCCCAGTCCGGTTGCAAGAGCCCCGGTAGCCATATTGGAAACATTGGCAGCCTTGTTGAAATTCGACTTAATCTCACCAACCGTTTTAATATCCGAATGGCGGTTCGACATGTAATACATCACGGGAGCCTTGTTGGGTGCCGGACCTACAAGTGCCATCGCACCATGCACTGCAAAACCAGCCGCGGGAGTCAGGAAGATGGATGCAGCTGTACCACCGATTTGTGCAGTTAACTCAGCGATAGCCCAATGTTTCTGACCACCAAGCACCGAGTTGAGCGAGTAAGTATAGGACTTAAATTTGGCATCGGCAGGAACCAAATCAGGTTTAATCTCCATGGCAAAGCCTTTGGCGTGATTACCGTCGAGCGCCAGGTTACCCTTCACCTGATCGCGGTGTTGATACAGATTTATATTTTCAAAATAATACTTATTGAACACTTTGAACTCTTTCATACTAAATTCGGCAGGCAAGTAACCCACAGCCGAATCAACCTGGTAGTTAACCTCATCAGCAAAATACATGTTGTGTTTGCGGAAGGCAGTGTTAAAATCGGCCAGCGAACCGGATTTACGAACAATATCAACACTTACCTTCTGATTGAACAAGCTTTTTTGTCCACAGTAAAAGTGTAAACACCCTCTTTATTGATCGGAATTTCAGCTGAGAAAGTTTTGGTGTTGTCTCTGCTCCAAAGCACTTCACCTGTTGAAGATACCAGTTTGGCATTGCGGAGTTCTTTTTTCTTCTCCGTTCCGACCTTGATAATCACATTATCGCCGGCAGCAAAAGCATAGCTGAAACTCCGGCCATCCCTGTTAAGCTCAACAAACCCCTGAAAAACAGGAATATCAGTTGAGGATGCACTATTGGCCCGGGAACTCCACGGACTCAACAAGCCAACCATCAGAAAAAATAGTAATAAACGATTCATTTTGATTAAATTAAGTTGTACATATTTGGTTTAAAAAAATTTCACAAGAGTGCTTATTGTGTTTGCAAATAAACATAATCCTTCCACATGGCAGTCAATAATGATTGAGCCATTATATTATTCTAAAAAAACGAAACTGAAAATTGAAATTAAAACCGTCAAAGTTGAAGAGCTGAATTTTATTTTAACAATCTTATTGCCAAATAAAAGAATGAATTGCGATCTCATACCGTCTTCAATCAACGGGTTTTAAATTGAACGTGCGGCGGTTTTCAAATATTGAGCCAAAATACAAAACGAGACTAACAGCAACCATAAATCATTAATTATCATGAATATAAAACAGACAATAAAATTAACTCAATAAATTCCCCCGAAAAGAAATAAGACAGAACACCAAAAACAGCACAAATATAAAATAAAAAATTGGAATTAGGAATCGTTTAGTTTAGAAAATATATATTTAGAATTAAATTATTTATTCAGAAAGAACGACCCTGTGAGTGATACTTTCTTACAATAAACTATATCGTATAAAACCCTGTATGATTTAGGAGTGGAAAACATAAGTTATTCAATCCCAATAGTATCTCTTTTGTAAATAAGACAAAACAATATTTCAGGAAGGGGTGTTATTTAAAATGGGTTTAATTATTTTTCGTGTAAAATAACAGAGAATCATCCAAAGGGATTTTAATACACCGGAGGTGTAACCTGTGCATAACCCCCGGATTTATCCGGGGGATGAGCATAAGTCTGCAAACTTTACTCCGTAGGAGTATCCCTGTATTAACCGGGTAACCCCGCCGGGGTTATTAGCCTTTTCCCTTTTTTATCCCCCCGGATAAATCCGGGGGTTATGTATAGTATACACCTCCGGTGTATTGAGAGTCCATTTGAGGATTCTCTGTTATTTCACACGATTTACAATTAACCTTTAAACAGAAAACAAACAACTCAAAATGCAAAAAACAAAAACAGCATGCCTGATTGGCGCAACCGGACTCATTGGTTCTCACATACTTGACTTATTAACTGAAGATTCGTACTTTGGCGAAATCAGGGTTATTGTACGAAGGCCAATCGACATCAATCACCCTAAAGTGAAGGTGACTGAATTAGATTTTGTAGATCTGGAAGCACTTGAAAAAGCCATTGCAGGCAGCGATGCCCTGTTTTGCGCCATAGGTACCACCCGCGCGAAAACTCCTGATCTAAACGCTTACCGCAAAATTGATGTTGACATTCCTGTTAATGTGGCACGAATAGGCAAAGCCTGTGGTGCTGAGTCGATTCAGCTTGTTTCTTCTGTGGGCGCAAACAATCAAAGCCGAAACTTCTACCTTAAAATGAAAGGTATCGTCGAGGATGAAGTTATCAAAACAGCCGTTACTTCAACGAGCATTTTCAGGCCTTCATTATTGCTTGGAGAAAGGAAATCACCCAGACCAGCCGAGAAGATTGCAGCCGTACTGATGCGTCCGTTTCGCTCCCTGATCCCTGATAATCAGAAACCTATTGAAGCGAAAACGGTAGCCAAAGCAATGATTGACTCAGCAAAGAAAGCGCATTCCGGGCATCACATCTTGCATTACCGGGAGATGATTAGTCTATCTCAATAGCATCAACGATGGTTTTCTCGGTCAGCTCAAACAAAGTATTGAAGTCGTAATCCTTTACTGCCAGCGGTTCGTGAACTGTGAGTCGGATGCG
>CAYMDE010000092.1:0-7704 GCA_964389115.1 uncultured Paludibacter sp. | reverse complement strand
AACCGCCGTTTTTAAAGTCCCGATTACAACAATATGTAGTCGGGACTTTTTTTTGCATGTAAATTAAAAAACTATCTGTTCAGCCTCGATATCTTCGCGCATAAATATCGAAGCAGAACTTTTAAACTTCTCGACTGATTCCGTAGTGTAGTAAGTGATAATCCCATTTTTGCGGCATCTGGCATCCATCTCAGGATGTCTGAAAAGATATTCTCTCAAACTTTTTGCAACTATGCTACCCTGAGAGATTATTTTTACATTCTCTGGCAGAAATTGTTTAATCTTTGGGATTAAAAGCGGATAGTGGGTGCAACCCAAAACTATACTATCAATTTTGGCATCTTTTTCAAGTAAATTCCGAAGGTTTTTAAGGATGAAAAAATCTGCTCCATGACCCAAATGTTCATTGTTTTCAATTAATGGTACCCACATAGGACATGATTCCTCAGATACATGAAAATCAGGTAAGAGTTTACTTATTTCAATTGGATATGATCCTGACTGAACAGTTCCCGGAGTTGCAAGTATACCGATGTGACCATTTTCAGAATGATGAACAAGGGCTTCAACCGTAGGGCGTATAATTCCTAAAACTCTTCTGTTAGGATCAATATGAGGTAAATCTCTCTGTTGAATAGTTCTTAAGGCTTTGGCTGAAGCGGTATTACATGCCAGTATTACAAGATGGCATCCCATATCGAAGAGTTTCTGTACACACTCCAAAGTGAATTTGTAAACAACTTCAAATGAGCGGGTTCCGTAAGGAGTTCTTGCATTGTCGCCGAGATATATATAGTCATAGCCTGGCAATTGTTCTCTTATGCCCGATAGAATGGTTAATCCCCCATATCCCGAGTCGAAAATACCAATTGGTCCTTGTGTGTTTATTGCAGAAGCCATTTAATTCCTTTTATCAAGTCCCCACATCAATTTTGATTTCAATGAGTCGAAAAAAGTGTGATTCATTTGTTTTGCTACCCTTATTTTATATTCTCCCTGCGTAATCTTGATTCTGTTGGTTTCTTCTAAAACAATAGTTCTTCCATCTAAAGATATTTGATAACAACCACTCCTCGACATCACTTCAAGTTCAATTACCCAGTCATCGGGAATCACCAATGGCCTTACAGTTAAGCTATGCGACGCAACAGGAGATAAGATAATACATCGCGACTGTGGAGCCATTAATGGTCCTCCAACGCTCATAGAGTATGCAGTGGAACCTGTAGGAGTCGAAACGATCAGTCCGTCTGCATGATATGTGTGTATTGCTTCTCCGTTAAGATAAGTATTGATGCTAACCATCGACGAACTATCTTGTTTCAGAATAGAAACATCATTCAATACGTAAGGATATTCTGATTGATATGCTTTTGGTAACTCAACTTTGAGGATGGAGTGTTCGGTAACAGATAATCTGTTCTCAATAATTGCATTTAAAGCATCTATTAATTCATTTTCTGATACATCCGCAAGAAAACCTAATCGTCCGGTATTAAAGCCCAAAATAGGTATGTTTTTTGCACCAACACGCGCAGCAGTGTTCAGAAATGTACCATCTCCTCCGATACTGATTACCAAATCTGCCTCAAATTGATCATCTGTAAGTATATGATGATTGGGATTGATTGAGATATTGTTTTGGGAGATAAATTCATAGATTGATTCGCTGATTAGCATAACTACATCCTTGTCGTTGAAAAAATGTATTATTTCGCGTACGACTGAAAGAATTGAAGGCTTAAAAGTATTACCGAATATAGCCAGAGTCATATTTTTTTACTTCGTTTTTTTGGATTATTTTTGTGCGGAATAAACCGGTTCGACGGCTGAATTGTTTGCAAAGGAAACATTTAAATAGCGAATCTGCAAATTTTTAAATCATAGTGACAAAACTAAGCGTAAATATTAATAAGGTTGCAACAATCAGAAATGCCCGTGGAGGAAATATTCCTGATGTTTTGAAATTTGCCCTGGATTGTGAGCGATTCGGAGCTGATGGCATTACAGTGCATCCCCGTCCGGATGAAAGACATATCAGATATCAGGATGTTAGAGATTTAAAATCTGTTATCTCTACAGAATTGAATATAGAAGGATATCCATCTCCATCGTTTATGGAATTGGTAAAATCAGTAAAGCCTCATCAGGTAACATTGGTGCCCGATCCGCCGGAAGCAATTACTTCGAATTCGGGTTGGGATACAGTTAATTCATTATCGCTTCTTCAGGATATTGTTAATGAGTTACATGATTATTCAATCAGAGTGTCGATATTTGTAGGGACAGATTTGAGACATGTAGAATATGCAGCACTTACCGGAACCGATCGCGTTGAATTCTATACTGAGCCCTATGCCTCTTTGTTTAATATTAACCACGAAAAAGCAGTACAGCCTTTTCTGGAAGCTGCTCTTCTTGCCCAAAAAGCTGGATTGAGTATCAATGCCGGACATGATTTGAGCCTTGATAATCTGTATTATCTGGTCAAAACAATACCCTGGATCGAAGAAGTGTCAATTGGTCATGCGCTGATATCTGAGGCACTTTATCTCGGAATTGAAAGAACTATAAATGAGTATAAACAAATTCTTAAATCAATCAAATAATTTATTATGAATCAGTTAATGTTACTTTTATTGCAAAGTGATTTGGTTACCACTGAAGCACCACAGAAAATGAATCTCTGGACTATGGCCACATATGGAGGACCTATTGTTCTTATATTAGCAATCATTTTGGCAATTGCTGTTTATATGTTTATCGAGAGGTTATTGACTCTTAAACAGGCTCTAGAGGAGGATAAATCTTTTATGAACAGAATTAAAGACTATATTACTGATGGTAAAGTAGAAGCTGCCCTCAAGCTTTGCAGAGATACTAATAACCCAACTGCACGCATGGTTGAGAAGGGGATTAGCAGGTTGGGAAGACCTATGAACGATGTGCTGGTAGCTATTGAAAACGTTGGAAATCTGGAAATTGCAAATCTTGAAAAGGGATTGGTTATTATGGCTTCAATTGCAGGGGGAGCGCCAATGCTCGGATTCCTTGGTACTGTTACCGGAATGGTTACCACATTCTATAACATGGCGCAGAACAATCAGGGCACGATTCAGCTGGGTGACCTCTCAGTGGGTATGTATCAGGCAATGGTTACCACTATTGCCGGTTTGATTGTAGGTATTATTGCTTACTTTGGATATAATTACTTAGTTTCAAGAGTAGATTCAGTTGTGCGTAAACTTGAAGCAAGAACAATGGAATTCCTGGATATGTTGAATGAACCAGCATAATATAAATTGGTTGCTAATAGGTAGCAATCTGAAGTTAACATTTTGAAAATTAAGTGAAAAATATATGTCACTCAAAAAAAGAACTAAAGTTGAAGCTGGCTTCTCGATGTCGTCAATGACTGATATCGTTTTCTTGCTATTGCTGTTTTTTATCATGGCTTCCACGATGTCGTCACCCAATGATATCAGACTTAATCTGCCTGAAAGTTCTGCTTCGACCTCGACTAAATCCGTAATTGCCAAGGTTTCGATAGATGGAAATGGCAGGTATTTTGTAGCTAAAGGACAAGCTGCGCCGGTACAGGTTGAGCCTGATTTGCTCGAATCATATATCATGGATTTGGTCGCTACAGATTCAACAACTTCAATTGCATTGCATGCTGATCAGGAGATATCATACAGAGAAGTTGTTCGTGTGCTGGACATTGCAAATAAAAACCGACTGAGGCTTGTTATAGCAACAAGGGCCTTATCAAAGTAAGTAAAATGAGAGAATCGGAAAAATATGCGTACATAGGAACTACAATTACTGCGGTCATTGTAATACTTTTGTTGCTGTTCATTTTTCTTCCTGTACGTCGAAATGACGATGATGAGGGGCTGATGATTAGCTTTGGCGAAGTGATCGATGGTGCCGGAACTATGCGGGACAATCCTGTTTCAGAGGCTGTTACATCAACGCCACCAACGGTTACTGCTCCTGAGAATAAAGACGACCTGTTGACTCAAAGAGATCAGTCAGTTGTGATTCCGGAAACAAGAAAACCTGAGCCAAATCCACGTCCTCAACCCGATCCTACGCCACGACCTCAGCCGGAAACCCCGGTCCAACAACCTAACAGGGATGATCAAAGAAGGATCGAACAGGAGGCGCAACAAGCACAGCAGGCAGATAATCTTATTGGAGGTTCATTTGGCTCTGGTGCAACTTCAGGGTCAGGAACAAATACCCAGACTACAGCTCCTGCAGGCAATCCGGTCGGAACCGGGCAGTCTGGTGGTAACAGTTGGTCGCTCACAGGAAGGAGTTTGGTGGGCAATATGATTGCTCCGAGATATAATGAGAATGTTGAGGGTTTTGTTACAGTTGAAATCAGGGTTAATGCATCTGGTACTGTAACGAGTGCAACAGTAAGAAGATCGAATATTTCGAGTCCGGAGTTGTTACAGGCTGCCAGAGAAGCAGCATTAAGAACAAAATTCTCTACAGGAGACAGAGATGTGATTGGTACAATAACATATAATTTTAAATTGAGGTAAAGTATGAAGATCTATCTTTTTCTGGCTGAAGGTTTCGAGGAAATTGAAGCCGTTGTCCCCATGGACATTTTTCGTCGTGCCGGAATCGATTTGGTAACAGTGTCGATTTCCGATGAACTGAAAGTGTGTGGCGCTCACGGTGTATGTGTGGTGGCCGACAAGCTGTTCTCCGAACTGAGTTTCGATGGAGAGTATTTGATCTTCCTCCCCGGAGGTATGCCCGGAACAACCAACCTGGATAATCATGTTGGTTTGAAGTCATTGATTTCAGCTCATGCATCTAAAGGGAAACAGGTTGCCGCAATTTGTGCTGCTCCTTCTATCTTAGGGAAAATGGGATTGTTGAAGGGTCGTGAGGCAATTTGCTATCCCGGATTTGAAAACTTACTTGAAGCCGCTCGAATTTCTGATGAAAAGGTGGTTAAGTCGGGAAATATTTTCACTGCAAAGGGACCAGGCGTTGCGCTTCCATTTGCTTTGAAAATTGTAGAAGAAATTAAAGGTGAAAAAGTGGCAGCTGAAGTTGCCTCAGCACTTATGCTCTGAAATGAAGATTGTAATTTAAGAAGTGATGCTGAAAACGATTTAGTTTTTGGTAATCACTTTTCTTTTTTGTTGTGTTGATAGTAATAGTCGAGCAGGATTTTAGCTCCGGTAAATGAACTAATTTCATTGCTGAGAATTCTTCTTTCAATATCAGGAATCATCTCGTTGATTTCTTTGTGGTTATAAAAGCTGTTCCTGAGTTGCTCGTTGATGCTTTCATACATCCAATACCTCGACTGATCGTTACGCTGATTGTAGAAATATCCATTCTCTTTAACGAAAGTCATGAAGTCAATTATCATTTCCCATATCTTGCTGATGCCAGTATTTTCTATAGCCGAACAAGGTATTACCTGAGGTTTCCATCCTGAATCGGGCATTGGAAAGAGATGCAACGCGCTTTCGAACTGATTTTTGGCAAGCATAGATTTTTCAATATTGCTGCCATCGCTTTTATTAATGGCAATACCATCAGCCATTTCCATAATGCCACGTTTAATACCCTGAAGTTCATCGCCTGTTCCTGCCAATTGTAACAAAAGGAAAAAATCAACCATTGAATGTACAGCTGTCTCCGACTGACCGACACCGACCGTTTCAACGAATATTATATCAAAGCCTGCTGCTTCACAAAGAATAATACTTTCACGGGTTTTTCGAGCTACGCCACCCAAAGAACCGGCTGAAGGGGAAGGACGAATAAATGCATTGGCAGCAACCGATAACTCTTCCATCCTGGTTTTATCTCCCAAAATACTTCCCTTGCTTCTTTCACTGCTTGGGTCGATAGCTAAAACCGCCAATTTGTGTTTTTTTCGGATTAAGTACATCCCCATTGCCTCAATAAATGTACTTTTACCTGCGCCCGGAACCCCGGTAATACCAATTCTGATGGAGTTGCCTGCATGAGGTAAGCACATAGCAATAACATCCTGAGCGATCTGCTGATGTTCAGGTAGAGAGCTTTCTACTAATGTAACGGCCTGACTTAATACTGCAATATCTCCACGGAGAATTCCTTCCACGTATTCGTTTGCAGTAAATATACGGCGCTTGATTTTCCCTTTTTTATAGGGATTAACAGCCGGAACATCACTTACACCCTCATTAACGGCCAGTGCTTTGTATTGCGGGTCGTTCTCAGGATGAATTTTCTTTTTTTGCATGCGATATGTTTGCTAATCTCTTGAGACTGCAGGTCTTGGGGTTACATCACCTTTGATGCTTAAAGTAGATGCATTAGGGCCTACATTTGTAAAAACAGAAATTGTCTTCAGAAATGCACCCGGACGGCCAGCAGGGTTAAATGAAGCTGTAATTGTTCCGGATCTTCCGGGTAATATGGGTTCTCTGGTCCAGTTGGGAGTAGTACAGCCGCAAGAAGCGTGAACTCTGTTTATAACTAACGGAGCATTGCCGGTATTTGTGAATTTGAAACTATATGTTACTGTACCATCCTGCTCATTAAATTTGCCAAAATCATGCAAGGTTTTTTCAAAAGTAATTACCGGTGCAGGAGCCTGCGGAGTGGCAGGTGTTGGTGTCGGTGTCGGAGTAGTAGTTTGAGCAACTAATCCAACAGCCATAAAAATAACCATTGCAATTAATCCAAGTTTTTTCATACTAATCATCTTTTTATCATATTATTCAAGACCACAAAGTTAAACAAAAACCTTACCTGAGTCCAAAATGTTCGGTTAACTTTTACAAAATTGAATTATTTAACGTATGAAAACCGGTTTGTTAAAGGTGGACATCCCCGTGTGATACCAATATCCTTCATCATTGAATGCCTGCAAGTCTGTTGGGTTTTCAATATTGTTTTGAATTACGAATCGTGCCATTAAACCTCGTGCTCTTTTGGTGTAAATGATAACTTTACGATGGCCATTCGGGCCTTCTTCGAAAAACTCAGGACTTATAAATTGCTTTTTCCAGGTCTTTTGATCAAGCATCTTACTGTATTCTGATGATGCAAGATTAAGTATAGGTCTGTCAGATGCCAACTCAGCAATTTTCTTATTAATCACTTTCTTCCAAAATAAATAAAGATCATTGCCACGTACATTTACAAGTTTTGTCCCCACTTCCAATCGATATGGTTGTATAATATCTGCAGGTTTTAAAATCCCGTAAAGTCCGGATAAGATACGAAGATTAGTGTTGGCGAATTCCCAATCTTCTTTGCTGAAACTCTGTGCATTTAATCCACGGTAAACCTCGCCATCATATGCCAAAGCTGCAGGGTAGGAGTTATCAGTTGTGAATGGGGTACTCCACTGATAGATTCTGTCAAGATTGAGTTGCGTGAGCTTTGAATTTGTTTTTAATAGAATTGAAAGTTCCGAAGTGTTTAATTTCTTAAGAGTCTCAATAATAATTTTGGCATCATCTAAACATTCGGGGATTGAATAATTATACGGAAACAAAGAATTTGTTGCCTGCATATTCTTTGAAGGCGCCAATAGTATGATCATAATTGTTTGTTAATCCAAATTAACTCATCGATATTTCGCAAAAAAATGTAAAAAAAAAGGAATAAGATATCTTATTCCTTTGATACATACTTGTAGCAGTATTAGTTTACAGCTGCAGAAAGCTC
>CAYMDE010000091.1:0-8111 GCA_964389115.1 uncultured Paludibacter sp. | reverse complement strand
ATATATTAATCATGTTACATCAGGAAATTAAAACATATTCGCTTTCAGATAAATCTCTCTCGTCGCCCCATTTCTCAATCAAAAAAATGGAAGAAATGTATGGATTGACAGAGGGTATTCGCACTGTGCCTCATCGCCATGATTATTATAATATCTATTTTGTGGAATCGGGGAGCGGAACGCATGTCATTGATTTTACCGAGTTCAGGGTTGAGGACAGGCAGCTCTATTTTGTGATGCCCGGACAAATGCACCGACTGCAATTTGAAACGCAACCAAAGGGCAGGATACTCTCCTTCACCGAAGAATTTGTTATTGCGAACGCAATTCCGGAATACCTGATTAATGATATTTACTTGTTCAACGATTTTGGCCAATCGCCGCCCCTTCCTGTACATGAACCGTCGCTTCCGGTATATCTGAATCTATTCTCGCAAATTGAGATATTTGCTTCGACACTCGAAAAATACACCCTGGAAGCAGTAGGTGCTCTGGTTAAACTTCTGCTGATTCAATGTAATAATCATTGCTCGCTTCATAAAACTGAAAATCCACAATTTCTGGAAACATCGAATCACTTGTTGCGAAATTTTAAACAACTGCTCAATCGCCATTATGCCGAAACGCATAAAGTGAATGATTATGCCGATCGCCTTGCCGTGACCTCCGATTATCTAAATAAAACGGTGAAATCAATCACTGGCAAATCAGCCAAAGAGCATATCCAGAGTAAAATAGTTACTGAGGCCAAACGATTTCTCATCTTTAGCGGCCTCACCAATAAGGAAATGGCTTTTTCTCTGGGATTCGAGGAAGCCGCACATTTCAATAACTTCTTTAAAAAGAATACTGGCCTAACACCCATCGAATTTAAGTCATCGGTTTTGAAAACCTGATTTTTGCAACTTAACTCCCGATTTATGTAACTTTTGCACTTCTACACTGCCATATCTTTGTAACGTGAAAACAGGGTTTACCCTGAATGGTTTTATTAACTAAAAAGGTTACACGATATGAACACGATATTATATCCCGCAAACAGCAGAGGCAGTGCAAATCACGGATGGCTCAAAACCAATCACACTTTTAGCTTTGCCAATTATTATAATCCCGACAGAGTGCATTTTGGCGCTTTAAGGGTGCTGAATGATGACTATATTGCTCCCGGACAAGGTTTTGGGATGCATCCGCACGATAATATGGAGATCATTACGATCCCTTTCTCAGGTGGTGTGTTGCATCAGGACAGCATGGGTAATAAGGGAGTGATCAAGCCCGGTGAAATTCAGGTTATGAGTGCCGGTACCGGAATTTATCACAGTGAACACAATGATAGCAAGACAGATCCGCTGACGCTTTTTCAGATTTGGATTTTCCCGAATAAGAAAAATGTTACACCCAGATATGACCAGATTCCAATATCGAACCTGGCCAAACCAAATGAATTTTATCAGATTTTATCTCCTAATCCCGCAGATCAGGGTGTGTGGATTCATGCTGAAGCATGGTTTCATATGGCTGACCTTACTGAAGGGACTGAGCTGAACTATTCACTCAGGAATCCAGATTCGGGAGTATTTGTGCAGTCGATTGATGGTGAAACACAGGTTGAAGGAAATACCCTGAGTGGTCGTGACGCAGTGGCATTTACAGATGCTAATGTCTTGAATTTTAAAGCAAATAAACATTCCCGTTTGTTGGTGATGGAAGTTCCAATGAGCTGGTAAATAGTAAATTATAATAAGTTTAACGTTAAAACAGATGAAAGTATGAACAAATTAATTCAAAAATTCTTTGCAACAGACATTAATTCATGGTCGTTGCTCGTTGCACGCGTCACTCTGGGCGTAGTGATTCTTCCTCATGGTATGCAGAAAGCGCTTGGGTCTTTCGGCGGGTTTGGACTTGAAGCCACACTGGGTTATTTTACCAGCACTGGTATTCCTTTCCTCATTGGTTTGCTGGTAGTGCTGGCCGAATTTGTAGGTAGCCTGGCAATTATCATCGGATTGGGAACTCGTTTTATGGCATTCTCATTATTTGTTACCATGTTTGGTGCTATGACAATTGGTGGTCATGTTGAGCACGGCTTCTTCATGAATTGGTTTGGTAATCAGGCCGGTGAAGGTATGGAGTATTTTATACTGACATTGGGTCTCGGACTTATCGGCATGATTGGTGGCGGAGGAAAATTCTCTGTTGACGGACTTATCTCTGAAAAAATTAAGTAATCAGTTTTAACTCCATATATATCCCCCAACCGGATTTCTGAATGTAACAATTTGGATTTCCGGTTGTTTTTTAGAAACCATAATCGCCGTTTCCGTTGTCGGTTTTATCCGATCTGAATCTATAGTAATAGGCTCCCTTTTTCGAATTTGATTTGTCGATCTCGTCTGTTTTTAACAGGAAATTCAGACTCAGCATCTTCTTGCGGAAATTCCTTTTGTCTAACTGATGAGCATAAATGGCTTCGTAAAGCGACTGAAGCTGTGTTAATGTAAATTTCTCCGGAAGCAGGTTAAAACCGATGGGTTGTACAGATGCTTTGCGTCGCAAAATTGAAATCGCATCCTTCACCATTTGATGGTGGTCGAAGATAAGTTTGTCCGAATCATTTATATTCAGCCAGTATGCCTGATGTTTTTTCAGTAAACTATCGTCCTGCTCGTTGATATCAATCAAAGCATAGTGCGCACATGAAATTACCCGTTCACCGGGATCGCGGTTTACATCGCCGTAGAATCCCACCTGCTCCATGAAGATGTTTTCTAATCCGGTAAGATCAGTTAATACCCTCGTAGCTGCCTGCTCAACAGATTCCTCTGCTCTGACAAAACCGCCCATAAGTGAGATACCACCACGTGCGGGCTCCATTTCCCTGTTATGAACCAATAACCTGATTTGATTATCTTTAAAACCAAAAATGATGCAATCAACTGCTACAAGAAATGATTGCTGTGCGCTATAGTAATTGCTTGGTGACATATCTTCTATAGTTTAATTATATACAATTTCTGTGTGAATTGCTGAAAATTGAACATTTAATTCTAATCAGCAATTCACACAGAAATGAATGTTGTTATATTTTCTCCTTACCAGAAATAAATATAGAACGCAAGGGTAATACAGAGAATAATCACTGTATGAATAACATCCCATTTATCCCAACTCTGACGGGTAAGGGCTTTTTGTTCAGGCGTAATTGAACCGAAGGTCAGACCCTGAAGCTGTGCTTCAGAGGCTCTTTTCGTGAATGCACTTACTACAACCATTATGATGGCAATAACCAGGAACATACCTCCCGAGAAGAACAACCAGTTTACTTCATAGAACAAATCTTTGAACCAGGTGTCGGCTGCAGCAGGTGTTGTTGAGTAATATACCTTTGCTCCAAGACGGGTCAAACCGATAACGAAGCCTGAAATCAAACCCCACAAACCGGCTTTGGGTGTGATGCGACGTGAAAGTACTCCAAGTAGGAATGCCGCTGCAATACCCGGAGCGAGTACCGATTGTACGTCCTGAAGATACTGATACAATACGCTACCAACGCTTTTCATCACAGGAATCCAGAGAATACCCAATATTACGATAACAACTGTAGCGATACGACCGGTATGCAGAAGCTGAGCCTCACTTGCCTGTGGTTTGAAACGCTTGTAGAAGTCGATGGTGAACAACATCGCCGATGAATTAAAGAGCGATGCGAGCGAGCTCATCAATGCTGCCAGAATACCAGCAACCACGAGACCTTTCATTCCCGCAGGAAGAAGTTTCGCTACCAGGGTTGGGAATGCAGCATCGGCTGAAGTCATGCTAAAAGCTTCTCCATTAACGATAGTGCCATTCTGTACCATGGTAAATGCAATCATACCGGGGATAAGGAAAAGGAATACTGGAGTAAGTTTCAGATACGCTCCGAAGATGGTACCACGACGAGCCTGAGTTTCGTTTTTACCTGAAAGCACACGTTGTACGATGTACTGGTCGGTACACCAATACCAGAATCCGATAATCGAAGACCCAATCAAAACACCCAACCATGGGAAATCTTTATCATTATTGCTGCGAATAAGATTAAACATGGTGTCACCCGCCTCATTCACAGGTGTAACCGAAGTTGCTGCAACTACTGCATCCCATCCGCCAACAGCTCTCAGACCAAGAACCACAATAACAATCGAACCGAGTAATAAAATCGGAGTTTGCAGTACCGAAGTGTAAAGAACTGATTTCATACCGCCTACAACAGTGTAAAGTGCAGTAATCAAAACCAGTCCGATAGCAGCAATCCAGAAGAAATCGATTCCCCAAAGTTCCTCGATACCAAACACTTCTTTGAAAACCAAACCTCCGGCGTAAACCGTTACGGCCACTTTGGTAAGTACGTAACTGATTAGTGAGATGAGTGAAAGAATTGTTCTCGATTGTGAGTTGTAGCGTCTTTCAAGAAATTCGGGCATGGTAAGCACCATACTTCGTGAATAGAAAGGAACGAAAACCCATCCGAGAATCAGAATCATCCAGCCCTGCATTTCCCAGTGTGCCATTGCCATACCGCTTGATGCACCTGCGCCTGCAAGTCCGATTAAGTGCTCAGATCCAATGTTGGAAGCAAATATCGATGCTCCGATAGCAATCCAGGTAGCGTCTTTTCCCGCGAGGAAATAGTCACCCGAACTTTGCTGTTTTTGTTTGAAAACCCATACGATAATACCGATGAGCGCCAGGGCAAACAACCCGATAACAATCCAGTCTAACTGTGCCATAAGTGTTTTAAAAACAGGAATTCCCAGCCTTTACCAGCTAAGAATTCCCGGGATTAATAATTATTATTCTATTATAAATTGATAAATGCAAATGTGTGAGTATGTTTCTCCCGGACGAAGCACCGTGCTTGGGAAATGGGGTTGGTTCGGACTGTCGGGATAGTGTTGTGTTTCCAGACAGAAAGCTGCACGGTGTGGGTAAACCTTTCCACCTTTACCTGTGTCGCCTTTCATAAAGTTACCGCCATAAAACTGAATGGCAGGCTCGGTGGTATATACCTTCATTGAGCGACCGCTTACCGGTTCCCAAACCTGAGCAGCAAGTTCCAGTTTTCCCGGTACTGTTTTGTTCAAAACCCAGTTGTGGTCGTATCCAAGTCCGAATACAATTTGTTCAAAGGAGGTGTCATCAACTCTTTTTCCTATCAATGTAGGAGTTGTAAAATCCATCGGAGTGCCGGCTACAGCAGTAATTTCACCTGTTGGAATCAATGTTTCATCAACCGGAGTGAAATAATCCGAGTTCAACATTAGAACATGATCGTTAATGGTTGGAGCGCCAGCACCTGCAAGATTGAAATAAGAGTGGTGAGTCAGGTTAACCACGGTAGCCTTATCGGTAGTGGCTTCATATTCAATGTAAAACTCATTGTCGTCGGTCAGCTTGTAAGTCATTTTTACTGTCAATGTTCCGGGGTAGCCTTCTTCCATATCCTGCGACACATAAGTAAAAATCAACGTTTGATTATCAGGCTGCTCGGCATCCCAAACCCTGTGATGAAAGCCTGTTGAGCCTCCGTGAAGACTGTTGCCATTGTTGTTGGCATCAAGCTGGTATTCAACGCCGTCGAGGGTGAATTTGGCGCCACCAATGCGGTTGCCATAGCGACCGATTACCGCACCGTAGTAAAAATCTTTCGGGCTGTTTACATAGATGTCGATATTATCATCGCCTAACACGATGTCGGCAAAATTACCATCACGATCAGGCACCATCAGCGAAACCACCTTTGCCCCAAAGTTGGTAACACACATTTCGAGACCATTCGCATTGGTAAGCACATAAAGGTCGGTCATTTTTCCGTCCACTTCCATCTGAAAATCAGAGCGTAGTAAACCCGATTTTGTTCTTTCTTCCTGCTTGCAGCTACTCATAACCAGAGCTACTACTGCCATTAAAAAAAGGATTCTTTTCATGGTGAATTTGATTTATTAGTTTGAAAATGATGTAATTCTTCTCGATTCAGCCACAAAAGTATTTTTTTTCAGGATAATTCCCAAATAAAAAGTGTACAGGATACACTAAATATGTTTTATAACATATTTTCGCTGTTAGGGGGGATGTTTTCAAGCATACGAATAAGTTCGTAAAGTTGGTTTTTCAGGAGTAAAGCATTCTCAATTTGCTCCGAATCAGAATTAGAACCAAACTTCTTCAATAGTTTAAGAGGAATCTCTGAAGCTTCTTCTTGCAGAGCCAAACCATTATCTGTCAGACTTATAATTACTTTTCGCTGATCTTCAGTAGATGGTTTCCTTTGGATCAGGTTGCTGTTTTCCATGCGTTTAAGAAGAGGTGTAACCGTATTGGTGTTGAGAATAAGTTTCACGGCTATATCGTTCACCGATTGATTGTCTTTCTCCCACAACACCATCAGCACCAAATACTGCGGATAGGTAATTCCAAGTTTGTCAAGGTCGTCCTGATAGGCACGGATGATTAATCTTGATACCGCGTAAAACGGAAAGCAAAGCTGATTTTCAAGTTTCAGTTGTTCGTAGCTCATAATATATTGTGTGTCACCATTGAAGTCGCAAATATAGCAAAACCGGAGCAGATAATTATTTCTGCCCCGGCATGTTTGAATCCTGAACTTGTTTATGCAAGTAAATCTTCAATATCTTCTTTCAAACTTTCAGGGGAAGTCGTAGGGGAGTAGCGTTTATATGGCTTTCCATCCCGGTCGATTAAAAACTTGGCAAAGTTCCATTTAATGCTGCTTCCAAACAATCCTCCTTTAAGTTCTGATTTTAAATACTTGTAAATAGGATGTGCATCGTTGCCATTCACATCAATTTTTGAAAACATGGGAAATGTAACACCATAGTTAATCAGACAACCTTCCGAAATCGACTTTTCATCGCCCGGCTCCTGACCTGCGAACTGGTTGCATGGAAATCCGAGAATTACCAACCCGCGGTCTTTATACTCTTTGTACAGGTTTTCAAGTCCTTCATATTGCGGAGTTAATCCGCATTTGCTTGCTGTGTTTACTACCAATACTACCTTGCCTTTATAGGCATCCATATTAATCTCTTTTCCTTGAAGAGATGTTGCCGAGAAATCATAAAATGTTTGTGCCATAACTGAGCTGTTTTTATTTTGTTTAAGTAATTATATCGTTCGCGATACAAAAGTATGTAAAATATATCGCATGCGATATAAGGTACGTGAATAACTCACATTATTTAACATATAAAGCATTGTGCGTTGATTTCTAATCTATATTAATGTTGAGTTATACATGTATTTATATGTTGTAAAACATGTCAGTTAAATCTTTTGACTAAAAATATTTAGTCTATATTTGCATGAATAATAAGTGTTTTAGATACACTTATATGAATGCGGGGTTAAGTATAACATTATCAGTATATTAATAACATTATTATGCTTGAAGCACTAAAAGAAAAAGTATTTAAAGCCAATATTGAGTTGGTTGATCACGGATTGGTGATTTTCACCTGGGGCAATGTGAGCGCCATTGATCGTGAGTCGGGACTGGTGGTGATAAAACCATCCGGAGTATCTTATGATGATATGAAAGCGGAACACATGGTGGTGGTAGATCTGGATGGTAAAGTGGTTGAAGGCAATCTGAAACCTTCGTCGGATACAGCTACGCACCTGGTGCTGTACAAGGCTTTTCCTGAAATAGGGGGAGTAGTACATACACATTCTACCTACGCAACTGCCTGGGCGCAGGCGGGAATTGACTTGCCCAATATCGGAACCACTCATGCCGATTATTTCTCGCAGGAGATTCCTTGTACACGCATGATGACACAGGAGGAAATTGAAACAGCTTATGAGCTCGAAACCGGTAATGTGATTGTTGAGCGGTTCGAAGGAATTAATCCGGTGCATGTGCCCGGTGTTTTGGTTTGCAATCATGGTCCGTTCTCGTGGGGAAAAGATGCGCATGATGCCGTACACAATGCCGTGGTGATGGAACAATGTGCTAAAATGGCGCATATCGCGTATCAGGTAAATCCCGCTCTGAAAATGAATTCGCATCTGATAACCAAGCATTTCATGCGGAAACATGGGCCGAATGC
>CAYMDE010000090.1:2483-8148 GCA_964389115.1 uncultured Paludibacter sp. | reverse complement strand
ATACCTCTCAAGCCAGTTATGGACTTCATTATACCAGAAAACAGAGTTTTGAGGCGCTAAAATCCAGTGGTTTTCGTCGGGATAATATACCAAACGGGCGTCGAGACCCCTGTTTTTGTAGATGCTGTAAACCAAAAAGCCATGGGCTACAGGTACGCGGTAGTCGAGTTCGCCGTGGATAACCATCATGGGCGATTTGAAATTATGTGCAAATTGTGCAGGATTCTGACTGTTCAGTACATCGAAGTTTTCCCAGGGCGAACCGCCGTACTGATACGAACGATTGGCGCCATAGTCGGATGCAAACTGCAAATGCAAATCGTACACCCCTGCGTGGTTGATTAGACATGCGAAGCGGTCGGTATGACCGGCAATCCAGCTTACCATGAAGCCGCCGTAGCTGCCCCCGGTTGCTGCCATCCTTTTAGGGTCAACAAGCCCCTTTTCTATCATATAATCCACAGCATTCATGATATCCTGATATGGTTTGTTGGCATGTTCGCCGTGTATGCTGATGGTGAAGTCTTGCCCGAAACTCGTGGATCCATGGAAGTTGGGCATGATGGAGATGTATCCCGGTGCCGAGAAAAGCTGACTGTTCCAGCGGTAGTGCCAGGTGTCGCCAAAAGTGCCGTGAGGCCCGCCATGTATCATCACCACCAATGGATATTTCTTGGTAGAATCATAGTTGGGTGGATAGTTGATGAACATCTGTACATCGGCATTATTGGCGCCTTTGTATGTGACACTTTCTGTTTTTCCAAGGTTGAGATTCTCCAGAATGTCTTTGTTGAAATGTGTGAGTTGTGTTGCCTTTCCGGGAAAGCACAGCGAGTTGATGCGGTAAATTTCAGCCGGACTGTTCAATGTTTCGTGCGAGAAAACGATAGCATCTTTGCCGGCTAATGCCGCACCTTTGTTGGTGCCATGATGGTAAAGACGAATGTGTGTGCCTCCTGCAGCCGGGATGCTGTAAATGGATTGACGGGCATCATCTTCGGCGATGAAATAAACTGTTTTGCTATCGGCCGACCAAAACCAATCCTGACACGACAAGTCAATATCAGCGCTAATCTCATTGTGCTTTTGGGTGCTGATATCATATACTGTCATCACCACTTTATCAGCATAAAAATGCGGAATGTTTTGTTTGCCATATAGAATGAATTTGCCGCATGGACTGTAAGCCGGATTAACATCGTTGGCTTCGTTCTTCGGTGTGATATTGTTCATGGAACCACTGCCATCGGTTTTGAGGATGTAAATATCGTTGTTCAGTCGGTCGAATGGCGGCGGTGTGCTGTTCATACTCACGGCTATCGATTTTCCGTCGGGTGCAATGCTGTAGCTCACTCCGCCCATCATGTTGAAGTAGTTGGCCGAACGAGGCATCAGGTCGGTCACTGTTTTAGAGTCCATTTCTACCTTGAAAAGGCGTGGAAAGAAACCATCTGTCAGCCAGCGATCCCAAAACCTGAAAGTAGTATTTTCGGTTACTTTGGCTGTGACTTTGCTTTCACGCTGTTTCTTCTGAATTGCTCTCATTTTATCCCAGTCGCCCTCATAATCAGGATGAATATTCGCTCCGAATGCAATGCTGTTGCCATCGGGGAACCATTGCGGACTAAACACTCCAACAGGGAGATCGGTGATTTTTTGTGCTTCTCCACCATCAATCGGGAGTTTGTAAAGCTGTGCTGGTCCTTCGGCACGACGAGATATGAAAGCTACTGCCGAACCATCAGGTTTCCATACAGGAGAGCTGTCTTTGCCGCTGAAAGTTAGCTGTCTTAGCTGCCCGGTAGTGTTGTTCATTAAATATATATACGACGATGGAGTATTCTTTTCAAGGTCGTATTGGGTAACAACTATCGCTGAAAGTTTTCCATCAGGTGAAACAACAGGTGAGCCCACCCGTTTCATCTCCCACAGTTTTTCGGCAGTAATTTCAGACTTGATATCGCTCGCCATCAGACCTGTAAAGAAGAAAGCTAACATGCAGCTGAGCATGGTAAATCGGTTTGAAGTCATAACTATATTTTTTTAAATGATTATCGATGCAGATTTTTCAGTATCCGCAAAGATAATCATTTGAATAAAAAGTCCAACCCCCTGATTAGTAGTTGAAGTGTATCACGTTATCAAATTCAGTGGTTTAATAAGTGTTTACTTAGAGATGTATGTTTAGTTTTAAGTTTGAAGGATTTTCTTCATTTTTCATTTTTTAAACTATATTTGCCCTGAATTCGATAAGTCAGCTATCCGGAATGATAAACACGTCAACTTCAGTTTTACGATATATTTGCCTTTTTATTTGTGCGACCTTGATTCTGCCATTGACTCATGGTAATGGTTTTCATGCACAGGATGCGTTGCGTTTCCACCGGATTACAATTAACGAAGGCTTACCGCAAAATACTGTTTATTCAATAGTAAAAGATAAATACGGTTTTATGTGGTTTGGTACCTGGGGTGGTGCTGTGCGTTATGATGGGTATAACTCTCGTGTTTTCAGGGCCGATGATAACGACTCTACTGCTTTGCCCAACAACAGGATACTCGCTATTGTTCGTGATTCGAAAGATAATATCTGGATAGAAACAGATCATCGTAATTATGTATTTAAATTCGATTACGAGTATGAGCATTTTATTGCCTATAGAGTGAAAGATGCGCCATCGGAGGTAGTTGAAATGCTGGATTTTTCAAAAAACAATTACTTATTGCCTGTTGAGAATGACAGTTACATTTGGGATTCTGATGGACGCTCAATCAGTCAGATAAATAAACATACCCGAAAACTTGCTGCTGTCTATCAAAATGATGCAGGTAATGCCTTCTCTCTTTCCGATAATCAGATAAATTTGCTCTATCTCGATGACGATAATATTCTCTGGGTAGGAACGCAAAATGGTGGAGTCAACTACGCGAATTTAAATATCAAGCCATTCCAGTATTATTATGCTGGCAGATCAGGTGGTGGTCTGGTCGAAAATGTCGTTCGTGCCGTAACTGTCGATTCAAAGCGCAGAATCTGGGTTGGTTCCGGTAACCAGGGTATCACGATTGTTGACCGTTCTTCTGAAGTTAAACGTTTCAGGGTGATTGGCGTTGACGTGCTTCGCGATCCGGAAGTGAGGGCTTTGTACACCGACAGAGAGGGTTTGGTGTGGATTGGAACTAAGACAGGTCTGGTTTATTATAATCCTGATACAGATAGTTTTTATTACCCCAAAATGCCTGAATGTGTCCCGAATGTGTATAGCATTTTCCAGGATAGTAAAGGGAATTTGTGGATAGGTACGCTTTATGGCATGGCCAGATACAATCGCAGTAAAGATGAATTTGAATGTTTCAGTCCGGAAAATACTACTGGTGGTGCGCTAATCAGGGCTTTCATGGAGGATAAGTCCGGCAACTTGTGGGTTGGTACAGAAGATGAGGGGCTTACGAAACTCACTCTGCAAAACAATGCTGAAAATCCTTTCAAAGTGATGCGCTATGTTCATCAACCGGGCAAGTCGGGTTCACTAATCAACAATCAGGTTTATTCCATTGCTGAAGATTATGCAGGCATGATATGGGTTGCGACGAATGCAGGGCTAAGTCGCCTGAACCCTTTCGATCACAGCTTTACCCATTTTTCTGTCAGGAATGGTTTGGCCGACGATATTACGATGGGAGTGTTATTCGATGGCGATGAGTCGGTTTGGGTAAGTCACAAAAAAGGATTGTCACGTATTAATGTAAATACCTTCGAGATTCAGAATTTTAACCAGTTTGATGGTTTGCAGGGCTTTGAGTTCAGTCAGGGTGCCTGTCATTTCGATCAGAACACCGGTGAAATGTTGTTTGGAGGAGTGAATGGTTTAAACGCCTTTATACCTCAGAGCATCAGGGTTAATCCATCAAAGCCGGTGGTAGTGCTCACCCGCCTCAGTGTGATGCATCAGGCGATGTACCCCGGAAGAGAATTGAATAACAGAGTGATTCTTGAAAAATCGTTGCAGAGTACGCCTGCAATAAATCTTACCTGGCGCGAAAAAACATTTCTATTCGAATTTGCTGCTCTGGACTTCAGCAATCCTACCGGGACAAAATATCGTTACAGACTGAAGGGTTACGACAAAGACTGGATTTATACTGATGCCTCTGCCCGTACTGCTTCCTATTCAAATTTGCCTTATGGTGAATATGTTTTCGAGGTTTATGCTGCAAGTAGCGATGGTTTTTGGAGTGATGAGCCGGCAAGTATCATTGTTAATATTTTGCCCCCCTGGTGGCTGTCGTGGTGGGCAAAAATGCTTTATGCTGTGTTTGTCCTTGCGCTGCTTTGGTTTATTTACCGCTTTATTGCTGCCCGCATCGAATTCAGACAAAAACTTTTTGAAGAGCGTGTAAAGCATGATAAAAATCAAGAGCTGATGAATGCCAAACTGCAATTCTTCTTTGAGTTGTCGCACGAGTTTCGCACGCCGTTAACACTAATTATTGACCCGTTGGAGCAAATACTTGCAGGCAAAACAGACGAGAAACAGACGCTTTACTTTTTGAAAGTGATGAGCAGGAATGCACGTCAGTTGCTCGAATTAATCAATCAATTACTCGATTTCCGCAAAATCCAGTCGAAAGGTCTGCCCATGGAATATGTGCGAACAGATTTGGCCGGATTTATAAAAAATGCTGTAGCGGCATTTGAATACAAGGCTTCAGAAAAGAATATCCTCTTATCAGTTAAGTCGACTCAGTATGATATTGAAGTAGATTTTGACAAGGACAAAATGGGTAAGATTATCAATAACCTAATCTCGAATGCACTGAAGTTCACACCTCCCTTTGGCGAAGTTTCTGTTGAAATACGCATCCCGCAAATTAAGCAAGATCAGGTCATGATTTGTGTGCGAGATAATGGGATGGGTATTCCACCTGAACATCACCAACAAATTTTTGATATGTTTTACCGTGTTCCGGGAACTGTGCATAACGCTCAGGGCTCCGGTATAGGATTGGCATTTGTCAGGGAGTTGGTGCTTTTACATCAAGGGGAAATATCCGTAGAAAACAATACTGACAAAGGAAGTTGTTTCAGGATAACAATTCCTTTGCGTCAGGAAGGTGCGGTGGTTCAAAAAGAAGAACCGGCAGAGAAAGTAGAAAAACCAGCTGTTTATAGTCTGAATGATATTGCTAATGACGATGATGAATCAATTCCATTGATTATGATGGTTGATGACAATGAAGATATCAGGGATTATTTCAGGGCGAATTTTGGTAAAGAGTACAGGGTTGTGACTTGCTCGAACGGGATGGAGGCATTCAATAAGGCTGTCGAAATCATTCCTGATTTGATAATCAGTGATATCATGATGACAGGTGTGGATGGCTTCCAGCTTTGCCGCCTGCTGAAATCGGAAAAGAATACGAGTCATGTACCGGTGATCTTACTCACTGCCCGTCAAGCTGATGTGTCACGAATAGAAGGATATCAGATGGGGGCGGATGGATATGTGACGAAACCGTTCAGCTCAGAAGTGCTTAATGCGCGAATTCGCAATCTGCTTGATCAAAGAAGCCGCCTGAGAGAGCAGTTTTCCGGAGGTTCAGATGCCGAACTAAGAAGTATTTCAGTTAATATCACAGATGAGTTCTTTCTTAAAAAGATTGT
>CAYMDE010000090.1:0-2383 GCA_964389115.1 uncultured Paludibacter sp. | reverse complement strand
GAAGGAAACTATTTGGTGACTATCACTTTTGGAGATAGGCGTGAGGCTGCCAACTTAACAGTGAAAGCTGAATCAAGAAGGCTGATGCTTGAAAATCTTAGTACAAAGCCCGGAGAGATTCTCACACGTTCTTTTGTGGTGAATGTTCGAAAGCCTGAAATATCAACCGGTGGGCGTGTCAGGTTAAAGGAGCGCGAAGTTACGAAGCTGGACTGGGATGAAAAGTTAACTCTTGAATTTAATGGAAGCAGACCATGTATATGTTCAATAGAAATAAAGCAGGTGCATGATCAGATTACCGTATATCTCGCAGGAAATTCAACGGTTGTGAATCAGGGTGAAGAGCCCTGGGCATCGTGGGGACAAATGATTACGAGATTCTTCAAACCCGGGGTTTCGATTGCAAACCATGCTGAGTCGGGACTTGCTCTCGCCAGCTTCCGCAGTCAGAACCGCCTCGATAAAGTTTTAAGTTTGATTAAGCCCGGTGATTACCTTTTCATTGAATTTGGGCATAACGATCAAAAAATGACTGGTCCGAACGATGGTCCATGGAAGTCGTATTCCGATAACCTGCGCCATTTTATCCGTGAAGCACGTAATAAACAGGCTATTCCCGTTGTGGTAACACCCACAGCCCGTCGTCGCTTTGATGAGCATGGCAAATTGATTAATACCCTCGATGACTTTCCGGCTGCAGGAATTAAAGTGGCTCAGGAGGAGCGGGTGGCATTGATTGATTTAAATGCGATGACCACCATCTTATACGAAACACTTGGTGTTGAGGGATCGAAGAATGCTTTCGTACACTATCCTGCCAATACCTTCCCCGGGCAAGCGCAGGCCTTGGCTGACAATACACATTTCAACGCATACGGAGCATACCTGATAGCGAAATGCGTGATTCAGGGGATACGAGAAAATGAGCTTAATCTTGCAGACTTTGTAATTGATATGCCCTCCTTTGATCCTGGCAATCCATCCCTGTTATTTGAGAACTTCCATTTACCATTGTCGCCCGGCATGGATTTAATAAAACCCGACGGAGATTGAATATCATACGCATTATGTACGATTGTACATATACATGTGAATTCATTCAAATTGAAGCATAGTGATTCATTTTGATTAGTTTTGGTTCAATTTGATTACAGCTATTTAATAAAAACAACATAAATTCGCAATGTTTTAGAGTGTCAAAGTCATGAAAAAACCCAAAAAGTGTGTGAATTTTAGGTCAAAAAGAATGATAAATCATACATAAAATGAAAAACATCCAATCAAATATGAATATTTTTTAACAAATACCATGAATTAGAACCGTATAATAATCAAAATGAAAGTTAGCCAACAAAAAGAATAATACCAAAAAATAAAATCAGCATGATTCAGGGGTGTTCGGGAGATAAGTTTTCCGGTTTTCCTGAGTCTTCTTCAATTATACGAAATTTCAAAACACATTGTAATTATATTTAAGTTAACTGATATGATTCATAAATTTAAAACCTTTTTCATCTTGTTTTTCAGCGCACTGATAATGATTGGTTGCGAGAATGCCAACGATGATTATTTTGCTGAGCCCGACTGGTTGGCAGCACCCTTATTTAAGGTGTTGGAAGAGGAGGGTCGTTTTAAGCACTATTTGGCTTGCATCGACCGAACGCTTTATTCCGGACAAATCAGGGAAGGTGGATTCTTTACCCTGATGGCGCCGAACGACGAAGCTTTTCAGTCATTCATGCAGAAGCACGGTTATGCTACCGTGGAAAGTATCCCCGACGAGATAGTAAACCAGATTGTATCCTATTCGATTATTCAGTCTTACTGGCTTTCAGAAAACCTCAGCGACTTTTTCAGGGGAACTGTTGGAGCACGTTATGACCGCGGTGATGCATTTAAAAAGCAGACATATTACTACAAGACTATTTATCAGGATCCTGAGTTTAACAATAACTGGGTAATTGATCAGAATGTAAATTCTGCTACTTTTAGTGCTTCTACCTATAATTATAAGTATTTTCCTGTTTTCATGGAAAGTTATGTCAGCAAAGCTAATCTGACTTCCGCTGATTATAATGCGTTTTTCCCAGATGTTCCATTAGTATCAGGTCAGATGCATGCCAGGGGGGAAATCGGTAATGTGGTTAACGGGCAAATTGTAACCCCGAACCTGAAAGCCCGTAATGGTATTGCACATGAAGTGTCGGTTGTAAATCTTCCGATGGATAATATGGATAAGATTCTTCAGCAAAGTGATTACAGTGCTTTCAAATCTCTGATTGATTTCAGAGATATGTCAGGATCTTACCTGTACAAGAATTATAATGAAGATATTACGCTTACTGAAAGGTATAAACTGCTTCGTCCTACCGACAATATATCA
>CAYMDE010000089.1:0-8184 GCA_964389115.1 uncultured Paludibacter sp. | reverse complement strand
CGCTTTAAAGATTCCTTCAATTTTATGATGTTCGTTGTCGCCTTCAGCTTTGATATTGAGGTTCATCCTGGCAGCATCGCTGAGTGATTTGAAGAAGTGAAAAATCATTTCTGTAGGTAAATCTCCAACATACTCACGTTTGAAAGTCACATCATATACAATCCACGGACGACCACCGAAATCGAGTGCCACCGTACAAAGACTTTCATCCATGGGCAAACAGAAGCCATAACGTTCGATGCCTCTTTTATTGCCAAGGGCTTTAAGCAATGCTTCGCCCAAAGCCAGGGCTGTATCCTCGATGGTATGATGCTCATCAACTTCAAGGTCGCCTTTTACATGGATGGTTAAATCGCATCCGGCATGACGGCCAATCTGGTCGAGCATATGATCAAAAAACTTCAGTCCTGTATTGATGTCGGCTTCCCCGTTTCCGTCGAGATTGATTTTCACGTAGATATCGGTCTCTTTGGTTTTACGAACCACCTCTGCAACCCTTTCACCGGCAAATAAAAACTCGGTAATGCTATCCCACGAAGTTGTTTGCAAAGCGCAAAACTCAGCAAGTCCGGCCTCCTCAACCAAAGTCTTATCGTCATGAATAAAGATGGCCTTACATCCCAGATTTTTCGCCAGCTGAACATCTGTCAACCTGTCGCCAATCACGAATGAACCAGCCAAATCGTAGTCGTCGGAAAAATACTCTGTTAGCATGGCTGTTCCGGGTTTTCGGGTAGGCAGGTTATCTTCGGGAAACGACTTATCAATAAAAATCTTATCGAAATCAATCCCTTCCGAATTCAGGATTTGCATCATCTTGCCCTGTACCATATCGAAATGTTCCTGCGGATAAACTTCCGTTCCGAGTCCATCCTGATTGGTAACCATAGCCCATTCGAAATCAAGTTTTTGCCTGATAAAATAAAGATTACGGATTACACCCGGCAGAAATTCGAGTTGTTGCAGATTATCTATCTGATAGGTTACCGGTGGTTCAATGATGATAGTACCATCGCGGTCAATAAAAAGTACTTTTCTTTTAAGTGTTGATGTTGCTGATTGCATCCATTGAAGTTTTTACATTAAGACCACAAAAATAATCTTTTTTTATTTACCTCAGAGATGCCCTGTTGAATATTGATGCCGCTTTTCTCACATCAAATTCAATTTAGGGGAAGCTCATGGCATAACATTCCTCCTTTCGGCATTTCATTTCTAAAATTTACACCTCAAGTTCTTTAAACAAGTTGGCCGTTTGCCTTTTGTATATTCCGATACCGGCTAACATGGCGCCGATAACTGTCGATAATAAACCGGGGATAAAACCAATATAATAAGTTGTACTGTTGATTTGTGCACGAAAAACGGTCGGCATGATGATGGTTGAATCTTGTATCATATCTCCGGCATCTACTCCATATGTCTGCATTAACCAAGCGAAAAAGAGTCCGAAAGCACTCCCGATAACTGAGCCTGTCACACCTATCAACAAAGCTTCTCCAATTAATGAACGATAGGTTTCGTTTTTGGTTTCTCCAATGGCTAATCTAATTCCGAACTCTCCAAAACGCCGCAACCCACCGAGAAGTCCTGCATTCCATAGCACAATCGACATGGCAAAAACGAAAATTAAAATGACAATAAACTGAGCATTCTCAGCATAGGTAATCATGAAATCCATGCCACTTGCTTCGCTCATTGGCATCATGGTGAGCGATAAGGGTTCTCCATCAATGGAAAACCGCTCATTGAATGAATTGCTTAGTTCTTTCGCCCTTTTGTTCTCGTAAGTGGCATTTCTGAAGAAGCCTAACACTTCACCTGACGCATTTTCCATGTCAAGCGCAAGTCGCACATCCTTAATATCAGCATAAATCATCCCTCTATCAATGGTTGCAATACCAAAATGCAGCGTGCCGGTAACAATGAAGTTGTACTTTGCCATTTCAGCATGCATCGTATTGGTGATTAATTTCACCGAATCACCGAGCCTAAGATGCATCTTCTTAAACAGATCGTTGGTTATCAATAACTCACCGGGCTTTTCGGGAAATCTTCCTGACAGCAATCTGGGTTTTAAATCCATCCGTTCAATTTCTGTCGTATCTTTGAAAAGATGTATTCCCACACCACCCACTTTGCCCTGTGACCTGGTGTTTCCTGTTGAATCGGGAGCATCCAGCAACCCACCAAACATGATACGCTCAGCCCAGTCGAGCTGCGGAAAGTCACGCTTAAGCATCTGAAGCACAACATCCATTTCGGTAATAGCGTAATCGTTGGGAATTTGCGTCAGGTTTTGTTTGTATGCGTTGGTAATCACTTTCACATGACCGGATGTTAGATTGGCTGCCGACTCAAGACTATCAGTAAACACGCCATTCATATAAGCCTGCAGGAAAACTGTGATGGTAACACCCACCGACACAACGATTATCGGGAGCAGACTTCTGCTTTTATCTCTTATCAATCCTTTGAATAAAAACCGGATCATAATCAGTCGATTTAATTGTTATACAATTTTTCCGCGGATGGCTTCGGTTGGGTTCATCCGTGCAATTTTACGGGCAGGCAGGTAACTAACCACTGCCGTTACAATAAAGATAAACAAGATGGTTCCGATTACAAGACCGGGAGTTAAGAGGGCGTACATGGAATCGCTCATAGGGATTCCGAAGTCGGATGCTTCAACAGGCATCGAAATACCGTATTCGGTCATATAATATAACAAAGGTGCCCCCCAAACACTTCCGACCACAATGGCCAGGAGTGCATACAACGTACCTTCGAGTGTGAAATGACGCACTACCTCTTTTTGAGTCATGCCCATGGCGACCATTACCCCTATCTCTTTTTGTCTTCTGAAAATCGCCAAGGTTTGCGTATCGAAAATCGCCAACATGGCCAGCAGCAGGAACACAATATAGAAAACACTCGTGCCAACCGATTTTGTTTTCACCATCAGCAAAGTGGAGGCGGTGAGGTCGTCGACCGACTGAAAATTCCATCCTTTAGCCTCAAGAATTTCTGCATCACGCGATTTGATAAGCATATTGGCTGAATGCTCGTTATGTGTCATTACTGCAAGTCGGTCATAATCCATCCACAAAATACCGTTATCAATTGCAGGGACAGTCGTTTTAAATATACCGACCACACGAATATCAGCAGCTTCGAAAGCCCCTTGCTTATTCCTCCATCGTAAAACAAGTACATCGTCCATGCGCACCTGCAACTGTCGGGCCATATAAGCACCCAATACAACCGGTATTTCATTGATATCGGCACTGAGCATCGATGTGGGAATTTGCAGCAACTGCTGACTGTGTCTGATGCCTTTGAGCATCACCCCTTGCATGCGACCTTCAGGATATACCGATGCGGCAGTGGCAAGCACAGGTTCCAGTTTTCCCTGCTGTAATTGATTCTTAAATACTTCAGGTATAACCATGGTACCGGAATCGATCGAGAAAGGATCGTGCGGGTCATAATGTTCGTACCAATACTGACCGTCAGCAATTTCCCAACGAACGGCATCCGTAATAGCTTGTTTGCTCCATCCGTACAAAATTCCCTGCATCAGAATTATCATCACAAAAGTGATGGAAAGCACGAACACGTTCAGCCAGGTTTTCAATCCGTTGCCTATTAAACTGCGAAAGGCGGTTTTGAGGAGTTTCATGACTTTAAATTATTAATTGGTTCACTAACAAGCTCATCAGTAACAACTTTTCCATCTTCTAAACGAATAATGCGTTTAAGGTAAGCGATCACTTTATCATCATGCGTTGCAAAAATGAAACTTGTGTTCAATTCTTCATTCAGTTTTAGCATGGTTTGCAGAATCTTGTGCGAGTTCTTTGAGTCGAGATTGGCGGTAGGCTCGTCGGCTAACACCAATACCGGTCTTTTAACCATGGCTCTGGCAATGGCAACACGCTGACATTCACCACCCGACAATTGCGATGGGCGCGAGTTAACTTTATCAGTCAAACCAACCCACTCAAGCGTTTCCATCACCCTTTTCCGGCGTTCTTCGGCTGATAACTTTAGCAACAGCAGCGGGAATTCCACATTTTCGAAAACAGTGTAAACCGGCAGCAAGTTATAGCTCTGAAAGATAAATCCAAGATCCTTTTTCCTCAGCGATGCCGATGCTTTTGCCGTGAGTTTGCCCACTGAATGCTCCAGTACAATTACCTCACCTTTCGATGGGATATCGAGGGAACCAATGATGTTTAGCAATGTTGTTTTACCGGAACCACTTGGTCCCACAAGGCCGGCAAACTCTCCCTCACTGAATATGAGGTCAACTTCGTTTAATGCCGTAAAGAAACCCGTTCCAACCGGAAAATTCTTCACCAAACTCTTCACTTCTACAATAGTTTTCATGATTTCTTATTGTTAATTGTATTATGACCCAATTAAAACACAATGTCTATTCTTTGAAAAATCGGGGCTACACCCATAAGTGCTACAAACAAATCGCTACTACGCGGCCTATAAAGTCAAATCAATAACTTACTGTTTGCTGCTAAATGCAAAATCATTCTTTTTCGGTATAAAGTTACTTATTTCGCTTTCTTTATCACTTATTATTATGCTACCCCACCGCTTTAACATAATTTAAGCAACATTTGAAGCGCAACTTAATTTTAAAAACTGATAAATCAGTCAATTATCGGTATTTTTGCGGGATTTTTATTCAGAAATTTTTAAAATAAACCCTTAAAGTCAACGGTGAATTACAGTGAAGCGCTTCGGAAATCAGCAGCATTCTGCTCAAAATCAGAACATTGCATTTCCGAATTAGAGGCAAAATACGAACAATGGGAGGTCAATCCCGAATTCAGAAGTAAGATTACGAGCTATCTGATACAGGAGAAGTATCTCGACGAGGAACGTTATTGCAGGTCTTTCACCAATGATAAATTCAAATATCAGAAATGGGGAAGAATAAAAATTGCATCGATGCTCAGGCAAAAAAGAATCAGTGCAGAAACGATTAGCGAAGCATTTTCGGTGATTGATGAAGATGCTTACAGGGCTACAATTGAGAGATTAGTCACAGAAAAGTCAAAAAAAACCACCGGGAAAAACGAGTATGAAAAGCGGGCAAAGTTGCTGCGCTATATGGCATCAAAAGGATTCGAGCCCGAGCTGGTAATGCATTTTCTGAAGTAAATATTATTTGATATGAGTAAAAAACAAAGTTTTAGCGATCGCATATTGGGTTTTATCGAACGCGGAGGAAACGCACTTCCGCATCCGGCTGCCCTTTTTGCGTTATTCGCTTTAGGCACCCTGGTGGTGTCGGCCATTGCGGCATGGACAGGTTGGCAGGGTGAGAATCCGGCAACGGGAGAAACAATCAAAGCCATCAACCTGCTTTCGATTGAAGGTTTACACCGCATCATGCTCGAAATGGTTAATAACTACACTGGTTTTGCACCTCTGGGCATTGTTATGGTTGCGATGCTTGGTGTGAGTCTGGCCGAAAGCAGTGGATTAGTCAAGGCCTTTATCAACTCCCTACTGTTGAAAGCACCACGAAAAATGATCACCTTCATGGTGGTATTTACCGGTATCATTTCCAATATGGCATCCGACTTAGGTTATATAGTCATCATTCCGATGGCGGGAGTAATTTTCCATTCGCTTGGCAGGCATCCCATCGCGGGTATGTCGGCAGCATTTGCCGGGGTAAGTGGTGGTTTCAGTGCCAACCTGTTTATCGGCACCATCGATCCGCTACTGGCCGGTTTATCTACAGAAGCGGCTACCATCCTTGATCCTGATTATTACGTGATGCCCACGGCCAACTATTATTTCATGGTAGCATCCACCTTTATGATAGCCCTTGCCGGAACATGGATAACTACTGCCTGGGTTGAACCCCGGTTAGGTAAATATTCGGGTGACATTGCACCAGAAACCATCAAACCCCTGACTCCTGAAGAGCGCAAAGGTTTGCGATGGACGGGAATAGTCCTGTTAATATGGTTAGCAATATTTGTCGCGGGCGTGGTTCCGGTTAATGGTTTCCTCAGAGGTCCCGACAATTCAGTGTTACACTCTCCGCTTTTAAAAGGTTTTATCTCGGTGCTCTTCCTGCTTGCCGGAAGTATGGGAGTTGTGTATGGCTATATTGCAAAAACATTCAAAAATCATAATGATGCCATCAATGGTATGACCAAAGGCTTTAAAGATTTGGTGCCATTCCTGGTGCTTGTGTTTTTTGCGGCACAGTTCGTTGCCTGGTTCAAATGGAGCAATCTGGGGTTGCTCATCGCCATTCAGGGTGCAAGTTGGATTGAAAGTGTTAACATGGGACTTATCCCGCTTGTAATCATGTTCATCCTTTTTGCCGGATTCCTGAATTTATTCATGGGAAGTGCTTCGGCCAAGTGGGCAATTCTCGGACCTGTTTTCATTCCGATTTTCATGTTGCTCGGCTATTCGCCCGAATTATCTCAGGCAGTTTACCGGGTTGGCGACAGCGTTACCAATATAATATCGCCTATGATGAGCTATTTTGCTCTTATCATCGTCTTTTATCAGAAGTACGACAATAAAGCAGGCATCGGTACTATCATTGCCACCATGCTTCCTTACTCTGTGGCGTTCTTTATCGCCTGGACAGTTCTGCTTATTGTATGGATTCTGTTTGGAATTCCTCTCGGACCAGATGCCGGCATGTTTTACGCCAAATAAGGTTTCATACTAAAACAAAACAATCAACTAAATAATAACAATTAATCACTGACAGTTTCGATGGACCAACTAACATCCCAACTCGCCAATGCCCACATTCTTAATCAATTGTGGCTAACCTTTCTTATCGTGATTTCCATGGTACTGGTTTCACGTTCTTTCGTTGCCGGAACCCGGTATTCGCCGATCCTCATTATTGTAATCTTCGGATTACTAATGGGCTACATCCTTGTAAGCACCAATATGGCCACTCCGGGACTCCCGGAATTCCCCATCATTGATTTGGCCAGCAAGGTGACAATAACAGCGCTCATTGCATCCTTTTTTGTTGGTGGACAGGAACTGAGAAAGATGATCCGTAAAAAAGAAATCGACAAAGATGATTTGGTTGAACAATCAACCGAAGAAATGTTCCTCGGAACAAAATTCACCCAATTCATGTTCCTGATTCGTTCTTTCTTTGTACTTATTGGTATCGAATCGGTGCGCCGGGTAATCATTGGAATTAATACCGGCAGTTTCCTCGACCAGTTCTACCCTATCCTTGGTTACCTGGGAATTGTTGCCTCCATCATCCTGATCGACTACAGGGCTAAGATAAAGAACAAAAGTCTTTATATCCGCAAGGGTATCATCGAAACCGCTTTTATCCTCGTAATTTTGGTGGCATCGTTTCACATAGCAATATGGGTCAGACCATATATCGCCCTTCCTGAAATCTTTTTTGCCATGATTATTTCGGTGGCATCCGGAATGATTTTCTCAGAATGGAAATTTGGTCCTACCATCCGTTCGCTCCTGTTTGCAGGGATTCCTGTTGTACTGGCTGCCAACTTCATGGTAGGTGGTTCGCGCATTGCTGATGCCTTTATGCTCGATGGCATGACATCAGTATTGTCGTTCGGTTTCTTCGGACAGCTTATGTGGATGTTTGGTGGTCTAACGCTGCTAATTCTTATTGGCAAATCGAACAGTATCAGAAATCTGGCACCCGGAATGGCTGGTTCACTTTCGCATTCGGGTCTTACCGGTGCTTGTACGGCGGGCGACTTCGGACTGGATGCTGCCATGAGAGCGCCTATCATGATTAACATTCCGTTTATCGGCCACATATTCGTCTTTTCAATACTCGCATCAAGCGTTGAAAAAGGGGCTTTGATACTGCATTGGGCGTTGCTGGTGGTCCTCGCAGGTATATTCTTCACCGTTTGGTCGCTTAGGATATTGCGTACCGCTAACAAGAATCACGAAAAAGAAATCAAAGGGCTGATGCTCTTCTCTTTAGGATGGCAGCTTACCGCGGTTTTCGGAGGGTTTACATTGCTTACATTATCGGGTATGCCTCTTGCCGACACTGTGATGGCTAACTCTTCTTCAATTTCGCACTTTGGATTGTTTGCTGCAATTCAGGGTGGCATGTTCGGACCCGAAGCTTCCGGAATGATAGCCTTTGTATTCGCGATGCCATTC
>CAYMDE010000088.1:0-8881 GCA_964389115.1 uncultured Paludibacter sp. | reverse complement strand
TAATTAACACCCTGAAGTGTAAATATAACTGCAGTATTCTGAAAAAATATTGCGGTTTTTTTATGTTTGAATAAAAGCTTCGTTCGTTCGAAGTGTTAATAGTTTACTATTGTAAAGCAGTGTTTTAATATAATGATATACAGCGAGTTGAGTATAATAAGCCATGTGTTGATTCATCGTTGCTACTGTAAAAAATCTTATAAAACGATTGTTTTGTTATCATTATGATGAATAAAAGTCGCATTTTTTTTCAAAATGTAAGTCTGTCCTATTGTTTTTTATTTTACAATCCTATATATTTGCCCCCGAGTTGAGTAGATTTTTTTTGTTATAGCAAACAATTTTCAGCTTCATTCAGTTTTACATTGAGTGTTGTTTGTATTTGTTTGAAAGAGAAAGGAAATATTAACAAAATGAATTAATTCAATTTGTTTATTGTTTTTGACTATTATTATCTGGTAATAAACTGCTATATAAGGATAAAATGTCTTTTCAATAGGGTTTAAAGTCAACAATAGAAATGTGCGCCAATCACGTTGTCTTATTAATAAATGTAAACTTGTTATTATTGAGGATTTGGTAGTTTACTATCAATTTAGTGCATATTTATTAAAAACATTTTCAATTTATTGATTAAAATGGTTGTTTGTTTCATTTTTATTTCTACTTTTGTGAGTCGTTAAAAAAATTAACAAGTAAGAACAAAACTTGAAGTTAAATAAAAAATGGTAAATTTATGAGAAAACTAACGTTCTTCTTCGCCTGTTTAATAATGGGTGTAAGTGTAGCGCTGGCACAGACTTCTTTTTCGGGGAAAGTGATTTCCGCTGAAGACGGAGAGCCAATTATCGGTGCTACAGTCATGGTGAAAGGTACCACTACCGGTACAATTACCAATGTGAATGGTGATTTTACAATTACTGTTCCTGCCAATAACCGTGTTTTGGTAGTTTCTTATGTGGGTATGAAAACCACAGAAGTTACAGCCACTGCTAACATGGTAGTTCGTCTTGAGTCTGACGCTTCAGAGCTTGATGAGGTTTTGGTAGTTGCTTATGGAACAACAACCAAACGGTCGTTTACCGGAGCTGCAGCAGTTGTAAGAGGTGAAACTTTAACCAAAGGTAATACCTCAAACATTACAAAAGCTTTGGAAGGAGCTGTGGCCGGTGTGCAGATTGCAAGTTCAAGCGGTCAGCCAGGTTCTTCTGCTGCTATTCGTATTCGTGGTTTGGGTTCGGTTTCTGCCAGTCAGGCACCGCTCATCGTAGTGGATGGTGTTCCTTATGAAGGATCGCTCAATACAATTTCACCACAGGATATTGAGACCCTTAACGTATTAAAAGATGCGGCTGCCAATTCGATGTATGGCGCGCGTGGATCGAACGGGGTGATTCTTATTACCACAAAAAGAGGTCAAAAAGGTGTTACTAAAGTAAATGTTGATGCACGTTATGGAATAAACTCACGTGCGGTACCTGCTTACAATGTTATTACAAGTCCTGGCGACTATTACGAAATGATGTATGAAGCGCTTCGTAACAACTATGTTGCAGGTGGTATGGGATATTATCCTGCAGCTGATTTGGCAGCAAGCACATTGATTTCAGGTCATTTAGGTTATAACATCTTTGCTGGTATTGCAGATGATAATTTGATTGACCCTGTGAGTGGAAGACTTAATCCCGCTGCAAATCAACGCAAGTGGAATGACAGCTGGTTGAATGATCCATTCGTGAATGGAGCAAAGCAAGAATACAATATTAACGTTTCAGGTGGTAATGAGAATACTTCAGCGTTTATGTCGGCATCTTATCTGAATGATAAAGGTTATGTTATTAACTCAGACTTTACCCGCTTAAGCACTCGTGTTAAGGTTGATCAAAAGGTGAATGATAATATCAAGGCGGGGATGAATATTGCTTATGCAAAAACTACAAGCAATGCTCCGGTTGGAGGAACAGGTGGTACTCAATTCTCCAATATATTCAACTTCTCTCAAAATGCTGCTCCGATCTATCCGATTTACAAATATGACCTTGCTACCGGTGCTCCGATTTTGGATGCTAAGGGAGTTCAGGAATATGACTTCGGTTCTGGTAACTTTGCCAATGGGTTGCCAACAGGTTTGACACGTGCATATGCAGGTGAGCAGAATCCGATGTACAAACTTTCGTATGACAGTAATATCGGTATTTATGATAACCTCTCAACCCGTTTCTATACAGAAGTGAAGTTCCTCAACGACTTTACTTTCACAGCAAACGTAGCTTATGATGTTTTCAATAGCAATATCACTGATTATATCAACCCGCTACAAGGTGATGGTAAAACATACAAAGGTATTGGTTACAAGACATTCCAAAGAGTAGAAGCATTAAACCTGAATCAGTTATTAAATTATAGTAAGAAATCAGGTTTACATGAAATCAATGTCCTTGTAGGTCATGAGTCAAAATCAGATGATCTTTGGTTCCTCGAAGGATCAAAAATGAACTTCTATGATCCTTACAATCCAGAATTGGCCAATGCTGGTGCAGTTAATGGTTTGACATCATACACAACTCAGTACCGTCTCGAAGGTTATCTTTCTCGTGCAGAATATAGCTTTGCTGACAAGTATTATTTGTCAGGTAGCTTCCGTCGCGATGCTTCCTCAAAATTTGCTCCCGCAGTTCGTTGGGGTAACTTTTGGTCAGTAGGTGGTTCATGGCGAGTAAAAGAAGAAGAGTTTGTGCGTGATATTGATGCACTTAGCAATCTAAAACTTAAAGCAAGTTATGGTACGCAAGGTAATGATGGTATTACAGGCATGAACCTTTACATGGATCAATATACTTTGATTAGTGACGGTGTAAATGCTTCACCATCACTTACTTTCCGCGGATCTCCTGATTTGACATGGGAAAAATCTAATAACTTTAATGCTGGTATTGAGCTTGGTTTGTTTAACAGAGTTACGATTAATGCCGACTACTTCGTGAAAGAGACCAAAGATATGATTTATCAGAAACCGCTTCCGCCTTCAGGTGGTACTCCGGCTTGGATTTGGGATAACCAGATCGATATGAAGAATACAGGTGTTGAATTAGAACTTGGAGTAGAAATTCTGAAAAGCAGAGATCTTCGCTGGGATGTTTCTTTGAACTTTACTGCTTACAAAAACGAAATCACCAAAGTTCCGGATGACAAAGATCCTGAAGGATATATTGCAGGAAACTTCTGGAGAAAAGTGGGTGGTTCACTGTATGACTTCTACACTTATGAGTATGCAGGGGTAAATCCGACGAATGGTAAGTCAATGTGGTACCGCGATGTTAAATCAGTTGTAGATGGAGAAGAAATCACTACCAAAGAAACTACTGAAACATATGCCAACGCTACCCGTTATGAAACCGGCAAATCAGCTATTCCTGATTTCTATGGTGGTTTCTCAACAAATTTCTTCTATAAAGGATTTGATGCAAGCTTACAAACAGCATTTCAGGTTGGTGGCTGGGTGAATGATTCACAATATGCCCGTCAGATGAGTGGAGGTACTGTCGGTTCAAACTGGAACAAAGACATCTACAAACGTTGGACACCAACTAACACGATCACTGACGTTCCTGCTGTTCAGACAGGTGATCAGAATGTTAATGCATTCTCAACAAGGTTTTTAACAAGTGCTTCATATTTTAATATCAGAAATATAAGCTTTGGTTATACTTTGCCAAGACAGTATGTTGCTCCTTATAAAATTGAATCCGTACGTTTCTATGCCAGTGCCGACAATGTGTTGTTGCTGACAGCTCGTCAGGGACTTGATACCCGTCATACCTTCACCGGTACAATTTACGAAGGTGCTTATTCGGCATTGAGAACAACATCGGTTGGGGTTACAGTTAAATTTTAATAGTTATAAATCAGAAAATTATTAAGTATGAAAACTAATAAATTAATAATCATTTTATTGGGTATCGTTCTGCTGGGAGCATCCTGCTCCGACGATTTCTTTGATGTTAAAGTAACACAAAGATTGAGTGCAGATGATGCCGTTGCTGCCATGGAGGCTGATCCTTCAAAACTGGCTGGTTTTGTGGATGCGCTTTATAACAGAATGGTTGAGTGGGATCTCATGGGAACAGGACAGCACGACTCATTTGGTTTTATGGCAATCCTCCATGCTACTGATATGATGACAGAAGATATTATTATGTCGAAATTGTCGCATTTCCGCTTCGATTATGCTCTTGATAACCGCGAATGGAACTATCGTCGTACCAATACCCACTGGACTTACCTATACAGTCTTGTTGCCGGTGCAAATACCGTGTTGGGTCTGACAAGTGCAGAATCAACTAATCCTACAATTCTGGCGTATCGTGGTCAGGCTTTGGCAATCAGAGGTATGAGCTATTATTATCTCATTCAGTTGTATCAGCATTTATATCCTATAGCTACTGCAGGTGACAAAGCGGGTATTCCACTTTACTGGGCATCAAATGAAGGCAAAGATAATATCCTGGCTCGTGCCAAAGTGTCTGAAGTTTTTGCTCAGATTGAAAGTGATCTTTTAACTGCTGTTGCTAACCTTGATGGTTATGTAAGAGTTAACAAAAACCAGGTGAACCAAAATGTTGCTTATGGATTGTTGGCACGCTACTATCTCCTTACAGAACAGTGGGATAAAGCAGTTACTGCTGCACGTGCTGCTCAGGTTGGATTCCCGGTTATGCCTATAGCCAGTTTGAAAGATGGATTCATCACTATCAATAACGGTGAGTGGATGTGGGGATTTGCACATAATTCTGAAACAACCAGTATTTATGCATCTTTCTTCTCACACATTTCAAACCTTACTCCCGGTTATGCAGGTCTGGACTATGCTCCACGTTTGGTTGACAAGAGATTATATGATAATATCCCTGCAACCGATGCACGTAAAGAGTGGTTCCAGGATGCAGCAGGTTCAATAACTAATACAGCCCCTGCGAATGCAGCTGCAACAACATGGAAATTACCATATGCCAACCTGAAATTTGGATGGGCTGAAGGTTTCACGCAAGACTATATGTATATGCGTGGTGCTGAAATGGTGTTGATCGAAGCTGAAGCTCTTGCTCATCAACCGGGCAAAGCTGGCGAAGCTGCTGTAGCACTTAAGAAGCTGATGGAAAAACGTGATCCGGCATGGGACCTGTCAACAGTGACAGTCGATCAAATATGGATGCAACGCAGAATTGAACTTTGGGGTGAAGGTTTTGCTTACTTCGACCTTAAACGTTTGAACAAAGGCATTGACAGAACCTATGATGGAACAAACCATGAAGCTGGTAACAGACTTGTAGTTCCGGCAGGTGACAAGCGCTGGATCTACAGAATTCCTCAGGGTGAAATTCAGGAAAACAGTGAAATATCCGAAGATGATAATAATGAATAAATAACCGGCATCTGCCGGGGGCTTTAACTTCCGGCAGATACCTTATAATACGAACAATTATGAATAAGAATATATTTAAATCATTACTTAGCTTCGGAGTTGCAGCCATTTTACTTGTTGGCTGTACCGAAGATGTGCTGAAATCGGATTATGACCATATTCCCGATGCTACCAAAGTACCTGCTGGCGTTGTAAGTCTCGCGGTTACCGACACCAGTGTGGTTGAAGTTACTGTAAAAGGTTCGGTAGCTGCCGACTCTTTGACAAAAGATACAACTCTTCTTGATTGGGGCTATATCTATTATACTGCTGCCATGCTTGAAAATAATGATCATTTGATTGTTTCTGCAAAAAGCACGAATAAACAGTTTGAATTTAGCATTAAACTAACTAATTTAGTGCCTGGCACCAACTATTTCTGTAGAGCTTATGCTTTGAATGTTAATGGAATAACTTATGGTGAGGAACTGCCTTTCAAGACTAAGCCAGCTAACAATATTCCATATCAGTTGTTGGCATCAGATCCTTCGTCGGTTTGGCAGGCAACAAGCTTTACCCATATTGATGCTGATGGTGATGGTCAAAGATGGTCATTAGCATATTTGGATGGAGCAACACAACAAGAAATTGGACTACGTTCATTCTCATGGAACAGTGTTCCTCTTACTCCTGAAAATTATGTTATTCTTCCTCCATTACAATTAGGAGCTGGGCAAGCTAAGATGGATTTGGATGTACAAGCTTTTGATGGAACATACTTCAAAGAAAAGTTTAAGGTGGTGATAGCAACAAGTCCGATAACAAACGCTGCTCAGGCACGTGCAGCTCAGGCTATTCACACTTATACTTTAACAGGAGCAGCTCGTACAACAAGATCATTTGATATTCCTCCTGTTTATACTGGAAGAGTGGTATGGATTGGTATTTGTCACTTTGATGTAACTGATGAATATGCTATTGGTGTAACCAATATTAAAATTTATCAATAATTAATTCTGATAATATAAAGAGCTTGTCCATTACGGGCAAGCTCTTTTTGTATCATGCGATTGTTGATATTAGCTGACGGGCTTTACTATCTCAAATATCTTTTCAATCACTTCCAGTCCTGTGCGTACTGCATTGTCTTTGTAAATCAGGTTATCCCTGCTATAAAGTTCAATCTCAATTTCTGAATCGACACTTTCCTTGATTCTTCGGGTCATTTTGCCTGACACCGGTGCTATCAGCGTTCCCGCATTATTCATGGCTGCTGAAATCCTGAGTTCATCTTCGACGCGTGCGAGAATGATGTTTAAACGGTTTTCGTTTTGATTTAGTTCTTTTATTACTGTCCCGTTATAGGTAGTGAAATGATAGAACTTGCCCTCATAATACAAAAACGCTATAAGGCCACTGAAATAATGTCCAAGCCACGGAATCTTGGCAATACTAACCATAATGCAGGCGTCCGATTGCTCAAAATGATTGCTTTGAAGCCAAATCCATGCTTCAGGAAATGATTTGCCCCAGTCTTTTTCTATATATCCCTTTCCGACTGAGAAATCAATTAAGTTTTCATTGATTGTTAGAGACCCTTCTATTCTGTGACTTACCGATACAACTCCGTGCTTACATTCCATGAAAGGAACAAAACTGTACCATCCCATGATTCCCGGAGAAAGCAAGTTGGAAGGAAAAAGTACATGGTCACTATATGTCAGTTGCCCTTTTACTTTGATTGAATCAGAATCAATATCTAATAGCATCTGTTCTTTGCTAAATACAGAGCGACCAACTTCGACCCTGAAATAACGCTTTTCAAAACGAAAAGCACTCAACGGATATTCAATGTATTGTGTTTCGCCGGTAATGCCATTGATTACCTGAATAAAGGCATGAGGATTATCAGCATTGAGAGAAACACCCGGGATGAAAGAATAGACTGCTTCCCGGGATGCATTCACATTTTTGAAGTACCATCCTTCAAAATAATTGTTGGATGATAAACGTCCCTGGAATATCTCAGGAGTGAAAAGCCTCATAATTCATTGATCTTAAATAAAACCGCCCTTCTTAATAATCTCGAAGAAATCATTTCCTTTATCATCAACAAGAATGAATGCAGGGAAATCTTCCACCTCAATTTTCCAGATGGCTTCCATGCCAAGTTCGGGATAGGCCAGACATTCCACTTTTCTGATGTTTTGCTCTGCAAGGATGGCTGCCGGTCCGCCGATTGAACCCAGATAGAAACCGCCGTATTTTTTACAGGCATCTGTCACTTGTTGGCTCCTGTTTCCTTTGGCTATCATCACCATGCTGCCGCCTTTCGACTGAAATAAGTCCACATACGAATCCATGCGACCGGCAGTAGTTGGTCCGAATGAACCTGA
The DNA here is from genome assembly GCA_964389115.1 of uncultured Paludibacter sp. GTDB lineage: Bacteria > Bacteroidota > Bacteroidia > Bacteroidales > Paludibacteraceae > Paludibacter. Next base: position 1,084 of record CAYMDE010000088.1, on the reverse strand, counting down.
AGGCATTCCCTCGGGTGTTTTGGCCGGACCTGCATAATAAATAGGATGGTCTTTTACGAACTGAGGCAATTCTTCTCCGGCATCCAAAAGCTCTTTAAGTTTGGCATGTGCAATATCACGACCCACCACGATGGTCCCCGAAAGTGATAATCTGGTTGAAACAGGGTATTGGCGCAATGTATCAAGGATATCCTTCATCGGACGGTTAAGATCGATTTTTACAGCGTCACCCTCGCCGGTCTTGCGGAAAGCTTCGGGGATATATTGGCCCGGATTGTCTTCCATCTTCTCAATCCAAATGCCCTCTTTGTTGATTTTTGCTTTGATGTTGCGGTCGGCAGAGCACGAAACCGCCATTCCCACAAAACAGGAAGCCCCATGTCGGGGAAGACGGATAATGCGAACATCATGTGCGAAATACTTTCCGCCAAACTGGGCGCCCATACCGAAATCCTGAGCCGCTTTAAGAATTTTCGCTTCCATGTCCACATCCCTGAAAGCCTGACCAAGTTCGTTGCCGGTAGTCGGCAGATTATCGTAATATTTGGTTGAAGCCAGTTTAACTGTTTTCATGCAGGCATCAGCCGATGTTCCTCCAATCACGAAGGCAAGGTGATAAGGCGGACAGGCAGCTGTTCCCAAAGTTTTCATCTTCTCTGTAAGAAATTTTTCCAGAGATGCAGGATTTAACAATGCTTTTGTTTCCTGAAAAAGATAGGATTTATTGGACGATCCTCCTCCTTTGGCAATAAAAAGGAATTTATACTCATCGCCACTGCCTGCCATCAAATCAATCTGGGCAGGAAGGTTGGTTCCGGTGTTTACTTCATCGTACATATTCAGTGCTGCATTCATCGAATAACGCAGATTTTCTTCGGTATAAGTTTGATATATGCCTTTTGACAACGCTTCTTCATCATTTCCTTCAGTTAATACCAAATTGCCTTTGTGTGCATAAACAGTGGCAGTACCGGTATCCTGACAAAACGGTAGCACGCCACGGGCAGCAATTTCGGCATTGCGCAACATGGTGACAGCAACATATTTATCGTTGTCGCTTGCTTCAGGATCGTTCAGGATGGAT
>CAYMDE010000087.1:0-9197 GCA_964389115.1 uncultured Paludibacter sp. | reverse complement strand
ATCAAATCAATCTGATCCTGTGAGAATTGTGCTCCATTCGAATTGAAAGTTCTTCTTCCCACACGTATTACGAATGATGTAACTCTAAAGTTAGCCTGCACGAGCGCATCCTCACCGTATCCTGCAGTCACTGATGGACTTCCGGCTATGAAAGTCGGACCGTGTATACTACCGTCGAATACCGTTCTGAGGTTTCCATTGGCATCGCGGAAGGTTGCATAAGGACGTGGGTCAGGAAGCTGACGAACACGGTAAGTGGTACTACCCATATTGATACTTCTGCCACCGATGTTTCCAACAACAGCAATTTCTACTGAATTGGCAGTCGGACTTACGATATATCTACCGTTTCCTCTGGGGGTTGCAGTTCCACCGGTAATACTAATGCTCAGATTCTCGGTAGGAATTCCTGCTGCTGAAATGCTGATGCTGTTTTCGTATCCGCGGTATAGCACATTCAAATCATCATTGGAAATGGTAGCAGCCGGTCTGCCCACATTATATGTTTCAGTGAATGGCAATCGCATTGGCTCTTCTTCACCCGGTACCGGAAGCAGAATATAGCCTGAGAAACTATACTGACCTGCTCTTCCTGCAGTAGCACGATACACATTATCTTCACCCAAACGATTGTTGTTAACAAACACAGCCGGCCTTTTGGTGGTGTCGATTGCTGCGAGAACAACCCTTGCCCTGAACTCCTGACCTTCGAGCACGAATCTCGAATCAGGAATTACATATGCATTGAACTCGTTAACCCGAATTTCACCTTCATCAGTACGAAGTTTCAGGTACTGTATCATTTTCGATTCAGTATTGCGAATGTCATTCTGATATTTGGTGAGAATCGTTATTACAGCTGATACAGGCATGTTCTCGAAAATGGCATTAACCCAATCTTTGTTGTTAATATCAGAAGTGTTGAATAGATTATAAATCTCTCTTTTAGCCATTTCATTGTCTGTCAGCCCAATAAGCATATCACGATATGCTTCAATTCTTTCTTTCAGAATTCTTCCGTTGCCCCGGGTAATCCCGTACAGGGTAGCGATATTCATATCTTCCCGTTTGTCAACTGTACGTGCAAACAATGTATCAGCTTTGCTTTTATCAGTCAACAAAAGCATTTCAACTTTAAACTGATGAATGTAATCGAATAAATCGTTTGCACTGCTTCTAAGCAGCATGGCACGATTGAACCATTCTTCAACCTTCTCCGGATTACGTTCTTTTAGTGCGTAAAACTCCTGATAAAGCCTGTTATTCTGATCTTCAATAGAGAGGATGGAAGTATGTAAACTGTCGTCAACCATCTTAAATCCATTGAGGATTTCGCTGGAAACATTCAGTGCCAACATCGCGATTAGCACCAGATACATCATCCCTATCATTTTTTGTCTCGGGGTTTCCGGACAATTTTTGGTTCCACTCATAATGATTCTTTAACTTCGTTTCAAAAAAGATATTAGCTCATGGCATTGAGCATGTTTCCGTAGATTGAGTTCAATTTTGCAATATTGTCAGCGAGTTCGTTGGCATTCACGCGCAGTTTCTGGGTGGCCATTCCAAAATCGTCAGATACATTTCTCAGCTTACTTACTTCGGATGTAACAACCTTCATTTCTTCGCCAAGATTTCTTGAAATTTCTGTTTGATTGTGCAATTGAACAGATTGTGCATGGATATCTTTTAATTGAATTTCGTAGATTGAATTCATGCCCGCGAGATTGCTATTGATTTTTTCAACCCTGCTGCCGTATTCACGGGTGTTAATTTCAATTTTCTCGGTATCGCTTCCGATGCGCTGATAAATTTCATTCAGGCGGTTTGTGGCCTGAATTAATGATTCCTGGCTGTTGGCATATTGCGAGGTAGTCTCAGCGATACTGCGGATACTGTCGGCATATTTTTCTGTGTCGAGTGAGATAGCAGCCAAATCGTTTAGCTGAGAAGCAGTTTTAGCCAGATTTTGAATGCTTTGGCTAAGGCGTTGCGCATCTTCCTCGCTTAACCCTTCAACCTGTATCTGAGTTACCTGTCCAACCGGCATCGGATTGCTTACAGGCTGATATACAGGAACCTGTTGAACGCCGCCTTCTGTTGTTCCGCTCTGTGGCGCAGTAAAAGTCTGGCCTTGCTGGAAAAAGTTGGAGGTGTCAATATTGAGGTCGATTTTTCCATTTTCGAAGTCGATTACCTTATCCCATTCGTAGGTTTTAAGCGGTCTTTCAAAAGCACTGATAAAAAAGATGAGTGCTTCAGCAATCAGGCCGACAGTTAGCATCAGATTTGCACCTTCCCAATTCATGATTTTGAAAAGCACACCAACAATTACAATAGAGGCTCCGATACCGTATCCGGCGTTAAAGATGCGGTCTTTGGTTGATACTTTTGCCGCAGTTATTTTTTTTAGACTGTCCATCATATGAGTAGATCTTTTAGAAATTTATTTAATATCACCTTTATAAGAACGAACACAGCGAAATCCTATATACGGACGGCTTTCGTACTGATATTCATAAGTTCGTGCACCACTTTGTAAATAGTAGGGTACATCTTTCCACGAACCACCTTTTACAACCTTACGTTTCATATGCGAAGGGTCTTCGGCTTTGGCGTTATATTCGAAATTGGGATTCAGGTCAGCTGTTACGCTTCCGGCTGTACTGAACCATGCTGTTGAGGTCCACTCGGCAACATTACCGGCCATATCGAATAGTCCGTTCGCATTTGGAACTTTGTTGTAAGAACGAACAGGTCGGGTAGTTACCCCTGCATCATTCACGTAGTTACCCCTCGACTGTTTATAGTTGGCCAGGAAACAATTGCGTCTTTCATCGAAGAGTTTGTCGCCTGCCCAGGGATAAATCGCATCTTTGCTTTTTCCTTTGGCAGCAAATTCCCATTCAGCTTCGGTTGGCAACCGGAAAGGTTCACCTTGAGTTTTATAAACAGTGTTGAACAAATGTGTTCTCCAATGACAAAACGCTACAGCCTGTTCCCAGCTAACACCTACCACCGGATAATCAGCAAAATTTGGATCGCTGAAATACATCTTCATTTTAGGATCGTTATAAGAGAAGCGAATATCCTTAGTCCATGTCAGCGTGTCAGGGTAGATGTAAACCATCCTTGTGGAATAAAAATCCCTGCGTGTGTTGAGCTTGCGATTGATGGTACGGTTAACCACCAAACCTTCTTCTGAGAAAAATGCCGTATCAACTGTAACATATGCATCCGGAGGATAAGCGTTAATACGATAATCAAACTGATTGCGTGGTAATGCAGCCTGATCGTAGTTAAAAACGCTGTAACGATAGATGAGTCGCGCCGGATTCAACTGTCGTTGCGTGAGTGCGTTTTCACCCTGGTAGAATAATGTTGACAACGCTTCTTGAACATCTTCATTGCGGTCGTTCCAGCGAATTCTTTGCGACCAGCGTATCACGATTGAGTCGTTATCACTGTCGGGGTCGTCAATCATGTATTCATCTCTGCCGATAGCTATCAACTCACGGTATGCGATCGAGTCGCGCACCCAGTTTACAAACTGCCGGTACTGGAAATTGGTAATTTCTGTTTCATCGATAAAGAAAGATTCAACAGTTACCTGGCGGGGTGACTCAGATCCGGGAAACATTCTCGACGGTTTATGTGCGCCCATCATAAATGTACCTTTTCTAACCAGTTGCATTCCATTTGGTCTTGTGTCGCTGAATCCGAGTCGAGATGCATTAGGAGAACTTGTGAGTTGTCCTGCCGACTTACTACACGAGTACAACAGACCGAGAATTGCAATAAGAACAAAAAGCTTAGTCATATGTTTGCTTTTTAAAATCATTGGTTTTTCTGTAACTTTTATATGTTGTTTTTTAACTATTCGCTAATTTTACCCTATTCAAACGACAAAATTTTAATTTTATTCTGTATCGCTAAAGGATTCTTATACTTTTATAATTTTTTCTTCTGCCTCCACCTCCTGCATTTACCTCGATTTGGTAGGATAAAACCAGTTCATGGGAGCCCCACGAAGAGCTAATCATCCTGGAAATAGGAAGGTCAAAAGCATAGCCCAGTGACAGTCCGCTCATGATGTGTATCCCGGCCATAATAACCACGGCATCACCATATCTGAATGTTAATCCACCCCAATACTGCCTGTCGTAATGCATTAATGCTGAGAGGTCCAGTTGTAAAGTATTGAAATCTGTTTTCGCTAAAAAAGATGGAGCCAGCACCATTTTAGGATTGCTCATCGTACGTTGAAATCCTGCTGTCAGGTAAAGTGTGCTTGCAGGTCTGAATTCATGTTCTTCACTCCAGGAAATTACAGGCTGATTTATATGTGTAATTGATAAACCGCTGTAAAAACTTCCCTGAGTAAACCAAACTCCTGCTCCTGCATCGAATCCAAAACCTTCGACCATGTTTTTTGGAATAGCATTGTCGCCTGAGATATCATGATAATCTCCGATTGAAACAATGGGGCCACGAGCACTGTCGCCCTGAAAACCTACGCTTAAAAATCCAATCTGGGTGCCTACATTCAAAGTTCCTTTGCCCACACTGAATCTGAATGCGTTTTGTAAATGTACTCCCTGGTTAACAAATAGTCCGACACGGTCGTTTTGAAAGTTAATCCCAACTCCATGAGTACTGCTTCCAAGTCTGAAAGGAGAGTTTACATTAAAAATGGTCGTGTGACCGCCCTTAGGCATTCCAATCCATTGTATTCTGTGGTGACCGGTAACATCGAGCATACCCGACTCTCCCGCGGCGGCAGGGTTAAAACCCGTTGCGTTGAGCATATACTGGCTTTGTTGCGCATCAAACTGTCCGAAAAGAACATTTGATGCAGCACCTAAAACAAATATAATAGCCAGTATTTTCTTCATGCTGATATTTCCCGGATTAAAAACCAAACCACAACAGAGCTGTTGGTTTTACCAATCAGGCAGTTAATAAACTGAAAAATGACTGGAAAATTGTTTGGAAGCTTCTTTAATTCAAATAAAATCCGGGGAATGCAGTGTTTTATTTACAGTTTAATACTCTTCTTCATTGAAGAAGAAATCTTCTTTGCTGGGATAGTCAGGCCAAATATCTTCTATGCACTCATAGATCTCACCCTCATCTTCTATTTCCTGTAAGTTTTCGATGACTTCAAGGGGTGCTCCCGAACGAATAGCATAATCGATCAATTCATCTTTGGTTGCAGGCCATGGGGCATCCTCAATTTTTGAGGCTAATTCAAGTGTCCAATACATAGTAATCTGGTCTTATATATTAATTTAACATTTATCTCAATTTGCTGCAAAAGTATAATTTTTTTTGATTAAATCTCCCTTTTATTTATTTTTTCCAAAGAAATTCTTTTTTGTTCTCATTTACAGTGAGATATCTTGATAAAACGAAGAAGAAATCTGAGAGTCGGTTGATGTATTTCAATACCATATCGTCCTGTTCGTTTAAATCAAGTATCCTGCGTTCCGCTCGCCGCGCGATGGTTCGGCATACATGAGCCATAGCTCCGGCTGCTGTTCCCCCGGGCAACACAAAGTTGCGCAACTCAGGTAGGGTGGCATCCATGCGGTCGATTTCATTTTCAAGAAACAAAATGTCATCGTCACAAATTACTGATGCATTGACGAGCTCAGTCCTCGATAAGTCTGTAGCCAAATTAGCCCCGATATTGAACAGTTTGTGCTGGATTTCCTGTAAAACTTTTAAATCAGCATCCTGAATAGGATAGGTGCTGAGCAATCCTGTGAAAGCATTCAGCTCGTCCACAGTGCCATACGCTTCAATTTTGGGGTTATTTTTTTGAACCCTTGTTCCTCCAATCAGTGAGGTTTGTCCGGCATCGCCGGTTTTTGTATATATTCTACTGTGCATGTTACAATATTATTATGCGATAATGTTTAGGATGTAATTCGGTGTTCAGAAATAAGAATCCCAGGTGGTAAAGATCTACCGAAACCCTGATTCGGGGGTGCTTCATAATCTCTTTCCAGGCTTGGGTCATTCCTTCCGACCAATATATATCATCGACAACTATAATGGATTTGTTGTGACAAAAGTTCAATATCGTTTCGAAATATTGAATGGTGGCTTCGTAGGTATGATTAGCATCCAGAAAAAACAGGTCCTGAGGCGGTAATAGCTTCAATGTTGGCTCTAAAGTTTCGTCAATATTCCCTGTGAAAATATTGATGTTTTGCTGTTTAAGTTTTTCAGCATTTTTACGGGCAATGGCAGCAACATCGTCACATCCTTCAAAACTTGTACAGCAAATTTCTTTTGAAGATGCAGCCAGATAAAGCGTGGTTATCCCGAGCGAAGTGCCTAACTCCGTAACATGTTTGCAATTGTATCTTCTGATGGTTCTGAAAAGCAGTTGACCTTCGAGAGGTCTTTTGAGTGATTTTCGGGCAATTTCCGATACTGTTCTTTTGCCTGATTGACCTGTACCCCAATCCGGGAAGTTGATGGAAGTATTATCTGACAGATTATCTTGCCGGATTTTCTCTATCTCATCAAAAATGTAGGATGGATGCCTTTCACCTGTAACATTTCGTATAAAATCATATACGAATGGCGAATGAACACCAAAGCCCCGGCTATGTTTTGCTTTTAAAACATGCCCGGCATAACTGATGGCACGGTAAAAAAAAGACACGTTTATTTAATACCTCTTTGTAAGATTCCTTGATAGAGCTTATCTTCCTGAAGAATTTCAATCGCAGTTTTCATATCTTTATCATTCTTCAGTGAAAATTCAATCTGTCCTTTTTGGAAATAGTATCTTTTGATTATTTCCAGACTCAGCAATTCTCTGATTTCTTCGTCATGTTCCTGTAGTTTCTGATCCATGTCGGGCATCAGTTTCAGACGTAGTGCTTCGAATTCATCTTTGGCAGTCTGGTCGAAACCTTCATACTTTGAAAATTCGTACAATTCATCGAAATAACGCTTGGTTTGGGGTGTGTAAGTGAAGTTTCTTTCTTTCAGGAATATATGAAATCCAGCCATATCATCATCAGAAAGCGAAAATACAGCAGGAGCAGCTACAGTTGCATTGTTTGCCGCAAACCTGGTAGCATAGTCGAAAAACAAATTTCTCGAATAGATATAGTAGGCAATGTTCAATGTGCGGTCATCAGAAGTAATCGTGTCAGGGATAATTCCACCACCATCTTTCACCGGTCTTCCGTTGCGTGTTTGAAAAATCTGAATCAAACTGTCGGGGACACTGCGAATACTTCCGTCCTCATTTCTTTGTGCGTAATCAATTGCCTGGATGCATCTTCCGCTTGGGATATAGTATTTTGCGGTGGTGATTTTCACATGACCTCCAAAACTAACCGGACGAATATTCTGCACTAGTCCTTTGCCGAATGTACGCTCACCAATCACGATACCTCGATCCAGATCCTGTACAGCACCGGCAATAATTTCGGATGCTGAAGCTGAGTTGCTATTCACCAATACAGCCAGTTTCATCTCAGGAAATACAGGGTCGAGCGTTGTTTTGTATGTCTGAGAAGAATAAATACTTTGACCCCTGGTGCTAACAATTTCTGTCCCCTTGGGAACGAAAAAACCCATGATTTTTACCGCTTCATCGATCAGGCCACCTCCGTTATTGCGCAGGTCAATAATCAATGAATTAATACTTTTTCTGGTAATCATCTCCCTTACTGTGCTCTTGAATTCGAGAGAAGCCTGTTCGGTAAAATCATTCAAAAGAATATACCCCACACCCGGCGCAACCACTTCGCTATAACTGATGGGGTGAATCATGATTTTCTCGCGCAGAAACTTCTTTGTAAGCGTTTTTTTCTCTCCGTAACGTTTAATCTTTAATCTGATTTCAGTATTGGGTGTTCCTTTAAGTTTAGAACTTGCTTGTGCAACAGTCATGTTGGTGGTTTTTTCACCATCAATCTCCAGGATGATATCACCTGCTTTCAAGCCATTTTTTTGCGCAGGCATTCCTTCGTAAGGTTCTGAAATCGAAATGCCTTCATCGGTACGGGTGATAATTGCGCCAATGCCACCATACTCACCGGTAGTCATGAACGCGATATCATCTGCATCAGATTCGGGAATATAAACTGTGTAAGGATCGAGGGTGCGTAACATCTGATCGATAGCTGTTCTGATCATCTTTTCATGATTCAGGGTATCGACATAAAACAAGTCAATTTCCCTGAGTACTGAGTTGAAGATGCTCAGATTCTTACTAATCCGGAAGGTACGGGTTTCAGTTTGGGAGAATGTATTGGTGAATAACAGACAAAAAATGCCGGTTAGAATCAGGGATTTTTTTTTCATCATGAAATCTGGCTAAGTATAAATATGGATTTTCAGATTTTCACCCCGGGAGGCAGGAAGTCACTAATGTCTTTTCCAAAAGAAATGAGTTCTCTCGCCACTGTAGAGGAAATATGTGAATGTTCTGTGTTTGTAAATAAAATGACAGTTTCAACTCCCGTCAAAATGCGGTTTGTGTCGCTGATGGTACGCTCATATTCAAAATCGGCAACAGTTCTAAGTCCACGTAAAATGAATTTGGCATCAACTGATTTTGCGAAGTCGATAGTAAGACTCTCATATGTCATTACCTTCACCCTGGGGTTGTTTTCGAATGCCTGTAAAATAATTTCCATCCTTTTTTCAGCACTGAAAAGGGTGTTTTTGGACCTGTTAATTCCAATGCCGATGATAATCTCATCGAAAATATTCAATCCGCGTTGTACAATACTATAATGTCCCACTGTAAAAGGGTCGAAAGTACCCGGAAAAATTGCTCTCTTCATTGTTTATGGCTTGAAATTCTGTAAAAGGCGGTATATCCACCAAAAAAGTCCCTGCAAAGATAAAAAATTAAATTGTAGAGGCATTTATCTAACCTTTTTTTATACTTTTGAGCCTAATTTTGCTAACAACAAACAAAATTATCAAACAATTGTTATTTATACATCAACAACTTAAAACACTATCTGTATGAAACGATCAATTTTTGTAACAGCATTCATGCTTTTCGCAGCCATCACTTTTGCTCAGTTTAATCTGGGTATCAAGGCCGGATACAATTCCTCATTATCACTGAATAATTTAAGCTCTGTTACTGACGGATCCTACAATTTTGATAATGTAAAGGGAGAAATGTGGAATAATTTTCAGGCAGGACT
>CAYMDE010000086.1:0-9499 GCA_964389115.1 uncultured Paludibacter sp. | reverse complement strand
TATTGAAGTCGTAATCCTTTACTGCCAGCGGTTCGTGAACTGTGAGTCGGATGCGATTTCCCAAACCAAACGGGAATCCTCCGTACTTGAATACTTTCCATGAATTGTTGATGGTGATTGGTACTACCAGCGCATCAGGTGCATATTTACAAAGAATCTTCAATCCATTGTTGGCAAATGGCCCCGGACGACCATCGCGTGAGCGGGTACCTTCGGGATATAAAATTACCGAGCGACCTGTTTCCTGGATATACTCTCCCATCCTTTTCATGGCAGGAAGTGCCTCACGCGGATCTTTGCGGTCGATCAGAACAGAACCGCCATATTTCAGATTGAACGACACACTGGGGATATTCTTTCCTAACTCAATCTTTGCTACGTACTTCGGATGATATTTTCGCAGGAACCATCCCATCGTCATGATATCAAAAATACCCTGATGATTGGCTACCAAAATGAGTGGTTTGCCCTCAGGAAGTTTCGATTTGAACTTCACTTTAGCTGAAGAGAAAAGAAGATAAATGACACTCAACAGGAAAAAATTCAGCACGTCAACACTTTTCTTGTGGGCTTCATACCCAACAAAACGCATGGTAAAAACCTGAATTACATGGAATACACTCAGGTAAAAAAGGAAAAGAAAGTATGCCACAATCGACAATGGTACGGAAAGAATCTTTAAAAACATAATTACTTAAATAACAATATAATGATATAAAACTTCATTTTTTCTCTTTCAACAAATCTTCGAGCCGGATCATTTCATCGCGCAATCGAGCAGCTTCGAGGAAATCAAGTTCTTTGGCAGCTTCCTGCATGGCTTTTCGCACTTTTTGGATGGCCTTTTCGAGGGCGGACACCGACATGTGCTGCACAACAGGATCGGCTGCTATATATGCTGATGGATCGGGCTCAACATAGGCATAGGGTTCGGCCTTGCTGAGGGCTGACCTCTCTCCTTTAACAATCGCCCTGGGGATTATGTTGTGTTCTGCATTATACGCCAACTGTTTCTCGCGTCGGCGATTGGTTTCGGCAATGGTTTTCTCCATGCTGTCGGTCATTTTATCAGCATACATTATTACCTTGCCATTGAGATTACGGGCTGCCCTGCCAGCGGTTTGCGTGAGCGATCTGTGCGATCGTAAAAAGCCTTCCTTATCAGCATCCAGGATTGCCACCAACGACACTTCCGGAAGGTCGAGTCCCTCGCGCAGCAGATTCACACCAACAAGCACATCATATTTGCCGCGACGCAAATCTTCCATAATCTGAACGCGATCGAGGGTATCCACATCAGAATGAATATAATTGCAACTTACACCCATTTTCGCCAGGTAATCAGTCAGTTCCTCAGCCATGCGTTTGGTGAGTGTGGTCACTAAAGTGCGCTCATTGCGTTCGGTGCAAAGCGTTATTTCTTCAAGTAAATCGTCGATCTGATTCAGACTGGGGCGCACATCGATAATCGGGTCGAGCAGTCCGGTCGGACGAATAAGCTGATCCACCACGATGCCTTCGGACTTCGCCAGCTCATAATCAGCAGGAGTGGCTGACACATAGATGGTTTGGGGCGATAATTCTTCGAACTCTTCAAACCTCAGCGGACGGTTATCTTTTGCTGCCGGGAGACGGAAACCGTATTCCACCAGATTCAATTTGCGGGCAGCGTCGCCGCCAAACATCGCCCTGATTTGTGGAATGGTAACGTGACTTTCATCGATAACCATCAGAAAGTCATCCGGGAAATAATCGAGCAGGCAATACGGACGACTACCCGGCTGTCGCCCATCAAAATAGCGTGAATAATTCTCAATCCCGGAGCAATAGCCCAGCTCACGTATCATCTCCAAATCGTAGTTTACACGCTCGTAAATGCGCTTGGCTTCATAATCCTTACCAACCGATCTAAAAAAGTCGACCTGTAATTGTAAATCGTTTTCAATATGTTCCAAAGCCATATTGATACGCTCCTTTGTGGTAACGAAAATACTGGCCGGAAAGATGCGATAGGCATCAAAACGCTCCATCACTTTGAGATTTACCGGCTCAACTGTCAGAATCTCATCAATCTCATCGCCCCAAAAAACGATACGCAAAATGAAATCGGAATAAGCAAGGAAAATATCTACTGTATCGCCCTTAACCCTGAAATTTCCGCGATTCAGTTCTATCTCGTTGCGGGTATAAAGTGCATCAACCAAACTACGAAGGAAAGCATTCCTGACCAGTTTCTGTCCCCGCCGTATCTCTATCACATTGGAATTGAAGTCCTCGGGATTACCAATACCATACAAACACGACACAGAGGAAACCACCAGCACATCCCTTCTGCCCGAAAGCAGGGAGGAAGTAGCCGACAATCGCAACTTTTCAATCTCCTGGTTGATAGACAAATCTTTTTCGATATAGGTATCGCTAACAGGCAGATAGGCCTCAGGCTGGTAGTAGTCGTAATACGAAACAAAATACTCTACGGCATTTTCAGGAAAGAAAGATTTGAACTCGCTGTACAACTGGGCGGCGAGTGTTTTATTGTGACTCAGCACCAGGGTTGGCCGGTTTACCTCATTCACTACGTTGGCAATACTGAAAGTTTTACCCGATCCTGTAACACCAAGCAGAGTCTGAAACAGGATACCAGAGTTCAATCCATCAACAAGCTGACGGATTGCCTCGGGCTGATCGCCTGTTGGACGAAATTCGGAAGTAAGTTTGAAAGGCATTCAGTCTCAATATCGGGGCATCACTATCCAAAGAATGATGTAAAGCAACAATCCCGGGAATCCTACTGAGAAAAATGACAAGATTGCATAAATAACCCGTACCAGGGTAGGATCAATATCGAAATACTCGGCAATTCCGGCACAAACACCGGCAACCATCTGATTCTGAGAACGGCGTAATTTCTTTTGCATAGCGATAGCGTTTTTTTGAATATGCAAAGGAAAGAAAATATTATTAATGTGCCAACTGAATCATCGACTAATCACGGCATCAGACAAACAAAAAAAAGAGAGCTGTTAAGCTCTCCCCGATTGAACAATATAGTTTCTGAGTTCATCATTAAACTCATCGTTTTCAAGCAACTCCTCCAGGGTAAGATGCATTCTGTATCTCCAGCTGAAAAGGGAATTTGACGGAACATTGATTCGCTCTTCGTGCGGGTTTTCATGTCGCAACTTAGGTGAAATACTCAACAAATCCTGTAGTTGGAAAATCGCCCACATAGCCGGCGAGTAAAGATGCTGAAGTAATATATCCCTGCAAATCCACCATTCGCAGAAGTAGGGCGCATCGCCCCAATGACCGAGCTGCTGATTGTAAAAACGTTGGGTAACACCGCGGTCTTCCTCCCACCATCCGCGTATGGTACTCATATCGTGGGTTGATGGGGTTACAACTGAGAGGTAAGGCGCCTCGCCGGGATGGAAAAACTCTATCTCGTTGGTTTTGGGTGCCCGCTGCACTTCCAGACTCAGAATTCCCAGTTCATTCATCACATCGGTAACGCACTGAGTCATCAGCCCCAAATCTTCGCCACAAATCAGCATATTGGTTGAGCGCTTTAACGCGGGCAACTTATCCATTCCCGACTTGTACCAGTAAGTATCCTGTCGCCTGAAATAATAATCCACATAAATTTGGTCCAGCATCCTTTGTGTGTGCGAGTCGAGATCGGCAAACGAGCGTGTTTTTTGCATTCCAAAGCGTGGATAAAACTGTTTGCCATTGCTTCCTTCAGCCTCGAAAAAGAGCACATTGGAAATCAGGTCGTACATGCCCCATTTCACAGTATCAGAAATCAACCCATCCTGATGCATTTGCTCAATTTTCTTCTGACTGCAATACTCAGGTTTTAACCTGAGCACCCATCCATCTTCAATTTGCAGGTAATTGGCCTTTACAAAAGCGGCCTCCTCCTTGAAAAAATCCCACAAAACAGCATCAGTAATATGCGGTTTGCAAAAACGGTTATAATCAAACCAAAGTCCTTTCTCCTGAAACTCGTTGATATGCACCGGCACCGATGGGTGTAAATGTCCCAGCAATCCTTCCACCTGATCCATCGGTATTTGCCATATCCTGAAGAAACCAAGAATATGATCCACCCGGAAGGTATCGAAATAGCTTGACATCTGAGCGAAACGCTTCTTCCACCAATCGAAATCGGTACGCATTATCGCTTCCCAGTTATAGGTGGGGAGTTCCCAGTTTTGCCCTTTCACTGAGAACATATCGGGGGGCGCACCAGCCTGTTTGTCAAGATGAAATAACTCAGGATGCGACCATGTATCCACTGAATTCCTGTTAACACCAATGGGGATATCTCCTTTCAGCACTACTCCCTTTGAGTGGGCATATTCGTGGGCTTCAGACAATTGCACATGTAGATGATACTGGATGAAATAGTTTAGTGCAATCTCATCATATTCCGCGGCATCTACGGAGGTTAGCGCATCAATCTTAGCCTGATTGTAAACGGAATAGTCTTCCCATTTGCCAAACTCGGATGTGCCAAACCTGTCGCGCAGCACACAAAATGCAGCATAAGGTTTCAGCCAGTATGCATTATCCTCAATAAATTGATTGTATGCCTTATGTTTATTCAACTTATCTTTTTGAATCAGGTATAACTCTTTCGCATAAGCCATTTTATAATTCAACACTTCGAGGAAGTCCAACAGCTTGAGCGAGTTAAGTTCTGTTTGACGGTTCTTGTATTCCTTCTGAAGCGGATGTGTGGCAGGCAGTTTACCTGTAGCCGGCAGATTCAGGAAGAGCGGATTCAGGGCAAAAGCCGTGATAGCTGCATAAGGCAAAACATCCGCTTCGGTATGTGTTCCGATGGTATCATTCAGGGGAAGCACCTGTATCAGTTTCATTCCGGTGCGGGCTGCCCAATCAACAAAAAGCTTCAAATCAACAAAATCGCCAACACCAAAACTTTGTCGGGAGCGCAAACTAAACACTGGTAAGCCTACACCGCTTGCACGCCACTGTGGCGGACGCATCCTCACGAAGCCATCATTCACTGCCACAAGCGTTTTTTTATCGTTGGGCACCGGAACATGACGATCCTGTCCGTCTTCAAAAGCACAAAACTTTTTATCTTCCGGATCGTAAAATCCGTATTTATAATGTACATCGTGCTGACATTTGGATAAATCAACAAAAGCTTCCCAGCAATCGCCGGTATTTTGCATCAGTGTTGGTTTTTGTACCGACCAGCTGCCAAGCACTTTGCAATCGCCAATCAGACAAAGCACCTGGGTTTTATTCAGGAACGGAGCTTTAACTCTGAAATGGTGGGTATATTTAGCCGGCACAACAGGTGTTGCGCATACATGCTCATCCTTTAGTAATACGCCGGTAAAGGGTGCGGTAAGAAATGTATTTTCGATGGCAGCAGGGTTATTCCATGAGTCCACACAAAAACAGTTGAGCTCATCTTTGAAAGGAACTGCGAGCGAACGACCCTCACCCCACTCTTGTTGAATGAGCCCTGTATTATCATCCATTAAAAGATAATGATATCGTAAAGATGCAACATCGGAGTCGGGCACATCGACCGAGGCAGTCCACACACCCGATTCAGTATAGTTCATCTTCATCGCTTTCGGAAAATCATAGTTTCCTAATGCCGCAATATTACCGGCAAGAAGCAGTCGTTGTCCCCAGACTGTTTGATATTGAATTTTGAAATGAATCTTCATCGCATTAGTTATTATTGTAACCTTCAATTGTTGCTCAAAATTAACTTCATCGAATTAAACTGCTCACTATTAGCGATAAAATGTGCTTCATTTTCGTTTCAAACGTTTGCGGTTTTTGTATTAACAAAAAAAACTGACAAATTTTCAGGATGTTGCCCTGTTATTAAGATAATGTTGTAATTTTGTGCAAAAATTTCGAAAACACAATTTTTTCAACTCCATGTCAGCTTCAGATAATCATTTCAAGGTCTTCTCAGGAACTAACAGTCAGTATTTAGCAGAAAAAATCTGCAAGAGTTTGGGCTCTCCACTAGGCATCAGAATTGTTGAACACTTCGCCGACGGAGAGTTCGCTGTTTCATACGAGGAATCAATCCGGGGTCAATACATCTACCTCATACAATCGACTTTCCCGAATGCTGACAATTTGATGGAACTGCTGCTGATGATTGATGCAGCTAAAAGGGCATCGGCATATAAAATTATTGCTGTTATTCCTTATTTCGGATGGGCTCGTCAGGATCGCAAAGACAAACCAAGGGTTTCGATTGGCGCAAAGCTTATTGCCGACTTGCTTAGTGTGGCGGGGATTGACCGTTTGATAACCATGGATTTGCATGCTGACCAGATTCAGGGTTTTTTCAATGTTCCTGTGGATCACTTGTATGCTTCAAGAATTTTTGTTCCCTATATTGACTCTCTTGATTTGGAGAATTTGGTTATTGCTTCGCCCGACGTGGGAGGTTCGAAAAGAGCCGGCACTTATTCCCGTCACCTCGATGTACCTATGGTTTTATGTCACAAGTCGCGCGACAAAGCCAACGTGGTTGGTGAAATGCGCATCATCGGGGATGTAGAAGGCAAAGATGTGGTGATTGTTGATGACATGGTTGATACAGCTGGAACACTTTGTAAGGCTGCCGACCTGATGATAGAGAACGGAGCAAATTCAGTCAGGGCAATGGTAACTCACGGTGTGATGTCGGGCAATGCAGCCGAGAAAATCATGAACTCAAAATTGAAGGAGATTGTATTTACTGACTCCATTCCATTTGATTGCAGCAAATGCTCTAAAGTGAAAATTCTTAGTTGTGCCGATATGTTTGCCGACACAATCGAGAGGGTTCAAACGCATCGCTCTATCTCTGAGCAATATGTGATTAAGTGATGTTACGATTGATATGTGCAAGCGCTAAAAAAACCTAACTCAATTAACTAAAGACTTGTATATATTATTATTCTACTTAAATTTGCAGTGTAATCTCGCAAAACAATAATTATGGCAATTGCTATTAAACCTGTTCCAGTATTAAAAGATGATGATGCCGTTAGATTTGATTCTAACGCTGAAGTTTCTAATGCCAAAAAATCTTCTGTTAAATTTTCCAAGCAAGTTGCCGTTTCTGCTAAAATATTGGCAAAAGCAAAATTATAGATTGCAAAGTGGGGTTTTTATATAATAATTGCACATTAAAAGTGTACAATGAAGACATTCTTAATGCTTGCAAACCATTTGATTGTTGCAATAATGATTTAAATGATTTTTTTGCAAAAGATGTAATTAAATACACCTCGGAACTACTTGGGAAAAGTTATTGCTTTACCCTGGATGAAGATGAAAGTCAAATTGTAGCTGCATTTACTATTTCTAATGACAGTATAAAAACATTTACACTTCCTAACGCAAGAAAGAAAAAAATCACTGCTGAAATCCCCAGACCAAAGCACATGAAAAGCTACCCTGCTGTATTAATAGGGCGACTAGGAGTAAATAAAAAATTCAGAAGAATTAACGGAGAAGAAAAATCTATTGGAGATCAACTTATGGACTTCATAAAATCCTGGTTTATAGACAAAGGAAATAAGACAGGGTGTAGATTCATAGTTGTTGATTCCTACAATGAAGAAGCGCCTTTGAATTACTACAAAAGAAATGGTTTTATTGAATTATTCAGTACAGAAGAGCAAGAAAAGCGGTATTCTAGCATTACAGATGAAAGTAACTTAGCTACAAGATTGCTTTATTTCGATTTGATAGTTTTGACTAAATAATAAAACTATTGCATTTATACACAAACGGGGAAGTGATGTTTGTCACTTCCCCGTTTGCTTTTTCATTCCATTATAAGTTTACACAACAAGTTTCGCAGTACATTGCCGGTGTAATCCCTTCATCGAGTAAACCAATACGGTAGCAAGCATAAGCACCGCGGCACAAATCTTAAATATCACCTGGGCGGCATTGTTTGGAATAAGGTCGTACAAGTATCCGAATACCGACGGTGCAATTAATCCGGCAGCAGCCCAACCCGAAAGCACTAATCCGTGGATGGCCGACATGCGTTTTGGCCCGAACAAATCACTTATCAGTGATGGTATGGTTCCGAAGCCTCCGCCATAGGATGCTATCACATATGAAATTAGAATGCCGAATATCAGGGGACAAGTAATGTAAGGTAAAAAGATGTATGCTACCGCAGCTGTCAGCAACATAATAATAAAAGCGTTTATCCTGCCGATATGGTCCGACAGCCAGGCCCAAAATAATCGTCCAACACTATTTCCGATGGATGCTGATGCTATCAGGGTAGCACCGGCAGCTGCAAGTTCGGCAACACCCAGGTTTGAATCATCGGCACTCATAATGTTTTGCATCAGGGGCGACATCAGACTGATAATTCCCAGTCCGGCCACACTATACAGGAAACAAACGAACCACAGTTTGGTACGGGTCAGTTTACTGTGATCAAATGTTTCTGCAACAGTGGGTATTTTGTTTGTATTGCTGGCTGTATGCGGACTGTAAATAAATTTACATGAAATGGCCATGATGGATGTGTAAATCGCGGCTATCAACAGGAAAGTCAGGGCGATGTTTCCTGATGTGAGATTCATTAAAAAAGGAGCAAAAACTTTGCTCATGAACAAGGCTCCCAATCCGAAGCCCATTACAATGATTCCGGTTGCAAAGCCTTTCTTATCCGGGAACCATCCTGAAACTGTTGATATCGCAGTGACATATCCGGTACCCAGACCAATACCACCAACAACACCGTAACCTAAAACCAGGACAATATAACTCAGCCAGCTTACCCAGGGAGTTTCAACGCTACCAATCACACCCGATCCCAAGAACAAACCCAATGCTGCAATCAGGTACCCGGAAACAAAAAAGTAAGTTGCCCGTCGCATGAGATAGCGGCCACCCAGTTTTGAAACACGCGGCCCTGTGTACAACGCAGCAAACCCCAGTCCGGCCACCGCAAAACTAAACACTGCCGAAACCTGCATATTACTCCAGTGATACATCTCAATAATAGGCCTTGTAAAGAAACTCCATGAATAAACCGACCCTAAACTCATCAGCAGGATCACACCGAAGACCAACACCAAACTACGATTAACCGGCTTTTCGGGGACCGGTTCGTTTTGAATACCTTTTTGCAAACTCATTTTTTGTGTAAAGCGAATAATTAAATCTATACCTAATTTTAAATTACCTTCTGATAACATCAGTCATTATCCTGACTTGGAATCATGATAAATCTTTTGCAACTAACATCTTTGGGATAATCACATAAAAAGTTAAGGCCATTTCAATAATACTGAAACGGCCTTAACCAAAATTTATTTTATTTAATCTGAAACTATTGCTTCACCAAACTTATATTACTAAACGCAAATGAACTGCTGGCCTGGGTATAATACCTGAACTCAAGCAGGAAAATAGTTTGATTTGCCGGAACAGTAAATGTGTAAGTCATCGTTTTGGGTGATGATTC
>CAYMDE010000085.1:0-9663 GCA_964389115.1 uncultured Paludibacter sp. | reverse complement strand
CGAAGTCGAAAGACAGCTGAGTTACAGTCAGCCCCAGTTGGCCACTTTGGTAACTGCCCAAAATCATTTTTGAGCCTCTTGTCGGATTCGAACCAACGACCCCGAGATTACAAATCACGTGCTCTGGCCAACTGAGCTAAAGAGGCAAAGTGTTAATAATTAGCTATTTCTTCCGAAGAAAAAGCCGTTTAAATACTCTTATTCAAACGGCTTGCAAATGTACGAAATTATTTTTGATTACAAAACACTAACCTACAATATTTTATTTTTTGGTAAGCTTCTCCTTAAATTTACGAATCTGCTTCTCAATGGCATCCACAGACAAATCAACAGACTCTTCAAACGTGTCACAAACCTTAGAAGCGAAAAACTCTCCTGATGGAGGAATGGAGACTTTAATCTCTGCTTCCTTGTTGGCGGCTGTCTCGGGCTTAATCACCTTAAGATACACTTCTACACTAACAATTTCATCAAACCACTTCGACAACTTTGAAGTTTTCTTTTCAATGTGCGCCTCAAGGGCTTTAGTTGCGTCGAAATTAATCGACTGAACTCTAAGTTTCATATCTACCTCCTTCTTTTATTTGGCTCTTGGATGAGCCCGTTTATATATATTGTATAGTTCCCCAAAACCTGTATGCGTATAAACCTGCGTTGCGGCCAGCGAACTATGTCCCAACAAAGCCTTTACCGCATTCAGGTCAGCACCGCCATCAAGCATCGAGGTTGCGAAACTGTGACGCAGCACATGAGGACTTGTTTTCGAAAGACTGCTAACCCTTGACATCGCCTTGTGTACAATATTATACACCATCTTTGGATACAATGGCAAGCCAGACCCCCTTACAAAGAGAGCCCCGGAGTTAATATCTACAGACTGATTTCTGATTTGGATATAGTTTTCGATTTTTGAACACAATCCTTCTTCCAATGGGATAATTCTTTGTTTATTACGTTTACCGGTCACTCTCAGTTGCGCATTTTTTGTATCTGCATCTTCATCGCGGATGCCTATCAACTCTGACAAACGGATACCTGTAAGATAAAAAAGCTCAATTATCAGCATATCCCTGACATTTTCAAAACTGGCGGGGACAAACGGATCATGTATAACCGCAGCCACCTCCTTGTCTTTAAAAAACACCGGAAGTGTTTTTTTTGTTTTCGGCAAAATTACTTTTAATGTGGGATTAACTTTAGTGATTTCATTTTTAAGCAAATATCGCCAATACGACTTTAAAACTGAAACCTTTCTGGCTATGGTTCTTGCTGACCTTCCGGCCTCCATCAACGACACAACCCAACCGCGAACCTGATCGGCACTTACCTTTTCCGGATCAAATTCATCTACCTCAATCCCAATAAAACCACAAAACTCTTCTAAGTCGGCCCTATATGACAAAACGGTATGAGAAGAAAAATTCTTCTCATACCGTATATATTGCAGAAAGCCGTTAATCATAACCGTATATCAAATCTGCAACGAAAATAGAATAATTCATCCGGAAAAACAAGCATTCCGGAGAAAATCTGCGGAAGATTTTCTATTCGTCTTTCAATTGCATCTTTTGCACGTAAACCGCGTGAATTTTTTGTTCGCGCTTTACGATGGAAGGCTTGTCAAAACACTGACGACGACGAAGTTCTTTAACTACACCGGTTTTTTCAAATTTGCGTTTGAATTTTTTTAACGCTCTCTCAATGTTTTCGCCTTCTTTTACAGGAACTACGATCATAATTTTCGACTAATTAATTATTTAAAATTCTGGTTATGAAATTCGGACTGCAAAGATAGACAACTTTTTCAATCCCGCAAAAAGAATATGCGATTTTTTTTATCTTTGCAAAAATTATTAATATTGAAATAGTTATGATTGATTATCAGCATATACCCTCGCCCTGCTTTGTTTTAAATGAGAACAAACTGCGCGAAAATCTCGAAACCATCAATCGCGTGAAATCAGAATCGCGCACAGAGATAATTCTCGCCTTTAAAGCTTTTGCCATGTGGAGTGCATTTCCAATTATCAGGGAATATATTCCCTGCTCAACTGCCAGCTCACTCGCCGAAGCCAGATTGGCCTTTGAAGAAATGGGAAGCAAAGCACATACTTATGCTCCGGCTTATTCAGAAAAAGAATTCGGAGACATAATAAAATATAGCAGTCATATCACATTCAATTCCCTCGCTCAGTTTGAAAAATTCTCCGCGCATGCTATATCGAAAGGCATTTCATGTGGACTAAGAATTAATCCGGAGTACTCGGAAGTTGAAACCGATTTATATAACCCTTGCTCTCCCGGCTCCCGACTTGGCATTTTGGCTGAGGCTTTAGGCAGCCAGCTTCCTGAGGGTGTTGAAGGACTTCATTTTCACAATTTGTGTGAGAGCAATTCTTTCGCACTTGAAAAAACCCTGCTTTCTGTTGAGAAGAAATTTGGTCATTTGCTTCATCAGGTTAAATGGCTAAATATGGGTGGCGGTCATTTGATGACCCGCGATGGTTACAATGTTGACCATTTAATAATGGTATTAAAATCTTTCAGAGCAAAATATCCACATCTTCACCTGATTCTTGAACCCGGAAGTGCTTTTGCATGGCGTACCGGCGAATTGGTTTCTACAGTGCTCGACATAGTTGAAAACAAAGGCATCAAAACTGCCATGCTTGATGTATCATTTTCTTGTCACATGCCCGACTGCCTCGAAATGCCTTACAAACCCGCCATCGTTGGTGCAACCGACCCTATATCCGGCAAGCCTACTTACCGCATGGGCGGGAATAGTTGTCTGGCCGGAGATTTCGTTGGCAGCTGGTCGTTCGACAAAGAACTGCAACCCGGCGATCTCATTGTATTCGAAGATATGACTCATTACACGATGGTAAAAACAACCATGTTTAACGGTGTGAGTCATCCATCGATTGGCATTTGGACAAAAGAAAATGAGTTCAGATTGGTGAGGGAGTTTGGGTATGAGGATTACAAAGGGAGGTTGAGTTAGGATATCGACAATTTCATGTCATCTCCTTGTTTGACAGTCCCATTGTCGAGCAAGAAACGCATTACCTTGATTACTTTCAGCTCTTTGTGTGCAATACGATTAACAATCTGTTTCATCAGTAAGGACTCTGAAGCAAGCAATGTTTTTATTTCCTGACTGATTTTATCAAACTCCTCATCAGTAAGTGTATTCTCTTTGTTTTTCAGACAGATGTCACACTGACCACATGCTTTGGTGTTTTTCTCGCCAAAATAAGCCAACAGAATTTGGCTGCGACAAATATTCTCTTCGCGTGCGTAATCGAGAACACTTTTCACTCGGTTAACATAGCGATCCTTCCGGTCGTCATAGTTTTCTTTATTGAGTTTCAGACGCGCAGGATTTTCTCTTTCATGCGTGAAAGTCAGGAAGGGTATCTTCTTTCGGGGAATATAATCAATGATGCGTGCTTTCGACAGCATAACAAGTTCGTCATATACCTGCTGATTCGACCAACCAAGTCGGCTTGCCAGACTTTCCTCGCTGATATATGCATGGTCTGTGAACAAACCTGTGTAGGAACGCAACAGCACATGAATCAGTTTATCCTGTTTTTCATTTTGCTGGATTTTGTACAAATCATCACGATGAGTAACAAAAACGACCCTCGAGTTATTATCCTGCTCCTCGGTTAGTTCAAGATATCCCGCCTGTTCAAGGATTTTAATCGCATTGAAAGCAACCAAAATCGGGAACTTAAAAGTAGCACAGAAGTCTGCGATTTCGAAAGGAAAAACCTTATCTAAACCTGATCCTTCAGCAATCTGAAAATAGTTACCGAGTGCTTCATAAATTTTTCGTATTGTATCTTTGGGAGGAAAAGAATCGGATACACGTTTACGCATTTTAGTCACATCGCTGTTGTTAAACAGCACCACTGCCCATGCTTTCTTCTCATCGCGGCCTGCCCTTCCGGCCTCCTGAAAATACGCTTCGAGCGAGTCGGGCAAGTCCATGTGAATCACAGTTCGTACTTCAGGCTTGTCGATTCCCATCCCGAAGGCATTGGTGGAAACTATCACACGCGTTTCGTCGTTTTTCCAGCGCTGCTGCCGTGCATCTTTCGTCTCGTTTTTCAATCCGGCATGAAAATGTTCAGCACTAATACCATTCTTCACAAGAAACTCGGCGATCTCTTTCGTTTTCTTTCTATTTCGAACATACACAACCGATGTACCGGGTATCTTATTCAGAATATGCAGCAGTTGCTCCTCCTTATTCTCCGTAGTACGAACAACGTATGCGAGATTGGTTCTCTGAAAACTTTTTCGGAACACATTTTTCGTTTCAAAGCCTAATCTTTCCTGAATATCATCAACCACTTCGGGAGTCGCGGTAGCAGTCAGCGCAAGCACAGGCACATGCTCCAGCACCGAACGTATATCAGCAATTTTGAGGTAAGAAGGCCTGAAATCGTACCCCCACTGAGAGATACAATGCGATTCATCCACGGCAATCATGCAAACCTTCATCTCTTTAACCTTATCCAGAAACAGCGTCGTTGCCAATCGTTCCGGCGAAACATACAAAAACTTATAAGCCTCAAAAACAGCATTTTCAAGTGTTTGAATGATTTCTTTGCGCGACATACCCGCGTAAATTGCCGCCGCTGTGATGTTTCTTTTCTTCAGATTCTCCACCTGATCCTTCATCAGTGCGATGAGGGGCGTAACAACGATACACACTCCTTCCATGGCAAGCGCAGGCACCTGAAATGTGAGAGACTTCCCCCCACCCGTAGGCATCAAACCGAGCGTATCTTTCCCTGCAGCAATACTTTGAATGATATCGCCCTGCAACGCACGAAATTCATCGTACCCCCAGTTTTGTTTAAGTATATCGAGATATTGTTGCATGCCCCGGTTATTTTTCACAAAAATAGATATTTCATGGCAAGGCCACAAAGGAAAATATTAATTCCCCTGCGGCCCTGTCAGCAAACACCTTATAATTTCCTTTAGGGATTAATTATCAGTTTCTTCTCATTGCTCACAAACCCGTCAGCATAAACATTTCGTACAATAACAACACCCCTATATGCTGCTATGTCGGCAATTCTTTTGCCATCCGGACTCAAATATATCTTTGAAACAGGCACCTGATTGTCTCGGGGATTATAAACAGAAAGCTCAGCAGCAAGAACATAGCTGTTCGATGAATCGCTTAATCCGCCCAATTCGTTGGCAGCTCTTACAGTATATATACTTCCTGTTTCAACCTCTGAAGGAATACTGTAACTATTGGTGGTTACAAATTGCTGAAACTGACCGTTTTTGAATATAGCCCAGCAAAGTACATAATCGCTGTTCTCCCAGCTTATCAACCTGTTATCACCAATTATCACCGGAACAGGAGCCTGATCGGTTGCTAATTGCGGTTGCCAGTTATCGCTGCCTCCCAGCACATTTTCAATACTGTATTGCTCAGCCTGCTCTTTACTAAGCACTGGATTCAACACAACGGTGTTGGCATCTTTGGTGTAAGTGGTTCGACGGTTACTTAAATCAACCAATGCTCCGCTTGCGGTTTTGCTGTTGTATTCAGCAAAAACAGCCGGCACCACATTCATCGGATCGCCCCAACCTGTTGCCACGGGGAGCACCTTCATCGTAGTATTGATAAACACAGCCTTGGGGGCGTTACTCCAAGGACGACCAAGTCTGTAACCATTATTATTCACAGAAAAACCATCGATAGTACAGTTATTGAAAACATATCCCCAGGCTGTACTTGTAGCAGGAGCAGTTATCACATTGCCCGAACGGTTTTCGAGGAAGATGAGACATTCATTGAAAAACACATCGCCACCACCGCAAATAAAATCAACCGTACCGTGAATCGCGCTTTCTTCGAAATAGGAACGGATGTTTCCTCCTGAATAGTAGGTATCCTGATTACTCAGCAATTTGACTCTTTTGTAGATATTTTTGTTCCCTTGATCCCACAAGGCAACTCCGCGGCCTACAAAAGTCCCCGTGCGATAATCCATCTTATTCATCAACGACACATCTTGCAGGTAATTATTTGAACTTGAAGATGTAAACCTGATGGTTGCAGTGCTGTTGATTGACTCCTGAATTGACTTATTAAAGATTGTTACCTCGTCGGCACTCTGACCAATAATTGAAAGATTTGGTGTTGCAATGGTAGTCATTTGATTGGCATCGCCCGTATTTTCACCGATATTATATTCTCCATTCGGGAAAAATATATAAAAACGATTTCCTGATGAAGCATTACTCTGCGCAAGCTGTAATGCCGTTTCGAAATCGCCATCAACACCTACAACAAAATCGAAATTTCTTTTGGCAACTACAGGACGATTTGCTGTTGCAAACTGTACAACAATCGGCTCAGTCAATAAATTACCGGCTAAATCGGAGATTGTATTACCGGCCAGTGTAAAGGTATAGCTGGTATTGTAATCAAGTCCGCTATACGCGAATGAAACAGACTGGCCCGAAACCACAGGTTCAAGTACTTTTGAACCAAGGGTTGCAGTTGCATCTTCAGCAATTTTCACCCTCTTATCAAAATTGAGGATCACCCTTCCCGTTGCTGAAGCTCCGGTTCCGTTTTTGGTTGGGATGGTCGAAACCAGCACAGGCGGGATGCCATCATTCACTACTTCAGCAGTAGCAAAAACATATATTTCTGCGATGGAAGTTCCATCATTCGATGAGGATGCTCCCACAACTGAAGATTGATAATCGGGAATCCATCTTATAAATACTTTGGATGCATGGTTAGCATCAGCAGGAAGATTAAACCTGCCGGGATACCACACCTTAGCCGAACTCATGTTAATCTCGCCCAGATAAGTAAAATTTTCACCATCGAGAGAATATTCAACCCGCTGTTTTGAATAAGCATTGTAATTAAACAACATCGAAGCAGATACTGATATCTCGGTAAACCCAACCGCATTGAAACTGATTTGATAGTAAAACCTATCAGCCAGCGGTCGCCAGTTCACCGCAGCAGGCTTTCCTTCGTAACCCTGTGATGCCACCTGCGATTTATCGAGCCAGCCCTGAACCAGCCCGGCTGCATTCCTGAGAATCAATGAAGAAACCTGATTCTCATCGTTCGAGAAGAAATCGGCAGTGCGACCATTATTCCCCGGGTGATGGAAGTCCCATCCTGCGATAAAATCCACAGCGCTGTAAATCGCAGCGACTTCACGGTTGGAAGTCATGGGCACTACCAACTGCGGACTTGTTTGTCCGCCCGACCAATTATTAAACGTAAGAACAGGATTATTGCCTGCCGAAAGCGTTACGTTCACGCCATCTTCATACATCATTTTACCATCTATCATTACTGGTGCCGGCGACACATCGACCATGTAATCTTTGGCTCCTCCCTGAATATCAACTTTCAATGAATAAGTATTGATTGCATTGAATACAGCTTGCAGGTTTACATCACCATTCAAGCTAAATGAAAAAGGATTGGCACTGCTAACAAACTGTCCGTCACCATCGTTCCAATGAGAAAAAACATAACCAAAATGTCGGTTCGCTGTCAGGGTTACCTCAGTTCCCTTGTCGAAACTATTCCCAACCGGATTCGACACCACATTGCCGGCTCCTTCCGGAAACACGGTACTACTGACTGTATGAACAGGAACATCAACCAATTCTCCGGATACAATTCCACTTATTTTAATATTTGCCAAACCAATCTGTTTATTGTTTGCCAAATTATAGATATATATCAACAATGAACCTTCACCTGCCGATGCAGGAATATTTAGGGCACTGATATTCACCGCTGTTGCCGCTCCTGAATTATCACGTGCCGGAACAATTCCAGTTTGAAGCGTTGTTTTGGTGCCCGCAGCATTTTTCCATATCACATCAATCCTACCCGCATCCGTTCCATAACGCAAACAATTGAAGGAGATGGCTGTAGGCTGAAAACTCAGGCCGGTCTTGGGTCGAACGTTAAAACTCACCACATCATTATCTGTGGGATTATTATTCTGGACCAGTGGTTGAAAGCGTGTGAAAGTTATGTTGAAATTCGAACGGGTATCCAACACCGTAAGGTTGCTTCCCATACCGATATAATCCTGATTAAAGTAATCGGAGGTGCCTGCTGAATAGGTGGCATTATGCGACACACTTCCGGTATTTAACGGCCACATGATCTCCGTTGAGCTATTCACAAGGCCTGATGCGTTAATAGCAATATTGAATACTAATATGCACATAAGCAACAGCAGTATTTTGCCAGTGGGTTTTTTCATGACTATTTATAATGTAATTTTGTTAATAACCTGATATTTATACTTTTAAAAACTGTTTAGCGAATGATAATTACGGCAAACAGGTATCTGCATAATACTCGATTAAAGCATATTAAAAGCATCCAAATATAGACACATTTTCTTAAGTTTTCAAGCGTTAATTTACATTACTTTTGAGCATCCTGCTACTGCATATTATATTAGACAATACATTTAACGAGTGTTTTTATACAATTTAAGGGTAAAATGGGCCCAATAATCCTTTTAAAAGGCGCATTTTTCAATGGAAAATTAAGATATATGCACGACTTAACCTATTTTTGCGCTCAGTACATTCTGATTTTGCGCTCAGCACAAATTGATTTTATGCTCAGTGTAAAATAGATTTATGCTGAGCATAAAATTAAAAAGTGCTCAGCGAAAAATTGATTTGTGCTGAGCATAAAATTGATTTGAGCATAAAAAAAATCCCTGTTTTTAAGGACTAATTGATGACTTCTGTAGGATTGTTTGATGAAATTAACAGGACTATTTGGCCTGCTAATAAGGCTTATTCTGCCATAAATAATTAAAAATTACCTGACGAAGCTCAAAAAGCGACGAATTTTTTGTCGTTTTACTTCGGCAACAAACATTTCTGCCACACGCTTTGCACCTTCCTCATTAAAATGCGTATTATCATCTAATCCGAGTGGGTACATTTTACTTTCACCCGGTTTAAACTGATGGAAGAAGTGCCGGGAAGGCTCTACCCCTGCATTTTGCAACCAATCTGAAGTCAGTTTCTCCATGTCAATCAGAATCGTTTTAGTGTCTTCGGCCACAGCGCGGATTATATCCGGATAAACGCCATGAGTTGGCACCAACTGACCCTCATCGTTAAATCTTCGGCGAGCTACCGGTGTACAAAGAATCGGAGTTCCGCCCTTCAATCTAACTTCTTCGACAAAAGCGATGAAGTTAAGTCGAAATTGTACCGGGTTGGTTCTACTGTTTTTGGTTAGTGAGCTATCGTTGTGGGCAAATTGAATAATAACAAAATCACCTTTTTGTACATTATCAATAATTTTCGACCACCATCCTTCTTCCACAAAAGTGCGAGAGCTTCGGCCATTGCGGGCTTCATTAACAACCAAAGCCTTATCATTCAGCAATTTCGGGAGCAATTGTCCCCAACCCCTTTCAAGATAGGGGAATGTAACTTGTTCGCCGGTTTCCGAATCAGTTATGGTTCTCGTAAGCGATTTATTTGCCATGGTTGAATCACCGGCCATAAAAACATGGGTAGGTCGGGGCTTAGCGGCGAGCAAAAGCAACAACATCATCGACAGTAAAAACAAATGGCTCTTTTTCATAAGACTATATA
>CAYMDE010000084.1:0-10017 GCA_964389115.1 uncultured Paludibacter sp. | reverse complement strand
AGAGAGCGCTGCGAGACGATTTGATACAGGATACATAATCTGTTGGTTTTTTGTTGTTATTGCTGCGGGCAAAGTTAAACAAAAAAACTATTAAAAAGATAAGAAAATTATTCGCAATTTATCAAATTGAAGCTAAATCGCAAGTTTATGTGTTATTTAATGAGTTTGAGGCCTTCGAGTGCTGACTTATCATTGGCGCGTAATGTTAATGCGTGGTGAAATAAAATCCGGGCTTCAGCAGTATTACCAAGATTTAGTTTTGTCCAGCCAAGCATTATAACCGAATCGTAATCAAGCGGATAAAGATTAACCACTTTTTCAAAAAGCTTTACTGCAGCATTAAATTCTTTTTTATTATAATGTATTACCCCAAGCCAATAGTTGGCAACGGTGTTTTGAGGGTCTATTTTCAGAATAGCCTGATACTGATTCCTCACCTGATCCCAGTTTTCTGTTGCGCTGAGAGGTTTTATTATCCCGAATTTGGCTTCGATGGAGTATGGTTTAAGCCTGATTGCAGACTGATAATGCCTGATTGATTCAGTATAATCTTTCGAAAGGTAGTGAAGCCATCCGAGTCTGATATTCATGAAGTAGTCGTTGGCTTTAAATACTCTACGAAGCTCGGCAATAGCCTGCGGATATCTTCCTGCGATTTCTGCTTCGTAGCTTTTATGAAACGCATTCTGCCATTCGGTTTGGTTTTGTGCATTGAAGCATGCAATAGTCCCCAACATCAGTAGGGTAACTGTAATTCTTTTCAAAGTTTCCATATGATTCCTCCGGTAATTGAATGTTGAAAATAGATTTCAGTAGCATCAAAAAAAGTGAAGTACTTTCGATCGATTGTATAGTTTGTGTAGAGTGTAAGGCGGGGTGTCAGATAGCCGAACAGCGATAAGCCGCCTCTAAGTGTTGAAGGGTCGAGCGCATTGTAAAAATACAAACCACCAAGGTCGCTGAAGTGGTCAAGATTGCCCAATGCAACTGATGCTTCGGTCCAAATCCTGTTGAACAGCATTATTCCTGCGGATTGGGTGAAAACATATCTTTTGGTTTGCAGATCAAGGCCATACCAATATTGCCAAAGTCTGTAAAGGGAGCTTTTCAGATAGATGTTATTACTGCCTGCGAATCCAATGCCTGCGTGAATCCCGCCCTGGAAAGAATTGAGCAATTCGCTGTTGTATCGTGATCCGCTGACTGTAAAATCGAAACGGCTGATTTGTTGTGTCGTACCAAAACTGATGAGATGACCCGGGTAGTACGATGTGTCAGGATCCATAATAATCTGAGTTCCGGTATAATGATATCCCAAATAGAGGCTGCTGTTTAATAAAGGTCGCCAATTGATTTTTGCAAAATAATCGTTTTGTTTGCTTTCAATAAAATAGTCGGTGGTTTGCCTGAATTCAGATATAGTCTGATAAATGTTTAAGCGATAACCAACCTGAGTGTTTAATCCAAGTCGTTTAAACGTTGCATTATCCCTGGTTGCGTATTCGGGAATTTTATAGCTAAATTCGAAATCAACAGCATCGATAACTCTCAGCGGGTTTTGTTTGAAGTAGCTTTTTGTCTCATCAGGTAGTTTGGCAGCCAGATAGCGGGCACGGTTGTAATTACCCGTATAGATGGAGTTGTAATAAAGATATAAAATTGAAATTGGGTCGGTGGGATCCATTTTGTATGCTTTTTCATAGGCATCGTAGCTTTGGTAATACTGTTTCCTGATAAACAGGGCATAACCTAATCTCTGCCGAAGCCATTTAAAATCAATGTCTTCACTGATAGCCTTTTGTGCCGTTACAATTAATTCATCCCATGCTCCCACAATATATTGCTGATAGGTAATACTGTCAAATGCAGCAATATCCCGGTTTTGTGCCTTTCCTGTAAAAGGGACTAAAATCAATAATAACAACAAATATTTACAATATTCTTTCAGCATGAATGTGTTTCTTGTTAGTATGAAAACTAAAGGATTGAATTCCGATATGACCTATACTGATTGTTCCCGTTATGTTTTTCTTTCTCTTGCCAAACACATCGATTACGATTTCCGATTTAATCTCGGCTTCATCAGTATTCAGCACATGATCAATTTTGCTTATAGACGATTTGTATTCGGCTGTGACAAAGTTAGCAAATGGTGCGATAAAATCGTTTAACCCGGCTGCAATCACATGGGTGTCGAGCATGTGAATGGGTACTTTGTCGCTTATTTTCTTTTCCAAATCAGAAAGCAGCACTTTAAAAGCAATCAAATAAAACTGATAAAGCAGTGATTTTTTACTTCCATAAAATGTGGTGAAATAAAACATCATTTGGTCGCAGCTATAGTACGCAACAGCATCGGTCTCCCTGCTATGAAGGTATTTATAGTTGTAAGCATCGGTATAGCTGTCCCAATGCTCCGTTTTCCTGTTCCCTTTTTCGTCTTCGTAGCTAAATACCATGCTGTTGTCAGGCAAAATATTGAAGGCTCTGAACAGTGTTGGATGCCGGTTCAGGTTCGACACTATTTCTCCTAAAACAGGGCGGCCAAACTGTTGAAGCTGCAACTCTTTGTTGTGTGAAAGGAAATATGAAACGGGATAATCGATAGTTTTAGATCCAATATTGGGATAAGCCTGAATCTGGAAGTGGAGGTGAGGGTAGGGCGATCTGCCTGAATTTCCGCAGGATGCAATGATATCCCCGGTTTTAACATAGTCTCCGGCTTTCACCTTTACCGAATTCTTTTTAAGATGTGAAAGTTGCGAATATACGCCGGTAATATGCTGTATCACAATGGAGTTTCCCCAGTTGTGCGTGGTGTTAACTTGTCCGGGTATGTTGTCCTCAATATGGTCGATTACTTCGGTAACAACACCATCAGCCGGAGCAATCACCGGTTTTCCGAAACAAAGGTAGTTGTCGCACACATCACCCCCATTTCTATATGATTTACCAGAGTTGTCTAATATCATAAAGTCGAATGCCTTGCCCCAGGCGCCCTTGTGTGTAAAGTCTCCATCATGTCCCTGCGTAACAGTCCACACTCCCCAAAACGGAAGTTGAATCGGATAATAAAGGAAGCGGCTCAATCTTTCCCTGTTGTTGAGGTAAGCATAGAGATTGGTTTCGGGGGAATAATATTGTACGGGGGTGAGCACCAGTTTCTTTTCAGAAGCTCTTTGCCTGAGGAAATGCACGAACAAGATGGTCACTATTGAGTAGGGAAGCGAAAAAACGGGCAATTGCGCAAAGCCAAACAGTCTGATGAAGAAGACCAGTAAAATGGAGGTCAGTGGCACAAGCAGGATAGTCCACAAATAAGAGTATTTTGAAGGTATGATGAAAAAACCTCCGATGGCAATGGCAACCATCATGAAGTTTGCACCAATATTATAATAGGTAATTGTGGCTGCTTCTGAGCCTGAAAACTGGGCAAAGATATAAGCTGATATAAAACCCAGAATAGAAAGAGAAAAGAAAATCCTTGAACTGATAAGTAAAGCAATAGCGATGATAATTCCTGAAATCAGGTTGTTCTGAAAGAAGATTGAGCTTAATGAGCGCAGATATATGTCGAGTAATTTGTTGATTTCCCAGGATTCTATGGTTTGATAAAAATGCAGTAATGAGTTGCCACCGAGTGAATAAACCTCATTCATCCAGAATATATTGCGGTGTGTAAGTCCGAGATTTTCATATAACTCAGCAGGTAAAGCCACAAACCAGAATGTGATTACAAACGGAATACTTAAGAAGGGGAGACCATATTTGAACATCCATCCTCCCAAAGCAACGGAGATTATGAGCGTTAACAATGTTGAAAGTGCGAGTAAAGTGAAGAAAACAATGCCAGGGTCGAAGAAGGTTCCAAGACCAATGCCTGTTATCAGGGCATTGAAACTTAGCACACCGTTTCTGAGTTGTGCTTTGTCGAATCCGAGCGAATCGGCCAGCAAAACGGCTAATACAACTGCCAGTAAGCCACTGAGCCCCGCCCAGAAACTCAGAAAGCTGGCCAATAAAACTGCCAGAGCCATCCAGCGGTTATTCAGGAAAAAGATGACCGAATAACTGTTGATGATGGCTGGCAATATGGTTTCGCGTATGTTTTTAAACTTATCTTCCAACTGATGATGATTTAATTGTTCTTCAGATGATTAGGCAATACTTCGACAGAGTTGATATATTCCATCGTTTCTGCTTTTCGAACGATGTGGGTGTTGTTTTCTTCGTCAATCAATACTATATTCGGACGAAGTGTGATGAACTGCATCCATTGGGTCATGTTGTATGCGCCCACTTTGTGAACCACCACCTGATTGCCTTTTTCGAGCAGGGGCATTACAATGTTTTCGCGTATTATATCGATATTCATGCAGAGCGGTCCATACAGCACCATTTCTTCGGTTTGTTGTCCCATGGGTTGTGCCGGACTCACCTGATGATCGTACCAGAAGGAGGTGAACAGCGAGTTGACCCCAAAATCCATTACCACGGCCCTTCTTCCGTCGGATAAACGTTTGGTTGCCAGCACAGTGCCAATTAAATATCCGGCATCATCAATCAGCGCACGACCGCTTTCAAGAATCAGCAGGGGCAGTTCTTCCTGCTTGAACCCATAGCCCAAAATAACATCCGTAATGGCATCTGCAAACTGATCGAGCGATGGAACAGTGTCGGTTCCGGGCAGGTAAGCGCCTTTCAGCGTATTGGTTGATGGGAAGCCACCACCCAAATCGAGGTACTGAACCATTTTGCCGTACCGCTCTTTGATGCTCCAGGCGAGTTCGCATAAATTGCGTGCTGCCGTTGCGTAAGCGGTGGGCGATAACATGAATGTGCCGATATGACAGTGTAAACCAACAAGTTCGAGTCGCGGTGAGTTAATAATGCGTGTCAGGGCATTCCAGGCTTGACCGTTTTCGAAATTGAACCCAAACCTGTCCCATTTTGGATAAATGCCTGTGTCCATGTTGATGCGTATGGCAACCCGCGGATTCAGATTGTGCTCTTCACTTAAACGGATTAATGTATATAATTCATCGTAGTGATCGATGTGAATCAGAGAATTATTACGTGCAGAAGTAATGAGTTGTGCGTCGGTTTTGTCGGGACCATTGAAAATGATTTTGTTCCCGGGAACACCGTTTTTAAGTGCTTTATCGTATTCGAAACCCGAAACCACTTCTGCCCACGAACCTTCCTGATGGTAAATCTGACAAACGGCATCGAGATAATTGGTTTTATACGACCAGGCAAATTGTACTTTTGGATACCGGGTTTTAAAAATTCTGGAGGCATTCCGAAAGTTGCGTCTTATCTGTTTTTCTGACAGTACAAACAAAGGCGAGCCATATTGCTGAGTCATTGCTTTAACCGGCACACTTTCTATGTGGGTAACAGGTTCGTTTTCGGTTTTTGTGCCGAATTTGTTCATCAAACCAGTATTCATTTTGCGCAGGGTAGGGCGCTCGTATCGTAATTTTTCCATGATTGTATGTTTTGCTTATAATTCTCCGTTTCCGGAAATTTGCTGAAACTCTCTGATATCGGTTATTAAATCCCAGGCGTAGCGAATGAATATCTTGCCTGTTTCGTATTCTTTGAATGGTTCAACATTTTCTCCCATCGCCATTTTTACTAAGCTTGCAGGTTGGTTTTGTCCGGCTGCAGCCGTTAAGTAAATCCATGCCGGAAATCGCGGATTAACTTCCATGATATAAGGTTTGCCGTTGTCAGTAAGCATAACCTCCAGTTCGCAACCTCCGCGCCAGTTTGTTTGCTCCACAAATTTGCGTGCCAGTTCCACCAGCTTCTCATCGTCGAGCGTAATTCCTGCCCAGGCTTTGCCCTTGTCGGTGATGTACATTTTTCTCATCGGAATGATGCTGATGGCGTTGCCTTTGCCATCGCCAAGGGCGGCAATGTTTATTTCTGTTCCTTTGATAAATTCCTGTAGAATAATGGGCAATCCCCATTTGGCCTGTATTTTCAAAAAAGCTTTTTCCACCTGATCAAGGTTGTTTGCTACCACGGCATCATAAAACTTGCCTTTCACCACGATAGGGTATTCGAGATCGTCTTCCATTTTCTTCAGCTCCCTGAATTCGTGAATTACCTTATCTTCGGGCACCAGAAATCCGTTCTTTTTGCCAAACTCAAACAGTTTCATTTTATCCCGTGCCTCAAACTGTTGAAATTCAGGCAGGAAAGTCTGAATTCCCATCGATTTAAGTTTTTCTCTTAAGCGGATAAAATTGTACAGTTCTGCATCGAAGTTGGGAATTATTAGATCCAGTTTTTCCTGTTCGTGGATGTATTGCAGTCGGCCCAAAAGACTGTCGGTACCTCCCGAAGGGTAAGGTATCTGGTATGTTTTGTCCACCAAATCATGCATGTACAACCCGGGTTCAAGTGCTTCGTAGGAAAGACCGATGATGCGTGCTTCAAAGTCTGGACATTCGCGGATGGCACGAATTACCGCCACGCCGGGACCCGGACTGTCGATAGCATTTAATGCTGTTACACCTATGACTAATCGCTTTTTCATGTTTATTCCAAAATGCTGTAGTCTTTCAATAAAGTAGTGAACTCATCGAGGTCGCGTTCGAATAAGAGGCGATCCACATCATAATCATGACAAATTTCATCGGCAATTTCCAAATGAGATTTATCTTGTTTCAATAACGCAATGATTTTTGCACCTATTCCATTGGTCGAAAACGAGTCACCCGTTGCCGGATTGAACAAAAATCCTTCGTCGCTTACAGCAATATTTTTTCTGATTCTCATGATTTAATTGATTGAATTAACGCTAAATTAAAATGTTGAAGTTTCCGACTTTATACTTGCTTAAAAAACTTCAGTGCAAATCTATGGTATGATATTTTTGACACCAAAAACTCTCTGTATAAAGCGTGGAAAAATCAATAAAAATGGTTTTACAGCAGTATCTTTTCAGTAAAATCATCAATTTTTACAATGAAAATACCACGGCGCTTGAAAGGAATTACCATTTGAATATTATTGGCTTCTGTATCTACAAGATATTTCCCGCTCAAAGTGTAAATTTTTACGTTTTGCCCCGGGTGTAATCCCTCAATACGCAATCCTCCGGGTACACTGATACATCTTATATTGTTGTTCTTATCCTCCGGATTGTTTGAGTTAAAGGCAGTTCCTGTAACATTTACAAAGCCTTCCCAATAGGGAGCATTTCGATAGTTGTTCTCGGAACCATTTGGCACCAGAAGTTGACAATTATTTTTGTCGATCATCTCGAATGTGTAATAATCAACTATTGGTGGAATCGTCAAGTCTAATCCGAAGCTGCGTAATGCGGTATTGCCATAGAAAGCACCGAAGCCAATTTGTTTAATTTGATTGTAAAGCGTGATACTGTTAAGCCCGGTGCAGTTTCTGAGGGCATAGTTCCCAACGGTTTGTAGTCCGGAAGGTAACGCAATGTTTGTTAAATTGATACAACCATCCAGGGATGATGTGCCCAGGTGAATCAGGCTTGAAGGTAGTGTTAGTGAGCCACTTTTGTTGAGTGGACAAATGTATAGTATTTCGGCGGATTTATTCAGCAATAAACCATTGTAAGCACTAAAGTAAGAGTTGTTTGCATCAACAGAGAAACCATCAATTCCGGAGCAATTAAAAAATGCATAATCGCCTATCTCAGCAAGTGAAGCAGGTAGGTGTATAGTCCCGGTTATATTCCTGCAATTATTCAATGCTCCCGGGTCAATTTCTATCAGGTTGTCAGGCAAGGTAAGAGTTCCGCTATATTGTTGCGGGCAGGCGATCAGTCGCTCGAAGTTCTTGCTGTATAACAAACCATTCATCCCTGCAAAATAAATATTGGAAGCATCAGCATTGTATGATGTTATCAGAGAACAGCCGTAAAAAGCATAATGTCCGATATAGTCGGTGGCTGCGGGAATTAAGATGCTTCCGGTCAGGTTTCTGCAATTATAAAAAGCATGACTACCTATGAGTTTCACCGTAGCAGGAATATTGAATGTGCCTGATTTAGCACCGGGGCATATAAATAATGTATCAAGATTTTTACTGAAGAAGCTGTCGTTGTATGATGCGTAAACAGGATTGGAGGAGTTGACGCTGAATGAACGAATATTGTTGCTTTCGAGAAAACAGTAATAACCTATATCGGTTAATGAAGCAGGAATGCTCACTGTACCCGTAATATTATAGCAACCATAGAATGCCCCGTCATCAATGCTTTGGAGATTGGCAGGTAAGGTCAGATTCCCGTTTATCCCCGAACAATACGAAAAGGCATAGCTGCCAATAGAAATTAGGGAAGATGGGAAGCTAACGGATGTTAGTTCGTAACAATTTTCGAATGCTGATGGAGCAATATGTTTTACTGTTGCAGGGATGGAATAATTACCCGGCTTCGCATTGGGGAAAAGAAATAAAGTGTCCTGAGCTTTGTTGAATAATACACCTGAAGATGAGGAATATCGGGTGTTTGATGATGCTACACTGAATGAAGTTAGTGCATAACATCCGTAGAAGGCATAGGTTGAAATTGATTTAACAGAAGCGGGTATTGTTATCCCGGTTAAATTCCAGCAAAAATAAAAGGCTAAATTTCCGATTGATGAAATTGTAGCTGGTAAAGTAATGCTCGTCAAAGTTGATTTGTATGTTCCTAAAACAGGATTGTAAAAAGCATATGCCGGTAACTCAGCAGCAGGATATGAAGTGTTTACACCCGGATTTGTTCCGGCAGTTCCGGTGTATGCATTGACGGTTGCAGAAGCCAGATTTAAAACAGCCAGATTTTTGATCCTGTCGCGGATGAAAGCAAAGTCGCGCGCATCGATATTTCCTGAAATTGACAGATTTATCAGTGTTTTCTCTTCGCTTGATGATATTAAACCTGAAAGTGATCCGGGAGTACTTAAATTAACAACTTTGCTTGTTTGTGCGTGAGTAGTTAATGTTGCCAAATACAAAAAGAACAAAACGAAAAATTTCATGCGTATTATTTTACAAAGTTTTTTCCGAGGAAGTCCTGAAATGCTTCTTTATACTGCTCTCCAATAGGGATATGTTTTTTATGTTCGATATAGAGTTTATTCTTTTCAACTGCAATTATCTTTTCAAGATTAACAATGAAAGATCTTTGTACACGCATAAACTTATCCGAAGGAAGTCTCGTCTCGATGTTTTTAAGTCTCATCAATGTGGTGAATGCCTCGCCCGATTGCATGTATATCTTTATATACTCGTTTGCACTTTCGATATACAAAATGTCTGAAATCTTCACTTTCACTGTTTTATAATCTGCTTTTATCAACAGGTACTCATCTTTTAACGATTTATCAAGCGATGCTTCAAGCTTTTTTCTTTTTTTCTCTTCAAGAACCCAATATAGTATGAGCCTGTACGTTG
This sequence comes from uncultured Paludibacter sp., assembly GCA_964389115.1. GTDB lineage: Bacteria > Bacteroidota > Bacteroidia > Bacteroidales > Paludibacteraceae > Paludibacter. Next base: position 588 of record CAYMDE010000084.1, on the reverse strand, counting down.
CCCCGGTACCTGCCACCAAAATCCCAACTGCTAACAACTGCAGAAACGCCAAATTGTTTTCTTTCTCCACAGAAACAATTTCCTCCTGAAATCCGGGTGGTGGTGGCATTGATTCAGAGAATTCCATGGGAACCCGTCCGCTTGAGATAACCATGGGAGGCATGTCGGTTACATATTTGAGTTGATGGCTGCGAACAATATGCATGTTAACGCAAACGATAAGTGTTGTGGTCATCAATACCCATAATGCATAACGAATGTATTGCTTTTTAGCCAGGAATGAAGGAATCAGAAAGTAGATATTGATGATAAAGATTCCGAGAAATGCAGAGATAATTATCCAATCCCGCATGATTTCTTTTGTGGGTTCTGTAGCGTTGTTTACATTTAACAGGACAGGTATCAGATATATCGTTATCCAAACAAGCAAGAATACCAGACTTTCAGAATGTCGGTATTTACTATTTAAATTAGATTCGTCGAAATTCATTTCTTTGGGCTTTGAGGGCAAATTTAGCTAAAGAATATTTATTGCCCCAAACCCTTTCAGTATAATTGCTTATTTCTTCAGTGAAATTTCAAGGTTTT
>CAYMDE010000083.1:0-10059 GCA_964389115.1 uncultured Paludibacter sp. | reverse complement strand
ACCATATCGTTCTGAACCGGATATCCGAAGCTCAACATAATTACGGCGAAAGACACAGGTCCGTTTTGAATACCCGTCTCCAAAGAAATTGCTCTTTGATGCAGCGGAAACATACCCATGGCACGCGACAAAAAGTAACCAAACGTGAAACCGGCAAACCCGAGACCGACCGCCGCAATATAAACAGTAACCGGAGTTTGCAAAAACAATATACCATGACGGAAGAACGCGGTAAAGATGAGGTACAATATCACAATCATGCCTACGAAGCCTGCTGTATCTTCGGCGGTTTTTGCCCAATCCGGCGACTTCTTTTTAAGAATCATACCCAATGCTACGGGCACTAAAACCATCACGAGCGAACTCACAATATTACCCGTAGGGATAACAAATTCGCTTCCTCCCTCTGCAATCAGGCTTTCGCTTATCTGGCTGATAAAACCACCGGTATATAAATTTAACAATATCGGCATCATCACCAAAGCCAAAACAGTAGAAGCAGTTGTCATTGAAATACTTAACGCTACCGATCCCCGCGAAAAATAGGTAAACATGTTCGAAGTTGTACCGCCGGGCAAACAGCCAATCAAAATGAGTGAAATTGCAAATGCGGGAGGTAAATTAAGTGCAACCGACAAGCCCAGGGCTATTAAAGGCATCAGTCCGAATTGTGACATGAACCCGATAAGCACACCGCGTGGATTTTTCAGAATGGCTTTAAAGTCGTTGATAGTCAAGCTCGACCCCATGCCGAACATAATCACAAAAATCATCACAGCCAGTAAGGCCTGATCAATGGGATATAATAATACTCTATCCGGAGAAATTTCCATCTTAATGCGTTTTTATGCTGATTTATAAATATCGTTGATTTGTTCACCATGTTTCTTCTCTATAACATGGCGTTTAATTTTAAACAAGTTGGTAAGCTCCGCTCCCACTTCGAAAGGCGCATCGTGTATTCTGAACTCGCGAACCTGCTCAAAATAGCGATTGTTTCCGGGCGACTTACTAAACTTATTGATTTCATCCTTGATGATTTTATGCACCTCAGGATGATTGCTCAGTTCGCTCACATGTTTTACCTTGTAGCCGGCCTGACGGAATTTCAGCAACGAAGGCACAACAAGCACTCCGAGGAATTTCTTGTCCTGTCCAACCACCATGCAATGTTCGATGTACTCGCTTTGCAGCAAACGCATCTCAATGGGTTCAGGCTCAACATTTTCACCACTAAGCAAAACGATGGTCGATTTTGAACGACCGAGAATTTTCAGGCAGTCGTTATGTGTCATGGTACCCAAATCACCGGTCTTCAACCATCCGTCAACCAAAGTAGTAGCAGTAAGTTCGGGCTCTTTGTAGTAACCTTTCATAACCTGCGGACCTTTCACCCAGATTTCTCCGCGTAAGCCTCTTCCCTGAAACGGTAATTTATCGTTGGGATATAATACATTTCCAGTTTCAATGTCAACAATCTGCACTTCGGTTTCGGGCAACGCCGGACCCACTGTTCCAACTACCAGATTATCAAAAGCACGTACCGAAATTACCGGCGACGATTCAGTCATACCATAACCCTCCAGTACCGGGATTCCCACATTATTGAAAAACTGATCGATGTGCAAAGGCAAAGCGCCACCACCCGAAATGGTTGCTCCCAGCGAACCGCCAGCTCCCATACGAATGCGCTCAAGCACCGCAGCATTGAAGAAACCGTACATAGGCAACACCAATATCCAGCGAAACACCTCCAGAGGCATTTTCAGCATCCTGAAGAATGTTGATTCCTGTTTCAGTTTCAGATTCTTATTGTTGATAAAATAGACTGATGCAGTGTAATGTTTCGATAAGAAGTAAGCAATGTGAAACAATACCTGACGCACCGGATGCGATGCTTTGATATTTTGCAGAATTCTCTCGTGCAGTTTCTCCCACAAACGGGGAGCGGATGCCATGAAGGTAGGCTCGATATTACGCATATCTTCTGCCAGGTTCTGAATACTCGAATAAAAAGTACAACCTCCAAAACCGATGGTGTACATTTCAACAACCCTTTCGAAAACATGCCATATAGGCAAAACCGATAGAATACGGTCATTCATATTATGTTTACCCGGCAGGTTCTTTACCTGCGACACCATATTGGCATGGGTCAGCATCACCCCTTTGGGCCTGCCTGTAGTTCCTGAAGTATAAATCAGGGTAAATAAGTCATCCGGTTTAATTCCTGCAATTCGTTTCTCCGCTCTTTTGTCGCCATTGGCACGCAAATTAACACCGATGGTAAGCACTTCAGCCAGCTTCCTGACGCCCTGTTTCACATTGGCATCAGGATCAAGCACAATCAGTTCGCGTAGCTTAGGCAATTCATTTTTTAGCGCTAATACCCTGTCCTGTAGCTTCTCATTCTCCACAAAACAGAATTCAATACCGGCATGATTGATAATATAAATCAATTCTTCGTCGGTAATATCCCTACCCCGTGGCACGTCGGCCGCACCACACAACTGCACACCATAATCAGCCAAGATCCATTCGAAACGGTTATCACCGAAATGACCAATATGATCGCGTGCATTTACGCCAAGCTCAATCAATCCCGTTGCCAAATCGAGGCCCTGCTCATATAATGATTTATATGTCACCGGCTTCCATTTCAGAGCGCTTTCGCGGGTTGCAAAAGCAGGGAGATCTCCCCATCTTGCTGCAGCTTCACGGTACATTAATGCGAGGTTTTCCTCTTCTATTCGATAATATCCCATCTTTATTGATGTGTTTTTTAATTTTAAAATTCTTTGCCCTGATTTTTGAGTTGTAATGATAACAACAAAAAAATCGAAACAAAAATAGAGACGAACTGCACACATCAAAACAATAAGTGCATTTTATTAATCTATATAAATATCATAAAACATTTATTAACATTATTGCATTGCTAAAAAAGAAAGGGAGCCAATCTTTCCGACCGACTCCCATCTATATAATTTACAACGACTATTTATTAATAGCGTCTTCTGTTGTAACCGCCACCATTACCGCCACGATTATCGTAACCGGTTCTTTCAGTTCTCGGACGAGCAACGTTAACCGACAAAGTCTTTCCTTCAAAATCGGTGTTGTTTAATTCGTCGATTGCTTTTTGTCCGGCAGCATCATCAGGCATTTCCACAAAACCAAAACCTCTTGATCTTCCGGTTTCTCTGTCGGTGATGATGTTTGCAGATGTTACTTCTCCAAACTGTGCAAATAATGCTTGCAGGCTGTCGCTGGAAGTTCCCCAGCTCAAATTTGATACATAAATGTTCATTCTGTTCTATTTAAAAATTAAGTTCTTATTTTTCTATTTCTATATTAATTGCGTTCATGCCTCTTTGTCCTCTTTCCAGCTCGTAAACCACCACATTGCCTTCAGCAATATTGGATGGAGCTTTACTGAAATGGAAAAAATACTTTTCGACGCTCGCCGAATCTTTGATAAATCCGTATCCCTTTTCTCTGTTGAAATACTCAACTCTTCCCTTCAGTACAGTTTCTTCAGTTTCTTCTTTCTTAGCTGTAGAAATCTGAATACTATCTGCTTCAATCTTAGTTTTTTTGTTCGGATCCGGTGGAGTGTCTGTCAAGTTACCATTCTCATCCACATACATTAACATGTCTTCAAATGACCCACTGCCTCCGCTGGCTTTACGTTCGTCTTTTCGCTTTTGCTTTTCCAGTTTTTTTGTTTGCTTTCTTTTTTCGAGTTCTTTCTTATTGTACGAAATTGCCATATATATATTTAATGTATTAATACAACTGAATAATCATCTTTTTTGATGTCCTTCTTCATCTGAAAACAATAACTGCCAAATAGCAATTTATTATCAGCATATAAAAGAAAAACATTATCGCTGTTAACGATATCTTGTTTCAAACTAGTAAGATGATTTTTGAGGTCGATTTTTTGACGATGATGATATCCGAAACTGATGTTCGGAACAAAGCACTGTTGCGAAGGATCTACTATTCACTTGACTGTTCTGGGCACAAAGGTAATTCTTTTATTCAGAACTACAACAAAATTCAAAAAAAAGACTGCCTGATATATGTCAGACAGTCTTTTGTAATGCTTTTTTAAGAAATATGGCTTACACCCTTCTTTCTTTAATTCTGGCTTTCTTACCGGTAAGATCACGCAGATAGTAAAGTTTCGCGCGACGAACAACGCCATACTTGTTAACTGTAATCTTTTCGATGAAAGGAGAATCCAAAGGGAAAATACGCTCTACGCCAACGTTACCTGACATTTTACGTACTGTAAATCTTTTGTGGCCTTCGTGACCTGACACACGGATAACAACGCCGCGGTATTCCTGAATACGCTCTTTGCTACCTTCTTTAATACGATAAGCTACTGTTACAGTATCACCGGCTTTGAAATCGGGATGATTGGTTTCTACTAAAAATGCCTGTTCGGCAACTTTCATTAAATCCATGATTGTTTGTTTTTGATATTTGATAACTTCGCGCAACATTCACAGTTCTCTCTATTGCTGTCAGAGGTTGGGCAAAAATTCGGACTGCAAAGGTATGCTTTTTTTTCAAAACTGCAAACGGCACAGAAATATTAATGTTTGTCTGAACAACAACCATTTTATCAGATGAAATTGCGACATTCATCGGTGAAAACTCATACGTTCGTCGGGAAAACCGCTGTATTCATCGATTTATTGTTGTTGTCGGGCTATTGTAACCGTACTTTTGCATCATCAAATTTTAAAAACCAAAAAAATGGAAACAATCAACACAAACGCTCGTTTTTTATCCCGCGGACTCGGGCTTGGCATCGTCCTTATATTAATAGGAGTGATTTTACTGGGAACAAATTTCGGATGGATTCCGGCTGCCTACAAAACAATTATCTTTTCGTGGCCTTCAATCCTTATCCTGATAGGCATTTCGCACATGACACGCAAACACCAGATTGCCTGGGGCAGCATGTGGATCATCGCGGGACTCTTCTTCATGACTCCGCGCATCGTGAGGGCTTTTCCGGAGGCTTTCCCAAACATCGTGGCCGAAAACTTTGCCGCTGCTTACTGGCCGGTACTGATTATCATTGCCGGTATCATTGTCATCATTCACAAGTACCTTTTCCCGGGCGGAAAATGGTTTACACACTGGCAATATCACACCCATAACCACTCAAAAACCTACAGCAGTAGTGCTAATTTTGAAAAAAACAGTATCTTCGGCAGCGGAGAACACATCATCCTCGACAAAGAATTTCAGGGAGGTGAAGCAAATTCAGTATTTGGCGGAATGACCCTGGATTTGCGGAGAACAAACCTGCCAATCGGAGAGACCAAACTGGAAATCAACGCGGTATTTGGTGGTATCACATTGTATATTCCGGGCGACTGGAACGTAGAAACCCGTGTCGATGCAGTGTTTGGTGGCTTCGAAGATAAAAGAAGAATCATGGAACCGGTTGACCCGGAAAGAAAACTGATAATCGTAGGAGCATGTGTTTTCGGAGGTGGAGAAATAGTTAGCTAATTCAGAGATATTAAAACTATGTGGCTGAAATCAGCAAAAAGCAACTTAATAATATTAATGATCCCGGCGATAGGGCTTGCATTACTGCAGGCACTATCGCTGATATCTGCCACAAACACGACATATATAACATTAGCTATCAGCAGTTTTATTCAAATGCTGATTATAGCTCTCCTTTCAATACCGCTGCAAAATGTTCTTGTATATGGTAACCTCAATTCGATTCTGCTGCCTGTACGCATCCTTGTTTATTGCCTGCTGGCCTTGATGGCCCCCGCAATAACCGCATTACTTGTTTACCTGTTCGACCTGCTGATATTCACATCCGAAACGAGTGCAGCGCTTACGCAACTACTGCCAGCAAGGATACTCATTTCAGCATTGTTATTTGTCATCAGCGTATCAGTTCCGCTGAAGTCTAAATTAAATTTTGATAACAAAACAGAGGAACCGGAAGATGCCACTCCCGAAGAAGAAGCTAACGAATCGAAAGATAATGTTGCCAACCTGATAGACCACATCGCTGTTAAAACTGGCACTAAAATTCATGTAGTACCCATCGATGAAATTATTTGTTTGACAGCCGATGGCGACTATGTTCAGGTGGTTACCGCCAAAGGAAAATACCTTAAGGAGCAGACCATGAAATATTTCGAGGAACATCTGCCGCAAAACAAATTTGTCCGCGTACATCGCTCAAACATCGTCAACACTGCTGCCATCTCCCGCATCGAACTCTACGAGAAACAAACCCAGTAACTTATACTCAGCAATGGCGAAAAAATCAAGACCAGCGTGAATGGGTATAAGAACTTGAAGCGGGTGTTGAATATTTAATCTGTTAAATATTAATTATTTACAACTTCTTTAAATCTTTGCCATAATTCCTCTGAAACTTTCCAATGCTGCTTCCAGATTTTCAACAATATCCGATGCAATTTCATCAGGGTCAGGTAAATTATCAAGATCAGCCAACGACTTGTCTTTAATCCAGGTGATGTCTAAGCTTGTTTTGTCCCTGGCAATAATTTCTTCATAGCTGAATTTTCGCCACTTTCCTTCGGGATTGGTTTCCGGATGATAGGTTTCATTCCTGACAAAACGATTGGCAGGATTGTAACAGCTGATGAAGTCCTGCAGCACATCGATGTTTAATGGATTCTTTTTGAGGGTATGATGTATATTGGTGCGATAATCATACACCCAAACTTCTTTAGTCCATGGGTTTTTGCTGGCAGGTTTATTATCGAAAAATATCACATTGGCTTTTACTCCATTGGCATAGAAAATACCTGTGGGTAAACGAAGAATGGTATGCAAATCAGTTGTTTCGAGCAATTTTTTGCGAACAGTCTCACCTGCACCACCCTCAAAAAGCACATTGTCAGGCACAACAACCGCAGCTTGTCCGGTTGTTTTCAACATGGAACGTATGTGTTGCACAAAGTTGAGCTGCTTATTGCTGGTCGTTGCCCAGAAATCCTGCCGGTTGTAAGTTAGATCATCCTTTTCCTGTTCACCTTCCTCGTTGGTGAAGGTTTGCGAACTTTTCTTTCCGAAAGGCGGATTTGCAAGCACATAATCGTATGTAACAGGAGAAGCCGCGATTAATGCATCAGCAGGAGAAATAAAGTTATCGCTGTCGATATCTCCGATATTGTGTAGAAACATATTCATCAGTGCCAACCGGCGAGTGCTTGCCACTATTTCATTGCCATAAAATGTTTGCAACTTCAGGAACTTGTTCTGCTCTCTGTCTAACTTGTGATTTTGAACCAGAAAATCATAAGCAGCCAGGAAAAATCCGCCGGTACCACAGGCAGGGTCTGCAATGGTTTTCATGGGTTGAGGTCGCACACACTCCACCATGGCACGAATCAACGGGCGGGGAGTAAAATACTGACCGGCACCACTTTTCACATCCTGCGCATTTTGCTCTAACAGTTTTTCGTAGATATCACCTTTCACATCAGCGCCCATCACGAGCCATTGTTCGCTGTTAATCATGTCGATGATTTTTGCCAGCATTGCAGGATCCTGAATTTTATTCTGGCTTTTGGTGAATATCTGTCCCAATATGCCTTTCTGCGTACTAAGTTCACGCAATAAGGTGGAATAATGCAATTCCAACTCGGCACCTTTTATATTCGTAAGACTTTCCCAGTTGTACTTTTCAGGGATATTCAACTGCCGTGTATAAGGTGGCTTGCTGTATTCATCAGCCATTTTCAAAAACAGCAGGTACGTGAGTTGCTCAAGGTAATCGCCATAACCCACACCCACATCGCGGAGGGGGTTACAGAACGACCATACTTTGGAAACTATGGAGGAGGTGTTGTTGCTCATAAATAACGTATATTAAATATCAAATCGTTTTGAGATATATTCAACTAATTCGGTTAGAGTGACTTCCTGAGATGAGTTTCCGCTACGAACATAAAATTTTTGAATTTTATTCCCATTAGAATCTGTTATTGATGTATATATTGGTTTTAATCCTGACTTAATTTCAACCATACAGATTTCCTTACCATTAATTTCAGGAAAGCTTATTTTTAAATTGTTTGTGGCAAACTCAACTCCGTACTCCTTATTAATAAGATTCCTCAGATGAATTTCAAACTTATCCTTATCACCGTTTGAAAATGTGGCATAATCATGATGTAATCCCACAATTTCATTTTCGTCAGTCACTCCTATAATTAAAGTTCCACCTTCAGCATTACTAAATGCTGCTATAGTTTTCAGAATAACTTCCTCCAGCTTTTTATTAACCTGATTTAACTTCAAATCCCATCGGAGAGTCGTTTTAAGCTCAAGACTTGAATTCTCTCCCTGATTGATTAGTTCTTCTACATTTAAGGATAAAGGCTCATCTAAAGTTGTAGTAATACTATTAAGAAAATGATTGAATTGTTTGGCAAGTAATTTTCTCCTTGTATGAAGGAATAATTCAAAGTTATCAAACTCCCATAGAGTTGGATCTACCGGTATTGATTGTAATTCAAGAGCTTTTGGAAATCTTGATTTAACATCGGCGAGATAGTCCTTTGCTTCCTTATTGGATTTTGTTCTATTTGCCACCTGAGTTAAAATAGCCCTGTTTGTAATTTCCTGAGCAAGAGAATACTTATACTTGTTCTCCCAGCCATAACCATTTTTGCTTAGCATTGAGAAAGGAAAAATATGATCCCATTCAAGGGAATATTTTTTCCCCATATTATGACGAATACTCAATCCTGTTGTTAGACATTTGGCATCTCTACTTTTGAGATACCAATTCATTAATGCCCATAATGGATGCATTACACCTACACCAATAAATTCATCTGGTGAAATTTCGAGTCTTCTTTAGGTTGCAATTAAGTTTAGCAACTTATCAAAAGGATTTTGTTCGTCTCTAATAATGGACAAATCCTTATCAAGCTTTTGTGGTAATTGACTAATATATCTATTTCTTACCTGTGAATAATAAAACCATTTAATTGCTTTCTTAATTTCAAAATCAGACAGCTTCTCCTTCCCTTTCTGAAATGTATAAACAATGATAGGAACTAAAGCATAAACTGAATTGATTTCCTTTGTGTGGTCTCTATAAGCCTGACTCCTAAGCAAGCTAAAAACATAATCTAAGGTGTTGCTTTCCAATTCATTCCACGCTGTCCTTAGTGGATTTAAATTTTCTTCTCCATGCAGTTTCTCCATTTTTGAACCAGAATAATGAAGACATCCTAATAACACGTACATAAAAAAATCAAGTTTAAAAACCCATCCTTCTTTTTCCAGTTCGAATAACTTTGCTTTTATCTTATCCCTGGCTTCCGGCCAATATCCGGAAATTTGAGCTAATGCTAATTCTGCATCAGTAAGATTTACTCCACTTGCATTAACTATATAAAAAATATCGATCGCCTCTCTAATGTTAGCTTTAACCGGAATTGTCTGTTCCAAAAACTCCTTATTGACAATCTGTTGGACTTTCGCAATATTTTCCAGAATTAAGTACTGTGTTTCATCATCAATATCTTTTTGCAGTTCCTTTAATGATTTAATGATTTGAAGTGCGTTTATCTCATTTTTAAGAATTTTAGTTATATCAACCCAATTGGGATTACCATTCATTATGGTTTTCTTATAATACTCCAAATCAAGAGTTAATATATTAATATATAACCCCCTGATATCATTCATTATCTCATGTTCAGTATAATATGGGGGTATTTCTCCTTTTATTAGAAGGTAAAGGGTTGTAATTCGCTGTTGACCATCCAGAATCAATTTGACTGATCCTTGATTGTGCCTATAAGTGTATTTGCCTTTTAACTCAGGAGGATTGTTGGTTTCCCAGGTTAACATGGTGCCCGTTGGATAATCATTCAGCATTGAATTAATTAATTTTTTAGCATCATCTCTCTTCCATACGAATTCTCGCTGGAAAGCGGGAACAAACAACTGATGCTCATCAATTTTGTCTAAAATCTGATTAATTTTCATATGAATTATCGTTTACTGTTTTTT
>CAYMDE010000082.1:8061-10081 GCA_964389115.1 uncultured Paludibacter sp. | reverse complement strand
TAATTATAATGATGAAACTGATAGTTAATACCCGCAAAATGCTGGCTGATATGCAGACTCCCGTTGGGATTTATCTGAAGATTAGGGATTTGTATCCTAACTCGGTGCTGCTCGAGAGTTCGGATTATCATGGTAATGAGAATAGTTTCTCCTATGTGGGTTTTGCACCCATTGGTGGTATTTCGGTGAACCGCTTCTTGATTAAAGAGGAGTATCCTGATGGTTCGGCTGTTGAAACTCAGGTGACTGATAAGATGACAGTTGCAGATCGTTTCGATTATTTTCTGAAGTCGTTCGAGATTGAGCAAAACAACAATACTCCGGGCTTAATCAATGGCTTGCTGGGATATACATCATATGAATCGGTGCAGTATTTCGAGGATGTAAAACTCAATGCCAGGGAAACAGTGCCGGGATCGATGCCCGGATTGCATTATGTGTTGTTTCGCTATATCATCGCGATTAATCATTTCAACAACGAACTTACCATTCTCGAAAATTGCAGGGAAGGTGAGGAGTCGGATATTCCGACAGTGATGGAAATTCTGATGAACAATAACTTTGCAACATATCCTTTCTGTGCAGTGGGACAGGAGCAGTCGGATATTTCAGACGATGATTATCGCCGGATGGTTGCCCGCGGCAAGGAAGAGTGTTATCGGGGAAATGTGTTTCAGATAGTGCTTTCGCGCCGTTTTTATCAGCAATACAGTGGTGATGATTTTATGTTATATCGCACTTTGCGTTCGGTGAACCCATCACCTTACCTCTTTTATTTCAACTTCGGCGATTTCCGCATCTTTGGTTCATCGCCCGAAGCGCATTTGGTTGTTGATGGTCGCAAACAAAAGGCTTACATCAAACCCATTGCCGGCACTTTCCGCCGTACCGGCGATGATGAAAAAGATCTCGCTCTGGCTGAAAAACTGACACTCGACGAAAAAGAGAATGCCGAGCATGTGATGCTTGTCGATTTGGCACGCAACGATTTGAGTCGCAATGCCGATCAGGTCAAGGTGGAAGTGTTTCGCGAGGTTCAGTATTATTCGCATGTGTTGCATCTGGTTTCGAGTGTGAGCGGAAAGCTTCGTCCCGACACCAAGGTAATCAAGCTTTTTGCTGATACTTTTCCCGCCGGCACTTTGTCGGGAGCCCCGAAAATCAGGGCGATGCAACTGATTGATGAAATTGAACCGCACGACCGTGGTCCTTATGGCGGATGCTTGGGATATATCGGATTTGACGGAAGTTTTAATCAGGCTATCACCATCCGTTCGTTCGTCAGCAAGCAAAACACGCTTTATTATCAGGCGGGGGCAGGTGTGGTGGCACGTTCAAGTGAGGAAAACGAACTTCAGGAAGTAAATAATAAGCTCGCAGCCCTGAAACGTGCTGTGCAAATTGCCACGGAACGTTCCGGTGAGTATTAATATTCAACTTGTTTATACAGAAATAGAAAATGAAAATATTGGTTTTTGATAATTACGATTCATTCACCTTCAACGTTGTGCATGCAGTTAAAAAGCTGGGGTTTGAGGATGTGGAGGTGCACCGCAATGATCAGATTGCGATTGAAGATATTGCGCGGTACGACAAAATAATTCTTTCGCCCGGACCCGGAGTTCCTTCTGAATCAGGCATCTTGCTGGAATTAATTAAAACATATGCAGGTGTAAAACCGATTTTGGGTATTTGTTTGGGCGAACAAGCTATTGCTGAAGCTTTTGGCGGTAAGCTAATCAACCTTCCGGAGGTATATCATGGCGTAACTTCCGAAATTGAAGTAATCGAAGATGATGTTATTTTCGATGGATTGCCTAATCGTGTAACCGTGGGGAGATATCATTCCTGGGCTGCCGATAAAACCACTTTGCCTGATTGTTTGAAGATAACTGCGGTTGACAAATCCGGGATGATCATGGCATTGGCGCATAAAAAACTGGATGTGAGGGGAGTACAATTCCATCCAGAATCTGTATTAACTCCCGAAGGAGAAAGAATGCTTTGGAATTGGTTAAAT
>CAYMDE010000082.1:0-7961 GCA_964389115.1 uncultured Paludibacter sp. | reverse complement strand
TCCAGAATCTGTATTAACTCCCGAAGGAGAAAGAATGCTTTGGAATTGGTTAAATGCTTGAAGTGTAGAATCAAGAACCAAGAGTCAAGACTCTTTTGTCTCTAGTCTTGGTTCTTGGCTCTTGACTCTTGATTCTAAAAAAAATGAAACAAATACTCAACAGACTCTTTGATCACCAGTCGCTTTCACGAGATGAAGCGGCTGAAGTGATGTCGAATATGGCTGCCGGAAAATACAACGAAGCAGAGATTGCAGCCTTCATATCGGTTTACCTGATGCGCAGCATCGAACTTGATGAGGTAATCGGTTTTCGCGATGCCTTGTTATCAACAGCATTGCCTCTCGATCTTTCCGATTTTGAGGTGCTCGATATCGTAGGCACCGGCGGTGATGGAAAAAACACCTTCAATATTTCAACTGCTGCCTGTTTTGCAGTTGCAGGAGCCGGATACCTGGTAGCCAAGCATGGTAATTACGGAGCCACTTCGGTGAGTGGTTCGTCCAACGTGCTTGAGTTTTATGGTGCAAAATTCACTACCGATAAAGACATTATCAGGAAGTCGCTCGATAAAGCCGGTTTTGCCTATCTGCATGCTCCGGTTTTCAATCCCGCGATGAAACATGTTGCACCTGTGCGCCGCAATCTTGGTGTTCGAACATTCTTCAATGTCCTCGGACCGCTTATCAGTCCGGCTCGCCCCGGATTCCAGTGCCTTGGAGTTTACAGCCTGAAGATGATGCGCTTATACACCTACATTTATCAGCGTCTCGGAATACAGTACAGCATCGTGCACAGTTTGGATGGATACGATGAGATTTCGCTGACCGACAGCACTAAGGTGGTAAACAACTCAGGCGAATATATTTTTACACCCGAGCAACTCGGTTTCAAACGTTTGGAACAGCAATCGCTTTGGGGTGGAGAAACTGCCGGGGAGGCTGCAGGTATATTCCTGAATATCCTCGATGATAAAGCAACTGATGGTCAGTTTAATGCGGTGGTTGCAAATGCTGCCCTGGCTATCCAAACCCGCTGTCCGATGAAGTCGATCGAAAGTTGCAGAACCGAAGCCGAAGAGTCTATTCGCAGCGGTAGAGCGAAAAAAGCTTTTGAGACTTTTATAGAGGTTTACAGTTAAGGGATATTAGACTCGCCCTTAATATTTAAGTATTTGTAGAAAGATTTGGCTAAATACAACAAATCAATTTATATCAGGAATCAATGGATATTTTAGAAAAAATAATTGCAGATAAAGTCAAAGAAGTTGCCGGCAGAAAGCAGCTTGTTTCGGTAGAAGATCTGTGTAGCTCACCATATTTCAAGCGTGAAACCATCTCTTTGAAAAGCAGTTTGCAAAATTCAACATCGGGGATCATCTCGGAATTTAAACGTAAATCTCCTTCGAAAGGATGGATTCATGAAGATGCTGATGTGGTGGAGATTACATCGGGATATTATGAAGCCGGAGCATCGGGAATTTCCATCCTGACAGATGCTCCGTATTTTGGTGGATGTCCCGAAGATCTCACCGCTGCCCGTCCACATGTGCATTGTCCTGTTCTTCGAAAAGATTTTATGATTGATGATTATCAGCTTTATGAAGCCAGGGCTATGGGTGCCGATGTTATCTTGTTAATTGCAGCAGCACTTTCAGTCGAAAAGTGTAAAGCGTTGGCAATCAAAGCCCACGAGTTGTCGTTAGAGGTCTTGCTTGAAATTCATAATGAAGAAGAACTCGGACATATATGTGATGAGGTGGATATGGTTGGCGTCAATAACCGCAATCTGAAAACATTCGAGGTAAGTGTCGATACATCGCTTCAGCTTGTCAACTTAATTCCCGATCGCTTTGTGAAAATCAGCGAAAGTGGTTTATCAGACTCTGAAACTGTTAAAATGCTGAGAGCCGCAGGTTATCAGGGTTTTTTGATGGGAGAGAACTTCATGAAAGAAAAGGATCCGGCACAAGCGTTGAAATCATTTATTACAGCATAGGTGGCACTGAAAATCAAAATATGTGGCATGAAATATCCTGAAAATATTCAGGAGGTTGCAGCATTTTGTCCTGATTATATGGGTTTTATCTTTTATGGAGCTTCAGCACGAAACATTACTGATAGGCAGATTGTCCGAAACACAAAGCTTGAAAATGCCGGGAAAAAGATAGGTGTTTTCGTTAACGAGACAATTGAAAATATTCTCGAAATCGTTAGTGAATGTGCTTTGGATGGAGTTCAGTTGCACGGACAAGAATCTGTTGCCATGTGTGATGCGTTGAGAAACAAAGGTTTGATGGTGCTGAAAGCGATTTCGATTGCCTCGGCATCCGATATTAAACTGGGTGAGTTATATCAATCGCATGTTGATTTGCTTGTGTTCGATACCAAAACTCCGGCCTATGGTGGCTCTGGTAAGCAGTTCGATTGGACGTTACTAAATGAATATCATGGGGATACGCCCTTCCTTTTAAGTGGCGGAATATCAGTTGAAGATGCAGATGATATCCTTAAAATCAGGCACAGTAAGTTGGTAGGAGTCGATATCAACAGTAAGTTTGAGATATCACCCGGACTAAAAAATGTGAGATTAATTGAGAGATTTATTAATAATGTGAAAAGATGAACAGAATAAACGAACTTTTTCAAAGGAAGCAAAACAATATCCTGTCGGTTTATTTTACCGCCGGATTTCCGCAGTTGGAGGATACGCTTCCCGTTTTGAGGGCTTTGCAATCGCATGGTGTCGATTTGGTGGAAGTGGGAATCCCGTTTTCCGACCCGATGGCCGACGGCATTGTTATTCAGCAGTCGAGTCATGTTGCCCTGCACAATGGCATGAGCATCCGAAAGCTATTCGATCAGCTCAAAGATGCCCGCAAGGAGATTCATATTCCGATGGTGATGATGGGCTATCTGAACCCTATCATGCAGTTTGGCTTTGAAGCATTTTGCAGCGAGTGTCATGCTGTTGGCATCGATGGTATGATTATTCCCGATTTGCCAATGTCCGATTTCTTGTCTGATTATAAGCCTGTTGCTGATAAATACGGAATTGAATTTATCTTCCTGATAACTCCTGAAACCTCTGATGAGAGAATTCGTTTGATTGATGAACATACGAACGGTTTTATTTACATGGTTTCGTCGGCTGCGGTTACGGGTACGCAACAGTCGTTCGACAACCGACTTGATTATTTCAACCGCATTCAGCAGATGAATCTGAAAAATCCCCGTTTGATAGGGTTTGGGGTGTCGAACAAAGCGACACTCGATGCTGTAAACCAGAACGCCCATGGAGCTATCATTGGTTCTGCCTTTATCAAGACACTGCAGGAAACAGCAAATGTGGTTAGTGCCGTGGAGTTGTTACTGAAAAAACTTGGCGAATAATAATTATCCGGGTAGTATGATGGAGCCATTTTCGAGTCCGTCAAGCACATCAACTTTCCCTATGTCAAGCATCGAAAAGTCTGAGGGAATATGCCCTGCAACTTTTGCGGTACCTGCCAGCGACAGATAGAAATCCATTATGGGGAAGCGGTTTTCAAAGTTTTCCATCAAGTTGAAAACATCCGGACTCAGCACCTGAATTCCTGAAAAGGCTAACTTCTGAAAATTTGCGTAATTGGTTAATCCGGAGGGTTTAGTTTCTCCGGATTTTTCGTTCAGCCATCCCTGAAGCCTGTTGTTTTCATCGAAAAGTAATTGTCTGAAAGTGTCTCTTTTGCTAACAAGGAGCGTTGCCAAACAATCATTCTTTTGGTGGGCAGCAAACAGGGTAGCAAAATCAGCATTGGAAATAATATCCACATTATGCACCAAAAACGGTTTGCCATCATCGAAAAACCATGAAGCGTTTTTGATGCCACCGCCCGTGTCCAACAACAAATCGCGTTCGTCGGAAATAGCTATCCTGATGCCGAAATTGTTATTTTGCTTCAGGAAACCAATAATTTGATCGGGGAAATGATGCACGTTAACAATTAGTTCATCGAATCCTGAATGCTTCAGTTTTAAAATGATATGTTCCAGCAGGGGTTTGCCGTTGACCGGCACCATGGCTTTGGGCGTTGAATCGGTATAGGGCTTCAGTCGTGTACCCAGTCCGGCAGCAAAAATCAGTGCTTTCAATTACTTTCGGTTTTAGGGATTTGTAATTTAAAATGTTGCTCAATCTGTTGCTCGCGATGAATGAGTTGAACCTCACACCCGAACTTTCGATGGATATGCTCAGCCATTTTCTGTGCTGCGTACACCGACCTGTGACGACCACCGGTACAGCCAAAACAGATCATCAGACTTGTGAATCCGCGATCGAGATACCTTGCTGTGGTGGTATCGGCCAGCTCAAATGCGTTTTCAAGCAGTTTCGATATTTCACCATCTTCTTCCAGGAAGTTGATAACAGGCTCATCCAAACCGGTTAAGGGAGCAAACTGTTCGCTTCTTCCGGGATTGTTAACGGCCCTGCAATCGAATACAAAACCACCACCATTACCAGAATCATCATCAGGAATACCTTTTTTATAGGAGAAACTATATACCTTCACCAGTAAATTATCCCGACGTGGCTTTTCAAACTTCAGTACATCAGTCATACGTTTCAGTACATCAACAAGATAGGGATACTCAACAAACGAGTCTTGCAGGATACGTTTGAGATTGTCGATTGCAAATGGAATGCTTTCGAGAAAATGAACCTTCTTTTCGAAATATCCCCTGAAGCCATAAGCCCCAAGCACCTGCAATGTCCTGAACAAAACAAAATGCTTCAGTTGAGAACGAAATTCCTTTTCGTCAATCTGAATCAGTTTTTGCAGCGCATTTAAATATGTTTGCAACAACTCCTCACGCAGTTCATCGCCGAATCGTGCCTTTGCCTGCCATAAAAATGAAGCCACATCATAGGCTAAAGGACCTTTCCGACCACCCTGAAAATCAATAAAGTAAGGATTGTTATTATGTATCATTACGTTCCTGCTCTGAAAATCGCGGTACATGAAGGTTGAAGTGTTCAATTTTAGCAATGCTTCGGCAAAACGAACAAAATCATCTTCCAGTTTATCCTCCTGAAAGTCAATTCCCGTCGTTTTCAGAAAGTTATATTTGAAATAATTCAGGTCCCAGAATACGGAACGTTCATTGAAATGCGACTGCGGATAGCAAACCGAAAAATCGAAATCTTCGGCGCCTTTCACCTGTATTTCAGGAAGGAGAGCAATTGTTTTATGCAGCATCTCTTTTTCAGATACATTGAATTGTCCGGTTTTTCGACCATTGGCAATAAAATCAAAGAGCAAAACATCTCCCAAATCTTCCTGCAGATAAAACATCTGATTATCAGAAGTGATAAGCACTTCAGGAACCGGAATATTTTTCTTTTTGAAATATTCAACCATATACAAAAAAGCCTTATTTTCTTCGGCAGAAGTGCCCTCGACACCAATTAGCTGACGATTAACGCCCGCAAGTCGAAAATACTTTCTGTTTGAGCCGGAAGCGGAAAGAGAAGATATTGCGTCAGGATATGATCCTGTAAGTTTCTTATAAAGGGAATTTAATTCATTCATGATTGTGAGTAAGTTTCTCTGCGACAATGGCAAACCATACTTTGAAGGAAAAGCCTGCATTCAATAATTGTTTCGAGCGCCAAATATAATGAATTTATTGCATCCATTATCGGTTAAATAAAAATCATCATACATTAAATGCCTGATATATTTGTGATATTGAAATACTTTTTTTACTTTTGCACTCCGTTTCGAAGAGGGTTTTAAGCAGCGCTGCCGGATGGCATCTCACCTTCCCGATGTAATTATAACATACAAAAAGATGTACGCAATTGTAGAAATTTTGGGTCAGCAGTTCAAGGTGGAAGCCGGAAAAAAACTGTATGTACACCGCAT
The DNA here is from genome assembly GCA_964389115.1 of uncultured Paludibacter sp. Taxonomy (GTDB): domain Bacteria; phylum Bacteroidota; class Bacteroidia; order Bacteroidales; family Paludibacteraceae; genus Paludibacter. Next base: position 2,055 of record CAYMDE010000082.1, on the reverse strand, counting down.
GAACGAAGCTGAAAGAGGCTCGGAAGTTGAATTTGACAAAGTTTTGCTTGTTGACAACGCTGGTACAGTGACTGTAGGAGCGCCTGTTGTAGAAGGAGCAAAAGTGGTTTGTGAAGTGGTTTCACACCTGAGAGGCGACAAAGTGATTGTTTTTCACAAAAAACGCCGCAAAGGATATCGCAAACGCAACGGTCACCGTCAGGACTTCACCGAACTGAAGATTAAAGAAATTGTAGCTTAATTAACCGATTAAAAATTAGAAGAAAATGGCACATAAGAAAGGAGTTGGTAGCTCGAAGAACGGTCGTGAATCGGAAAGTAAGCGACTTGGAGTAAAGATTTTCGGTGGTCAGTATGCCAAAGCAGGCAACATCATCGTTCGTCAACGCGGTACAGTTCACCATCCGGGTGATAACATGGGAATCGGTAAAGATCACACCCTGTTTGCCCTCATCGACGGAGTGGTTGAATTCAGAAAGAGAAAAAACAACAAATCTTTCGTTTCAGTTAAGCCCGTTGAAGTTAACTAATCAAGATAAGGATTAAACCCATCAATCTCCTGTCGTTTTACCGTAAGCGTAAAATTGCGGGAGATTTTTTTATAAAAAAACAATGCTGACACTAAAACACATCACCGAGAACACCACCGAAGTAATCGCCCGTTTGGCAAAAAAACATTTCAGGGCTGATGAAATTATTGCACAAGTGGTTGAGTTAGACAAACAACGTAAGCAAACGCAAACTGCTGCTGATAATGCCCTGGCACAATCGAATGCTTTGTCGAAAGAGATTGGCATGTTGTTCAAACAAGGTAAAACCGACGAAGCCAATGCAGCGAAAGCCAAAACGGTTGAATTGAAAGATGCCATCAAAGAACTTACTGACAAGCAAGCTGAGCTGGAGCAACAACTCAACGATTTGCTCGTGCAGATTCCAAACCTGCCACACGATTCGGTGCCGGAAGGTAAACATGCCGAAGATAATGTGATAGAGCGATCGGGTGGGGAAGTGCCTGTGTTGCCTGCCGATGCGGTGCCACACTGGGATTTGGCAAAGAAATACGATCTTATTGATTTTGAGCTTGGTGTGAAAATCAGTGGCGCAGGCTTTCCTGTGTATAAAGGCATGGGAGCGAGGCTTCAGCGTGCCCTCATCAACTTCTTCCTCGATCAGGCACGCGATGCAGGATATCTCGAGGTGCAGCCCCCTTATGTGGTGAATGCAGCTTCGGGTTATGGTACCGGTCAGTTGCCCGACAAAGAAGGTCAGATGTACCATGCCACCGCCGACGATTTGTACCTGATACCAACAGCAGAGGTGCCGGTAACCAACATCTACCGCGATGTTATTTTGAATGAAAACGAACTGCCGGTTAAGAATACAGCCTATTCGGCCTGTTTTCGTCGCGAAGCCGGTTCTTATGGCAAGGATGTACGTGGGTTGAACCGCCTGCATCAGTTCGATAAAGTAGAAATTGTGCAGATTCAGCATCCCGACAAATCGTATGAATCGTTGACCGAAATGGTGAATTACGTACAGACTTTGGTAGAAAAACTAGAACTCCCCTGGCGGATTTTGCGACTTTGTGGTGGCGATATGAGTTTTACTTCGGCCCTGACTTTCGACTTCGAAGTATATTCGGCTGCACAGGAGCGCTGGCTCGAAGTGAGTTCTGTTTCCAATTTTGAAAACTATCAGGCAAACCGATTAAAATGCCGTTTCAAAGGCTCCGACAAGAAAACACAGCTTTGCCACACCCTGAACGGAAGTGCGCTGGCATTGCCCCGTATCGTAGCTGCCCTGCTCGAAAACAATCAGACACCCGAAGGAATCAGAATCCCTGAGGTATTGGTGCCTTATACGGGGTTTGAGTGGATTAGGTAGGTGAGTTGTCTGAATCAGTAATTCTGCAAATTCTGATTCAGACATTTACTGGTACGATGCTTCGTGATTATTATGTGGTTTTTCCACGAAAACTCGGATTAACACATTTCTTCGAAAATTGTTCAAAAAAGACTGTCAAAAATTGTAACAATTCAAAAAATGTACTACATT
>CAYMDE010000081.1:0-10354 GCA_964389115.1 uncultured Paludibacter sp. | reverse complement strand
AACCGCGGTAAAACCGGCATCCCTGAGTCGTTTTGCATCGCGCCACTGTTGTGAGTTAGGGACTGCAATGCCAACATAGGCAAAGTCCTGATGACGATTAACTCCCATCAGTTGAATCGGTTTGCCATTCAGAAACAAACCATCTCTGCCGCGGAATTCCACATTTCGGATGCCAAAACGAATCATGCCCCCGTCGAGGTTGTCACGACCTTCTTTCACCTGCAGCTGTAGTTCGTATAGGTAGGGATTCTCGGGCGACCATAAATTCGGGCGCAAAAGGGTTGTTCGTTGCGATAAGACGTTTGATTCGCCCGGAAGAATAATTGTTCGCCCGGAAAGTTTACGGACCACCCGTCCCGATTTATCAACGAGCGAAAGCTCCAGTGTAACAGCCCTTCTGTCTTCGGAATTGTTGGCAATCTCGGTTTGGATATGTATTGTGGCGCTTCTTTCCGAGACATTCTCGAAATGGACAAAAACGCCTCCTCCTTCAGCTTGACGGGACTCAGCAGCATCGGTAATCGCAATCTGATTTTTCATGATGAGCCACACGTCGCGGTAAATCCCGCCATGATTGGCAATGCCCTGTTCTAAACTCTTGTTGCCTGAATTATCCGCTTTTACTGCAACCAGACAAATATCTCCTGCCTTAACACCGGCTTTGGTGAGGTCGATGGTTACGGGCAGGTATCCGTCATTGTTTTCTTTGACTAATACGCCATTCACATAAAACTGTTGCTTACCCATGATGGCTTCGAAATGAAGAGTCAGCTCGCGGTCGGTGGCATTGGCAGGGACTGTGAATTGCTTTCTGTACCACACTACGCCCTGATAATTCCGTCCGCCTGATGCATCTGAAGGAATCAATTGCACAGTATGCGGAGTGTTCACAAGTTCCCACGATGAGTCGTTGAATGTCATTCCCTCAGCGCCTGAGATATCGCCCCGGAAAAATCGCCACCCCTGATTGAAGCTGAAAACCTCGCGACCGCTTTCAGGTAAATGGAAGAAACCTGCTACGGAAAGCTGAGTCGCGTGTAAATCAGTCGATAACCATATAAATAATATCGCCAGAAGAGTCATTATCAGTTTCATAATCTTTGCGTTTTAAAAGTCCTGAAGTTTAGATTTCAGCGGCTTCAAAAGTAAACATTTTTTTGAATTTCTGATATTACATTTAAGATGAATCGGTATTGATATACATGCAGATAGGACGGAACGAATCAATTCGCCCGGATTTTTTGTTAACTTTGAAGCCGGAAAACCATTTTCCAGGATTATTAACAGTTAATACAGAGCTGTATGCCACAAGAAACCGAGCGCAAATTTTTGGTTGTTTCCGACGCTTATAAGCAAGAGTCGCATCGAAACACACGCATTGTACAGGGTTACATCGCCGCCGGCTCAGGCGCCACGGTGCGGGTACGGTTGCGTGACGGGAGGGGCTATCTGACTATCAAGGGAAGGCCTTTGCCAGGACATTTTTCGCGCTACGAATGGGAAAAGGAAATCAGCGAGATCGAAGCACGCGAGTTGTTGCAGCTTTGTACAGGAGGCGTTATTGACAAAACCCGCTACGAAGTGGAATTTGGCGGTTTTACTTTCGAGGTGGATGAGTTCTACGGAGATAATCAGGGCTTGGTAGTTGCCGAAATTGAGCTTGAATCGGAAGAGCAGCAGTTCGAACGCCCCCATTGGCTGGGCGACGAGGTAACACATCTCAGGCAGTATTATAATGCTTCATTGCTGCGGTTCCCGTTTTCGAAGTGGTGATGGTTTCAGCATGGAAACCCAAACAACCCATGCTTCACAATATGATCGTACACCGGTTTTGGCAGGTGTTTGCTTAATTCCTTGCTACCACTCTCAATCAGTTCAGTGATTTTTCCGGATGCGATGCTCATATTTTCAGTGCTGATATCCCTAATTATAATGATTTTTCCGGATTGATAAAGATAATCCCAAAGCGGGCGCACTGCCGGAGGGAAATGATTGTCATCGGGCTGTATTAAAATGTCTTCGTCGGGTTGATAGCCCGGGTACAAATAAACTTTGACATTCTCCTGAAAGAGGATTCCCATGGCCTGAAGCAAGCCGCCTTTGAGGTCGTCATACCAGGAGTCGGCAAACAATTTATCGAAAGTTGGAAGTCCCATAACCACACGCAGTTTAATCATCCTGAACTGGGCAAAATAGTTTACCAGCTCGAAATATCTTCCAAAACGGGATATCATCACACTTTGTCCCATGAGGTTAAGCAAATCGACCCGGTGCAGGAAGTCCTTTTCTTTTACTTCCTCGCCTTCCATCAGGTAGTTTAGCGATATCTCACAGCAGGTGATGGTGTTGTCGGGTTTGTAGTTCTCGTCGCGTTTGAAAATATGCATGCTATCGTTAATCAACTCCATTCCCAGGTTGTTGATTGGTCTGAAGTATCCGCGAACCAGTAGCACATTTTTGCGATAAAGCATTTCGCCTGGCTGCTGTACCCTTCCCTGAGGATCGAACATGATGGCGGGAGTCATATTGCGACTCACCAGCATGAGGTTCAGCAGGCGATTATCTACCCAGTTATAATCAGGCCCGTCAGAATAAACATAATCTACTTCTACCCGGTCGGTGTCGAGATTGTCGAGTAAGCCCGCCAGAATATTCCTCGGGTCTTTGCCATGGAAAAGTCCGCCATGAATAAGATTAATTCCCAAAGTTCCCAGGGTATATTGCTGAAGCAGCGTGTCTTTTTCGAGCAATTTAACGTGCATCAGGAAGCGGTTGGGATTGTGGCGGTCCGATCCTTCGAGTGCTATGCCAAGCCAGCCATTGCCCTGGTTTGTTTTGCTGAAGTTGATGGTTTCAACCGTGTTGGCGAAAGAGAAAAACCGTTGTTCGATTTTAGCTTCGAGTATTTGAACCAGCTCGTTGTATTCGTAGCTAAGCATTTTGCTGAGTCGCTCTTCTGCCACGTAACGCGCCGGTTGTCCTTCGTTATAAAAATGGTCGCTGAAAGATTTGTCGTATGCCGAAACTGTTTTGGCAACAGTATTGGATGCTCCCCCGGCCTGAAACAGGTGTCGCGCCGTTTCCTGCCCGCCGCCAATCTCGGCAATGGTGCCGTAATAGCCCGACTCAATATTGATTTGAACTGCCTTCTCTTTGGTGCTGATGGTTTTCATTATGAATGAGATCTTCTTTTATTTCATTAATAATATTTTCTAAGGTCAATTTGTTCATTTTTGAAAAGGCAAACCATTTTTTTCCTAAATCTTTCAAAGATGCTCCCAAGTGAAACACTTCCGCACCGTCGATAATTAAGAAGCGATCATGACTTTTTGAAAATGGCTTTATCTTAAAACAGCCATATTGTTCATTTGCTTTTTGTACGTCTAAATACCTTTCCTTATTTACATTTTTTGTTAGTAAAATGACCTCTACTCCTTGTCTTTTTTTGGACAAGTGAACCAATGTTTTCTCATCTATATAATTATCTATAAGTATTATGCTTTTTTTTGCAGAGCGAATGATTCTGGAAGTAAGTTCATAGGCATCGAATATTTGCCCTTCAAAGAAAACACCCTGAGTTGGAATTTTGTTTCCATCCAGGGCTTTGAGAATTTGCTCAAATCTTTGGTCCGTTTCCAGTTGTTTAGCTTCAAGTCTTTGAATTCGGTAGTTTATTATTGAGTTGTTCACAAGTATCTGTCGCATTTTAACAAAAGCATTCATAATATGGATACTAGCATTTATTGCATCTTCGCTATTCAAAACTGAGGATAACATTGCAACACCTTGCTCTGTAAATGCATACGGGAGTGTTCTTCTTTTTGTGGTCGCATTTTGCGACTGCAAACGATCAATGGAATTATTTTCAGCAATTTGCGACTGAATAATCTCCCACTCCGAGGAGGTAACTTGAAACATAAATGATGAAGGAAACCTTTTGTAATTACGTTTTACCTGTTCGTTTATTCGTTTTGTTTCAACACTATAAAGTTCAGCCAAATGAAAATCCAGCATAATCTGGACATTTCTAACAGAGAAAATACGGTTTTCAATATTTCCCTGCATTAATAATAATTCGTTACTCATATTAAAATCAATGGTTGTTAAAAAAACAACCAGTTAGGGTGTTAACAGATAAATTGTGTTGCTAATTCAGATGTCTCTGAATTGTTAAATCATAAATTCACATTTTACAACTGCACATCAATCACCGTAGGCATCAGTTCATAGTTGCGTTTGCCTGAATTGTCGCAGGTGATGCCGTGAATGAGTGCAACAGTGATGGTAACTGTTTTGGCTGCAACAGCATCAGCAATGCTATATCCGCCGGTGTCTTCGTGCCTGATGTAAACATCGAAAGGAAAAGAATTGTTCGCGTTGCCAAAGTCGAATACGGCACCGTTTTCATCAACAAAAATCAGGTGGAAACAATCATCTTTGTAAGCTCTTGTGAATGTACCTTTAACCCTGACAATTGGTGGAGCAATGGCTGCAATTTCTGATTTCCGGTTGTTTTCCTTTTGTAGCGAGTCGATGGTTTGTTGCATTTGAGTTGCTTCCTGCTCGCGCAGGTTGATAACGGAAAGCAATTCTTCCTTGGTGCCGGCGATGCTATCGGTTCGCTGCATGATGCTTGCTTTCAGTTCGTTGAGCTCGCGAATGGCATTGTCGCGTTCTTTTATCTGGGTTTGTAAAGTCAGGCGCAGGATATTCAAACTGTCGGCCTGATTAATCAGCCGGTCGTTTTGCTTCTTCAACTCGGCGAACTGAGCCGTTATTTCACTGATTTTGCGGGTTTGATCCTGAGTGATTTCATATAAGCTGTCGTTTTTCTGCACTAGAAATTCGACCAGTTGTCGCCTGTTTTGGGCATGCAAAGCCGTAAGCGACAAGGTAAGTAGCAGGGCAATGATTGAAATTCTCATAACAGTTAAGTTTTTAATTTCTTTGAGAAACAGAGGCCAAATATACTGTTTTTTATTTTTCTTTCAACCAGTTTTACTCAGAGATTGATTTTCTGACAGAGAATTGAAAATCAGTTAACTTCTTCGGAAGAGCTTTCCTGCTTTCTGAGGAAATTTGTAATATCGCGAATGATGTAGATTGTTAAAGCAGGCAAAACGATAAATATCAGTGGGTTGTGATGAAAGGCCTGGTGCAGGTTGAATCGGAGGATATCAGTAAAAGCGCGTGTCATTCCGCATCCCGGACAGCTAAAGCCAAATGCTGTTTTCCACAAACAGGGAATGCCGATATGAACAGAAAAAATGAGATCAAGCAGTACCGTTAACAGTAATACTGCAATAACGGTACTGATTATCCATCTGCTACGCAAATATTTAGCGATATTTGATAGGATTACCCTGAGCATCTTTAAAGTCGCCAATAATGATGATGATGAAGTCGATTAACCACCAGATCCCACAACCTCCGAGTGTAATTAATTGAAGAATTCCAAGTCCTATATGTCCGGTGTAGAATCGGTGAACTCCAAATACTCCTAAAAACCAGCATAATAATAGTGTGATAATCCATTGTTTTTCAGAGTCTCTTGCCTCGCCGAATTGAGTGTGTCCTCCATAAAGCGGTTGCCTTACACCACATTTAGGGCAAATTTCTGCTTTTGCGTTGATGATTTCTCCACATTCGACGCAATACTTCTCGTTGACTAATTTCATTTGTTTGTTTTGATTTAAGGGTGTATGTATGTTCTTTTATGTGTATTCGGCTCGTTCCAAAAAGAAGCGCCGTGCATGAAATTCAGTGAATTATCAAGCACGGCGCTAAATTAATTAAAATCGATAGATATACAAAAGTTATCTTTACATTTATTGAACCTGAATGGTTACTTCAGTCGATTTGAGTAATGGTGATGTAAATCTGACTTTCACTTCTCCGGCTTCGCCGCTCGACTGGATGTAGGCTAACAAACGACCGTGATATGCACGGTGACGATTGTCGGTGTAATCAGTCATATCTGAGTTGTTGCTACCCTCAAGTCCCATCAGGCGCGCTGGCCCGATAATCTGACAAGTGATTTCATTATCTCCAAGCATCACTTTTACGCCGTTTTCATCAACTATTTCGATGGTTACATGGGCAATTTTGTGATCTTTGCTCAGGGTGATGGTTGGCTCCAATACGCGTAATGCGTACGGACGACCAGAACTTTGAATCATATAGGTTGCAATCACATTGCCATCTTTATCCAGACCTTCAGCAACAAGTTTTCCTTCCTGATAAGGCATATCCCAGAAGGTGATACCTGTTCTGGTGTCGTATGGTTTTACTTCGCCAATCTGTTTGCCGTTAAGCATCAAACGAGCCTGCGGGGTATTGGTGTAGGCTACCACACGGATGTTTCTTCCTTCATCATAATTCCAGATTGGCCATGCGTCAATCGAGAGGCGAGCTTCGCGCAAAGGAGCATTTGCGTCGTCGAGCTGCGACCAAACATCGGTTCCGCGACTGCGACCTGCGGTTGGGTAGGTTCCGATATAAATCATCGGTTTCTCAGCCCAAAGTGATTTGCGGAAATATCCTCTTGGTTTTACAAAACCACCGAAGTCAAGCAATCCTGAGTAAAAACCTCTTGAAGGCCAGCGACCTGATTCTCCAAGATAGTCGATACCAGTCCATAAGAACTGACCAAAGATGAAATCTCTGTTCACAACATCCATCCATGCGCTGAAGTCGTGGCGGTTCTCACTACCATAAATCACCCTGTTTGGATATGTTTTATGGTCTCTGTCGTACATATTTTCAGTATAGTTATAACCGGCAATGTCGAGTGCATCAGGATATTCTGTTTGGTTCGACATGGCAACTCCGGCCAAACCTGCTGTAACCGGACGGGTTGGATCGAACTTGCGCACGATGGCAGCCAGGCGTTTTGCGATACCTCCGAGACGCATTGCATCGGGAGCATCCGGGCGATATCCGCCGAAAATAGGTTGGGTAAAGCCTGTTTCGCTACCACCATCCAATACAGGGTGCGAATAAGGATCGTTAGGGTAATCCACCTCATTACCAATACTCCATGAGAAGATTGAAATGTGGTTACGATCTCTTTTCACCATATCTTCGAGATCCTGATCAGCCCATTCTTCGAAGAAATCATACATTCCCTGGAAACCCGGTGTACCCACGTTCCATCCTTCGAGCCATTTACGTTTTGGGAATTCCCACTCGTCGAAAGCTTCGTTCATCACAAGCAAGCCCAGCTCATCGCATAATTCATATAAATGGGGTGCTTGTGGGTTATGCGATGTGCGGATAGCATTAACTCCCAGCTCTTTAAGTGTAATAAGGCGACGTTCCCATACTTCTTTGAAAGATTTGGCGCCCAATACTCCTGAGTCGTGGTGCAAACATACACCTTTCATTTTCATCCACTGACCGTTGAGGGCAAAGCCTTTATTCGGGTCGAAAGTGTAAGAGCGGATACCGGTGCGTGTTTCTGTAGCATCAATCACTTTGCCTTTCTCAAGAACGGTTGTTTTCACAGTGTAAAGATGCGGATTATCCAAATCCCACAACATCGGATTTCTTACGTTATGTCTGAAATTTACAGTTTGTTTTCCTTCAGCAGGAACACGTGCCGAACGTGAGATTCTTCCCACTGATCTGCCGTTAGGAGCGATAAGTTCAGTTACCACGGTGAGTGCTGAGTTCGCTTTGGTTCCGTTTTGAACTTCCACATCCACATTCACGAATGCCTGACGCTCCGATTTTACTTCCGGATATGCAAATACACCCCACTGTGCAATGTGGATTGGGTTGGCGTAAACCACATATACATCGCGGTAGATACCAGAACCGGTGTACCAGCGTGAGTCGGCATACAGACTATGATCCACGCGAACAGCAATAACATTGTCCTTGCCATACTCAACATAAGGAGTGGCATCGTACATGAACGAGATGTAGCCGTTCGGGCGTTTGCCAAGTGATTTGCCATTGATGAAAACCTCGCTGCGGTTATAAACACCTTCGAAATATAAATATACCTTCTCACCCTGACGTGATTCAGGGATGTTGAGGTGCTTGCGATACCATCCTATACCTCCGGGAAGGTAACCGGTAGCACTTGCAAGTGAAGGACTTAAATGTCCCAATACACTCCAGTCGTGTGGCACATTGATGTTTTGCCAGCGATTGTCGTTAAAGCCGGGGTTCTGAGCACCCTGCGGATCAGCCAGGATGAATTTCCATGACAAATTAATCTTTTCGGGCTGTCCGAATGAAACTTGTGCCGCCAGGTTTAGCACACCCAGAGCAAGCATCAGCATAATGAAATACTTCTTCATAAACGATATTTAATTGTTGATTTTAATTTCGCAAAGTCACAAAGATATTTTCTTTTGACAGAAACCACAATAACATCGTATTATTTGAACTTTTTGGAGAATTCTTTGACCGATTTTTACTGTTTTGGATTCAGTTTTTTACATTTTTTGGTGATGAAAAGGACTTTTTCATGATTATGTGAGCGATTCCATGACTTTCTTCTCTGCATTGGCAACCCAACTTCTGAAATTGTGGTTAACCTGATATTTTGGTATGAAATCTATGAGCACTGAAAGGTTGAAATCGGCTGACCCAACCCCTGCGCCTGCCCTTTCGGCATCAATCATATTGCAATATTGCTCGATATGAGCAGGCACCATCATCACGGGTTTGCCAAAATACATGGCTTCGCAGATTGATTCGAATCCTGCTGTTGTTGCATATGCGCTGCAACGTGCCAGACTGCGTAAAAACTGATTGTCGTTGATTTTGGAGAATCGGAGGGTGTAGTCCATTATCTCAGTTGCTTCGTTTTGAACACGATCGCTGAAAAAATGCAATGGAAATTCCGGGTTGTTGTCATGCCACTGTATCACTTGACTTTCATATGCCGGGTTTACCATGTAACCAAGGATGAAATCGCCATCTTCGGGTTCAAGAAGGAAAACTTCCTCACGGATAAGTGGTGGAACAATGGTGATTTTCCGCGAATTATACCGGGGTTGTGTGCCGAGCGATAATGCCAGTATTTTATCGGCACGGCGACAGGTTAGTATGCTGTAATAAAGAAAAGCTGCAATTTCAGCCTTCTTCGGAAGAGGAAATCGAAAGTGCGGATGTAAATAGAAATACTGATGAGCAATGCATACAAATTGCACTTTGGGCCGTTTTATCTCGAATAGCAGCCCGATTATCAGTTCGTAGAAATTCACCACAACATCAGGTTCATGTTCCTCAATTTTCTTTTCAAGGTATTTGAAACTATTTAAGAAAAGAGGCGACTTCTTGAAATTGCCAATGACTGATTTGAGCAGTGAAACCGGATGATTTTTCTCTGTCGGAAGTAAATTAGGGCTGTCAAAAGCCTCTACTTTGCAACCAGTCTTCTCGATAAAGTAACCCGGGATATTTACGTTTTTACTTTTTCCAACCAGTATTTCTGCAACTTCATGACCATGTTTCTGAAGCATCTTGCTTAACACTATTGCTTGTGTCATGTGTCCACGACCTTCACCCTGTACAACGAATAGATACTTCATGTTTTAAATATTGTGTTTCATCATTTTAGTTTTATTTCTCATCAGAGCGAATATGGTCTTTGTTGTATTGGAAAACATTCCAGTTTCCTTCAAAATCTTCCGTAAGTGCCGTCAGTGATTCAACCCAATCGCCCGAGTTGAGGTAGTGTATTCCCTGTATCATTTGATTCGCAGGCTGATGAATATGTCCGCAAATCACCCCATCCATCTTTTTCGATTTCGCGAGCCTGACCAATTCATTTTCATAATCAGAAACATATGAAACAGCCTGTTTTACCTGTTTTTTTATTTTTTGTGATAGTGAATAGTATGGCAGACCTTTCTTTAGTCGTCTTCGATTGATAATCTTATTTAAGCGCAAAAGTATGCTGTAGCCGATATCCCCGATTTTGGCCAGCCATCTGATTCCTGTTGTTACACTATCGAAAACATCTCCATGCGTAACGTAATACTTCTTGTTTTTCGATTTAAGAATGTAGAAATTTAAAATTCTGATATTTACGAAACGAAAAGGAGCAATGTTATCTAGAAAATCATCATGATTTCCCCTGATATAAATAATGTCCGTTCCATCTCTCTGCATCATTTTCATGATAACCCTGAAGAAGTCGGTGTGTTTTTGTTGCCAAATGTTTTTCTTCCCGTTCTTCTTTTGAAGATGCCAGCCGTCGATTATGTCGCCGTTTAAAATTAGTTTATTGCAGCGGATGCCTGACAGGAACTCACATAATTCCCTCGATTTAGAGTGACTTGTTCCCAAATGAATGTCGGATAATACGACAGTGCGGTATGATAATCTGTCCATA
>CAYMDE010000080.1:0-10516 GCA_964389115.1 uncultured Paludibacter sp. | reverse complement strand
GAAATGGCATCTTTAACAGCGGCGTCGGCAAACACGATTGCCTCGGTTAGCGAATTTGATGCCAAACGATTTGCTCCGTGCAGACCGGTGCATGAACATTCGCCGGCAGCATACAATCTGTTAATCGAAGTCTTACCGTTGATATCAACTGCAATTCCACCGCAAAGATAATGCTGGGTTGGCGAAACTGGTATATAATCTTTCGTAATATTGATACCAAATTCCAAACATTTTTTATAAATATTTGGGAAATGCTCTTTCGTTTCTTCCGGGTCTTTGTGGGTTACATCGAGATAGACATAATCATGGCCGCGGGTTTTCATTTCATTATCTATTGCCCTGGCCACAATATCACGTGGCGCAAGCGATCCTCTCGAATCATATTTATGCATAAACTCCTTACCATCCCTGCATCGCAATACAGCGCCGTAACCTCTGATAGCTTCAGTAATCAGGAAAGTGGGTTTGGTACCCGGATTATATAATGCCGTAGGATGAAACTGAACGAATTCCATGTCTTTGATAACACCTCTGGCACGATGTACCATGGCAATACCATCGCCGGTAGCCACTCCCGGATTGGTTGTGGTTGCATATACATTCCCGATTCCACCGGTAGCAAGGAGGGTAACTTTCGAGAGAAAAACATGAATGTGGTTGCTTTTCTGACTCAGCGCATAAACGCCGTAACATTCAACACCGGGTGTATGCTGTGTCACAATCTGACCTAAATGGTGCTGGGTAAGTATCTCAATGGCAAAATAGTGTTCGAAAACATCTACATTCTTCTCCTGTTTAACCCTTCGGATCAAACTTTGCTGAATCTCGAAACCCGTGTTATCTTTATGATGTAAGATGCGAAATTCGGAGTGCCCCCCTTCTCTGTGTAAATCGAAATTACCGGATTCATCCTTATCAAACTCCACTCCCCACTTCAATAACTCCTCGATTTGGAGGGGCGCCTCCCGGATTACTTTTTCCACTACTGACCTGTCGCAATGACCATCACCTGCATCTACCGTATCGTTGATGTGTTTCTCGAAACTATCCGGACCATACATCACGGAAGCGATGCCCCCTTGTGCGTAGGATGTATTGGTGTCTTCGAGCGTTGTTTTACACAACAATGCTACTTTGCCATGTTGTGATGCTTTGAGTGCAAAGCTTATCCCTGCAATGCCTCCACCTATAACCAGAAAATCGTAATGTTTAACCAATTTCAGTTTTATTTGATAGACTTTACGTAAGCCCTTCGTTTCTTATGATTTATGTGCTCAAAAGCATCCCAGTGTGATGCCATTTTGGAGTTTGTTTCCAACTCGGGGTTGCTCTCGGCGAACTTATAGCCATTTTTAACTGCGGTAGGCATCATCTCTGAGAAAACAATCGCATTTACACCCTTATTCTGATAATCGGGATGTACGGCCATCAGGTACAAATCGATGATGTCATTTTTTTTCAAGGCGTTGAGCATATAATACCAGCCCAACGGGAACAGCCGTCCGCGTGCCTTTTGTAATGCCCTGGTAAAACTTGGCATACCGATACCCAAAGCTACCACCTCATCATTTTCATTCACGACGATAACAACTGTATCTAAACGGAAAAAACTAAAGTACAACTTGATATAGTAAAAAATCTGTTCCTCGGTGAGTTTGGTAAATCCGAAAAGATTTTTGTAACTCTCGTTCAACAGATTAAAAATTTTAACCGCATAATTGTCCACCAGCTCCTTCTTCGACTTAAAATACTTTGGCTGCAGCTTGTATTTTTGTTTTACAATTTCAGCCATCCGCATGTATCTCTCAGGGAAAACTTCCGGAACTGTAATCAAATACTCGTTCCAGTCAACCTCTTTTTCAAATCCTAGCCCCTCATAATGCTGAATATAATACGGATAATTATAAATGGTTGCGAGTGTACCCGGTTGGTCGTAGCCCCATATCAATGCACCTTCATTATCGAGATCGGTAAAACCGAGCGGTCCATGCAGATGTTCCATTCCCTTGGATTTCGCCCAATTCTCAACAGCGCTAAATAAGGCTTTTGACACAGCAGGATCATCTATGAAATCGACCCAACCAAAACGGGCATTTTTCTGATTCCAGGTTGCATTGGCTCCCGGGTGTATAATTCCGGCGATACGACCTGCAATTTTACCTTCTTTATAGGCCAGAAAATAGGCAGTTTCGCAAAACTTAAGCGCAGGGTTTTTATCCCAGGCTAGATTCATATAATCATCCATAACCAGTGGCGGGGCCGCATAGGGACAATCTTTATACATATTAATCCCAAAGCGGATGAATTTTTTGAGCTCGCTTTTGGTTTTCACTTCTTTGATGGTAACCGACATAAATAAAAGCTAAATGTGTGTATGTTTAAAAACGCGGTAAAATTATAGAATATTTTTATAATATTACCCGAAAACATACAATAGCCATGCTATCAATAACCATCTCGCTGAATATCAGACATTAAAAGATTTCTGAAGCGAATCAGACGAACAAACTACCGATTTGATATACCGCAAAGGCTACAACCCAGGCCAATGCTGTGGTGTAAACCATGGTAAACAACGCCCAACCCCAGTTAGCTTCTTTTCGAATTGCCGCTATAACAGCAACACAAGGGAAATATATGAGGATAAACATCATGAAAGCCAGACTCACCAAAGGGGTAAATACCTTCCTTCCCTTAAGCGTTCCGGTATTGTGGGTTTGCTCTCTGATTTTTTGTTTCAACGACTCTGAACTTTCATCAGCTCCCGGTTCGGCCTGATAAAGAACTCCCATTGTGCTGACAACAATCTCCTTGGCTGCGAGTCCGGCCAAAATACTTACCCCCATTTTCCAGTCGAAGCCCAGCGGACTAATCACCGGCTCCAAAGCGTGACCCATGCGACCAATATATGATTGTTCCTGACGCTCCGATTCCATCGAAACTTCGAGGTTGCGAATAAGCTGCGTTCTTGATTCCTGATCGATGGCCTGATCATTCTGAACTACCTCAATGGCAGCTTCATAATCTCTTGAAAACTCCACATCACGGGGATAATAACCTAAAGCCCAGATTAATATCGAGGCTATCAGAATCACTGATCCCATTTTCTGCAGATATTGTTTGGCTTTGAACCACATATGGGTGATGGTATTGCGCAATGTCGGGATACGATATGGCGGCAACTCCATTACGAAAGGCACATCCTTTTTGGCAAAAGCCACTTTTTTCATAATCAGGGCTGTGATAATTGCCAACAGAATTCCTGTCAGGTAAATTGCAAAAAGCACCATTCCCTGGTAGCTTTGAAAAACTGCTGAAATCAACAGAACATATACCGGCAGGCGAGCGCTGCACGACATGAATGGTGTAATAATCATCGTCAGGATACGATCTTTGCGATTATCCAGTGTTCGGGTTGCCATGATGGCCGGAACATTACAACCAAATCCCATGATGAGCGGGATAAAGGATTTACCATGTAATCCAATCTTATGCATCAGTTTATCCATGATGAAGGAAGCCCTGGCCATATATCCTGTATCTTCCATCAATGAAATAAAGAAGAAGAGAATCAGGATATTCGGCAGAAATATTATCACGCCACCGACACCACCCACGATTCCATCGACTAATAAATCGCGAAGCGGTCCTTCAGCAAGCATATCCGAAAGCCAGCCGCCAAACCAGCCGACGCCGGCATCTATCCATTCCATCGGATAATTTCCAAGCGTAAATGTGGATTGAAACATCAGCCACATAAAAAGGAAAAAGAATGGGAAACCCCAAAAACGGTGAGTCAGCAAATCATCGAGACTGCGAATCATTCGTTTTGGTTTTTTGTCGGGCGATTCGTGGTAGGTCTCTCTGAGTGCACCACCAATAAAGCCGTATTTTGCATCAGTGAGAATGGTTTCGGAGTTTTCACCATATTCTTCCTCCAAAAACTCGATGTTCTTTTTAATTACAGACTGAATCGTATTAAAATTGGGAAGCTTTTGGAGCATTTTCCCCACTGTTTTATCCTGTTCCAGAAGCTTAATTGCCAGGAAACGAGAAGAAACTCTATCGGTGAGCGAAGGGTTTTTCCATATTTCATCCTGAATCTCACGGATAGATTGTTCTATCAGTTTGCCATAATTGATATGAACATGGCGCACAACAGGACTCTTATCCTCATAAACTTCTATTAATTTTGAGAATAGGTCCTTTACCCCTTTCCCTTTCGATGCAACAGTAGGAACAATGGGAATACCAATCATTTCAGCAAGCGCCTCATATTCAAACTGCACTCCGCTTTTAGTCAGCTCATCATACATATTCAGGGCAATTACCACCTTGATATTCATGTCGATGAGTTGCGTAGTTAGGAATAAATTCCGTTCGAGATTTGCTGCGTCCAACACATTAATCACAATATCAGGCATTTTCTCCATGATATGAGTGCGCACAAAAAGCTCTTCAGGTGAATACTCCGTAATTGAGTATGTTCCGGGTAAATCAACTATATTGAAGGTATAACCCTTATGCTTGAAACGTGCTTCTTTGGCATCAACGGTAACGCCACTGTAGTTTCCAACACGCTCATGCGATCCTGAGGCAAAATTGAATAAGGTTGTCTTGCCGCAATTAGGATTTCCAACCAAAGCTACATTGACAACCTTAGCCTTCTCCAATGCAGACTTCTCTAATACTTCTTCATCAGCAATTATAGAATATCCTTCATTTCTTCTGCTTTCATCGATAGTTTCTTTGCTTACCACTTCTACAAGTTCGGCTTCACTGCGACGTAACGAAACACGGTAACCCATAATTTCGTATTCTACAGGATCCTGCAAAGGGGCATTTTTGATCACCTTTACCTTCTTGCCACGAACAAAACCCATTTCGGTTATGCGTTTTCTGAAAGCACCCCGACCAAGTACTTTGGTAATCAGGGCTTCTTCTCCGGTTTTGAGATCAGATAAATATTGATTGTCTTTTTCCATTTTTATTATTAAATCATGAACAGCCCCACTATAAAACAAGCATATTTCAGGGCGTGTGCAAAGTTAATGAAAATCATCATAGATTATTAATCCCAAATAGTAGGGATATGTTCACACTGACCTAACAACAAAAGAGGATTATTTTACCATTTATGTCAAAAAAAACAATCTTTTTACTTTTTTTAAGTGTAATCTGTACATTATGTATTATTTTTGTGTGGCGAATTAAAAACGTAATGGTTTTTTAATCGTTTTGTAACAACCTCAAAATCTAAAGAATTGATATTCAACGAATCAATATTAAATACTTTCGAACCGATTGGTCTTGAAGAAATGAACGCTGTCAAGCTCCTTGACAGGATGGATAAGAAATACACTTTTACCGCCTCTGAACTGGTTGATGTACTTGAAGCAGCTAAACAAAACTACAAGGTACTTACAATAGACGGGCAACGATTTGCTCATTATGAAACCCGCTATTTCGACACGCCTGATTTCGAAATGTACACCCGTCATCACAACCGACACATGAACAGGCATAAAGTGCGCTTTCGCTCTTACCTTGATTCAGGCATTCATTTTTTCGAAGTTAAATTCAAGACCAACAAGGGCAGAACCATTAAAAAGAGGGTGGTGCGACCATTCAAGGATTATTCAATAGAACAGGAAGCACAGGCACTGCTTCGAAAAAGAACTCCATACACTGAGAATGACCTCAAAGAAGCCATAAGAGTATATTACAGCAGAATAACATTGGTGAATAAGAATCTGAAAGAGAGAATAACAATCGATTTCGATTTGCAGTATGGTCTTAATGGCAAAAAACAAGCATTCCCCAACATGATTATTGCTGAGGTAAAGCAAGACAGGTCCGATGGCTCACCATTTATCGATCTGATGAAAGAACGTAGAATCAAAGACATCTCTATCAGCAAGTATTGTTTGGGAGTTGCGAGTCTGGCCGAAAATGTAAAAATAAATAATTTCAAAATAAAACTTCATTATGTTGATAAGCTTTGTCACGCGAATGCGTAAACTCTTCACAATTTGCCTTTTAGCAATAATATCATTAGGAACTATCACATCAAACTCACAAGTTTTTGCACAAGCGGAACATGTAAGTCATGCCGAAATAGCCAATGGATACGATGGCTTTGATGTTATGGACAATAACGAACCAATTAAAGGCCCTGCCAAAAAAGCCGGTCAACACATAGAGATTGGTTTGAACTTCTTTATAAGTCTGGGTATTAATCTGCTGATAGTTGCATGTATCATTATTTTCATCTACTATCGAAACTATAAGAAACTCGACACAGTATTTACATTCGTATTATTCAATGTCGTTATCTTCCTACTCACTTACGTATTCAATTTGGTTAAGTTTTCGATGGGTGCGGCGTTCGGACTTTTCGCCATATTTTCGATGCTCAGGTACCGGACTTCCAGCATTAATATGAAGGACATGACATACCTGTTTATTTTTATCGCTGTAGGTTTGTTAAGCTCTATCAGGATGCAACATTGGGAGATGGCCATCATTGGTGCTGTTATTTTTGTGATGACTTATATCATGGATACGCAGTTATTATTAAGAAGAGAGTCGATGAAAGTTATTCGTTTTGATGACATAAACCTCATTCTTCCTGAAAAAGAACAGGAACTGATTGATGTACTCAAGAAAAGAACCGGACTAAATATTCACCGTGTATCTATACAGGACCTCGACTTCCTGAAAGATTCAGCCATAATTAATGTGTATTATTATGAAAGCTAAATGCATTGTTGGGGCATTATTAATGCTACTTGCAATAGTTCCTGTCAAGGCGCAGGACAATGAGCCCGGAGGAATATGGGCTTCTGTATCAACCGATAAAAGGTTAGGTAAAAAATTAGATATCGGTACCGAGTTCGAATTCAGAACCAATGGTTTAACGCTAGAACGTGACAGACTCGGGATGCAAATTGCAGCTGATTATCGAATCACGAATGATTTAAAGGCTGGCGTGAGTTACACTTTCCTGAATGTGCTGAACGACTACCGTTTCATGGATGATTCCATCCGTTTCCATTATCAAAACAGGAACCGGATGCACTTCCAGATGAGTTACAGATACAAAATCGGGCGACTTACCATTTCTCTTCGTGAAAGAATGCAGGTTACCTACAAAGATGATTCGAACAGGCTGAGAGTGGTTACGAGATATCCGCTCAATATAGAGGTACATCCAAACAGAATCAATCCTGATCTGGTATGGAGAAACAGAGCGAAATTCACCTACAACATTAGGAAATTTCCCATCACACCTTCTTTCTCTGTTGAGTCGTATTACCTATTGAACGACCCTGAAACAATACGAATCTTCAATTCCGACGAAACCGACTTCAGGGAAACCAACTCATATTTCAGCAAAATGAGATATTCGTTGGCTTTCGAGTATAAGATTGATAAAAAGAATGCAATTGAGGTTTTCGGGCTACTAAACAATCAGCGTGGACCCGAAAGAGTACGTGTACCGGGACCAAACTACAATGTTTTATCGGCATGGGAAACCGACTATGTTCTAGGATTAGGATATAACATTACACTATAAGAGATAAACTGATAGCTTTAAAAAGAAACAAAAATCACATAAAACCCCGGCATCATAATCGATACCGGGGTTTATTATGTGTATTAATTAGCAGTAAATTATTTTACTGTATCCATGTGAGCGATCAGGTCGAGCACTTTGCAAGAATAACCCCACTCATTGTCGTACCAGCTTACCAGTTTCACGAAGTTACCATTCAAAGCGATACCTGCACCTGCATCAAACACTGAAGTACGTTCTTCATGGATGAAGTCAGAAGAAACAACTGAATCTTCAGTATATCCGAGAACACCTTTCATGGTAGTTTCAGAAGCAGTTTTGATAGCTGATTTGATTTCTTCGTAAGTAGCAGATTTCTCCAAACGAACTGTCAGGTCAACTACTGATACGTCGGCTGTTGGAACACGGAAAGCCATACCTGTCAGTTTACCATTCAACGATGGAATAACTTTACCTACCGCTTTAGCAGCACCTGTTGAAGATGGGATGATGTTTCCAAGTATAGAACGACCACCTCTCCAGTCTTTAGCAGAAGGAGCGTCAACAGTTTTCTGAGTATTGGTAGCAGCGTGTACTGTAGTCATCAAACCTTCAAGAATACCGAAGTTGTCATTGATAACTTTAGCAAGAGGAGCCAAACAGTTAGTAGTACATGAAGCGTTAGAAACGATATCCATGTCAGCAGTGTAAGCGTCGAGGTTCACACCACATACAAACATAGGCGCATCGTTAGAAGGAGCAGAGATAACAACTTTCTTAGCACCACCTTTGAGGTGAGCAGAAGCTTTATCGATTGTAGTGAACACACCGGTTGACTCAACAACGTAGTCAGCACCTACAGAACCCCAACCAATGTTAGCGGGATCTTTTTCAGCGAAGAAAGCAACTTCTTTACCGTTTACAACCAACTTACCATCTTTGTTCTCAGCAGTTCCCTGGAATCTTCCATGTACAGTGTCATACTGCAACATGTAAATTAAATAATTAATATCCAGAAAAGGGTCATTTACTGCAACGATTTCCACATCGTTTCTTTCCTGAGCTGCACGGAACACTAAGCGTCCGATACGGCCAAAACCATTGATACCTACTTTAATCATTTTATTTTTCTTTTAAAATTGAGTGTTTTCAAATTCAGCGCAAAAGTACAAAAATTATGTTGGGCATACAATAAAAGTTTTTAGTTTTTTCTGCCTGACTGACATTTTTTTACACATATTTATACGACTAAAATGCAGTCTCCATTTGGGTCATGCGCTTATTTTGCATATATTTGCGCTCTTAAAAAAAGACAATGGATATTTCAGGAAAAATTATAGCAATTCTGCCACTTCAAACAGGTGAAGGCCGTAATGGCACATGGCGCTCTCAGGATTATGTGCTCGAAACACAGGAACAGTACCCCAAGAAGGTTTGTTTCAATTTGTTCGGTTCAAAAATCGAACAATTTCCTATCGCTCTGCAAGATGAGGTCAAGGTAAGTTTCGATATTGAAAGTCGCGAATGGAACGGACGTTGGTTCACTACCGTCAGGGCGTGGAAAGTTGAGAAAAACCAGCCCAATAATATAATCAACGAGGATATGCCTCCCTATTTCGATCAGGTTCCTCCTCCGCAGGAGATTCCCGTTGCATCGAACTCATCTGATGAGCCAGGCAACGATTTACCTTTTTAATTAGCATTATTCATAACACCTCAATCATTCATTTTGAAGAATCGGAGAGGGAAAGTACTGGTAGGCATGAGCGGCGGAGTAGATTCCACCGTTACTGCCTGCTTATTGCTTGAAGCAGGATATGAGGTGCTGGGATTAACTTTCCGCTTTGTAAACAACCCAAACACAGAAAAAAGCATTACCGATGCTCAACTGGTATGCAATAAACTCAACATTCAGCATTTCGTTTACGATGCAACAACTCTTTTCGAGGAGAAGGTCGTTCGTTATTTTACAGATGAATATCTCTCGGGGCGCACTCCCTTTCCTTGCGCAGTTTGCAATCCTCAAATAAAATGGAAACTCCTGATTGAAGAGGCAGATAGATTGCAATGCGATTTTATTGCCATGGGGCATTACATCAACATCGAGGAAGAAAACGGCAAACACTACCTGCATCAGGGCGTTGACCCTGATAAAGACCAATCATTTTTCTGTTGGGGAATACCGCAACCATGGCTGTCAAGGGTATTATTTCCACTGGGAGGCATTATAAAACAGGATGTCAAGGAACTTGCAGAGAAATATGGCTTCAACACTTTCAAGGTTAAAAAGGAAAGTACCGGCCCCTGTTTTTGTCAGGGCGACTACCGCGATTTTCTTCGTGAAAGATTAGATAAAACCAACACAAAACCCGGAGAAGGATTTTTCACCGATTCATCAGGAAAGCTGTTAGGCACCCATCTGGGATATCCGTATTTCACGGTCGGACAAAGACGCGGACTCGGAATTCATTTCAACAAAGCACTTTATGTTAAGCAGATTATCCCCAATGAAAACAAAGTTGTTTTGGGGAGTCACGCCGAACTTTTCAGAAACTCCTTCATCGTTGAAGACTATAACATTCACGACGAATCCGTTTTCTCCAGCAAACCGGATGTCATTACCCGCATCAGGTATCGTAAACAAAACACCCTGAGCCGCATCACACAACTCAACGAGAAGCAACTATTGGTAGAACTCTCCGAACCTCTCGATGCTATAGCACCCGGACAAACTGCAGTATTTTATCGCAATGGGAGGCTGCTGGGGGGAGGGTTTATTGCCGATAATGAGCTTAACAAATAGCTAAATCGTGAAGGATGAATGAGATTCCTTCAGCTTTGATTATCTTTGCCGACTGAAAAAATCAGTGCAACGAACTCACATATAAAACAAAAAAGTATTTAAAATGGCCAGAGGAAAGAAACCACATCCGATATTGGAAAATGTATTAATAACCG
>CAYMDE010000079.1:0-10814 GCA_964389115.1 uncultured Paludibacter sp. | reverse complement strand
TAGTGCCCGGAGCGATCGGTTGTAGTGCCAATAACAGTGTTATTAACTGTCACATTAATGAACGGAATATGTTCACCGGTGAAAGCATCTTTCACATCCCCTATCAAATTAGCATCGGTATTACGCTGAGCAACAGCACTAAAAATAGAAATAAAAATAAAAAAAACGTATATGATTGTTCTCATAAATCAACTGCTTTTAAAATGAAATAATGAAATAAATAACAAGGTGTTTTCAAAACACAATGTTGCCTGCCAAATATACAAAATTGACAGTAATTAATGTACTTATTTCAAATTACGGGAGGCCCCCTGAGGTTGTAGTTAAGTTGATGAGAAGTTAAGTGCGGGTGCACTGTTGCCTGAACCATTAATTCAGACATTAAGTAATTAGCGGAAGGGACTTCAGGAAGACTAAACTCCGATGACCAGGTGATTTCATTAAACAGGTCAATCAGACTTAACTGATTATCAGTATGAGAATGTGATTTTACAGGAGTATCTCTGTTACCTGTCAACTCACCAAACCAATAGAAATGTGAATGATAATATAACTTACCATTGATATCATGCGCATGGTAAAACATGGTCACATTACTATAATGACCAATAAAAAACAACAACAATGCAAGTTTTATGAATTGTTGCAACCTTGGCGATATTTGGCTGATTAAAAACATTCGACACAAAAAAAACACATTTTCATGAATCATGTTAATCCGCCTCGACTCATTTAACAAAGTATAACAATGAAGACTTTATAAACATTTATTTCACAAGCACTTGCAAACCCGACAATTATTATTACCTTTGCAGCGCTAAAAAATGAAGGCAAGTACCGTTTGGTGGCTTAAATTCTATTTATTAACTAAATTACATTCATTATCATGTATTTAACAGCTGAAAAAAAGCAAGAACTATTTGGCAAATACGGAAAATCAGCCACTGATACCGGATCACCCGAAGCGCAAATCGCATTGTTCACATTTCGCATCAATCACCTCACTGAGCACTTGAAGATCAACAAAAAAGACTTCAGCACCGAAAGAGCGCTGGTGATGCTCGTAGGAAAACGTCGTCGCTTGCTCGACTATCTGAAGAACAAGGAAATCATGCGTTATCGTGCAATCATCAAAGAGCTGGGTATCAGAAAGTAATTTCCAAACCGATCTCATTAAAAAGGCGTTTCAAATTTTTGAGATGCCTTTTTTGTTCAGAATCATTGGTAATCATAGATGACACAAAAGAATCAAAACATAACAGATATCATGTCGGCCGGATTATATGAGTTGGGCATCTTTTGCTATGCATTGTTAGTACGACTCGTGTCTTGTTTTAACCCAAAGGCCCGACTGATCATTGAGGGACAAAAGAAAACCTTCGATATCATCAAAAACAAAAGCGTAGCAGGTAAAAAGTATGTATGGTTTCATGCCGCTTCATTAGGCGAATTCGAACAGGGCAGACCGGTTATGGAGGCGATGAAGCGTAACAACCCTGACACGCTGATTCTGCTTAGCTTCTTCTCTCCTTCAGGATATGAAATCAGGAAAAACTATCAGGGAGCCGATATCATTGTCTATTTGCCATTCGACACAAAGACGAATGCTGAAAAGTTGCTGAACAATATTCCAATCTCGAAAGCCATTTTTATCAAATATGAATTTTGGCCCAATTACCTGAAGAGTCTTAGTAGCAGGGGCATTCCGGCATATTCAATCTCAGCCATCTTCCGACCGCAGCAAGCACTTTTCAAACCTTATGGGAAATGGTATCTCGGTCAGCTTAACAATTTCAGACATATTTTCGTGCAGGATGAAGATTCGGAGAAGCTTCTCCAAAAACATGGCATTCAGCAGGTAAGCGTTGCCGGCGACACACGATTCGACCGCGTACTTGAGATTGCTGCACAAGCAAAACACATCCCGCTTATCGAACGGTTTGTGGAGAAAACTAAATTCACACTGGTAGCGGGGAGCACCTGGCCTGCCGACGAAGACTTGTTGATTCGCTGGATGATTGAAAATCCAGAAAACAAGCTCATTATTGTGCCACACGAAATACATGAAACGCATATCCAATCCATTCTCAGTCAGACGAAAGAGCACGCTATAAGATATACACAGGCTGACGAAAACAACATTCAATTGTACCGCTGTCTGATTCTCGACACCATGGGTATGCTGTCGTCGGTTTACCGTTACGGACAAATAGCCTATATCGGAGGAGGCTTTGGCGTTGGTATTCACAATACTTTGGAAGCAGCAGTTTGGGGCATTCCGGTAGTGTTTGGCCCGAATTATCAGAAATTCAGGGAGGCGAGAGAGATGATTAATGCTAACGCTGCAAAATCAGTATCAAGTTACGATGAATTGAACAACTCGATTGTTTATTTTAAAAAAAATGATAATGCGGGAAATAATTCAAAAAAATACGTTGCAGATAATTCAGGAGCCACAACCATTATTATATCTATGCTATAGCTCTGAAAAGAGAATTTAATTTTCGTGAATTTTCACTACATTTGTACTTCATTCTTGGATATTCAAAATAAGATGAACAATGAAATACAACGTATCATTTCAGGAGAGAGCAAAGTTAAGTATGGACCAAATATCCACGCAACCCTCTGTCACCTTAGAGGAAGCAAAGAAACAAGCGAATTGGATAAGAAAGACAAGCTCTTCAAAAAACAAGAAACAGAGAAATTAGTTGAATATATTCAGAAAAACTGCTTTTGGGTCAACAATCCTGATAAACAAAAATACATCTCTGAAGGAGCTGAACAGAAAGTGTTTTTAAAAGATGGGGCGACTGTAATTAAGCTAAATGACTCGATTTACTATCTGGCATGGGAAGACTATCTGACCAATTTATTGTTAAATAATTATTTTTTCCCTGACACAGCTTACAATCTTGCAGGCTTTTATAAAGACGATGGTGTTTTATATGCGGTAGTTGAACAGCAGTTTATCAAAGCAACTCAAAAGACAAATTTTGAACATGTAAAGCAATTTATGGAGAGAAATGGTTTTACACATCTTCGCAAATATGACTTTTACAATAAGGAACAAGGAGTCTTGATTGAAGACCTACATGATGAAAATGTATTAACAAACAATGGATTACTATACTTCATTGACACAGTCTTTTATTTAGTTTAACAGACAAGAATTAACATGGCACAAAAACCCTCCATACCCAAAGGCACCCGCGACTTCACCCCGCAGGAAATGGCTAATCGCAATTATATCTTCAATACGATTAAAGATGTTTTCCGACTTTATGGCTATCAGCAAATTGAGACACCTGCAATGGAAAACCTTTCCACATTGATGGGGAAATATGGCGAAGAAGGGGATAAATTGTTGTTTAAAATCCTGAACTCAGGTGATTATCTGAATGCTGTTCAGGAAGATGAATTACTGGAAAGAAATAGTGTTCGACTGACCACAAAGATTTCGGAGAAGGGTTTACGCTACGACCTGACTGTTCCTTTTGCGCGCTTCGTGGTTCAAAACCGCGACAAAATATCCTTTCCATTTAAAAGATATCAGATTCAGCCGGTATGGCGTGCCGACCGACCACAAAAAGGTCGTTACCGCGAATTTTACCAGTGCGATGTGGATGTGGTGGGAAGCGATTCGCTGCTCAATGAGCTTGAACTGATTCAGATTGTGGATGAGGTTTATCGCCGTCTGAAAATCAGGGTGGTAATCAAAATCAATAACCGTAAAATTCTGTCGGGCATCGCAGAAATTATCGGTGAAGCCGAAAAAATTACCGATATCACTGTGGCAATCGACAAATTAGATAAAATCGGTTTGGAGAAAGTGAATGAAGAGATTGCTTCAAAAGGTATCCCGCAGGATGCGATTGACAAATTACAACCGATTCTGACACTCAGTGGATCCAATAGCGATAAATTAGTGCAACTCCGCGAGGTACTTGCGGTATCGGAAACCGGACTGAAGGGAGTAGAAGAACTTGAAACTATTTTCGGTTTGTGTGAAGCGATGCAGATTGCCACTGAGATTGAACTTGACCTGACATTAGCGCGCGGATTAAACTACTACACGGGAGCCATCTTTGAAGTCAAAGCCCTCGACGTGCAAATAGGAAGCATCACCGGAGGCGGCCGTTACGACAATCTTACCGGAGTTTTCGGCATGCCGGGCGTGTCAGGTGTGGGTATCTCATTTGGCGCCGATCGCATTTATGATGTGCTGAATCAACTTAATCTGTACCCAGAAACATCTGCGGAACAAACGATGGTTTTGTTTGTTTGTTTTGGCGAAAAAGAATTGAAATACTGTCTGCCAATTGCAAAAAAACTGCGCGACAAAGGTATCAACACTGAGATTTATCCTGAAGCAGCCAAAATAAAAAAGCAGATGAGCTATGCGGATAATAAAAATATCCCCTATGCCGCGATTGTAGGAGAGGATGAAATGAATCAGGGCAAAGTAATGCTGAAGGATATGAAATCGGGTGAACAGAAAAGCATCCTGATTGAAGAACTAACTCAATACTGGGATTAAATACGAGATAAGGTTTTACTGAAAATGATTATACGCAAAGCAAAAAGTTCAGATTCTGAAGTCATTGCGCAATTGCTTTACCTTGCAATGGAAGAAATTGTATATAAATTCATCGGTCTAAGATCGAAGGAAAAAGCAATTTTATTCCTAAACTCGCTTGTCGCTCAGGAAGAGAACCAATATTCCTATCAAAACTGTTGGATTGCTGAACTCGAAAACCATGTCGTTGGGATGGCCTGCGTTTACAATGGAGCAGATCTAAAACGATTGAGAAAACCAATTGAAGCAACACTCATTGCTATGTTCGGCAAACCTTTCGATGCTGAAGATGAGACAGAAGCGGGAGAATACTACATTGATTGTATCGGAGTCGACCCCGGACATCAGGGGGAAGGAATCGGTTCTGCAATACTGAATTTTCTTGTTGACGAATATGTTCATAAACAAAAGCAAACACTCGGACTGCTTGTAGAAACTACAAATCCCGGAGCAAGGAAACTGTATGCAAGAAAGGGTTTCGTTAAGTCGGGCGAGAAAAAATTAACCGGAAAGATCATGGAGCACATGCAATATCTTCCCGGTTAACTTAAAATTTTCGATTCGATTATCTGACCAGCAGCACTTCATCAATTACACCTGCCAAATCGAGCAAATGTGCTTTACTTATACCCGTAGCCTTTTCTGCAGCCTTTTGCATTTCAGAACGCAATGATATTAATTCAGCACGTGCAATGGCAGTAGCATCAGAAATATTGATATTCGCACGTGTAACCGGCATGCCGCTACCTGATGTTACCGGACCATGGAATGTCATGATCAATGCATTCAGATAATGTTTCTGCAAATTACGACGATAGATATCGATTGGCAGTCCGCTTTGCAGCTCACTCCAAACACTTTTACGCAATGTTGACATGAGCTCGTAAACTGTAAATGCCTCATTGCCATTGAGTGTTTCATTGTGCAAAAGCTTATCAATGGTATGCTTGCTTAACAGTCGGTTCAAGGTATTACGCTGAATATTCCCAATGGAATTGGCCGGATTAACACCAACTTTCTCAATTAATTCTCTGTCGACCAACCATACCGGCGTTGTAAACAATTGCTTATCAAGGAATTTCAAAGCTTCTCTTTGAATCTGTGCCGGAACATGCTCATGTACAGGACCAGTCTCTTCCACCCGCTTTGGCGTAGTATATATACCGGCAACATTCCGGGTTACATGTCCCATATACCTTCCAAACTGACCCGTCAGCTGGTTATACATATTACTTGCGTTGCTGTAATCTTTGTTATCCTCGCGCGTCCATTCAATCAGGTTTGGCAGAATGCGTTTCAGGTTTCGTATACCATACTCGCTTGCCAACATGGCATTATCTCCCAAATCTTCGTTCTGATTTCTTGGATCATCAGGGTCAGTTTCGGTACCGAAGGCATAACGTGGATCTTCAGCCAGCTTAGATATTACCCATTGATTGAGGAATGGTACCTCATCTTTGGCTGTTTCGAACTGAGGCAGATATCGATACCCCCACTCCACCGACCATTTATCATAGATTCCAATATCGGGAATAATACCATTTTCAGGAACTGAATCCTCAGGCTGAGCAACATAGTTAAAACGAGCATAATCCATCATTGAAGGAGTGTGGTTGTTTTCTGCCAGCCATTTTCTGTCTCTTAATTTTTCGACAGGTACTGTTGCCGACGAACCAAAATTATGACGCAAACCAAGCGTGTGTCCCACTTCATGTGCAGAAACAAATCTGATAAGTCTGCCCATCAATTCATCATCAATTTGCATTGACCGGGCACGCGGGTCGATAGCACCAACCTGAATAAAATACCAGTTATGCAACAAACTCATCACATTGTGATACCAGTTGATATGCGACTCCAGAATTTCTCCGGTTCTGGGGTCGTGAACGTGCGGACCGCTTGCATTGGGGATATCTGAGGGCTTATATACTATGGCAGAATGTAGTGCCGATTCGATACTCCATGTTGGACAATCGGGTGCTTCCAGGGCATAGATTGCATTCTTGAAACCAGCCTGTTCAAATGCCACCTGCCAATCGTTCACACCCTGCATCAGATAGGGAACCCATTTCTTTGGAGTTGTAGGATCGATATAAAAAACGATGGGTTTTTCAGGCTCTACTAACTCTCCGCGCATATACTTCTCCATATCTTCCTTTCGTGGCTCAACCCTCCAGCGGGTAATCATCGACACACGTTCCACACCCTGCGGATTACGGTCAAAATCAGTATAAGATGTTGTGAAATACCCAACACGAGGATCGTAATAACGTGGCTTCATTGGCTCCTTCGGGAGCTGTATGATCGAGGCATTAAGCTCGTAGGTAAAAGGATCCGGTGTTACATCCGAGGCATTCGCAGGACGCACCGAATAGGTTTTAACAGCCCTGATTTCAAGACTTTTTGGGAAAGCAGTAATCGTATCCACATAAGAGCGATCGTTAATCTGATTACCCAGATTTAAAGTACGCTTCGACCTTTCATTGAAATATAATAATGTATTGTCTGATTTCGTATAGTCTGTGATGTCGATAAGTACAGACCGCTCATTATTAACACTATCAATCTTAACTGCTTTGATTTCGAATGATCCCATGATTGGGTGCAGATTGGAATTTAATACCGAGAAATACATCCCGGTTGTATCATTTGCCCTTTCGGTGTATGAAATCGACCGCAGGAAAATGCGATCATCCTTGCCATGCTCGAACCTCACCACACTATTCCCGATATTATCGCCTGCATAACCTGCGAAACCCCTTCTGCTTCGTGCTGCCGACTTTGAAATACGACTCACAATCAGCAAGTCATAGTTAATTACAGAATCAGGAAGCTCAAGATAGTATTTATTATCTGCCTTATGTACAGAGATGAATCCCGTGGTAGAACTCACTTTGTCTTTCAACACATCCTCAAAGGTTTTTGGTCCTTTGGCAGGGGGTGGAACCGGTTTGTCATTCTCTTTCTTTTCCGGAACAGTGTCTTTTTTCTCTTCAACAACTTCTTTTACCGGATCTGCATTTCTTCTTCTGAATATTGAATTGGAGGCATGTGACTCTAATTGTAAACTGACAAGCAATATTACAATGAATAATAACTGAGGTTTTCTCATAATAAACATTTAATGGAAGAGCATACATTTTTCATCAGAGATTGACGATAGTAATATGCATTCTGATTTATTTTAATTTCAAGAACGCAAATATATGCATTTTATTTACATAAAAAGGCCGCTGCATGCTCAAAAACATTCAAAAAGGCGGAATTAAGTTCCAATTTTGACGATGGTGATTTTTGTGGAAAAGGATTCTCATGCGAATAATCAAACGAAAAATCAATAATCCTGATTTTTTTCGATGCAGATTCATGTCCAATTGCCTCAACAATCCCCCGGTAAGGTATTACTGTGTCGAGCGCCAGACTTACACCCTCCATCCTGTTGCCCATCGATTTAAAAAAATGATGTCGCTCCGTCTTTCGGGTTTCGCATGTAAGCATCGTATTGAAGGCTTCATGAGCAAACTCTGATGTTTCAACTTTTCTGTCGAGCCATTTATCTGATTTATAGAAGCTGAGCAGTTTTTCGAAGCTGAAACGATCCATGATAGACCTCGACTGCCCAAACATGCGATCGAACACACTGCCACCGCAAAACATAAAAAGCTTAGAATCAGAAAACAATCCCTGCCGGTCGCCGAGCAACAACACTTGAGAAAGAAGCGCTCCTATTGAATATGCAAAAATATCCACGTGTGTATCAGTCGCAAACAAAGGGTGCTTTCCTTGTTTAATATCGTTTATAAGTTGAAGTAAATCGTGATAACTCTGCTGACCCGAACGAAAAAAACGTTCAGGATTCTGATGCAAACGCTCACTTAACGCAGCATTCGCAATACTCAGCGAACGGTCTTTACCAAAAAGCTGCATCCTTAACTCAACGAGCTTTTTCATTATACGGGGATTCGACCAGGAGCCGGGCGAACGGTTCATGTGGTATGCTATAGGAAACAGAAGAACCGATTTACCTGTTGTACGACATAAATACTCTGCCCATGGCAAATACTTATCCCACGAGCGCTCATTGAGTCCGTGTAGCAGCAATATCACCTGGTTTTGCTTCGATTTACCCTGCTTCATGAAAACCGGATACTCGAATTGAAAATTCTCTTCTACCCAATCGCTGGTAAGAGCACTTTCTGTCTCCGGATCAGACATCATCAATATGCCCTCACTTCGAAACGGGAATGTACGTATAACCAATCCGTTATCGATTTTTGTGTGATCACCTAATTTAAATGTCGCTGAAAGCTCTTCAGATCGGCGTAAATAATCGTAAGTTCTAAAATTTCCTGATGTCAACATATTGCAAAACATAAAATAATGACACAAAGAACGTTAGAATGCACCACTCACAAATAAAACCGTGAACACCAACCACTGCAAGGGATATCATACAGCATACAGGGATAAAAAACACCAATGCGGTATTAATTAATCCTTCAATTTGGAATTCAGTTGTTTGTTTCGTTATAAAAATCTACCTTTGCCACCATAAATATCAATTTAAGTGGACAAAAAAATTCCCTCATACCTGCTCGATAAAGACAATACTATCAGAATGGTATTGTTCACTGCTTTCTTCGCTTTGCTTTTTATAAACATTTTTCAGCCTTTCAACTCCAGATCCTGGTACCCCAACATATCTGAATTTAATTACTTCTTCTTTTCTAGTCTGATAATATTAACAGGCATGTTGGTAGTGGTGATCAGTCGTATCATCATGAATCTTGTAAAGAAAAACAAAGAGGTAACATATTTTCAATACACTCTTTGGGTTGTTGCTGAAATCACTGCCATGTCATTATTCTACGCACTATTCTCCAAATATGTACCCAAGGGCGGTGAAGTAAAGGATTTCTTTGAGCTTTTTCAAAAATCGGCCGTGAACACCAGTTTGGTGCTGCTGCTTCCCTACAGCATTTCTTTCCTCTATTTTTCCTACAGAGAAAAGACCAGACAGCTTGCTGAGAAAATGAATTCCGACACACCGGAAACGGGAAAGAAAGGCTTAATCGCATTTCCCGATGAGAAAGGTGAAATTAAAATTACCATTGCCCTGAACAACCTTGTTTTTATTGACTCTGCTGATAATTATGCCACCATACATTATATCAACAAGGAAAAAATTTCTAATTATATGATAAGAAATTCTTTGAAATGGATTGAAGAAAACATTTCGAAGGATACCCCCCTGGTTAGATGTCACAGATCGTATATTGTAAATCTTGATAAAGTTAAGGTTCTGAAAAAGACCAGGGATGGTGTTTTCATTGAACTTGATGTTCCACAGTTACCTGACATGCCCGTTTCGAAGACTTACTATGAAAAGGTAATGAACAAATTCTCTCATTACACAGTATAAATCATCATTTATCTATTTATATGCAGTACAAAATCGGCCTTGCGTTAAGTGGTGGCGGCATTCGTGGCATATCTCATGCCGGAACTTTGCTCGCTATGGAAGAAATGGATATCAAACCAGATATCATTTCAGGTGTTAGTGCGGGTTCAATCGTTGGAGCGTTATATGCCGACGGATACGATCCAATTCAAATCATGAAAATGTTTGAAGATATCAGTTTTAAAAACATGACCAAGCTGGATGTTCCTGAAGGAGGCTTTTTCAATATCACTGCATTTGGTAAGTTCTTAGCCAAAAAACTACGTGCTAAAACATTTGAAGATCTGAGCATTCCACTCAGAATAGTAGCCACGAATTTCGATGAGGGTACTCCTGAAACATTCACATCCGGAACTCTGATTAAACCTATCATTGCTTCTTCGAGCATCCCGGTACTTTTTGTGCCTCAAAAAATCAATAACACTCATTATGTTGATGGCGGGTTGGTTAAAAACTTCCCGGTTTCAACCATTCGAAATGAGTGCGAAAAAGTAATCGGTGTAAATGTTGGCCCGCTGGTTGCCAAAAAATACAAGGGCAATATCATGGATGTTGCGTTCAGAACATATCATTTCATGTTCAGAGCAAACACTCTAAACGACAGGAAATTATGCGATATTTTGATTGAACCTGACAATATCTACGATTTTGATTTATTTGAGACAGATAAAATTCATGAAATTTTTGAATTAGGATATGAATCGGCAAAAAGGGCGCTTAAAACCTTGAAATTTCACTGAAGAAATAAGCAATTATACTGAAAGGGTTTGGGGC
>CAYMDE010000078.1:0-10827 GCA_964389115.1 uncultured Paludibacter sp. | reverse complement strand
CAGCGAAACTGGATTGGTCGCAGCGAGGGAGCCGAAATGCGGTTTAAACTGAAGGACAAGGATGTTCAATTTGACATATTCACCACGCGTGCCGATACTATATATGGTGTTACTTTCATGGTACTTGCTCCTGAGAGCGAGTTGGTAGAGCAATGCACCACCCCCGAACAAGC
Organism: uncultured Paludibacter sp.; assembly: GCA_964389115.1. GTDB lineage: Bacteria > Bacteroidota > Bacteroidia > Bacteroidales > Paludibacteraceae > Paludibacter. Next base: position 10,654 of record CAYMDE010000078.1, on the reverse strand, counting down.
TACTGAAGTTAAGGCATATTTGGATGCTACAAAAAAAAGAACTGAGCGTGAAAGGCAGGCCGATCGCAAAGTAACCGGTGTATTTACAGGTTCATACGCCATCAATCCTGTGAGCGGAACTGAAATTCCCGTATGGATTGCTGATTATGTGCTTGCAGGTTACGGCACCGGAGCCATCATGGCGGTACCCGGTCACGACAGTCGCGACTATGCCTTTGCTAAACATTTCAATCTTCCTATCATACCTCTGATTGAAGGATGTGATGTTTCTGAAGAAAGTTTCGATGCCAAAGAAGGTATCATGATGAATTCTGGATTTCTGAATGGCATGACGGTTAAAGAAGCGATTGAAGCAGCCAAAAATTATGTTGAAGATAATAAGATCGGTCATATCAAGGTAAATTTCCGTCTCCGCGATGCCATTTTCAGTCGCCAGCGTTACTGGGGTGAACCATTTCCGGTATATTATAAAGACGACATGCCATACATGCTCGACGTAAGCAAGTTACCATTGGTACTGCCTGATGTAGATAAGTTTTTACCTACCGAAACCGGCGAACCTCCTCTTGGAAGGGCTGAAAACTGGCATACCGACGAGGGTCATCCATTCGAATTATGTACTATGCCCGGATTTGCAGGCTCATCAGCCTATTATCTGCGCTATATGGATCCGAAAAACGACAAAGCCCTGGTTAGCAAAGAAGCCAATGAATACTGGCGTAATGTTGACTTGTACATCGGGGGAACCGAGCACGCTACCGGTCACCTGATATACAGTCGCTTTTGGAATAAGTTCCTGTTCGACTTAGGATTGGTATGCGAAGATGAACCCTTCAAAAAGCTGATTAATCAGGGAATGATTCAGGGAAGAAGTAATTTTGTTTACAGGATAAAAGAAACTGATGCCGGGAAATCACCAAAATTTGTTTCTCTTGGACTGAAAAATCAATACGAAACTACTGAAATCCATGTCGATGTAAACATCGTTAAAAATGATGTGCTCGATTTGGATAAGTTCCGTGCATGGCGACCGGAATTTGCTGATGCCGGGTTTATTCTCGAAGATGGTAAATACATTTGCGGTTGGGCAATTGAGAAGATGTCGAAATCGATGTTCAATGTTGTTAATCCTGATGATATCGTTGAGCATTACGGAGCCGACACACTTCGTTTGTATGAAATGTTCCTCGGACCGCTAGAGCAATCGAAACCCTGGGATACTAACGGAATTGATGGTGTGCATCGCTTTCTTAAAAGACTGTGGTCGCTCTACTTCCGTGATGGTAAACAGATAGTTAACGATGAAGTTCCCAATGCTGATGAATTGAAAACCCTGCACAAAACCATCAAAAAAATTACTTTCGATATCGAAAACTTCTCTTACAACACGTCTGTGTCGGCATTCATGATTTGTGTAAACGAACTTTACGCGATGAAATGCAGTAAAAAGGACATACTGGAACCGCTTGCAATTTTGCTGGCTCCATTTGCTCCCCATATCGCAGAAGAGTTGTATCATGTATTAGGACACGACGAAAACATAACCGTTTTCGATGCATTATTCCCTGTTTGCGAAGAGAAGTACCTGATTGAATCAACCGTGAAATACCCGGTTTCATTCAATGGCAAGGTTCGTTTCACCATTGAACTACCTGCTGACATGCATAAGGAAGAGGTTGAAAAAACTGTACTTGCCAATGAAAATACAGTACGACAAATCAACGATGCACCCATCAAAAAGGTAATCGTTGTACCCGGCAAAATTGTTAATATCGTGCTATAAAGACATAACCTGTTTATTAGTAACAACATGTCACTAAAAGAGAGTACCCGAAAAACATGGATCAGCATCAGGGAGTATGTATTTATTACCCTGGGCTTGCTGATGTATGCATTCGCATGGAAAGGCCTGCTTATTCCCCATCAAATTACAGGAGGAGGAGTTACCGGTGTAGGCGCTTTGGTGTATTATGCCACCGGCATTCCGGTTTTCGCAACTTATCTTACCATCAATGCCTTTCTGCTGCTGATAGCATTTAAGATTGTGGGATGGCAATTTAGCTTCCGAACCATCATCGGCGTAGGAATTCTGACTGTTTTTCTTACGTTCTTACCCGAACTGCCACGTGGTACTTTGGTCGATGAAAATGAAAGTTTCATGGCCTGTGTGTTGGGTGGACTGATTATGGGTGCGGGCATCGGACTGGTTTTTTTGAACAATGGCAGTTCGGGAGGTACCGATATCATTGCCAAAGTTGTGAATAAATACCGCAACATCACCCTCGGCAGGGCTTTGCTATATACTGATGTACTTATCATTTCCTCCTCATATTTTCTCGAATTTGGAAGTATTGAGAAGATTGTTTACGGACTTACCACCCTAACCATATCAACCATTGCCGTGGATATGCTAATCAACGGTGTGAGACAATCGGTGCAGTTCTTTATTTTTTCGAAAGAATACGAAGCCATTGCCAATCGCATCAATATTGATATGCATAGGGGAGTAACCATTCTCGATGGGATGGGATGGTATTCGAAACAACCGGTGAAAGTGGTGACGGTGGTAGTGCGTAAAAACGAATCCATCAGCATTTTCCGCATCGTAAAAGAGATTGACCCCAAAGCATTTATCTCTCAGGCTTCGGTAATCGGAGTTTACGGAGAAGGATTTGATGTGATAAAATCGAAGTAAAAGTTTTATAAATGGCTGGATTTAGTGTAATACTTTCCAAAAATTCAATTTCTGAAAACATTGGTTTCAGGCCAAAACCGGTGAATCCCTTTTACAAAAACTATATCCACAAACAGATAAACAGCAATAACTTCAAGGCCGAACTGTTCAGTCCGAAAAAGTTTGAGAAAGATAAAGTCCTGTTTGAGAATACCGAATTTGTTGTTATATCCGAAGGTATCATCCTGAATCTGCAAGAATTACTCAATGAATTCCAACATAATAGTGTATCGTCACTGTTAATTCATCTTTATTCTGAACTGGGCGAAAGCTTCATTCAGAAATTTAAGGGTGATTTCTCCGGGTTGATATATGAAAAACGATCAGGTAAAATTTTCGTTTACGGCAATCAAACCGGTTCGAAAAGAATATTTTATTACAATGATAACAACAACCTGATTGTTTCCTCCGACTTAGCAGAAATAAGTCACCTGATGCATGAGATGCAAATCAGCAAAAGCCTGAACATTACTGCTTCGTACCTTTTGCTTACCTGTGGTTTCATGTTGGAAGAACACACTTTGGTTAATGAGGTAAAAAGGCTGATGCCGGGCTGCTATTTGACTGCTGATAAAAATTTTAGCATTAGCACAAAGGAGTTTTTTCATCTGAGGAATATTTCAAAAACCAATGATTCAGTCAAGCAAATCATACAAAACATGGATGATTTGTTCGCTAAAGCCATCAAAAGACAATTCGAAAAAGACAAAGATGCCGGCTATAATCATACGGTTACTTTGAGTGGTGGACTTGACTCACGGATGGTGGCTCTTTTTGCGCATGAACTTGGTTATACAAATCAACACAACTTCACCTTCTCACAGGAAAACTATCTGGATGAAAAGATTGCACGTAAAATTGCCGCTGACTACAACCATCAGTTTGAATTCCTGTCACTTGGGAAAGGCGATTATCTGAAGCAAATTGATGAGGCTGTATATTTGAATGACGGATTGGTTTTATATTCGGGTGCTGCACATGTTTTACACGCTGTAAAGCACATTGATTTAAGCAATTACGGAATCATTCACACCGGATTAATTGGTGATGCGGTTATCGGATCCTTTCTTAGTGCTCCCGAAATAGTAAAACCTGCAACGCTCGATGGCATGTACGCAACCAGGTTGGCGCAAAAGATTGAGCATGAATTAAAATCTATTACAGGGAAATATGAAAGTGAAGAACTTTACAAGTTTTACAGCAGAGCTTTTCTGGCTGCGATGAATGGGAACTATACTTTCGATTTGGTTTCACATGCGGTTTCTCCTTTCCTTGATGTGGATTTTCTGAGTTATTGTTATTCTATTCCTGAAAATCTGAAATACAAACAGAAAATATATCTTCAATGGATTGCTGAAAAACATCGTGATTTTGGTCTTTATGCCTGGGAGAAAACAGGAGTACCACCGTTGAAATCAGATAATTTCAGAAAATATCTTGATCACAGGTTTTATCAGCGTATGATGCTGAAATTGACTGACAGATTAAGTTCTAAAATGAAATCGGGCATGAATCCGTTCGACTACTGGATGGCTGATAATGAGGAACTAAGAAAATACATCATGCAATATTTCGTAGATAATATTGAAGTGCTGAACGATAATAACGAATTAAAAAACGACTGTATCCTGCAATTCGAACAAGGCAATGCAGGAGAGAAATTTCAGGTTCTAACGCTCCTTTCAGCAATCAAACTCCATCAATTATATTAAATTTGTCATCTTATCAGTCAAATATTATACATGAAAGTTCTCTTTTTGACATCCTGGTACCCAACTGACGAAAGACCACATTTCGGACTCTTTGTCAGAGAACATGCCCGGGCAATACAATCAGCAGGACATGATGTGAGAATTATCTCTGTTCAACTGACGAGAACAAAAGATTTGCTCAAAATTACACATGATAATTATCAGGATGAATTTGGTTTGAATATCAGTCTTGTGAGCATAAATTCATTATTGCATGATTTTTTATTTTACTTCTTTCCTCTGCATAATCATTTATATCTAAAAACGACTCATCAATTTAATTATGAAGGTTGGAACCCTGATATCATTCATGCTAATGTAGTATATCCCGCAGGAGTTGCAGCTAAAAAGATTTCCGAAAAGTGTCACATACCCTACATCATTACAGAACATTGGAGTCGGGTTGGCGACATGCTTAAACCACCTGTTATTGGAGGATTGATACAAAAAACATATGCTGAAGCAGCAAAAATTACTGTAGTATCAGAGTTCCTGAAGAACAATATAATATCACTAATCCCAACTCTGCAAGAAGAAAAGTTCTCTGTAATCGGTAATGTAGTTGATACCAATACATTTCAGTTTTCAAACGAACACAACACAAAAAGCAACAAACTACATTTCTGTGCTGTTGCCACATGGAATAGCAAAAAAGAACCGGATAAACTTCCGGAGCTGTTTATTGAAGCATTGGCCAAAATTAAAGGCAGTCTGACAAGTCCATTCAAACTTACAATGATAGGCGGTGGCGATCAGGTAGTAAAACTAAAAGATCTTTGTGATAGTTACGAAATTGAGGCTGAATTCACAAGATTTATCAATAAAGCCGAGATTGCCGCGATACTTCAACAGACAGATTATTTGCTTCATGCAAGTCGCATAGAAACATTCAGCATTGTTGTGGCCGAGGCCTTATCGTGCGGTGTACCAGTTGTTTGCTCAAATGTGGGAGCATTGCCTGAGTTGGTTAACAGCAGCAATGGAGTACTTTGCGAAAACACGGTTCAAAACTGGATTGAGGCAATTAATTCAGCTGTTTCAATGAATTTCGACAGACCCGGAATTGCTGATTCCTTTCAGAACAAATTCAGCAAAATCAATATAGGCAAATTATTTTCTGAAACTTACAAGGAGATTAGCACAAGAAATAAAAATCGCTGATAAAACATTTGTAGTATCATCAGGAGTATTGCATTATCACCTCCACCGCCTTCTCAGCAGCCTTTCCACCACCGTATAGATCCACAGAAAAATCTGCCTTATAGTTCAGGAAGTATGCGAAAGCATCGGCAAGTTTATCTGTGTCAGTGCCTACCAGCCTGTTAAATCCATGTTCAACAAGTTCTGTCCATTCGGTTTGTTCACGTAAAGTAATGCAACATTTCTGAAAAAAGAAGGCTTCTTTCTGAACACCGCCACTATCGGTTATCACCATGCTGCAATTATTCAGGAGCATTATCATATCGAAATATCCTACGGGGTCAAGAATCATAAAGTCGGGCTCTATTTCCCACAACCTGAGCAAATTACGGGTACGCGGATGCAATGGCACCACAACCGGAACCTGTTTATGTATTTGATTCAGACCATAAATCAGTGCTCGAAGTTTAGCGGGATCATCGGTATTTTCCTGACGATGAATGGTTGCAAGCACAAAATCTTTCATCCCAATTTGCTGGATAATCGTCGACTTTGAAGCAGCTTTTTGTGCGTAATACATTGCCGCATCTTGCATTACATCACCATTCTGCACGATTTGCACCGGCATTCTATCAAAACCTTCCAGCATCAGATTTTTCACTGCTGTTGCGGTAGGACAAAACAACAGATTTGAAACCCGGTCGGTTAAGATGCGATTAATCTCCTCAGGCATTTGCATATTGAATGAGCGAAGTCCGGCTTCGACATGTATCACCGGTATATGCAACTTAGATGCAGCCAATGCTCCGGCCAGTGTAGAGTTGGTATCTCCGTAAACAAGTACACCTTCGGGTTTTTCAGTCAACAAAACCTGTTCAATGCCTTCCAACATCCTACCTGTCATAGCTCCATGCGCCAGCCCATGAATATCCAGATTATATGCCGGTGCAGGAATCTCCATTTCATCGAAGAACACCTGAGACATATTACCGTCGAAGTGCTGGCCGGTGTGCACTATTTTTTCCTCAACTCCGAAAAGCTGAAATTGCCTGCTCAAAGTAGCCGCTTTTATGAATTGCGGACGAGCTCCGACGATGGTTATCAGTTTACGCATTTGATATTAGCTGGTTTAAGAGATTTGCAAGTTGTTCGGTTAAACTTTTACGCGAATAATGCGCTACCGAACCCGCATCCAAAGTTAATGCTTTATTTTTGTATAACTTATAATAATCCCTGACTGTTTTGGTTAGCGCTTCCACATCTTCGAAACCGACCATCTTGCCTGAACCCGTTTCCTGAAGCAAATTGGCTGCATCACCATCAACCGGACCAATACCTAAAACAGGTCGGCCCGATGCCAGATATTCAAAACATTTACCGGTGATAATTCCGGAGGCATTTGGGGTACGGTTTATCAGCAAAAGGAGTAATTGAGAAGATTGCTGTCGGGCAACAGCTTCGCGATGTGGTAAATAATCAATCTTTATCAGGTTATCTTTCAATCCGTTATAATAAATATCCTCTACAACACTATAATCAACCTTCCCGATTAAATTGATACGCAAATCCGATTTAAACTGATTATCTTCTGCACATAAAATTGCTAATGCCTTCCATAAAACCGAAGGATTACGTGCAGCATTGAGTGTTCCAATATGAGAAAGACTGAAATATTCATCCATTTGCAACGGCTGATCTGTTTTAAAATCTTCCTCATCAAATCCATTCGGAATTACATGAATTGAAGCCGGATTCATCGATATATATTCCTTTTCCATCCCTTTCGACACAACAACAACAGCATCAGCACCTTGAATAACTCTTTTTTCAAGTTTGTGATGAAGACGATCAGCCCATTTAGTAAGATTTAAATCTTTGTAGAAATCTATATTGGTCCACGGGTCCCTGAAATCAGCTATCCACGTAATATGCGGGAAGAGTTTTTTCAGACGCAACGCTATCAAATGCATGGAGTGTGGTGGTCCGGTAGTCACAACAGCATTAACGGGGTTATCCTTCAGGTATGAAGAAAGATATTTCACTGCCGGTTTTATCCAGAAACGACGAGGGTCAGGAATCAGAAAATTACCACGGATGGCTATTGAAAGCTTCTCCTTCCATCCCGACTTTTTATTCTCACTAATAAATCCGGCGGGAATGGCCTGTCCTTGCTTGCCAAATAAGTTGCGATAAATATTGTAGGGCTCCCAAATCGGAATCTTTACCACCTCAATATCGTTGGGAATATCCTGCTCAAACGACTCATCAATGGATGGATACTCAGGATTGGATGGAGTAAAAATGACAGGTTCCCAACCATAATCACGCAGATAACGGGTGAATTTCACCCAGCGTTGTACACCTGCACCGCCACTGGGCACCCAATAATAGCTTATGATTAATACCTTCTTCATGTATCTTTACTGATCAGATAATAGCCACAGGTGATGTAGAAATTTTTAAGCCAGGGAACGTAATTCAGCAATTTGAACGTTTTGCGTGGTTTTAATCCGAATTTTACTTCGTAGTTGGGATTAATGAAATACAAAATTCTTTGGTTGATTTTATACGTATTTTTCAGGCAAAGCTTTTCAAAACGCTCAAGACTAATCCCGGTTTCCTTTATTTCCAGTAAGCCTTCGATTGTAGCTTCGCTTTCGCCAAAAAGTCTCAACATGCCACTGTAAAGTCGTACCGGCAAAAGATGAAAATATGGCAATACGGATAAAAACCTGTTCCTGCACATTTGCTGATGACCACCAAACGGGTTTTGCCATGGCGGAAAGGCGACAAAAATAACAGCATCATCATCCAGAAAGTTTTTCAGAAAACCCAAAAAGCGATTCTGATCATGGATGTGTTCAATCACATCCCGAATAATCACCACATCAAACTTCCCAAAGAAGTCGGGCATTTCATAAATATCCCGACAAATAAGCTCTATCCCCTCCTGTCCATCGAATAAAACCCTGCCCTTTTCAATTTTGGAAGCACTCAGATCAACTCCAACGCATTTACAACCCATGTCGAGAAAAGGTTTCAGGTTACCACCTTCACCACAACCAATTTCGAAAACACGGAGTGCGCTGTCAACCTGTTTGCTTTGCTGAATAAACGGGATTACATGTTTCTCAGTAGTATAAACCTGTTCATTAAAATAGCGCTTAGGATCCGTGTGACGTTTCTGCATTGGTATTGTTTCTCAATTCAGATTATAACTATGATTTGACGATTTCTGCAGCTGCTTTCTTCAACCTTTTTATCGTCTCTTCCTTTCCGATAATTTCGATGATATCGAACATTTGCGGTCCTTTGGATTCTCCAACAACAGACAACCGGAAGGCATTCATAACAGCACCAAGATTGAACGCTTTGTCGCTTATCCACTGCTTAACAACTGTTTCCGTATTTGCAGCTGAAAAATCATCCACGTTTTCAAGCAACTCTGCCAGCAAAAATATCTGATTTGGAGTGTCTTCTTTCCATCTCTTTTTAACAGCAACCTCACAATAACTTTCAGGGGCAATAAAGAAGAAAGACGACTGCTCCCATAAATCCTTCACAAAATGAGCACGTTCACGAACCAATGTTACAATTCGCTGTACTTTCTCGGAGTCTTCAAAAATATCCATTTCAACCAACAGATGTTGGAACAAATCAGTGATTTCATCAATCGGTTTCAATTGCAGATATTGATGATTGAACCATTTAGCCTTCTCGTAGTCGAATTTTGCGCCACTTTTGCTCACCCTTTCAAGAGAGAAAAGTCCGATAAGTTCATCCATGGAAAAAATCTCCTGTTCTGTTCCGGGATTCCAGCCCAGGAGAGCCAAGAAATTGACTACAGCCTCAGGGAAGTATCCGGCATCGCGGTATCCTGAAGATACCTCCCCACTTTTCGGATCGTACCAATCTAATGGGAATACAGGAAAACCAAGTCTGTCGCCATCCCTTTTGCTTAATTTCCCATTTCCATCGGGTTTAAGCAACAAAGGCAAATGCGCAAATTGTGGCATGCGGTCAGTCCATCCCAGGTATTTATACAACAATACGTGAAGCGGTGCTGATGGCAACCACTCTTCACCACGAATAACATGTGAAATCTCCATCAGATAGTCATCCACCACATTGGCCATATGATAAGTTGGCAATCCATCGGATGATTTATATAATACCTTGTCATCAATTACTGATGAATTGATAATGACTTCACCCCGAATCAAATCATTTACTAAAACGTCCTGATTAGGTTCAATCTTAATACGAACCACATATTGATCTCCCCTGTTGATTCTTAGCCGCACTTCATCCCCGGAAAGCGTAAGCGAGTTAACCATCAAAGCTCTGGTGCTTGCATCATACTGAAAATTCTGAATCTCAGAACGTTTAGCTTCCAGTTCGGTTGGAGTATCAAAGGCTATGTAAGCCAGACCAGCATCCAGTAACTGATCCACATACTGTCGGTAAATAGCTTTGCGTTCACTTTGGCGATAAGGTGCGTGACTACCTTCTTTAACTGCTCCCACTCCCTCGTCGATGGTAATACCCAACCATTGCAATGACTCAACGATATAATCTTCAGCACCGGGTACAAAACGGGCTGAGTCGGTATCTTCGATACGAAGCAAGAACTCACCGCCATGTTTGCGGGCAAATAAAAAGTTATACAATGCAGTGCGGACGCCACCTATATGCAGGGGACCGGTAGGGCTGGGAGCAAAACGGACTCGAACTTTTTCCATTGAAATTTTTAATAATTGAAACGCAAAAGTAAGAAAAAACAATCAATTTGGAAAAGGATAATAAAGACATTCATTATTCAGAAAATCAAAGTGCTAATTATGTCAAAAGACACATGCAAAAAACACACGTTCATGTTTTTTTCTAACAAAACTCCGATTGCCTTTTGTAGTTTCAAAATTAATAGTATCTTTGTGCCGCTTTAGTCGAAAAGTATTTGATATCCGATAAATACGGGCGTTTAGCTCAGCTGGTTCAGAGCATCTGCCTTACAAGCAGAGGGTCGGCG
>CAYMDE010000077.1:6049-10933 GCA_964389115.1 uncultured Paludibacter sp. | reverse complement strand
GAGCAAATATATCGAGAAATAAACTTTGGAAAAGTGGATTATTCATTCAATTTGGAAACTATTAATGTCAAGAGCCAGGACAATTTATTGCAATTAAAAAAACTCAAAACACAGCCGGAAATATGATAATCAGATTACTGAATTATTTGCTAACTTTGCCAAAGCAATGAACAAACAATCAATTGCTAAACGAATAGTCCTGTATTAAACGAATGAATAGAAAGTCAAATGAAGTGTAGAATTTGCGACAATAGTGATAAAAATAAAACATATGAAGTAAAAGAAATGATGTTTGGATTCCCGGAAAAATTCAACTATTTCGAATGCGCACAATGTGGTTGTTTACAAATTGCAGAATTTCCATCTGATATATCGAAGTATTACCCTTCAAACTATTACAGCTTTTTATCACCCTCTCCTGAATCATCCGGAAATCGCATTGGAAAACTACTAAAAAAACTCAGAGATAAATATGCTCTTTCCAAAAAGGGAATGATTGGCAAGCTTGTATACAATCGATATCCTAACGACCCACTACGCATTTTATCGCAGGTATCACTGAGGAAAAATAGTCGCATAATTGATGTTGGATGTGGAAGCGGCCCTTTCCTATATGCTCTCTCAGAAATTGGCTACAAAAACCTGTTGGGTGTTGATCCATTTATTATAAATGATATTGAATACGGAAACGGACTAAAGATTCACAAAAAAACCATTCATGAAGTTTATGGAAAATGGGACCTTATCATGTTTCATCATTCGTTCGAGCACATGCCTGATTTTTTGGAAACGCTACATTCTGTTTCACGGCTGCTCGATGACGGGGGCATCTGTTATATCAGAATCCCTACGGTATCATCTTATGCCTGGGAACATTACAAAGAAAACTGGGTACAATTAGATGCTCCGAGACATTTCTTTTTACATTCTATTGAAAGCATGTCCATTTTAGCTAAGAAAGCAAATCTTGTTTTAGAAGATGTTGTTTATGACTCCCATGAACTTCAGTTTTGGGGAAGTGAACAATACCTTCGAGGTATAACATTCACCGACCCTCGTTCTTATTTTTCGAACCCCAATGATTCAATTTTCAGCAAGCATGAGATTAAAACTTTCAAGCAAAAAGCGAAAGTGTTAAACTCAGATAACCGGGGAGATTCAGCTGTTTTCTTTTTAAGAAAGAAGTAATCGAACATTTAATTTTGCTGAAAGATTGAATCTGAAGCATTAAAAATCTGCACAAAAAAAAGCCGTCCCAATTGAGACGACTTTCTTTATTTCATTACTGAAAGATTATTTTACAACCTTAGCAGTATAGCTTTGACCATTAAAGCTCATTCTTACCACATAAACTCCTGATGCAATGTTGGCATCAATTGCCGTGTGATTATCACCTGCGCTATAAGACGCTTTTTGTGAATTAATCAGCATTCCCTGCATGTTGTAAACAGAGAATTCCACGTCTGCAGCCTGATCAAGATTGAAGCTAACAGTTATCTGATCGTTGTTTATATACAAACGGTAAGGACTTGCCACCGCATTTCCCGCAACCGAAGTTCCAACAGGCACTTTATAAAGTTCCCAGTTGTCGATATAAGCAATTTTACCGGTTGAGCCACCATCAACGTTGTTGAACGAGAAGAAGCTTGTACCCGGATTAGCTCCTACTGTGAATGTTTCATCAATTACCACCCAATTATCTCCTGTTTCAGCGATTGAAATAGTTACATTAGGATCTGTTTGATTTGCAAAGAATGCAAATGTTCCGTCAACAGCTTTTACCATGGCGCGAACGCGGTAAGTAGTATTAGGCTCCCATGCAATACCGGTAATATCAAGGGCAGCTCCATCAGGCCAACCGTTAGTTAATGCATCAAATTTTACAGCACCTGCACCACAATAGGCTTCTTCGCCAAACACAACTGATCTGCGACCCCAGCCACCGAACGAAGCGATGCTGTTCAGGTAAGGATTTGGAACCAGATTTACTGCTTCAGCATACAATGGAGTGAAGCAAGCTAAATCGGCAGAAGTCATTACAGCAACATTTACAGTAAGATCACCGGTTACAAGTGCAATATTTCCACTTGCAATAGCAGTTGCATTGTCAAAAGTAGCAGTAACTGTTGCTCCTTCAGCAACCTGAGCAGGAGTTAAAGTTGTTTTGTCGAGTGCAATACCAGCAGGTGCTGACAAAACTACATTTTCAGTAAGATTACCACCTGAAACATTGAAAGTTCTGGTAAGATTCAATGGATCGAAGAATAAATCATCCGGACTTGCAACCATGTAAGGTGATCCGTCGCTGATATAACTTACTCTGAAATTATCAACAGCAACATAGTTTCCACCCAACACAACTTCGTATCCAATTTCAAGCTGATTATTAGTTACAGTTACTAATACGCTGTAGTCACTTACGGTGAATACTTCCACTCTTTCCTCGTTTGCAAAAACAAATGCACCACCGGTAGTATTCGGGTTATTTAATGCAGCTGCATTTACCTGATAAATACCGTTAGGTATATCAACGATTTTTTGAGACAATTTCAGACCTGTCCAGTTACCTGACGCCTGCCATCTCTCAACATAAAAAGTTCCATGCTTAAGAGCAAAAGAAGTATTGTTTTGACCAACAAAACCGCCAACATTCACCCATCCATTGGTATTTCCTGTTTCAAAACTAGGGTTAACAAGTAATGATGTAATATTATACGGAAGTGTTGTCCATGCCAATGTACGTTCGTGAATCACAATAGCACTGTTTACATTAGCCATTGCTGTTTGCAAAAGACCTTCCTGAGTAAGCACTTGCGCAGCTGTAGCACCTGCATCGTCATAAACCGCTTGTGCAGCAGAAATTGCAGCATCTAAATCATTGTAAACAGTTGAAGCACCAACTGGTTGAGGTGCAGCAGCCATAACTGTTGCGTCGGTGATTAACTGTCCTAAATTAGATTTGTCAACATCATGAACAAGTATTTTTACATTGTCAAAAAATATTCAACCAACACCACTTGAGCCTACGTTTGTAGATGCAATACCAACCTGAACAACTCCACTGGTTTCAGCATAAATTGTAAAAGTAATTGTCTCTGTAATCCACTCATTCAAAGGGAATGAGGTACGGGTAGAAATCACTGATGTTCCTGATGAAGGCACCCATCCAACACGTGACAAGTTACTCGCATTAGGTCCTGTATTTTTGGCTGTATATTCAATTGAATATTTTCCCACTGGAAGTGTTACACTTTGATTATAAGTTACTGTTCCCGACCATGCAGTTGAGATACCCAATGCAGCATGCCCTGAACCTGTTGCACCGGTTGGTCCTGTGGCCGGGATTGGACCCGGAGCATTTAGTGTCCCGGCATAACCATATTCAAAAGTTGATGCTGCTGAGTTTTGTCCAAGTATCCCACGGTTCCAACCTTCTATTACTTGAATATTAACCCCCTCATTAGCAGATCCGAGATTTGATGCCGGTGTGTCAAATTTAAAATTGGCATTCGTGTTAAAATCAGCATTCGAAAGATAAGTTGACGTCACGTCAGTTGTCTGTGCCAACACCATTATGGGTATGGCAAGCATTGCACAAAAGAGTGCAAAAGATTTGTAAATTCTCTTCATGATAATAAAAAATTTTGTTTGTTAAATTGTAAAAATACTTTACATCACAAATTTACCCCCTATCAATTTCACAGACTATCAATATACTGTCATAAAAGAGGATTATTAAAACAAATCCTTAAAAACAGGGCGTTTTAATAATCCTCACAACTTCTTTCTGCAGTTAGAGCAGAAATTATGTAACCTAAACTTAATGCGTCACCGAACGGAACAATTTGAGGTTATTTTTCTGAAGCAATCCGAAGGGATCCTGGCTTTTTACAAACTGATTGAATGCTCTGAAATCTGAAGCTTTGAATCTTTCTCCTGATTTTCTCCACAGCATAACACTTATCAGCGCGTGTTCTTTACCAGCTTCTACCGGTGTAAAGGCAGTGATAATGGTGCTCTTATCGCTTTCCGGATTCAGACCTGTTGTTGCTGTGAATTCCATACCACTGAAGCCTCCTGCAACTGCCATTGCTAACTGATAAATTCCGTTATCAATGATATAAACCTCATTGCCTCCAATTCTTCTGATTGAAGTTTTAATCGGCTGTCCCATTTCGGGCAATGCATAATGACCTAAACGCAACTGTGAGTTAACAGGTGAAACGAGTTTATCCACCCTTAAGGTGCCGTTCGGAAGGGGAATATCATTCAATGTATATTTGATTTCGCGGTTTGTTTCTAGCACTGCATCGCGGTGATAAACACCATCTTTGAAACTACGGAAAGTGTACAAGCGAAGCACTTCCCACTGGTTGTTGGCATTCTTAATTCCGTAATTCATGGCTATTTCGCCATTCGGACCATCAGCCTGCCACAAGAAATCGGAGTGATAAGCCAATCTGTTGTAATTTTCAGTACTGCGGAATTTCTGCCAGTCGCCCGCAACAGTCTCATGACACCACGCACGCACCTCTGAGGCTCCTGTATTGGGGAAATTGGTTGTAAGGGTGTTTGATCCGGGCTGAAATTTATTATAGACACGATTTCGCTTTAAATCTCTTTCCCATGGACCTTCATTTTCACGGGCTGTCCAGAACGGATGATCTTCGGGGACCAATAAACCAAGGAATACTTTGCCTCCCCAGTAAACACTTCCGCGACAACTATACATTTGCGTAGCAGGTTCATACGGACCATAAAATCCGAGTGTCGGCACCCTGTCTTCCATAAATTCAGGATGCAAATAGAACTGAAGTAGATTTCCCGACGAAATGCGGCGCATCCATCCCCAGTTTGTAGTTGGATCATTTTCAAGTCCCATCA
>CAYMDE010000077.1:0-5949 GCA_964389115.1 uncultured Paludibacter sp. | reverse complement strand
GATTTTTGAAGATATTCGCGCATCAGTCCGTCATTGATGGGATACCCCTGCGTTTTGAAAAAACTCATCACAAAAATATTGAAGAATCTCCAGTTTGAACCAACGGTTGGGCCATCTCCATAGCTCATCATCACGGCTGCCAAACGATCTTTATCCTCCTGCGACAAAGGATCCCAAAGCACTTCGGGTGCAGTGAACAGTGATATCGCTAATGCTCCAAACTCTACGAGAATCTGGCTCGGGCCTCCATTGCGGGCACGGTGACGGATAAAACTGGGATGTCCTTCTCTGGTAAGATTTAAAATCTGGTGGCGATAATACTCTGCAACGCTTATTCCATCGATGGTCAGATTGGGATCTTCCTTCAACAATGGCGCAGCCACAAAGAGCGTCCGTGTTAATCCTTCGAGTTTTTCCGTTGGCACCTGACCTTCATTTCGGGGATAGGTAATTTCGTGCTGTTTAGGAAACTGCATAGGATCATCAATGTCATTAACATAACTGAAGGCCCCTTCAAGCATGTACAAGGCAGCATCTTTCCAATGCTGACGATTCATACCTGTATGCGGACTCAATCTGAAGTCGGGGTTAACAATTTTGAAGATGTTATCATCCGTAGCACCGGCTTTTAAAAAACCGGTAGTCATCAACACCATTAAAATGGGAAAGAATAGTTTTTTCATTTCTTTAGACTATAATTTATTTGTATTTATATTCAAATTTTTTCTGAAAGCAAAAATAGATTTTTCCCGAACTACTATTGTTAAAAAAACGGTCAAAAAGGTTTACAAATTCTATCATTGAAACCATCAGCTAAAAAAAAACGGAATCGTCAAAACATGATGACAATTCCGTTTTATGATATTAATTGCAGACTACAACTTCACAAACTTAGTCATGGCAGAGCCATCGATACGCAGGAAGTAATATCCTGACCCGAGCTGACTTACATCTACGGTATTACCATGAATCAATTGCGTATGCACCAACACTCCACTGAGTGAATAAATCTCGGCACGGATAGCTTCACTGCTGTTTCGGATAACAAATAAACGATCAGCCACGGGATTCGGATAGATACTCAGACGGGTTTCGGATGTTTTTGGTGCCGACATCACCACGTCAGGATTTATCACAATCCATCCGGCAGTCTCATTCGCAGGAGTTGCTCCGGTCTGAGATAATTCCCGCTGTTTGAAAACCCTTGCTTCGGTAGTAAGTATCGAACGGCAACGCAATGTAGCTGTTAATTCATCGTTGGCAGTTTGTAATTGCGCAAAGAATACAGGGTTCTCGATGGTTTCACCATAAGTGATTCTTGCAAATTGTGTTATGGCATTACCCACAGCATTCTCTGCCGTTCTGCCAACTATTACTTTCCTGCCATTGACCACACCTTCGCCCTGTTCAACAGCCAGATACGAGAATACTTCACTGGTAATTTCCTGTGTGTTTACTGCTTCCTTCTGAAGGATTACATCAAAACCATCTTTTGTAACGTTACGAACCCTTACGGTTACAGGGAAATCATTATTCGTGGTTGACTGAGTCACAAAAACTACTGGTTGTGAACTGAACTCATCAGGGAAAGTGATTCTTTGCCACTCTGAAGTTGCTGTTGTTCTGTTTGCCTGAGCGCTGATGCCACCCCATTGATATGCTCCGGGGCGTAGGAAGAAATAAGGCACGGTTTCATCGTAATCGAAAACACTTACATTCTGATACGCCCAGGGTAAAAGCTGGAATGACAAGATTCCGGGATTACTCATTCTTACACGGTTAGTAAAGAGCACGTTGAGGTTGTTATTTGTCGGAGAACCAAAAATTGTAACCGGAAGTGTTGGGTAACGATTCAGAAAACCAATGGCGTTCCAGTTTGCATTTCTGTAACTGAACTTGCCAAAGTCAACTTCATCACCCGGAGTTACAACGTACGACTGAGGATTGGAAGTGATAACGGTTCCATTGTTCAACACGATGCTTACCATATACTCCACACGACCGGCCTGAGAAAAATCAGGAGTATCCACAAAACTCTGAATTGATGTCTGGTTGCTGTTGTATATCTCCTGAAACGGACCATTACCAATTCGGCGATCAACAACCACCCTAGAAGCAAACTCCTGAGTAGCATTCGTCCAACTCAGCACAACTCCTCCTCCCGATTCATTCGTTGCATTCAATGTAAGCGTTGTGTTATTGACACTTGAGAACGAGTATCCCGGCACAACCTCATGAGATCTTCTGAAAGCGATGGTCGAATTGTTATCTGCATAGAAACGACCGGCAGGGGTAAGCCATCCATCATCCAGAATCATCGCTCTTTTTCCTTCAACCCAGTTGTAAATGGAGTATCGTTCGATGAATGGGGCTGCATCAAGCATTTCAACGATGGCTTTGATATCGTTATGCTGCTTAGTCATTTGATCGCTCCACGACGACGGCCAACTTTCGTTGGTCCAGTTGGCACCGTTATTCCATTCCTTTATCCAAATGGGACGACCTGTTCTGTCATAAACTTTTTGCAGTTCACTCCGCCATTGCGATGCCGACATGGCAGGCCAGTAGGCGTGAATAACCACGTAATCGACCCGATAGTTACGTGCCCTGCACCCATCCATAAATGCATAAAGCCAATTAAAATCGGTGGTAGCGGGCGAACCCAGACGCAATCCGGTTTTCAGGTGATCAGGCCAGGCATTTACTGCCTGATTAACTGTTACATTAGCCTGATTCGAGTGGTCGGGTTCATTATAACTCATCAAGTGAGATGCCCATTTTTTAGAATTGATACTTGACCAGCCCGGCCAGTAAAGGTTTTGTTTTATCAATACATATTCTTGATTGTATGTAGAATTATTATCCACATTCCAGGTGTAAAACCACGTTGAATTGGTCTTGTTTGAATTGGCAACCTCGCTACCACCCGACCTCCAACCGGTTTGGCACCATCCTTTTTTAGTAACCCACTCATAATTGAACACCCTGATGAATGAAACGGTATTGTCAAGCCAACTTGACACCGCTGAGATTTCCAAATCAGCATTATCTGCAATAAACACCCTGCTGTAACCGGTTCCATCAGGATTGTTAGCAAGGGTTGCCATATAGCCGCGTTTCAGTTTGAATGAACGTGTCCTGTTATCAAACTGCTTCAGGTCATTATGAAAATTAAACATGTTGAACTTGCGCGATTCGCCACCAAAATCTCTGTCAGTATAAATGGTTAGAGGCTCGAAATTTTCTCCATGGGGTATCACCACAGCTCCGTGACGAAAAATTGAAACGCGTACATTCTGGCGTGGTACTGCCTGTTGACCGAAAACCCTGATATGTGCAATCACTGAATCGACTACAAACTGAGGTTTAAGATTAGGAAAGAACACCCAGGCATCTTCGTGTTCCAGGCGAATGATGGAATTAGTCAGAGGAGTTGAAGATGCGGAAATATGTAATTCAGATTTACCGGCAATAATAATTTCTTTATTTACAAGGTCCTGTACATTGGTCGTGGGCACTGTGATATAAATCACATCGCGACTATATGTTTGTATGAATAGAAACAAAAGAAGTGATAAAATGCTGTATTTTTTCATGATTAAAAAGATTGAACGATTTTGACTGTGTTTACTCTTGAACCTTGTCTCATTCTAACCAAATATAAGCCTGAAGCATTTACAACTCCCGATTCTATCTCGTTAAAACCATGATTCAATTCATAGGTATTCTGTTGAATTATCTGCCCCTGAGCATTAAAGATTCTTATCTCAATCGGCTCTGTGGAATTATTCTCGAAATGCACCCTGATCCTCCCTTCAGCAATAAAAGCATGAAACGGCAATTGCGCATTCACCTGATCCACTGAAGATGGGATGGTTTCTGTGAGTTTCAGATTATCCAGATAAAAATTATAATTTGTTGACGTAGTGTTTTTTCTGTACACGATCCAAACCGAACGGGCAGGCGCAACAAATGTGAGCGATGCCGACTGTGCAGGCTGTGTAGCCAGATTACTTGCAGCCACATTGGTCGTAGCATGCACACCCCCAATCGCAGAGCTAAGTGCTGCATTGGCCGTTGTAGCGGCATAGATATTCACCAGTGATGTAGGGCTCGTACTCTGACATTTGTATTGTAAATCGAGGCGATATGTTGCACCCGGAACCAGATTAAACAATTTCTGACTGATTGCATTGTAAGAAGCACCATCGCCAAGGAAACGCAGATAAAAGGCTTTCTGTCCGGAACTTTGCCAGTTATTGAATCCTATCACCCGCGAATATCCAAAACCGCCAAACTGCAATGGATCATTGTCGGGTATCCAGGTACCCATCGGACCACCATCGAACGGACTGAATTCAAAATCGGGATCGAACATGTAAGTGGCACTCAGCACTTCCGAATTCTTTTGAAGTATAAATGCAGTATTGGTTTGTGCTATGGTTCTGTCGCCACGAATCAGGTTGTTCTCAAACAGTGAATCCGAACCCATCACGAAAGCAGCATCATCATATCGGGTAACATACACCAAGGTATCAGACAGGCCCTGAAATGCCCAGGCATCAGCTAGTGCAACCGACTCAGTAAAATACATGCTCCCCGAACTTGACAAGGACAAATATCGGTTATTACCATTGATGATATGGAAGCTATGAGGATCTGTATCAGGCTTGTTTTGAACGAAACGCAGCTGTTGCGACAAATCATCGGCATCGGCGTATTTCAGTCCTACCGACTGATCGACAGCTCTCACTCCCAAAACCTTTCCGCTGGTTCTTTGTTGCAGATAATAAGTTTCCTGCTGATTCACAGTTCTTAGTCCACCGTTGTATGTAGCTGTTACAGGTATAGATTTAGAAAAATCTCCTGAAGTTAATACAACATTTCCCGACACTGCCGTAACACCGGTAAAGTTCACAGAGATTTCCTGCATGCTGGCATCAGGAGAAATAACAGAAGGTGTTACTTTGATTCCATTTGGTGCACTAATGCGGATACTGTCAGTAAGCAATACCCCGGTTATCAGCATGGAAGATGTTCTGTTTTGGTTAGTGAATGTAAAAGATCCGGTTTCAGTATGTATTTGTGCTACCGGCGCAACCAACTCTACTAATTCCATATCGTCGATATAATAAATCCAGTTTCTTCCTGATGCTGCATTAGGATTCTTTTCCCATACTACAAAGCAGGCATCGGCAGGGGCGAAAAATGTGACTGAAACTGTACCGGGTGCCTGTGTATTTGCAGTTGTGGATGGTGGCACGCTGGCTTGTACATTACTGATTGAATTAGCCTTTACGTCATTAGGAATCATCGTAACATAAGTGTTCACAAAGGCATCGGCATTATTGGTATTTCCCTGTTTATATTTATGAGTAAAGCGATAAATCGCTCCTTTATTCAAATTGGTAAGCTGATGACTTATTCTTGTATATGAGTTTTCATCGCCATAGAAACGGGCACCAAAAGCCTTGTTCCCTACCGACTGATAACCATTGCTTACTACCCTTGATCTGAAGTTCTGTGCAGTAGGGCTATCGTTTCCAAGTATCCTGTTATTGTTATTAATCCAGACTCCTAACGGAGCACCTTCGGTTGTTGCATTTTCGAAGCTTTGATCAACCATACCTTTGTTCATCATTGTTGCAACAGGTATCAGGGCGAGAGTTATTGAAACATCATCAATCTTCCTGTCACAAAATAAATAGGAACCCGAATTAAAATCTGCTGTACCAAGATAATCCCCCAGCAGAGCTCTCAGACGGATTTTGCCGGGGCTTGTTCCTTCAAGTACCCACTCACCATAACCGGGATAGGGTTCTGGAAAAAATTCAGTCAGACTTGGAATATCTTCGCTATTGATCAGATAATCTCCAACTCCGTTTTTTAAAAAGTAAGTAGAATTCACTGAATAATTCCAAATCCGGCAAAATTATATGTCGGGTTTGG
>CAYMDE010000076.1:0-10958 GCA_964389115.1 uncultured Paludibacter sp. | reverse complement strand
TAACTGTGTTCCCGGCTCACCGATCGACTGAGCAGCGATAACCCCCACAGCTTCACCCTGATGTACCATCATACCGGTTGCAAGATTACGTCCGTAACATTTAGCACAAACGCCTTTTTTAGATTCGCAGGTAAGTACCGATCTGATTTCAACGCGCTCGATTGGAGATTCCTGAATCTTCTTGGCAAGTGATTCTGTAATCTCTTCTCCGGTTGAAACAATTAAATCGCCAGTCAATGGATGATAAACATCATGTACCGAAACACGACCAAGAATTCTTTCATATAATGTTGAAACAACCTCTTCGTTGTTCTTCATCTCTACAGCCACGAGTCCGCGCAAAGTACCACAGTCAACTTCGTTGATAATCACATCCTGTGACACATCGACAAGACGACGGGTAAGGTATCCCGCATCAGCAGTTTTCAGGGCAGTATCCGCAAGACCCTTACGGGCACCGTGAGTAGAGATAAAGTACTCGAGTACCGACAAACCTTCTTTAAAGTTAGAAAGAATCGGGTTCTCGATAATCTGGCCACCTTCCGCGCCTGATTTCTGAGGTTTAGCCATCAAACCACGCATACCTGAAAGCTGACGAATCTGCTCTTTCGAACCACGGGCACCGGAGTCAAGCATCATATATACCGAGTTGAATCCATCATTATCGTTGGTCAACTGATTAAGCAAGATGTTCGACAAGCGCGAGTTGATATGCGTCCAGGTGTCAATAATCTGGTTATAACGCTCATTAAATGTTATGAAACCCTGATTATAAAGACTTAAAATCTCTTCAACCTCAGCATTACCTTCCTGAACCAGTTTTTCCTTTTCTGCAGGAATAATTACATCATTGAGGTTGAACGACAATCCACCCTTGAAAGCCATGTAATAACCCAAATCCTTGATATCATCGAGGAACTGAGCTGTACGAGCCACGCCACACTTTTCAATTACAACACCAATGATGTCGCGAAGTGATTTCTTTGAAAGCAACTCATTGATATAGCCTGCTTTCTCAGGAACACATTTATTGAAAAGAATTCTACCAACGGTGGTTTCAATAATCTGTTTTTGTTTTACTCCCTCTTCGTTTGTAACATCAATACGCACACGAATATTTGCGTGCAATGCACATCGGCCTTCGTTGTAAGCAATTTCAGCCTCTTCCGGAGAGTAGAATATAAGTCCTTCGCCCTTAGCACCCTTACGTGGTTTGGTGATATAATACAAACCAAGCACCATGTCCTGTGAAGGAACGGTAATAGGAGCACCATTGGCAGGGTTAAGAATATTATGTGAAGCAAGCATCAACATTTGCGCTTCCAGAATAGCCTCATTTCCCAACGGAAGATGCACAGCCATCTGGTCGCCGTCGAAGTCCGCATTAAATGCAGTACATGACAGCGGGTGAAGTTGAATGGCTTTACCTTCAATCATTTTAGGTTGGAATGCCTGAATACCTAAACGGTGGAGTGTCGGAGCACGGTTTAATAATACCGGATGACCTTTCATCACGTGTTCCAGGATGTCCCAGATTACTGAATCCTTGCGGTCCACAATTTTCTTGGCTGATTTTACCGTCTTAACAATACCACGTTCAATCAGTTTACGAATAACAAATGGTTTGTAAAGCTCGGCAGCCATATCTTTGGGGATACCACATTCATGCATCTTAAGTTCAGGACCTACAACAATTACCGAACGTGCGGAATAATCTACACGTTTACCAAGCAGGTTCTGACGGAAACGACCTTGTTTTCCCTTCAGTGAGTCTGAAAGAGATTTCAGAGGACGATTAGCATCAGTTTTCACTGCGCTTGATTTACGTGAATTATCAAACAATGAATCAACCGCTTCCTGAAGCATACGTTTTTCGTTACGAAGAATTACTTCCGGAGCTTTTATTTCAATGAGTCGTTTCAAACGATTATTTCTGATGATAACCCTGCGATACAGGTCGTTAAGGTCGGATGTTGCAAAACGTCCGCCATCCAGTGGCACGAGTGGGCGAAGTTCAGGTGGAATAACCGGAACAATCTTGATAATCATCCACTCAGGCTTATTTCTGTTACGTGAAGCTCTGAACGACTCAACAATCTGCAGACGTTTCAATGCCTCATTCTTACGCTGTTGCGATGTATCATTACCCGCCTGATCTCTCAAACGATATGAAAGGTCATCCAAATCGAGACGGCAAAGCAATTCGTAAATTGCTTCGGCTCCCATTTTTGCGATAAACTTGTTAGGATCGTTATTTTCAAGCATTTGATTTTCACGTGGAAGAGCTTCCAAAATATCAAGATACTCTTCTTCGGAAATCAATTCATTATCGACAATATTTTCGCCATTATGAGCAGCACCAGCCTGAACAATCACATATTTTTCATAATAGATGATTGCATCCAGTTTTTTGGTAGGCATTCCGAGCAGATATCCGATCTTGTTCGGTAGTGAACGGAAATACCAAATATGAGCCACAGGAACTACCAACTGAATATGTCCCATACGCTCGCGACGCACTTTCTTTTCAGTAACTTCAACACCACAACGGTCACAAACAATTCCCTTATAGCGAATTCGTTTGTATTTACCGCAATGACATTCAAAGTCTTTTGTTGGTCCGAATATTCTTTCGCAGAACAGACCATCACGTTCAGGTTTGTATGTTCGGTAGTTGATGGTTTCAGGCTTCAACACCTCACCACTCGACAATTTCAGAAGTTCTTCCGGCGACGCAAGACCAATAGAAATTTTATTGAAACTACTTTTTAGCTTATTATCTGTTTTAAAAGCCATAATTCTTTAGTTTGCTGTTACATTAAAACTGTTACTCCAAATTGACACTCAGACCTAAACCTCTCAACTCATGTAATAATACATTGAGCGATTCAGGTATTCCGGGAGCAGGCATTGGTTCGCCTTTAACAATAGCTTCGTAAGTACGTGCACGTCCCATTACGTCGTCCGATTTCACGGTAAGAATTTCCTGCAGAATATGAGCAGCACCGAATGCTTCGAGTGCCCACACCTCCATCTCTCCAAAACGCTGACCACCAAACTGAGCCTTACCTCCAAGAGGTTGCTGGGTAATCAGTGAGTATGGTCCGATTGAACGGGCATGCATTTTATCTTCAACCATGTGACCAAGTTTCAACATATAGATGACACCAACAGTTGCAGGTTGATCGAAACGATCGCCGGTACCACCATCATAAAGATAGGTTTTACCATAATCAGGCACACCAGCCTTTTGAGTCCACTCATTGAGATCTTCCAACTTGGCACCATCAAAAATAGGAGTCATAAACTTAACACCAAGCTCTTTGCCAGCCCAACCAAGTACAGTTTCAAAAATTTGTCCCAGGTTCATTCGCGAAGGTACACCAAGCGGGTTAAGTACGATGTCAACCGGAGTTCCATCACTAAGGAAAGGCATATCTTCCTGACGAACAATTCGGGATACAATACCTTTGTTACCGTGGCGACCGGCCATTTTATCACCCACACGAATTTTACGTTTTTTGGCGATATATACTTTAGCTACCTGCACAATTCCTGTTGGAAGTTCGTCACCAATGGTGATATTAAACTTCTGACGTTTGATTTGTGCATCCAGTTCTTTATATTTCTTCAGATAGTTCAGAATAAGCAAACGAATCTGATCATTTTTCTGTGAATCCTGAGTCCATTTGCCCAGTTGCACTGAAGAATAATCAATCTCGCGTAAGCGATCTTCTGTAAACTTACTGTTACGTGAAATAACATCAGCACCCAGAAAATCCTTCACTCCGGCCGAAATTTTATCAGCTGTAAGCACAAGAAGCTTCTCAATCAGGCTATTCCGCAACACAGCTGCCTGTGCTTCAAACTCCTCATCAAGTCGTGGAAGAACAGCTTTGTCAGCAAGTTTTGATTTACGATTTTTCTGAGCTTTCGAGAATAAACGTTTTCCGATTACTGTACCTGACAATGAAGGAGTTGCTTTCAAAGAAGCATCTTTCACATCACCGGCTTTATCACCAAAGATAGCGCGCAGCAGTTTTTCTTCGGGCGAAGGATCAGAC
This sequence comes from uncultured Paludibacter sp., assembly GCA_964389115.1. Taxonomy (GTDB): domain Bacteria; phylum Bacteroidota; class Bacteroidia; order Bacteroidales; family Paludibacteraceae; genus Paludibacter. Next base: position 6,894 of record CAYMDE010000076.1, on the reverse strand, counting down.
TCACCTTTCGGTGTAATCTTACCAATAATGATATCACCCGGTTCGATGCGTGCACCGATACGAATCACACCATTTTCATCCAAATCGCGTGTAGCTTCTTCGCTCACATTAGGAATATCAGAAGTAAACTCCTCTACCCCTCGTTTAGTTTCACGTACCTCAAGCAACTGTTCAACAACGTGTACAGAAGTAAATACATCCTCACGTACAACCCTCTCGCTGATAACAATAGCATCCTCAAAGTTATAACCCTTCCATGGCATGAATGCCACTTTGAGGTTTTTACCAATTGCAAGCTCACCATTTTGTGTGCTGTAGCCTTCGGTAAGGATTTGATTTGGCACAACGCGATCTCCCTTTCTAACAATAGGTCGAAGGTCGATGGTTGTATTCTGATTTGTTTTTTGGAACTTCGGTAACTTATACTCTTTAACAGATGAATCAAAGCTAACGAAATCTTCAATCTCAGTTCTATCGTATTTAATTTTAATACATTCAGCATCAACATACACTACCTCACCATTACCTTCAGCAATGATTTGTGTACGTGAATCGCGGATCAACTGTCCTTCGATACCAGTTCCAACAATAGGAGATTCGCAACGAAGCAGCGGAACAGCCTGACGCATCATGTTCGATCCCATGAGCGCACGGTTAGCATCATCATGCTCAAGGAAAGGAATCAACGCAGCTGCAATGGATGCAATCTGAGAAGGAGATACATCCATGAGGTGCACCTCGTTAGGTAACACGACGGGGAAATCAGCACCTAAACGGGCTTTTACCTTCGGACGAATAAATGTTCCATCTTCATTCAAAGGAGCATTACCCTGTGCAACCACCAAATCCTCTTCTTCTTCTGCCGTATAATAATGTACGCCTTCAGGAGAAATGTCAACAACTGCATTCTCAACTTTACGGTATGGAGTTTCGATAAAACCGAGCTCATTAATCTTGGCATATACACACAAAGAAGAAATCAGACCGATGTTCGGACCCTCAGGAGTTTCAATCGGACAAAGACGACCATAGTGCGTATAGTGAACGTCACGAACCTCGAAACCGGCACGTTCGCGTGATAAACCACCCGGACCTAAAGCCGACATTCGGCGTTTGTGCGTTATTTCGGCAAGTGGGTTTTGCTGGTCCATGAATTGCGAAAGTGCGTTAGTCCCGAAGAATGAGTTGATTACAGAAGATATGCTCTTCGCATTTATCAAATCAGTTGGAGTAAACACCTCGTTATCGCGAACATTCATACGTTCACGTATAGTTCTTGCCATCCTTGAAAGACCAACACCAAACTGGTTGAAAAGCTGTTCTCCAACAGTACGAACACGACGATTACTCAAGTGGTCGATATCATCAACTTCAGCTTTTGAATTAATCAGCTCGATGAGGTATTTGATAATGGCAATCATATCCTCGCGGGTGAGTAATTTCACATCCGGACTAATATTCAGGTTCAGTTTCCTGTTAATACGGAAACGACCTACATCGCCAAGATCGTATCTTTTCTCAGAAAAGAAAAGATTATTGATTACTTCACGGGCTGTAGAATCATCAGCAGGAACAGCATTTCTTAACTGACGATAAATATAGAGCACTGCTTCTTTCTCCGAGTTACTCGGGTCTTTTTGCAGTGTATTATAAATGATGGCATAATCGTTTTGGTTCGCTTCCCCTTTATGCAAGAGGATAGTTGGAGAACCTGATTCGATGATATCATCAATATGCTTCGATTCAATAATAGTTTCACGATCAATAACTACCTCGTTACGTTCGATACTTACCACCTCACCGGTATCTTCATCAACGAAGTCTTCCACCCAGCTTTTCAGAACACGGGCAGCAAGTTTTTTTCCAACCGCTTTCTTCAAACTGGCTTTATTCACTTTGATCTCTTCAGCAAGATCGAAGATTTCGAGAATATCTTTATCACTTTCGAAGCCAATGGCACGAAGAAGTGTAGTTACAGGCAATTTCTTTTTACGATCGATATATGCATACATCACATTGTTGATGTCGGTTGCAAATTCGATCCATGAACCACGGAACGGAATAATACGTGCTGAATACAGCTTGGTACCGTTTGCGTGAAGGCTCTGACCAAAGAAAACACCGGGTGAACGGTGTAACTGAGATACAATTACACGCTCTGCACCATTAATTACAAATGTTCCCTTTGGAGTCATGTATGGTATAGGGCCAAGGTACACATCCTGGATCACTGTATCAAAATCTTCGTGATCAGGGTCAGTACAATATAGTTTCAACTTGGCCTTGAGCGGAATGCAATAGGTCAGTCCTCTTTCGATACACTCCTCTATGCTGTATCTTGGAGGGTCAACATAATAATCGAGGAATTCGAGAATGAAGTTATTACGTGTGTCGGCTATAGGGAAATTTTCCATGAAAACCTTATACAGCCCTTCAGTTTTTCTTTTTTCAGGAGAGGTATCCATTTGAAAAAAGTCATGGAAAGATTTTAATTGAACTTCCAGGAAGTCAGGATAATCAAACTGAGTTTTGATGGAAGCAAAATTGATTCTTTGATCTTTTTTTATTGAAGACATTTTCAAAGAGTTTTAGTTGTTGCGGTGAACTTAGAGTTGTAGCAAAACCCCGAAGGGTAAGATCATATGATTACAGACATGAAAAGGTTTAGAATCCCCCGAACCGAGGGAATCTAAACCATTATCCTGATTATCAGGCAATTTTATTTAAGCTCAACTTCAGCTCCGCCTTCTGTCAATGCTTTATTCAGGGCTTCAGCTTCATCTTTTGTTACACCTTCTTTGATCACTGAAGGAGCAGCATCTACAAGGTCTTTAGCTTCTTTCAGTCCAAGACCGGTAAGTTCTTTCACTAATTTTACGATAGCTAACTTATTAGCACCACTGCTTTTCAGCACAACATCGAAAGAAGATTTTTCCTCTACTGCTTCAGCAGCAGCGGCAGCTGGTCCGGCAGCAACAGCAACAGCTGCAGCAGCAGGTTCGATACCATATTCGTCTTTCAAAATCTGAGCTAATTCATTTACCTCTTTTACGGTTAAGTTAACCAATTGTTCTGCAAAAGCTTTCAAATCTGCCATTGTCTTAATTTTTATAGATTTTTATTTTATTCTTTATTTGTTTTTGTGGAATTATCTTTCCGACAATGTTTTTAACACGCCGTGAATAGTAGTACCTCCTGATTGGAGTGCGGACACAACGTTCTTAGCAGGCGATTGGAGCAATCCAATGATTTCGCCGATAAGTTCGTTTTTACTCTTGATTGAGATAAGAGTTTCAAGTTGGTTCTCACCAATATAGAATGACTCTTCCACGTATGCTGCTTTAAGCACCGGCTTTTTGCTTTTGCTTGCCTTGCTAAAATCTTTGATAAGTTTAGCAGGGGCATTACCATTATTAGAAAGCAACAGAGATGTTTCACCTTTCAGTGTTCCGTACAGTTCGCTGAAATCAACGCCTGTATTCTCTAATGCTTTGCGTAAAAGGGTATTTTTAACTACCAGCAATTTAATGTCCTGCTTGTTGCAGGTACGACGCAGGTTGCTTGTTTCTTCTGCATTCAGTCCGCCGATATCGGCAAGATAGAAATGTGCATACGACTGCAGAGTTGATTCAAGTTGATTGATTATCGTGCTTTTATCTTCCTTTTTCATACGATTTCTTTTTATTCTTCAACTGTTTTAGGGTCGATTTTTATACCTGCACTCATGGTGCTCGAAAGATAAATGCTCTTTACATACGTACCTTTAGCGGCAGCAGGTTTTAGCTTCATCAGTGTTGAAATAAACTCTTTGGCGTTTTCGACAATCATTTCCGGTGTAAACGATACCTTTCCTACTGAAGTATGAACGATACCAAATTTATCCACCTTGAAGTCGATTTTACCTTGTTTTACTTCTTTCACAGCCTTAGCAACATCATTAGTAACTGTACCGCTTTTAGGGTTGGGCATCAGACCACGAGGTCCGAGTACTCGTCCGAGTGCTCCCAGTTTACCCATAATCGCAGGCATAGTAATAATCACGTCAACATCTGTCCAACCGCCTTTGATTTTATCGATGTATTCATCAAGACCAACATAGTCAGCACCTGCCTCCTTGGCAGCAGCTTCCTGATCGGGAGTACATAATGCAAGAACCCTGACTTGTTTACCAGTTCCATTGGGTAGCGAAACAACGCCGCGCACCATTTGGTTGGCTTTACGAGGGTCAACACCTAAACGTACATCTATATCTACGGAAGCATCAAATTTAGTGGTAGTAATTTCTTTCACTAATGCAGCGGCTTCCTTCAACGTATAGTTTTTTCCAGCTTCAATCTTCGTTAAAGCTAACTTTTGATTTTTGGTCAGTTTACTCATTATTGAAGTGTTAATTAGTTAATAACTGGAAAATCACCTTTTACGGTAATACCCATACTTCTCGCTGTACCTGCAACCATTTTCATGGCTGCTTCCAATCCGAAACAGTTCAAATCGACCATTTTGTCCTCGGCAATCTGTTTTACCTGATCCCAGGTAATTTCAGCAACCTTTTTACGGTTGGGTTCTGCCGAACCTCCCTTAAGTTTGGCAACTTCCATCAACTGGATTGCCACAGGAGGGGTTTTTACAACAAAGTCGAAAGACTTGTCCGAATAGTAGGTGATAACAACAGGTAAAACCTTACCGGCTTTTTCCTGGGTTCTGGCATTGAATTGTTTGCAAAACTCCATAATGTTGATCCCTTTGGAACCTAAAGCAGGTCCTACCGGGGGAGATGGGTTTGCCGCACCTCCTTTGATCTGTAACTTAATAAGTCCAGCAATTTCTTTAGCCATAATTGTTATTGATTATTTTTAAAAATTAAAGGGGGGAAATCGGGTTGTAACAAGACCGCCTATTCCCGTTCTACCTGATTAAATGAAAGCTCGAGCGGTGTTTTCCGTCCGAACACCAAAACCATAACTTTGAGTTTTTTCTTATCAGCATTCACTTCCTCAATTATACCGGTAAATCCGTTGAATGGCCCTGAGATCACCTTTACACTTTCATCCTTCAGGAAAGGAGTAAGCATTTCGGCATCATTTTCCTGCATCTCATCCACAACACCAAGGATACGATTCACCTCAGCAACGCGAACGGGAGTAGGAACATTGTTTTTTTCCTCCAGGAAACCAAAAACATTGGGGATTTGACGGATACGATGAGCAACTTCACCAACCAGATTTGCCTCAATAAGGACATAGCCCGGCATGAGATTAATCTCTTTGGTAACTTGTTTTCCATTACGAATAATGATTTTTTTCTCAGTTGGTATAATAAGTTGAGACACAAACTGACCAAGATCAGAGTTTTTGATTTCAGCATCAACATACTCTTTCACTTTGTTTTCTTTACCACTAAAGGCACGTAATACGTACCACTTGAAATTGGTTGTCTCAGACACTTCTTAACCCTCCAATAAAAAATTACATTAACTTCTCGTAAACGAATGTCATGATAGTTTCGAAAGCTGAATCCATAGCCCATACTATCAGGGCAATAATGATGGAAGCAATCAGTACCACGATAGCGCTGTTAAACAGTTCGGCGCGTGTTGGCCACGACACCTTATGAACCAGTTCCGAATATGACTCTTTGATATAGTTTACTACTTTCATAGAACAAATAGAATTTGCACGGGTAGAGAGACTCGAACTCCCGACACCTGGTTTTGGAGACCAGTGCTCTACCAACTGAGCTACACCCGTGTGAAAGCCCCGCCAAACCTCCCCCGACAGAGGAGGCTTTCTGAGGCTTTGTTATCATTTATTCCTTCAGTCCCTTAACAGGACATCAGGTATTAGTCGATAATTTCAGTAATCTGACCTGAACCTACTGTACGTCCACCTTCGCGGATAGCGAAACGTAAACCTACGCTACAAGCAACAGGATAGATCAATGTTACAGTCAACTCAAGGTTGTCACCCGGCATAACCATATCAGTTCCTTCTGGAAGAGTAATCTCTCCGGTAACATCCAATGTACGGATATAGAACTGAGGACGGTATTTGTTATGGAATGGAGTGTGACGACCACCTTCTTCTTTCTTCAGGATATAAACTGCAGCTTTGAAAGTAGTGTGAGGAGTCACTTTTCCAGGGTGTGTGATAACCATACCACGCTTGATTTCATCTTTGTCGATACCACGAAGAAGTAAACCTACGTTGTCACCAGCCTGTCCATCATCCAAAATCTTACGGAACATTTCTACTCCGGTTACAACTGATTTTTTAGCTCCCTGACCAAGACCAATGATCTGAACTTCTTCACCAGTTTTGATTTTACCTGTTTCGATACGACCTGTAGCAACAGTACCACGACCGGTAATTGAGAACACGTCTTCAACAGGCATCAGGAATGGTTTGTCAACAGCACGCTCAGGCAATTCAATCCAGGTGTCAACTGCATCCATCAGTTCCATGATTTTTTCTTCCCACTCAGGAACACCGTTCAAACCACCAAGTGCTGAACCACGGATTACAGGAGTGTTATCGCCGTCAAACTCATAGAATGAAAGAAGCTCGCGCATTTCCATTTCTACCAGTTCAAGCATTTCTTCGTCGTCAACCTGATCACATTTGTTCATAAATACAACCAGACGAGGAACGTTTACCTGACGAGCAAGCAGGATGTGCTCACGAGTTTGTGGCATAGGACCATCAGTAGCAGCTACTACAATAATAGCACCGTCCATCTGAGCAGCACCCGTAACCATGTTTTTAACGTAGTCGGCGTGACCCGGACAGTCAACATGCGCATAGTGACGTATTGCAGTCTGATATTCAACGTGTGCAGTATTAATTGTAATACCACGTTCTTTTTCTTCAGGAGCATTATCGATTGAATCGAATGAAC
>CAYMDE010000075.1:0-10992 GCA_964389115.1 uncultured Paludibacter sp. | reverse complement strand
GCCTCAAAACTCTGTTTTCTGGTATAATGAAGTCCATAACTGGCTTGAGAGGTATCTGAAGAAATAGGCTGAGTTTTCAGAGTTTTCATCAATATTTATCCTGATAAAAGTGTATTTTTACTACATTTTTATCAGGATAAGTTTGTTTTAGCAAGTTAATTTCAAACTTTTACTCACCCCTGACTTATCACATCATATCAATGTAGCTTTTTGTTCACTTAGCTTGCCCTCATTCTGCTGTTATCTACTCAAAACAAAGTCACTCAAGCTAATAAATAATTAATATCGATATTGTATTATATCCTGTCGAAATCAAGTTACTTTTTCATAATTAATCACTATACATTTGCATCATCCAACAAATGAGAATCTCTGTAAAAATAAGATTCTGCTATGACAAAACACGAATAATGCTATAAAAACCAACTAACACAATCAACAGACCTTATTGTCAATCTTAAAAAATCTAACATTATGAAGGGAATGTACAAAATTTTCAAATCAGTATTCTTTAGCTTTCTTTTTCTTAGTTTAATCGGGAATGCACAAAATGAACCAATGATTACAGGCAGTTTTGAGCCTACGTGGGAGTCGTTAAGCCAATTTAATGATGCACCCGACTGGTTCAAAGATGTTAAATTCGGAATTTGGGCACATTGGGGCCCGCAATGCCAACCTGAACGAGGAGACTGGTATGCCCGTTTTATGTATTATCCGGGCACATGGCAGTATAATCATCATGTAAACACCTATGGCAATCCGGCAGTGTTTGGATTTAAAGACATTATAAATATTTGGAAAGCAGATAAGTGGAACCCGGAATATCTGGTAAAACTTTACAAAGATGCTGGTGCAGAGTATTTCTTTGCAATGGCTAATCACCACGACAACCTGGATATGTATGACAGCAAATATCAACCATGGAATACAACCCGGGTTGGACCAAAACAAGACATTATCGCAGGTTGGGCTAATGCAGCCAAAAACAACGGACTTCCATTTGGAGTCAGTGTTCACTCTTCTCACGCATGGACATGGTTTGAACCATCACAAGACTTCGACGGCAATCTTACCGCTGAGGATGGCATCGGCAAGTGGTGGGAAGGTCTCGACCCCCAAGATTTGTACGCTCAACGTCACCCAAGAAGTACCGGCAGTCAGAACTCAGGCACAATTCACTCACAGTGGAACTGGACAAACGGGGCATCTATACCCAACCAGGAGTATCTGGATAAGTTCTACAATAGAAATATCGATCTTATTAATAAGTACAATCCGGATATGCTGTATTTCGACGACACTGCATTACCATTTACCGGCATAAGCGATGTTGGACTCAAAATCGCTGCACATATGTACAACAAAAGTGCGAATGAGAACAACGGAATTAATCAGGCCTTGATTTTTGGCAAAGTGCTTTCTGAAGAGCAAAAAAACAGCTTGGTTTGGGATGTAGAAAGAGGAGCTCCTGATCGTCCTCAGGAGAAATATTGGCAAACATGCACCTGTATTGGGGAATGGCACTATGACATAGGAGTTTATAATAACAATCGATACAAATCTGCCGCAACAGTAGTACGTATGCTTATTGATATCATTAGTAAAAATGGTAATCTCCTGCTTAATATTCCAATGCGGGGAGATGGTACTATCGACGATAAAGCATTAGCTGTTGTTCAGGGAATTACAGCATGGATGAACATAAACAAAGAAAGCATTCATGGAACCAGAACCTGGGCTACTTTTGGAGAAGGTCCAAATGCAGAATCCGTAAATCCAATATCTGCACAGGGCTTCAATGAGGGAGTGCAATTCACAGCCAGAGATATCCGGTATGTATCAAAACAAGACACGGTGTACGCTTCACTTTTGGGCTGGCCAAACTCCAGCGATGTAGTATTAAAATCACTCTCATTTGCGTCAAAAGTTTACACAGGACAAATCAGCAAAGTGACCCTGCTTGGATATGGAGAATTAAGTTTCAGTCGTGACAACGACGGACTTCATGTTACCTTCCCCACCACCCCAATCTCAACAGGAAACATTGCATCTGTAATTAAAATTGAATTTGAACCTGCATCTTACAGTTTTGATGAGCTGTCTGATTTAATTGCGAATTGCGAGATTAATCTTAACCGGGCCAAACAAAACGTAGGAAGGCATACAGGTTATTATTCTCCGGAATCAATTTCTGCCTTTGAAAACGCAATATCCACAGCCAAATCAATCACCATCAATGATTCCGAATCTGCGATCAGGGATGCTATCCTCGCACTTCAGTCTTCCTATCACAATTTTGCTGTAAACGGGCAACTTAAAGGTGGTAAACTTGTCTTCGAGCACACCCAGAACATTACACGCAGCACACTTATTGAATCGAGAAACTTCTCGCGAAGTGACGAGGGAGCCATTGGATTAGGAAGATGGGGCTTGTTGGCTGAACCATGGATAGTAACCAACAATATTATTAATCAGGAAAATAATACCAGAGGTGGATTTGATAATTATGACTCCGGCCAATCTATAGGAATTCAAAAGTGGAATTCTTCTGACGCAGCAATTGTTGACGGTATGATATACCAAAGAGCCACCCTTCCCGCAGGTGAATACAAGCTTAAAATAAAAGTGCATGAGATATGGGGACTTCAGCCCGGCGAGGTCTATTTAAATATAGCAGAAGGAATTACTCTTCCAAAATCTTCGGAAGTATCTTCCAAATCATTAGCTTACTATGACATGTCACAATCATCTACCGGAAATGAATACATTGTTTGTACCTTTACATTGAATCAGCAAAAACAGGTAAGCATTGGCTGGACAACGACAATACCTGCTGAAGCGTACAACAGGAGCATGCGTGTCAATGAGATCTTATTGTTGGATGGCAACGAAAACGATATTTCATCCGGCCTAATCCAAAATTACACTTCAATTCAACGAAGAGATGTGTCGTTTGCACGATTTGGAACACCGGCAAACTGGACAGTTGAAAATTTCTACATTCCACAATCTTCTACGTCTGATGGAACAAAAAATGGCATTGACAGGTATTCAGGATATAAGGCACTTATGATGGGCGTATGGCATGATGCCTCCAGATCGGAAGGTAATTTAAGGGATGTCAAAATGTATCAGGAGCTAACACTGCCCGCAGGCCACTACAGCTTTACAGCTGGTTATGATGCAGTGTATCAATTGACTGAAATGTACATGTTTGTTTCTAAATCAGTGCCCACACTCTCAACTCTCGAAACAACAGCTATGGCAACCTATTCTATAACAGGCGATAGTAATGACGGAACAATGTATGGTCTGGAATTCACACTTGATGATACAGAGACAATATATTTAGGGTGGATTGGTAACCTGGAAGATGGAAGCACTCAGGAGATGCGTGTAAAAGAAGTTTCGCTTCACAAAATTTTAAACTCAAACGAAGAAATTGACATCAATTCGGCATTAGACGTTTCATATGCAGGCGGGTATTTCATGGATATGAGTGAGTTTGATTCTTTAACTAATCTAAACTGGTCAAGTTCCCTAGAAAATGTCAATTATGTAATCGGAAACCCTTCAGGGATAATAGATTTGGGATATATCAATTTCGGAACAGGCATGTCACAAACTGCAACGATGGATATTGCAAACGGGACAACCATCTCCGGCAACCAAAGCTTCGATTTTTATATTAATGGGTCAACGACGCCCTTTACCTCTATTGCCACTCAAAATACAGGAGGTAATATGTACTTTGAAACACTAAGTTCACCCAACTTTGAGTTAAGTGGAATCAAAAAAGTATCTGTACATTACAACGGACACTCGTCAAATATCAACTCGATTGGCTTTGAGATAAGTCCGGCCAGCAGCGTAAAAGAGAATTTTGCTAAAAACAATCTCTACAGGGTATATACTATTGAATCTGCGATTACGATAGACAATGTTAAAGCGGGAGATGCAATAAACATCTATAATGCAAAGGGTTCTTTAATATACAATGGCCATGCTTCTCAAAGTACAATTTCAATTGATTTGACTACCTCAGGGGTTTATATCGTTAGGGTAAACAGCGAAACACACAAAGTTATTATTCTCTAACAATTTACAAACATTTGTATATGATTAATAAAACATTCCCGGCTCTCAAACTTTTCGCGGCGTTTATGATCATTGTTTTCAGTTATGCAGATGTGACTGGGCAAGTTGTTTCTGTGACTTCTCCCAACAACAAAATAACTGTTTCGCTGGTTGGTCAGGATGCCAGGAAATCGGGGTCATGGCATCTTCGGGTAACATATTCCAATGATGGCAATATAACAGAGGTAATTCCACAAATAAACCTTGGTTTATCGAGAAGTGACCAACTTTTTCACGACGAGTTAAGTTTTAAAAGAGCCGGGAGGCCATTATTAATCAAAGAAGAATACAAAGCCATTACCGGGAAGCGGAGTCATTGTATAAATACTGCGAACGAAGTGACTGTATCATTTGAAAATCCATCAAAAGCGAAAATGAATCTAATCATCAGAGCATATAATGATGGAGTGGCATTTCGATATGAGTTTCCGGAAAAAAGTGGAACATATAAAATGCTTGATGAGTTTACTGCATATAATGTGTCGGATAGCACCAGGCGTTGGCTTCAAAGATTCCATACTGCCAATGAAAATTTATATAAAACGCTACCCGATGGCAATGAAAGAAGTGACTGGGGATATCCTGCCCTTTTTCAAACTCCGGATAAGTCGTGTTGGTATTTGTTGCATGAAGCAGATGTAAACAGAACATACTGTGCCACCAAACTCAACAATCTTGCTGACAACACTATGTTTAAACTTACTTTCCCTGACCAGTGGAATGGTCGCGGACGAGGTGAATCACAGCCAACAATTACACTCCCATGGGCATCTCCATGGAGGGTGGTAATTGTTGGAAGTTTAGCAGATATTGTAGAGTCAACATTAGTTGATGATGTTTCTACTCCTTCAATATTAAAAGATGACAGTTGGGTTATACCCGGTAAAGTTTCGTGGAATTATTGGTCTGACAATCACGGCACTCGCAGCTATAGAACAGTATGCAAATTTGCTGACCTTGCTGCATCTATGGGTTGGCGTTATACTTTATTGGATTGGGAATGGGATGTTATGGCAGACGGGGGAAATCTTAATGATGCGCTTGATTACATTCATTCAATTGGAGTGAAACCGTTAATTTGGTACAACTCAGGAGGAGAGCATACCGCAGTAAATGCAACTCCAAAGGATCGTATGCTCACACATGAGAACCGTGTTGAAGAGTTTACTAAATTACAGAAAATGGGCATTGTAGGTGTAAAAGTAGATTTTTTCGAGAGTGAAAAGCAAGAAATGATTAAGTATTATCTTGATATATTGGAAGATGCGGCAACTTTCGGGATGATGATCAATTTTCATGGAAGTATTGTGCCCCGCGGCTGGACCAGAACTTATCCTCATTTAATGACCAATGAAAGTGTTCGTGGGGCAGAATGGTATAATAACGGACCTGAATTTACAACAACAGCTCCGGAGCATAATACTATATTGCCATTTACGCGTAATGTCGTCGGGTCGATGGACTATACGCCTGTTACTTTTACCAATTCGCAGTACCCTCACATTACTACTTATGGTCATGAGCTTGCATTAAGCGTAGTCTTTGAATCAGGTCTTCAGCATCTTGCCGATCGGCCGGAAGGCTATTATGCACTTCCTGATGCTCCAAAGCAATTCCTGCGCGATGTGCCGAGCAGCTGGGACGAAACAAGGTTTATTGATGGCTATCCAGGCCGGGATATTGTTTTAGCTCGCAAAAAAGGTGAAGCCTGGTTTATTGGGGCAATAAGTGGTGAGAATAAAGTTAAAACACAGATAGTAAACTTTGATTTCCTGCCTGATAATACAAAATACAGGCTCACTTTAATATCTGATGGAAATTACGATACTGTGTTTGAGGTTAAAAACATGGTGGTGGATAAATCAAGTTCAATCAATGTGAGAATGCTCAGAAGAGGAGGTTTTGTAGCTTCATTATCTCCACTTATGTAAAGTTGCAGAATAAATCATCCATATCAGAATAATTTTATTCGAAAAAGTATAATATATAACTTGTTTTATACTAATTCACCAAACCTGATTAACACCCGAAAAACCTTCCCCGGATCTTTAACCCAATTCTCCAGGGCTTTCTGTGCATCTTCCGGGGAATAAATTCCGCTTATCAACTTATCAACAGGACAAGTGCCACGTTTCATATATTCCATAACGGCACGAAAATCTTCGGGCATGGCATTACGCGATCCACGTATATCCATTTCCTTCTGAACAAAATACTTCGTTTCAAAAGCGATTGGTGTTTTGGCATATCCTATACAAACCACTCGTCCTGTAAAGGCAACTTCGTTAACAGCCATCAAGTAAGTAACCGGAGCTCCTACTGCTTCTACAACCACATCCGGACCTGTGCCATTGGTTAATTCCTGCAATCGTTCGTGAACATCCTCAGTGAGAGAATTGATGGTTAACTGCGCCCCTAATTCCCTGGCAAGAGCAAGTTTATCATCATCGACATCTACCGCAATCACCTTGGCACCCCGCAAAGCAGCACGCACTATGGAACCAATACCGATCATTCCACAGCCAATCACCATCACGATGTCGAGATCGCTCACCTGTGCACGCGATACCGCATGAAACCCAACACTCATGGGCTCAACCATCGTAAAGTCTTTTGAACTTATTGCACTATCTGCCAACACTTTCGTCCACGGCACGGCGATATATTCACACATCGCACCATCGCGCTGCACCCCAAAAGTTTGATTAAACTGACATGCATTGGGGCGACCATTTCTGCACGATGGACATTTTCCGCAGGCGGTATAGGGATTGATCGTACAGGGCATTCCGGGCTTCAGATGATCCGGCACATTTTCGCCGACAGCCTCGATACTCGCACCTATTTCGTGACCCGGTATAACAGGTAGTTTCACCATGGGATTTTTTCCTAAATAGGTATTCAGATCAGAACCACAGAATCCAACATAATGAATCTTCACAAGCACTTCATCGCTGGAAATATCCGGTTTGTTTATTTGAATTATTGAGACCCTACCTGGCTCTGTTATTTTTACTGCTTTCATTTTCAATAATTAACGAAACAAATTTCAGATGCTTATTCAAGCATATTTTTAATATAAGGTAAGTCAGGAAGATTCTGAAACCCATAGAACAACCGGGCATTTTCGCCCAGAAACAGCCTTTTCTCTTCGTCGGACAAGAGATTGCTTTTACTTACAAAGTCGTACGACATGCGATAGGTAATCGCTGTCATCGTGCGCGGATAATCCGAACCCCACATCAATTTATCTATTCCAACCAAATCAGCAGCCTCCCTGATTGCCTTTATTGCAGAAGGATAAGGATAGAATTCCTCATGAAAAAGCCAGGTAATCCCTCCGGATTCTATACGCACATGCTCGTGTCTTGCTATTGCTATCTGATCCTTCCATCCCTCGCGGGTGACCATCCCGAAATGCCCGATAGCAATTTTCAGCTTTGGAAATGCCGCGATAACTTCTTCCATTTCAGCTACCTGCTCACGACCATCAGCTAAATCGATCGACAAAATAATATTATTTTCTTCCATCAACTGAAAAACACGCATCATCTCATCGCAGGTTAGCATCACTCGTTTGTTGCTCATAATCAGCCTCCCAGCAGGAATCTTCAATGCCCGAAATCCCCGGGTAAGAGCAACTTTTGCCTGCTTCAAATATCCGTCTTCACGAGCATCAAGTAATGCGCAACATAAAAAACGATCCGGATAATTGCGTTGCACTTCAAGCAGGTAATAATCCTGATTTCCATCGATGTATTCCTGCGTAATCACTGAAGCTGCCACCTGAGCATAATCCATATTTGCCAGAAAAACCTCAGCCGTATTTCGTCCATCAATCATATATGGAGGCATCATCTGACGAATACCATCCAGAAAATATGACTGTCCATTCGTCAGCGACTCAATCTTTCCGGCCTCTATCTCAGCCCTTTGCCTTAACCACAAATGAGCATGCGCATCAATTATCAAATAATTATCCTGTTGCATATATTTAAAAACAATTAAACAGATTAGCTATTCAACCAGGTATCGTTGTGCCGCTGCTCAAGAATCTCCAACACTTCACTGAGCAGTTGTTCATCGATTGCCTGTTTGGCCCATGCGATATTCTGTAAAACAGCATCGGCCCGCGTGGTACTAAATAATGTTGTGGCAATGCGGGGGTTCGAAACGGCAAACTTCACTGCCAGTTGCTCAATCGATTTTCCCTTCGACTTACAATGCTGCACAGCTTTTTCACATAATCTCTGCAAAGGCATCGGAGCCGGATGCCATTCTGGCGCGCCACGTTCGGTAAGCAATCCCATCGAAAAGGGAGATGCATTTATCACCCCTACCCCATGCTTTTCAAAAAAATCAAGATAGTCAACCAGGGCATCATCATTCAGGCAATAATGACAAAACGACAATACACTTTCGACTGTACCTGCAGGAGTGTTTTCAATGATATATTTAAAATGGCGCAACGTTAGATTGGTTATGCCCACATGCTTCACGACACCCTGATCGCGCAGCTCCGCCAACTGAGGCAATGTTTCATTGATAACAACATCAAAATCAGCAAATTCTATATCATGCACATTAATCAGATCAATAGATTCGACATTCAATCTGTCGAGACTCTCAAAAACACTGGCTTTTGTTCGTGCAGATGAATAATCCCACACATTAATACCGTTTTCGCCATAGCGACCGACCTTGGTTGACAAATAATATCGATTACGTTCAATATTCTTTAGCGCCTTCCCCAGCACAATTTCCGCCTTGTAATGTCCGTAGTAGGGCGAAACATCAATAAAGTTAATTCCATTATCCACAGCAGCATAAACAGCCTCGACTCCCTCCTCTTCTTTCAGAGAATGAAAAACTCCGCCCAACGACGAAGCCCCAAAGCTTAAAGCGGAAACTTTCATTCCCGTTTTCCCCAAGTAACGATATTCCATAAAATGATAAATCTTTTTTAATGAAAGAGATTTAATGAAAAAGTGTTGATTGCAAATTTACTTAAATAAGATTAGTCTGAGGACAAAGGTCGATATTGTATTATCTCTTGTCGATATACGACTAATCAAACTACATCAACCTCAGGCAGGTCACATCTACTGAAATACATAGAGTCATCACAACACCCTTGCAGGCAGGTTAGCAGCACGGATAGTAAAGAAGTTGTTATTGGTTTCGAGTAGACGATAAAACCCACAATTGCCCCAGGAAGCCGGCACGTCTCTTATTTCCATATCATTACCTGTATCGTTGGCAATATGATTCCCTATCAGTGTATGCCAGTTTATGATGCGTGCCCTGCTGCGGTTATACTCAAACAAGTCATTTGCAGGGTCACATAATTCATGTAGATAGTCGATGTATAATTTTCGAAACTCCGGCACCTCAAGCAGTTTCACCACCAACGGATTGCGCGAATCGCCCCAGTTAAGCAGGTTACGTCTGCCTGAATCCGTCATCAGCAATGAGGTACCCAGCGTATTATCGTAATCGAAAGGGATAAAAAAAAACTTTCCATCTTCATTAAAATAGAAATAGAAATTATTCTGATTATTCCAGTAATCATCCCACATTCCACAAATAACGTTCACGGCATAGGTTCTCAGAAAAAGCGGAACATCCATCCGTGTCTGCACCCAATCCCTGAAGTCATTCCCGGTTTTCGAGTTATAGGTACTGATGAATTCAGCCAGCTGATCCCTTGCTGCTTCAAGTAGAGTATGACGATTTTTCAGGTCATAAACCGGCTCATAGGTTGAATTTAAAGTCACATGCTCAATATCCATCTTACTCCGATCAGGAGTTCGAAAGTTGGCTCCCCAATTGGCCTTCCAAAGAAAACCCTGCTGAAATCCAAAGTGATGTAAGCGTGCGTTTACAAAATCAGTATCGACAGCCTCAAGCAATTGATAAACTCCATAGTAGGCTTCCGGAGCACGATCCCCAACCTGTATAAACAGACGACAATAACTCGAACGGGGAGCTGTCCACACCCCAAAACGACGAAACAAATCGTAGCAGTAAACCTCCCTGACATACATTGCATCATCTTTGAACCATTTCAGATTGATTTTCTTCATGCCGGCATATCTCTGACCGGGCACAAAGCGATTCATATCCACAGAAAAACTGGCATGATTCCAATCCGGGTTTAACGGCTGATGACTTTGGCCCCTTTTCCCTTCCGGCCGACGACGTGACGTATTTCCTCTCAGTCGCAATCCAACCAAATCGACCACATCAGCCACACCATTCTTAGTGAATGTCATACTTGCCTTTACACATTCCTCGTTGTGCGGATTTTGATCGAAATAATGAAGTAATTTATTCCACTCTTCTACAGAAACCTGAATATGTACATCGGGCAAAGCATTTAAATCGAAAACATAGGAGGCATCTCTCTTGTCTGAAGATGAAGAAGAATCATCAGAACAGGAAATCAGGAGAAAAAACGAAAGAATGAACAGGACATACAATTTCATGGCGTAAATATAAGAAATAAAATGTTGATATTTTTACTACCTTTACGACTCAATCATCAAAAAGCAATATTATGAACAAGATTTTATTACTAATGACAGTGAGTTTTTTATTCGCATCGTGCAGTACAACTCCATCGAAAAATGTGCAGGAAACAATTACAGAAGAGCAAACAAAAGAAACGGCAGCACTGAAATTTTGGACCCAACTGAAATCGCTGCAAGGCAAAACTTTTGAAGGACAATTGGTCAATGCTCCTGCAAACGACGACTTTTCCGGCAAAAGACTCGTAATGCATGTGCTTTATGCTGATGATGAAAAAATCCTGATACCTTTCAATGTGGGCGATAACCTTTCCCGAACCTGGAT
>CAYMDE010000074.1:0-11070 GCA_964389115.1 uncultured Paludibacter sp. | reverse complement strand
TTCACAGGTGCAATACAGCAATCTTCCAACAATTTATATTACTACCCAGAATAATCAGTCAATTAATAGTAAAACTACTTATGTGCCCGGTAGGGTGGTTGTTGTAAGTTCTGATAACAGCGAAAGTATTGATTTGAGTATGCAAATCAGAGGAAGAGGGAACTCAACCTGGAATATGCCCAAGAAACCTTACCGGTTAAAGCTTGATTCTAAATTTCAGTTTCTGAATCTTCCTGCCAACGAACGCGACTGGACGCTCATTGCCAACTATGCCGATAAAACCTTGATTCGTAATGCGCTGGCTTTTCGAATTGGTGAGATCGTTGGATTGCCTTTTAATCCATCAGCCCGATTTGTCGATTTGGTTGTCAATAATCAGTTTATGGGGAACTACATGGTTTCAGATCATATCGAGGTTGGTCGTCAAAGGGTAAACGTAAGAAAACAATCTGCCAACGATACCGAAGAGCCTGCAATTACAGGTGGTTACCTGCTGGAGATAGATGGATTTGCTGCTACTGAAGCGGTTTGGTTTACAACTTCAATGGGACTGAAGATTACAGTAAAATCGCCCGACGACAGCGATATTAATCAACAGCAACTTACCTATATCCGGAATTATATCAATCAATTTGAAAGCAGGTTGTTTTCAAGTAATTTCACCGACCCTGTCGTGGGTTATCGCTCTTTGGTTGATTCGGCCACCCTGATAAACTGGTATATTGCCAGTGAGCTAACCGGGAATAGCGATTGTTTTTGGAGTACGTATATCTATAAACATGTGGCGGATGATAAATTATATTTTGGTCCGCTCTGGGATTATGATATTGCCTTTAACAATGACCGCCGACTTGGCGATGCCGTTGAGAAACGTATGAGCGATGCTGCACACAATCCGCGTACATGGATTCAACGTTTTCTTCAGGATGAATGGTTCGTTTCGGCTGTATGGAAAAGATGGCAGGAATTAAATGCCAATAATCTTCATGCTAAACTGATAAGCTTTATTACCGAGACAGCCGAACTAATCGATGAGTCGCAGAAAAAAAACTTTGAACGCTGGAATAATTTGGGTACAAGGGTTTATCAGGAAACTTTTCTTTTTAATACATATCAGGGGGGAATTGATTATCTGAAGACTTATATTGGTAACAGGATTAATTTCCTCAATACCAGCTTCTTCTTTCAGGAGCCGGAGAAACCGTCAGTAACGTTTGTTCCGGGAAATTACTATTACATGATTATGAACAAGCGAACCAACAATACAATTGATGTGGAGGGTAGTTCAGTGCTGGCTGAAGCCCGCATGGTTATGTGGGAACCCCGACATGATGTTGCAAGTCAACTTTGGGAATTCAGAAAGGTAGATGAGGAGTGGTTCCGGATTATTAATAAAAATTCTGGTCTGGCTATGACCGGTAACGGAAGGGGGACAAATCTGATACAAAAACAAACAGATATTTCCGATAACAGACAGTTGTGGAAAGTGGTGCCGGTGTTAACCGGAGATTTATATGGCATAGTCAATAAGCATAGTGGCTATACGATTAATAACAGTGGTGGAAGTTTTGCCAATGGAACAAATACCATCGAGTGGGATAATAATATCACAGGAAGTCAGAACCAGCAATGGTTTCTCAACAAAATCGAAGATATTCCGGTTTCTGGAACAGCTGATCACCTTAGGGGATTAGAGAATATTAGCTTCCATGCCAATTCGTCAACAGGAGAAATGGTGTTGAGAATGCATGCGATTAAAGCCGGTGTTATGCGAATTAGTGTTTATGATATCTCCGGAAAAATGGTTTACATGAACAGTCATTTTGTGGACTATCCCGGTAATAAAGTATTTTCACTACCGTTAAACCATCTGAATTCGGGAGTTTATTTGCTAAGGTCAGAATTGAATGGACATGCTCCTGTGACGATTAAGATTCTACTGAACAACAGATGATTTGTTTTTAAGAGCACCTGCTCTTTTTCAAGGTTTGATTTTATTAACCAGCCCCGATAAACAAATTTGTCGGGGCTGTGTTACATTTTTAAACATTCATTACTGAAAAATATGACAATAGATTTACGCAAAGAACAATTAAACACATTAAACCGGCCACATATGAAATATGGTTTAGCCGCGAAATTCTTTTTCTTTTCAATGGATTTGGCCGCCGGAAAAAAGAACACACTGGCAAAAGCAAAACTGTTAGAGATTTTAGCTTGTATTCCTTACAGAGAGTGGGAGATGAGGAATTATCTTCGACTGACCTACAACTATTACAATCGCAAAAAAGTAGATTGGTCGAGGGAGATAGTAGAGTGGGGGCGTTCAGCACAGGATAATGAGTATTACCACTTGCTTGTAATCCAGGAAAAAATGCGTGAAGATGGATTAAAAGACGCTTGGTTTTTGTCAACTCCGGTAGTGTTTTTAGTAACATCATTTTATATTCTTTTATCGAAGATTTTGGCCTGGGTCAACATCAAAGCAGCATTTCGTTTCAATGCCGAATTTGAAGATCATGCCGAGAATATCTATGCAGGAATGGTTGAGGATAACCCTCAATGGGAAAAGCAAGTTGTAAATAATGCTGTTGCAAAAGAATATGCCGATGTGCCAACCTGGGCAGATATTTTCAGACGCATCGCACTGGATGAACGTGATCACCGGAACCATAGTTATCATTATTCCGGCGACCACGATAAGATTGTTGAATACGAAGGAATGCCTGAAGTGGATTTCTAAAAAGAGAGCTTACTTCTTTTTCTTGTTCTTTTCCACCCAGTCTTTTGGGGTCATGCCAAATTCGCTTTTAAAACAGCGACTGAAATACTTCGGATCGTTGAATCCAACAGCATAGGCAATTTCTGAAATGTTGCCTATGTTGTTGCTAAGCATTTGCACAGCATGTTTCATCCTTATGTTGCGAATAAACTCACCGGGAGAAAGACCTGTCAGCGATTTTAACTTCCGGTGTAGTGTGGATTTGGATGTGGACATATCAATAGCAAACTGATCGAAATCAAAACCTTCATCAGCCAGTTTTTCTTCCACCTTGGTTACGGCACTTTTCAGGAACACTTCATCAATCGAATTGTATTCCATTGATGAGATGTTGATGTCGTGACCGTGTTGGAATTTTTCTGCTTTTTGTTTGATTTTACTTATCAGGTTTTTTACCCTCGCATTGAGTACGCCCAACTCGAATGGCTTGGCTATGAAAGCGTCGGCTCCGGCATTATAACACTCAATGCGATCTTCAGCCGAATTCTTCGCAGTAAGCATTAACACTGCTATATGGCTCGTTGATAGATCATTCTTGATAATTTTACAGAAGGTGAGGCCATCCATTTCAGGCATCATTACATCGCTTATGATTAAATCGATGTCGTGATCCTTGATGATTTGAAGTGCCTGAAGACCGTTTTCAGCATTATAGACCTGATACTTTTCACTAAAGTTCTCGGAAATAAGTTTGTTCAGACCTTTATTGTCTTCTACAACGAGGATGCTGAATTGTATTTCATTGTCTAACTCCTGTATTTCATTGTCTTCTTCGTCAATATTAGCTTTGAGAGTGATAGAGTCTGCAATTTCAAAATCATTGTCTTCTGATGCATGTTTTTCATCTTCAGTGTAGGCCGATTCTGAAACAGGAATTTCAATGGTAAATACCGAGCCTTCGCCCACCTGGCTCACAACTTCAATTTTACCGTGATGTATTTCGAGCAAATCATTGGTAAGCGAAAGTCCGATGCCGTGACTCTGACTTTGATCCGCCGAACTGCTTATATAGAATCTTTTGAAAATATGAGGTATATCCTGTTCGGGAATTCCAATGCCTGTATCGGAAACAGAAAGACGCAAAACGATATCATTTCCTCGTGGTACAAAGCTCATTTTCAAAGCAATCGATCCGCCTTTGGGCGTAAACTTAAAAGCATTTGAAAGTATGTTGTAGATGATTTTATCTAGCTTGTCAGGGTCAAAATACGCCATGTAACTTTCATACTGAATATCGACCGAGAAGTTTATACCTTTTTCTTCTACCTGCGGGTTAAAACTGGATTGACATATATTTTTGATAAAAGCAACAATATCACTGTTTATTACTCTCAGCTTCATATTGCCCGTTTCAGTCTTTCTGAATACCAATATCTGCTTGATAAGTCTTTTAAGCCTCAAAACATTTTCACGGATAACATCAAATTGCACGGATTGATCTGTGATTTTCTTTTGCAGACTTTCAATCTGAAGCATGATGATTGTTAACGGAGTAAGAAGTTCATGCGAGATATTAGTAAAATACCTCAGTTTTATTTGCGTTAATTCCTCCGTTTTTTCCTTCTCGATATGTGAAATCTTAAGTTCATTACGCAAACGAATTCTGTTTGCTACCGTATTGGAAATGAAGTACAATACAATTACAATTACAGCCATGTAGATTAAATAGGCCCACCAACTCAGATAGAGTGGTGGTTGAACTGTAATTCTCAACGATTTAATTCTATCACTCCATACTCCGTTTTCATCACTGGCTTTAATCTGGAATGTGTAGCTTCCGGGTGCCAGACTGGTATAGTTAACGAATCGTCGTGTATTACCTACATAGTTCCAGTCTTTATCTATCCCGGAAAGTCGGTAAGCATACTGAATTTTACTGGCGGATGAGTAATCCAATGCACTAAATTCGATGCTGATATTACTTTGGTTATGTTGTAGTTTAAGTGTTCGTCTATCAGGATTGAAGTAGTTGTAGCCTGCCAAATCAAAAAGCGATCTGTTCTGTACGAAAATATCTGTAATTCTGACATTGGTAGTAGAGGAACCTTCGCTTACACGTTGAATTTCGGGGCTGAAACCACAAATGCCATTATTCCCGCCAAAGAGAATGTCGCCTGATTTAAGTTTAATTATAGCATTCTTGAAGAATGCACTTACCAATATGCCATCAGAAGTTGAATAATAAATAGAGGCATGTGTTTCAGGATTATATCTTATGATTCGTTTAAGTGTTGTTAGCCAGATGTTCCCGAAGTTGTCTTCAATTATTTCAAGAAAACCTTCTTCAGAAATTCCATATACACTGCTCAACTCTTCAGCTGTATTCCTGTATCGGTCGAAGTGATATAATCCACCTTCTTTCGTTGCGATGTAAACGTCTCCGTTGTTTCGACAAAGAATGCTTTGGACACTCAGGCTTTCATGATTCTTCACGATAAGTTCGACCCTATTGATTGAGTATCCTGAGTTTTGCCGACTGTCGGACGTTAAATAAAATAAACCACTTTTATCAGTTCCGACCCAAACTCTCCCTTGTATATCTACTTTAATATCGTTGATAAACCGTAATTCTTCGGTAATAGTACGTATGTTTTGCCCCGGCGATTTAACAAAAAGTCCATTATTTGCTCCAATCCAAACGTTACCTGCATTATCTTCGTACATGGCAGTAATGGAATTTTCTGTCGAAATACTCACTTCAGGCAAATACAGACTTTCCTTGAAAACCAGATTCTCTCTACCGGCATGCCTGAAAATATGCAACACTTTATCACCCTCATTTGCTAACCAGATTTCAGCACTATGTTTATGATTCATGATAGTGCTGATTGTTCTGATATTTCTTAGTACAGGGTCAGATGGTCGGGTAACAGTTTCAGTCTTAATGTCGAAATGGAATAATCCAACGCGGTTGATGACTACGAACAACTCTCCATTGTTAGTTTCAGCGAATCGGGTAACATAAGATTGCGCATTATAACGTTGAATCTCTTTAAGTGGATAATTTCTGATAGGCAGCTTGTTAAAATCCATCTGAAATACTCCTTCGCCAACTGAACCAAGCCAAAGATTATCGCGGCGGTCTTTGATAATCGAATGAAATAATTGTGAATCGTCAGAATTAAACAAAGGTTTAGCGTCAGTAACAATATACGAACCATCCACATCTTTGGTCAGGATATCAAGTCCGGTAAAAGTCACTAACCATATTCTTCCCTGATTATCCTGGGTAATGCTGTAAACAATTTCGTTTACGGTCTTTTCAGACTTTGGGGATATAGGTATGTTTTCAAAGTGAATAGAATTCCCATTGGTTTTTACCCTGAAGATTCCATCTCCCCACGAACATGCCCAATACAAGCCTTCATGATCCTGAAAAAAACGGAATGGATTGTTTTTACCTCCCATTGGAGGTGCGTGTATAACCGTATTTTTTTCAGTGTCAATAACGGCAAGTCCGCTATTCCAAAACGTCAGCCAGATTTTACCTTCACTATCTTCATAAATATATGTTGGAGCATTGCTGTTAAGTCGTAAAGGAGAATCATTTTCGGTTGAATATCTTATAAATTCTTCTGTTTCAGGATTCATGCAAATGACGCCAAAATTGGTAGTTGCAATCCACATATTTCCTTTTCTGTCCTGAAGAATCGCGTTAATCCTCTCTTTATTGATGAAAGGATTGTCAAGGGTTTTTATAGAAAAGTTTCTTTTGTCGATAATGTTTATTCCCTCGATGGTTCCAACCCAAATGCGGTT
The DNA here is from genome assembly GCA_964389115.1 of uncultured Paludibacter sp. GTDB lineage: Bacteria > Bacteroidota > Bacteroidia > Bacteroidales > Paludibacteraceae > Paludibacter. The sequence goes on along the minus strand of CAYMDE010000074.1, from coordinate 4,529 downwards.
TCGGTTATCTTCAGCAATATATTGAATCTCATTGTTGGCTAATTTCCCGGGTGTCATTACACTGGAACGAAACAATTTTATATCGTATCCATCGAAGCGGCATAATCCGTCTCTTGTACCAAACCACATGAATCCCTCTTTGTCGTGGTATAGCCGGTTTACTGAGTTGGATGGCAATCTTTCGTTGTGCTGAAAGCGCTCAAAGCGTAAACTCTCAGTAACTGCCTGCAAAACTGTCGGAAAAAACAGTAATGCCAAAATTGTGAAATAACAAAAAAGCCTTCTCATCATAGACAATTAAAACGTTTCTCAGTGTGGAAAAGTTGAATAATGTGTTGGGTTAATAGACCTTCAGTTCTTTTAAAAGACGCTCAGCTCCTCCCACTTTTTCCATGATAAACAGCATATAGCGGATGTCAACATTGATAGAGCGTTGCAGTTCAGGTTCGAAAACTATATCGCCACTCATGGCTTCCCAGTTACCATCGAAAGCCAGACCAATAAGCTCGCCTTTGCCATTGAATACCGGACTTCCCGAATTTCCACCGGTAATATCGTTGTTGCTGATAAAGTTTACTACCATATCACCTGTTTCTTTGTCGGCCCATTTCCCGAAATCTTTTTCAAGAATGGCTTTTTTCAGTACAGCCGGCACATCAAATTCCATATCTCCCGGAATCTCTTTTTGAAGCACGCCCAGGGTAGTTGTGTAGTAATCGAATGTAACTGCATCGGCCGGACTATAAGCCCCTACGGTTCCGTAACTTAACCGCATCGTAGAATTTGCATCAGGATAACGTTTTGTGCCTGATTCTATGTTAATCTCTTTCAGACCAGCTTCGTAAAGCCGTTCATTGTTGCGAATCCGTTCAATCTTGCTATAGTAATCATCATTAGCTAGTGATTTGAGGAATTCATCAGTTTCACGGAAGAAAACCAATGCAGGATCTTTGGCGATGTTGATTCGTCCTGCCCGAAGCAATCTGATAAATTTATCCCTGTTGCTGAATGCAGATTTATCGAAAATGTGGTTTATGTAACGTTCGTAACTGCCACGGAATCTCTTGTCGATTACCTGATATAATGCAGGAAGATATTCAGGTGCAACAAATTTCCGGTACGTTTCAAGCATCACACTGAATGTTGCACGGTCAACTTCCTCAAAATAATCACGATAGATACGCTCAGAACGAACTGCAATGCTGTCTTTATTTTTCTCAGTACTCATCAGTCGTTCAGCTTCCCTTGCAATTCGAGGGAGTTCCACCCCTGAAATCAGGGACTCACGCAAGAAATTTGTAGCATGTTGAATCGGGAAAATGGCGGTATAAAGCTCTTCCATTTCAGGAAGTACATTTCCATACATTGCTTTGCGCTCAGGTTTTTGAGCAACCCATGCTGCAAATTCTTTCTCTTCAGCGCGTTTACGGTCCAGCACCTGTAATTTGACTATGGCCTCATTCATCCCAATACTGTTTTTCCAATAGTTCGATATACGAGCAAATTTAGAAGCATAAGCGATGTTGATCGCCTCGTTTTCCCTCATGAATGAGGTCCATACATCCTGACGATAACCCCTGACATCAATTCTGGCACGATTGGCCGCATTCATCCTGTTGATAATACCCCAGGAGGTAAGATAACGGGATGTACTTCCGGGGTAACCGATAATCATGGCGAAATCGTTAGGACGAACACCATCTAATGAAATCGCAGCATATCTTTTAGGGTTATAAGGCTGATTGTTTTCGCTGTATGCTGCAGGTTTTCCATTGGCATCTGCATAAACCCTGAACACAGCATAATCGCCCGTATGGCGGGGCCACATCCAGTTGTCGGTGTCGCCGCCAAATTTTCCAATTGATGTTGGTGGTGCATGAACAAAACGAATATCTCTGAACTCCTCCTGTACAGTCACATAAAATTCATTGTCGGAGTAAAACGATCTTACATTCACGATATAATCATTACCTTCGGAATATTCAGACTTGATAACACCCATGATAGAATCCCTTTTAGAATTTCTAGTCTTGATATCCATCTCTTCGTTTAGTTCTGCCATCATCCGATCCGTAACATCAGTAAAGCTAACCAAAAAACGTACGGTAAGTCCGGGAGAAGGTATTTCATCACTTATCTCTTTAGCAGTATATCCATCTCTCAGATAATTATTTGCCACGGAACTTAATCGCTGTATAGAACCATAGCCACAATGGTGGTTTGTGAAAATCAATCCCATTTCGGATACTACAACACCTGTACATCCGCCTCCGAAGTGTATTACTGCATCTTTCAGACTGATGTTTTCGGCACTGTATATTTCTTCAGCGGTTAGGGAACAGCCCATGCCATTCATTTTTTTGATATTCAGCTTTTCTATGAGAGGAAGCATCCACATGCCTTCGTCGGCACGTACTCCGACAACTGTAATTGCCAAAATAAGCAAGACAATAAACTTTTTTATCATATTGAATTTTAATTGATTGAGTAGATTTTATTAAAAGAAGCACAAAGATAGAAAAAAACGTGGATAATTGTAATGATTTAGACATGGCAACTCGTGGCATATTATTTGGTAATGGGCAAAACGATAAGAATAATTATTAAAGTAAACAGAGCTTAAAACAAGGCATCAAAAAGAAAGGTTTCAATCATGCGGTTTTAAGAAATTTATATATCTTTGGGACAATTTTCTTAACGTCTCTTGTAATTTCTGAAAAACATTATACATTATTAAAACTCGTTATACACATTATTTTATGAAAAAAAATCTACTATCCGGTTTTTCAGCATTGCTGATTATTGCTTTCGTTGGTTCATTAGTTTCTTCCTGTGCACCAAGACCATTAAATTTCAGAGATATGGGTGAAGTTGAATTTGTAAGCCCATGTTCAGGTCCAAAGTTCCAAAGTTCAAGCAGAGCGTTAAGATTCTCATCATACGGTGAAAGTAAGGAACAGATGACCGCCAAGAAAAAGGCTTTAAGTGAAGCTCGTGCAGGATTGGCTGCGACAATCAATACCACCGTAAAGGGAGTTACAGATACCTATGTGCAGTCGGCCAATTATGATAACAAAGAAAGAGTCACAAGACATTATGAAAGTCTGATTCGTGAAGTGGTTAATCAAAACTTGCACAAAGCTGTTATCATTTGTGAACGTATGACCATCACCAAAAGGGGACGATACAAATACTACATCGCCCTTGAGCAAAATAATAAAGATTTATTGAACTCGCTGAATATGGCGCTTGCCAGCAACGAATTGGTGAACTCAGGTTATGACTACGGAAAATTCCTCGAAGTTTTTGAAGAAGCTATGAGCAAATTCGGACATGAATAGATTGATTATTCCAATACTGCTGACCATTTCATTAGCATTGTTTTATTCCGGTTGTGCATCCTCGAAGTTTTCGCGTGCTGCAGGCCGGTACGAACAGGCTGAGATGTTTCAACTTGCTGTTGACCAGTACTTATTGTCGCTTAACCGTAAGAATACAGGAAATGACAGGGCAAGGATTGGTTTAATGCGGGCATCGAAGAGGTATGCTGATGAACTTGAAGACAGAATCAGAGATGCTTATGCAGCACTGAATGACGATCAGGTAGTTCGCAACTTTCGTGAACTGAAACAGCTTCAGGATAATGCTGCGAAATTTAAAGTGGATATTGATATTTCGCAACAGACCATTGGTCGCTTTAACGAGTCAAGTACCAGACACCTCAGAAATACTTACACCAGGGCGGTTGAATTGATGGAGCGTGAGAAGTTTGCTGAAGCTAATACCCTTTTTCTGGAAGTGATTAATATTGACAGAGGATACGAAAGGGCTTTGGAGTTCTATCAATTTACACTTTCGGAGCCTTTATACAGACACGGTATTCTGTTGATGCAATCTTTCAATTATCGTTCTGCATATAATACTTTTACGCGACTTGTTGGTATCAATCCGCAATATAAGGATGTATTGCTTCTGCAAAAAGAGGCTTTATATAATGCGATGTTAACGATAGCAGTACAGCCTTTTGTTAACGGTAATCAACATCCTTTTCTGGCATCTGAAATTGAGACTGCTTTGAGATTAGAGTTTGGAAGAAACAGAAATCCTTTTCTGCGTCTTGTTTCATTAAATCATCTTCAGGAGATGATCAATGAGCAAAGACGGGCATTAGCGAACAATATTCCTTTCGATGCAGGTCTGATTCTTCCTGTAAGGGTATTTCTATCAGGAAATATAGTAAGTTCTCAATATACTGTTGCTCCAACCAAAACTTTTGAGCGTAAAGCATATCTGAGATATCGGGATTCGAACAGAGAGATCCGGTATCGTAAAGTTACCTATAATGAGTATGAATTATCGTGCAGGGCCTCTTTCATTTTTCAATATGAATTTGTCAGAGTGAATGATGCTGTGATGCTTGTTTTTGATAAAGTGGAACAGCAATACAGTGATCAGGTTCGGTTTGCAAGAAGTGAACATGATTATAAACAATTGCTGCCGGGAGATTGGGGAGAGGGTAGAAAGGATAC
>CAYMDE010000073.1:3197-11154 GCA_964389115.1 uncultured Paludibacter sp. | reverse complement strand
AGGATTACGCTGCCTACATCAAAATATCAGATTATTGATTATCAATCGGCAAACAAACAATATTTTTCAGAGGTGGAAATCTATAGCAGTAAAAACGGCTTTCAACTGCCCGATTATCACCGCCTTGATTTAAGTGCCAACTTCGCCCGCAAACTTAGCAAAGGCGAGCGTAACTGGTCGGTCAATGTGTATAATGCCTACAACAGACAAAATGCTTATTATCTTTTCTATAAAACGGCAGATGACGGCACCCCGAAATTGTTTCAACGAAGCTTCTTCCCGATTCTGCTGAATGTTAGTTATGGATATAAGTGGTGAATGTGCGAAAGAAAGATATCATTGCCAACAACGCCATTAAATAGGCCGAAGCTGCAAGGAAGATAACAAGAAAAGCGCCTGCTTCTACAGCAATAATGAGCGCAAGTGGAGTTGCGATAACGGAGAAAAATCCATTGATACCCCATGCCCAGGCAATTTTTTCGCTGTGCTTTTCGGTGAGTGATTTTAATCCTAACGGGAAAGGAAGTCCCATGAAAAATGCAGGTAGTCCGACAACCAGCAAGGCAATAAAGATCTTTACAGGTACCGGAGCCCCGGCAGATGTGCTTAATATATCAGTTAGGAAAAAAGCATAAAGTACCAGAGTTGCGCTTATTATAACTAAGGAGAGCTGATGAGTTTTACTGCCGGATTTAATCTTCCCGGAAACATAACTGCCTGCTCCTGAAGCAATCAGCATAATGCTTAACACTGCACTTACTGCGAAAACAGGCTGTCCGAAATAAAGAATAAATTTTTGAATTAAAATAATTTCGGCAAACATAAATCCGAGTCCGATGGACCCGAAATATAGCAGGACATTCAATCGGCCTTTGGTTTTTTTGAAACGAGATACCGGCCATAAAATAAAAAGAGCAGAGAGTGTTAACGCAATGATGAATGTTAACCAAACAATCAGGTAGCCTAATTCAAGGAATGGCAGTTCGCGCAATTGAAACTCTTTTGTCAAATCACGCAATCCGGAAAGCTTTAAATACCGGGAGAAAAATGGTTTGTTATCAGATGCAGCTAAAACATAAAACGGATAACTCGCCAATTCTTCTGTATTGCCTTCCATGATGGCATCAGACAAATCGAATATCCTGTTGTCATCCATGTAATTGTAAAAAATCCGGTCTTCCATGTCAATACCGGGAAGCAGGAAGGGGTCGAAACCCAATTCATCTGCAAAGTCAGTAATGTGCTGTTGGTATTGTTCGCTGAGTTGCTGTTTCGACACCACAAATGTTATTGCTGTCCAGCTTCTTACAGCAGCGATATGCTCCTCAGGGTTTGTTAAGCCCTGCTGCCGGAGTAGTTCGGCTAACGAATGCAGCACCTTAATTGTTGCTCTGGGAGGAAAATCGGTATATGCCGTAATTGTCATTAGTCCATCATCGCTAAGTTTTTGCCAGTAAATGTTGAGCGATTCTAAGGTGAGTTCATAGTTTTCTTTTAGTGCATTAATTCCGGATGAACCACCAAAACTGCCTACTGTTGGTAGCACAATCAGATCATAAGTGGTATTAGTTCTTTGCAAATAGGATCGTGCCTGCATCCTGTGGACATTCACGGCATCGTGCGCATATATTGCTGAATTGCCCTTTTGCCTCCAGCTTTCTATTGCCCTCAGCAGCACGATGTCTGTTTCAAAAACATCGATGTGCCTGGCTCCATTTCGAACGGCCTGTGTTGCCAGTTCTCCGGTACCTCCCGAAATGACAGCAACAGTCGAAGGTTGAGATAATACAAAAGGCAGTGAAAACGTGGAATAGTTTAAGATTTCAACATCATCAGCATTGTAATCGAGCAAAAAGCCCGCAGCATTGCCGTTGGCAAAAGCCATTGGCACAACAGGTACCACTCCGCTAAAGTGCAGACTTAAGCCCGGGGCGTATCTCAGGAAATCTGACTCTATGATGTGCACCTGCGATGTGATGCCCTTCTCATTAACAAGTATTTCGGCATCAGGCAATTTGAGGGCTTTTGCCAATGATTTATATTGCGACATTGCAGGCTGAACGGGTTGAAACATGTTGGCAATCAGCAGCACCAAAAGAGCGACGTACGACGTGATGATGGCATTTTTGTTGGTGCGTTTTATCAAAAAAACGGCTGCCAGCGCAGGATATATGGCAATAAACGCCAATGCATCTTGCGGGAGCAAAAAATGAAGAGTTGCGAGTCCGGCAATACCACCAAGTCCGGAGCCAATTAAATTGGAGAAATAAAGCGTTCCTATGCCTGAAACATTTCTGACGTATATCAGGCCAATTGCAAGTGAAGCAGCAAGAAAGGGAAGAAAAAACAGAAATACGAATAATACGAGTTTGAAAACTTGTTTAAGTGAGGAGAAAACAAGAAATGTGTCGAATCGTATAAACTCAAACTGTGAAATTCTGTAAGCAGCAAGCATGCCTACAGAGCTCAATATCATAAATAAAGGGATGAGGGTTGTGGCATGTTTCAGGAGTTTCTGTTTGAAGACGGCAATTAGTGAACCACTTACGCCAAACCCAAGCATGGCTATCCCGATTATCATATTTGCAAAATGATCCCATTGATTGATGGATAATATGCGCATCAGGACTATCTGAAAACCGATAATGGACATTGAGTGAATAAACAATACCCAATTTTCAAATGCATCGCTCTCATTTGAAATTCTAAAGTGTTGCTTGTTTTTGAAGAGTGCAAGCATTGCTAAATGTCTGTGTTTCTACTTCTCTCGGGTAAAAGGAACAAATCTCACAGGCATCAAGTTGCGGCTTCGTATCCTGCTACCTCTTTTTTCAACCAATACGAGTTGCTGTGTCATGAACTGAGAACCAACGGGTATAATCATTTTTCCACCATCTTTAAGCTGTTCGATGAGCGGGGGCGGAATGTATTCTGCAGCTGCAGTAACAATGATGGCATCAAAAGGACCATGTTCAGGCCATCCGTAATAGCCGTCACCAACTTTTACATGTATATTTTTATAACCCATTGCATCCAAATCCTTCTTTGCCCTTTCTCCCAGTTCGCTGATGATCTCAATGGTATAAACTTCATCAACAATTTCGGCCAGCACAGCGGCCTGATAGCCTGAGCCTGTGCCGATTTCAAGAACTTTCTGACCTTTAGCGGGATTAACCGATTCAGTCATAAACGCCACAATATAAGGTTGCGAAATCGTTTGCCCGTAACCAATTGGCAATGGGCTGTCGCGGTACGCATTTTGGCGTTGTGCCAACGGAACAAGCTTGTGCCTTTCCACATTTCTCATTGCCCGCAGGGTAGCTTCATGTTTTATTCCTCTTTCCATAATCTGAACATCTACCATGCGGTCTCTTTCCGACTGCCTTTCTCCTGCCGGAGGGGCTGCGACCAAAAAAAACACCAACAATAATTTGAGCATAATTATGATATTTTAGAATCATTCACCCACAAACTTACGAATAATTTTGATGGAAGAATTGAAAAATATACAAATGTTCGGTAAAAATCTATAGTTTCTAAATGTCTGTTCGGGTTGTTTATGGGTTGAAATATTTATCAGACAGAATAAGGAATCTCAACACATATCCTCATTCCTGCATCAGCAAAATCCTCCATACTTACATTGCCGTTCAGTAGATTTACCATTTCATAAAGGTTGTTGATTTCCGTATCTTCAGTTGCCCCGGAAGTTGAGTCAACTGCCTGATTGTGTTTTGTGTTGATCTCAAGTACAATCATCTTATTCTGATATGTAAGACTGATTTGCGGGTCTGCAGGAAGTTTGCTTTTCGTCAGAACCGACATCGAAACCTGAAAAATCCGAAACAGGGAATTGCTCATGTTTTTGTCGATATTGATATGGCTGATTTCGTTGTTAAAACGACAATTTACATGATGAGTTTTTTCAAATTCAGCGATGTGATATTTAATTGCATCCTCTAATCCCACCAGATAAAGTACCTCGTTGCGAAGATTACTCATCAGTTTTAATGACGATTTTGCAGCGCTGTCTGCCACCTTGAAAATGTTGTCAATTTTGGTTAGCAGTTCTTCCTTTGCTGAAAAATCCTGTTGAGTTGCGATTATATTTTTCAGCAGTCCGAGATTGATTTTGAGTGCCATAAGCGACTGATTCAATTCATTGTCTAGCTGCGTGGCTAAACTGACTTTTTCTTCCTGGTGTTGTTCTAAGATATGAGTAGTAAATTTTTTCAGTTTATCCTGTGCCATCTTCAATTCCTTTTCCGAATAGATGATGCGGGCAGCAGAACCTACTCTGGCAAGCAACTCTCGTCTCTTTACGGGCTTCACCAGGTAATCGTCGGCACCAATTTCAAGTCCCTGTGCTATATCGTCGGACATGGTGTGGGATGCCGATAGCATAATGATGAATGTCGATTGTAGCCCGGAATCATTCTTAATGGATTTACAGATATCATATCCCGAAGTATCAGGCAATACAATATCTAATAGAATCAAATCGGGCTTGTTTTCCTGAATTGATTGAAAACACTCCTTCCCGTTGCAGGCTGTCGAAACGATATAATCCTGTTTACTGAGCATCATCTCAGTGATTTGCAACAAATCCGGATCGTCATCAACCACCAGAATTTTTAGTCTGTTTTCGTCTGTCAACTCCATATCACAATAATTTACTTTGGGATTGAAAAGCAGAAAGTAGAACCCTCGCCAACTTTACTTTCTACCCAAACTTTTCCTCCGTGTCCCTGTATAATATTACGCACTATCGACAATCCCAGTCCGGTCGATTTTTCCCCATCAGTCGATTTCACACTAATCTTCGAGAAGGGCCTGAACAGCTTGTCCTGTTCGTCCTCCGGAATACCCGGCCCCTGATCCCTGACCGCAACCGTTACTTCGTTTGGATGGTCGGCGATCCTTACAGTTACCTTGGTTCCCGGCAACGAAAATTTCACGGCATTGCTGATTAAATTATTGAGTACCTGTTCAATCTTGCTTGCATCGATATTTATCACAGTGTTGTTTTCATCAGCCTGAAACTGAATGCTGATTTTTTTCTTGTCGGCCAGGATGGAATTCAGATTCAGATTTTTCTGAATGAGTGTGTTTAAGTTGGTCTTCTCTTTATATAAATTCAAATTACCCGATTCTATGGCACTGATATCGAGGATATCCTCCAAAAGCCGAATCATAAAGTGACTCGATTTTTCTATCGTTTTCAGCATTTTCTGCTGATTCTCATTCCATTGTTCATTATAATCCTCAAGCAAGAAATCGCTGAGGTTCATGATAACCATCAATGGATTACGCAAATCATGGGCAGCCATTCCCAAAAACTGATTTTTGAGTTTATTCAGTTCGTCGAGCTCCCTGTTTTTCTTCGATAATTCACGCTGATAATTTACAAGTTCATTGTTCAGGCGGCTAAGTTCATCGTAATATGCAAGCGGTGGTTCGTCGGTTTTCGACAGAAACGCTGCTTTTTCCTTCGAAAGCAATCTTAATAAATTTGCCTGTTCGTTGTTTATGCGGGTTAGCTCAGCAAAAAGCTGATTGGCCTCCGATTTGGATGAAGCAGCAGCAATGCCAATCTTTTCATCGTATTGTGCCCCGAAAAAGCTGAATGTTTGTGCCCCTGTTTCGGTGTTTACATTTATCTCCCATCCGATGGCCGACTTATCATTCTTCAATTCCACGAAGAAGTTCAGAAACTTATTCAAATCGCTTTGAGCAATAATCGAAAACAGGAAATTGCCGATAATAGTTTCAGAAAGGAAGTGACCATCATCCCGCAAAATCTCCGTAACCTTACCTTCCGTATCGCAGTAAACGGTAAAACTTCTGTCTTCTTCAGGTTTCATATCTATACAACTATTATTTGATTGGCAAGCTCAATGGCTTCAGAAGCATTGGGCGCGTATCCGTCGGCACCAACCGTTTTCCACAGATCATTGGCCACTTTAAACGGATAGCCGCCTACCAGTATTTTCAATCCCGAAGGTGTTTTGCTGTCAGTCCGGATTTGTTTTATTAATTGTTCCACAGCATTTACATGAAAGGTCATGGTTGCTGAAATGGCCAGACAATGCGGTTTTGTTTCACTAATATAATTCAAAATAGATTCCGATGGCATGTTGGCTCCGAGGTAATAGGTGTCCCATCCGTTCATCTCAAAAAAATCTGTCACCATCCGTGCTCCCATTTCGTGCAACTCGCCCGAAACGCAGGTCATCACCATTTTCTTATTCTTTCGTTCACCGGTGAACAGATAGGGATAAAGTTGCGACATCACCAGTTGTGTTGCACCCGTACAATAGTGTTCCTGTGCCACACTGATTTTATTCGTTTGCCATAGTCGGCCGATTTCGTACTGCACCGGTTGAAAAATATTCAGATAGATATCTTTGATTGGTTTTCCGGCATTTACTTCATCCATTACCAGAGCCAGGGCTTTATTTCTTTCACCCCGTAGTAAAAAGCCAAGATAGGTATCAGCCACAGTTGAAAGATTATTTTCTTTGGCTGATAAAGAGGTGTTTTGCTGGTCCTGAGATTTCATCATCGAAACTGCCTTCTCAAGAATCGGATTAATAATTTCTGATTCTTCCTGACTGCTAATCTTATTTAACTTTAATTTGAGGAGTTCAATGATGTCGGCAACGTACTGAACAGGCAGGTTTATCGACTGAAAATATGTTTTGCCCCACAAAACACTGTCGTTGAAGAGTTCAGACTTAGCTGTCCATATCGTTTCAGCAAGAAAGGAAAGTGTCCACACGATACCCTTTTTGAACTGTTCCTTTTGAGCATCAGGCATCCTTTCAGCAGCTGAAGGGTTCATTTTTAAATAATCCTCAAGAACTAATTCCGGAAGTGTAGACTTCAATTCAATAAGTCTTTTGCTGAGTGCTTTTCTGATTTCCATAATTCTTTAGTTTTATTCAGGGTTATAATTCCTTCAAACTGAGCCAAAGATAAGTACTTTGAATAGAAAAGTGAATACAAAAAAACAACAAACTGTTGTAAAACAGTTAAAAATGATGTTAAATTTCAGAATAAATCAGATATATGAATCTCAATAATACCAATGTTCAAATTTCAGTGTGCAAAACTCGGCATATCCATCACTTTTCCTCCGAGATTTACATCGCTGAAGGTGATGTTTTCGACATGATTTACTGATACTCCTATGGCTACGCTATCGATGCTTACATTATGAAATGAGATATTTCGTACTTTCTCTGTAGGATAACCCTGAATGATAATCCCTCCTTTGCGGGCTTTGCGACAACGCACATTTTCTATACTTACATTTTCGATTTTGGTAGTAAATCCTTCGCCCTGTCCGTGATAAAAGGAGGTGACGTAGAAAAGATCTTCCACTTCATCGAGTTCGAGGTTGCGCACGTGAATATTGCGCATAAAACCGCCGCGGTCGGGGTTCGATTTCATGTAGATACCCCGCTTGCAATAGCCTGCATAGGTGTTGTTTTCGATGAACACATTTTGCACGCCGGCCGACATCTCACTGCCAATTGCTACGGCATGTAATCCTTTAAACCGGTTGTGACGAATTATGATGTTTTCGGTCGGAATGGCAGTAGCTCGACCCTCATAATCACGCCCGGCCTTGATGGCAACATTATCATCGCCATTATTGAAATCAACGTTTTCAATGAGCACATTGCGCGAGTATTCAGGGTTTACGCCATCGTTGTTAACATTGGTGGCATTAAAGCTGATTCCACGCACGGTAATATTCTCCGATTTCAGCAAATGCACGCACCAAAAAGGCGCATTGGTGATATGCACCCCTTCAATCAGGATGTTTTTACAATTAAAAAACTGCATCAGATGGGGTCGAAGAAAATGCCCGTCGCCAAAAATACGCTCTTCAATTGGCACGCTTTCGTGGTTCATCTTCCTGGAAAGCATCTGATCTTCTTTTTGCAGC
>CAYMDE010000073.1:0-3097 GCA_964389115.1 uncultured Paludibacter sp. | reverse complement strand
ACCACAATATGCAATCCTCCTGCAGTCTCTTTAGCCCTCAGCAAAGCTGCATCGAAAGCCGGTTTGCTGTCGGTCACCGAATCGCCCACCGCTTCAAAGTCGGTTATCAACACCTGCTCAAGAGGATATTCAGGTGCCTTAATCTGCGCTAAAATGGCATCGCGTTGTTGGTCGAGTGTGGGTGTCGATTGGTCTTTGTTGCACGAATACATCAAGAATACAAACAACAATGTCATCAGCTGGATTGAAAGTTTTAAGGATCTCATGGAATTATATTTTTAATTAAAATGAAAGCACGAGTAAGCAAAAGTAACAACAAAGCAATAAATCCCTGACTTTCGTTTGAAAAATTCCTGAAATTCCCTCAAAATTCCTTTCAAAACAGACTGATATCGCGGGAAATCGTTAAAAATATGTTATAAAGCATGTTTTTTCGTCAAAACGCTTGCGTGGAATGTTCAAACGCCTTATCTTTGCAGTGTGATTTTTTCATAGTATTAGATTTAAGGTTAACAAAGATTGGTTGTCAGGCGTGGCAACCTTTCTCGTTTTTAGGGGGTTCCATGCAGCCTCACATCATTAACCCGGAATCTCGTAGTTCTTTATTTCTTTCCTCAGACGATTTGTCTTTCCTCCTGTTACATCATCCATCAATTTCCAGAATTTGTCGCTGTGGTTCATTTCCACCGTGTGGCAGAGCTCGTGTAATATAACATAATCAATTAAATGCTCCGGAAGCAACATCAGGTAAATCGAAAGGTTGATGCTTTTTCTGTTTGAACAGCTTCCCCAACGTGTTTTTCCCGACTGAAGTTTGAGGTCGCGGTAAGTAAATCGATGTTCCCCGGCCAGTTTTGCCAGTTTTTCCGGCAGTACCCTTCCTGCTTCTTTTTTGAGGAAATATTTGATTCCCCGCCAGCATATTTGTTGCAAATGATCTGATTCAAGGTCGGCATCAAGAGGATATTCAATTTTGAGTGTGCCATTGTTCAGATTGAAGAAAACATCGCTTCTTGCTGCTTTGCACGGAATGATATTAAATGTGTGGGTCTTGATAGTCTCGTTTTCTCTGATAAGCGTTTTGCTCTTACGAGCCTTTATTTTTTCTTGCTTTCTAATAATCAGATCCTTGTTGTCGAGAATCCAACGAATGGCATCTTGTTTCGTTTTGCCCGAAGGAAGTGTAATCCGTAGTCCGTCGCGAAGAATTTTTACCGACAGCACCCGGGCACGTTTGCTGCTGATAAACTCTGTTTCTCCGAAAACTTTCAGGTCGGTCATGGATGAAATTAATTTTGTGCAAAAGTACAATTTTTACCGGCTAATCCGGTTTTTTATCCCTAACTTTGCGATCAAAATTCAGCTAACTGCATATGATTGAGGCAAAAGATATTCATAAAAGTTTCGACACCCTGGAAGTACTCAAAGGGGTTTCGTTACAGGTTGAGAAGGGTGAAATTGTTAGTATCGTTGGACCCAGTGGGGCGGGAAAAACCACGCTGCTGCAGATTTTAGGTACGCTCGATTTGCCAAACAGAGGTACAGTCAAGGTGGATGGCTCTGAACTTGGCAAGCTTAACGATAATGAACTGGCTGTTTTTCGCAATCGGGTGATTGGCTTCATCTTTCAGTTTCATCAGCTTTTACCCGAATTCAGTGCCATTGAGAATGTGATGATTCCCGGTTTGATTGCCGGTGCCGATTGGAAAAAAGTTCGTCAGAAAGCCATTGATTTACTGGCATACCTGCAATTGAGCGATCGTTTGGAGCATAAGCCGTCGGAGTTGTCGGGTGGTGAAAAACAGCGGGTTGCTGTTGCCCGGGCACTGATTAATGATCCGAAGGTGATTCTGGCTGATGAACCTTCAGGTAGTTTGGATAGCAAGAACAAAGAAGAGCTACACAGGCTTTTGTTCGATTTACGTGATAAGTTCGGACTCACCATCATCATAGTGACTCACGATAAGGATTTGGCCGCATTATCCGACAGGGTAATCGAAATGCGTGACGGATTGATACTTTGATTTTTTTACTGTAGTTTTTGGCATTCCTGATTATCAGCGCATTTCCTTATTCTGAAAATCTTTATATTTGTCGGCTAACCGGTATTTGCCGTCTGATATTATGCCATGATCACAAAGTTTTTAAAGAGTCTGTGCAGTTCGTATTTTGTGCTGTTGACTTTCATTCTTTCTCACAATATTGCTGTCGTTCAGGCACAATTACAAGCTCCTGCAATCATTGAAAGGGTTATTTTCAGTATTCCTCACGGTGTTTACAATACTGCTTTTATGTTGGAACTTAGTTCCTCAACCGGAGAGGGAGATATTTTTTATACGTTTGATGGCAGTTTGCCCGACCAAAACAACGGGATTAAATATACTTCGCCGATAGCCATTAATAAGACATCTGTGATTAGAGCAGTAGTCGTAGCAAATGGTCTCAGGGCGATGTACACAAATACGCAAACCTATATTTTTCCGACTGATGTTATAAGGCAAACCAATAATCCTGAGGGATATCCTGCCATGTGGGGACCCTACACTGCCATCTCAGGCACTGCCATTGCTCACTACGCGATGAATCAGGAATTGTTAGGTGACCCCGATTATGCCAACGCGGTGATAAATTCTTTTTACAGCATCCCGATTGTTTCAATTGTAACGCACAGGGATAATCTTTTTTCGCATGCCAACGATGAAAACACGGGAGGTATTTATATTTATACAGGTGCACCCATTACGAATTTCACCTTTACAGCAGGCAGAGGTTGGGAGCGTCCGGCTTCAGTTGAATATCTTGACATAAATCAATCTTCTTTTCAGATTGATTGTGGTCTCCGACTTCAGGGCGGACATAGCAGGAGAGCGGAAAAATCACCCAAGCACTCGTTCCTGCTCAATTTTGACCGGATATACGGGCAGGCAAGACTGGTTTATCCCGTGTTCGGTGAAAATGCTAAAAAGGTGTTTAGCAGGCTGGTTCTGAGGGCTGGATTCGGGAATAGCTGGGTGCATCACGACAATGCGCAGCGATTGAGGGCTACCTATATGGAAGATATCTGGACCAAAGATACTCAACGGGCCATGGGCCATCC
>CAYMDE010000072.1:0-11191 GCA_964389115.1 uncultured Paludibacter sp. | reverse complement strand
GACACAAGATTATTGGTACATTCGACACAATTACTGCGAGTGAACCAGAAAAATCGCTTGTAGTTGGTAGCAATAAATCAGGTGGTCGTAACCATGATGGTAAAATGACCATGAGATATATTGGTGGTGGCCACAAACGAAAATACAGAGTAATTGACTTTAAGCGCAACAAAGATGGTGTTCCCGCAACAGTTAAAAGCATTGAGTACGATCCGAATCGTTCGGCGCGTATCGCATTGTTGTTTTATGCTGATGGGGAAAAAAGATATATTCTTGCACCAAACGGTTTGCAGGTAGGTCAGACAGTAATGTCGGGAGTTGATGCAGCTCCTGAAGTAGGAAATGCTATTCCTTTGCAAAATATTCCACTCGGTACAATAATTCATAATATTGAATTACGTCCGGGACAAGGTGCCGCGATGGTACGTTCAGCAGGAACTTTTGCTCAGTTGAACTCTCGTGAAGACAAATATGCAATCGTGAAACTCCCTTCAGGAGAAACACGTAAGATTCTGTCTTCCTGTAAAGCAACTATTGGAACTGTTGGAAACTCTGACCACGCGTTAGAGATATCAGGTAAAGCAGGTCGTTCACGTTGGCTCGGACGTCGTCCGCGTGTGAGAGGCGTTGTGATGAACCCGGTTGATCACCCGATGGGTGGTGGCGAAGGCCGCGCTTCCGGAGGACATCCCCGTTCACGCAAAGGCTTGTTGGCTAAGGGTTACAAAACTCGTTCGCCAAAGAAACAATCAAGCCAGTATATTATTGAAAAAAAGAAAAAATAATTAAGTAAAGGAAGTAAATAATATGAGCCGTTCATTAAAAAAAGGACCCTTTATCAATCTGAAGCTTGAGAAGAAAGTACTCGCCATGAATGAGACCGGAAAGAAAACCGTAGTTAAAACATGGTCAAGAGCTACAATGATATCGCCTGATTTTGTAGGTCACACAGTAGCAGTTCACAATGGTAACAAATTTATTCCCGTGTACATTACCGAGAACATGGTAGGACATAAGTTGGGTGAGTTTTCTCCAACCCGCAATTTCCGCGGACACGGTGGTAAAAAGAAGTAATCCATTGAATTGATTAGATAACAGCATTAAAAAATTCAAAAAAAATGGGTGCAAGAAAAAGAATATCAGCCGAAAATAGAAAAGAAGCTAATAAAACGCTATACTTCGCTAAGCTCAATGATGTGCCGACTTCTCCACGCAAAATGCGTCTGATGGCAGACCTGATCCGTGGTATGGAAGTAAACAAAGCATTGAGCGTTTTGAAGTTCTCGTCAAAAGAAGCTTCAATAAGATTAGAGAAATTGCTTCGCTCGGCCATTGCAAACTGGGAACAGAAAACCGAGCAAAAAGCCGATGGTGCAAGTTTATACGTAAGTAAAGTATTTGTTGATTCAGCTACAATGCTGAAGAGGTTGCGTACAGCTCCTCAGGGACGTGGATACAGAATCCGCAAACGTTCTAACCACGTTACTTTATTTGTAGATACGAGGAATACTAACGAAAACGAAAATTAATACTCGATGGGACAAAAAACAAATCCGATAAGTAACCGTCTGGGAATTATCCGCGGATGGGATTCAAACTGGTATGGTGGAAACAATTATGGTGATACCATTCTGGAAGACAGCAAAATCAGAAAATATCTGAATGCTCGTTTAGCCAAAGCCAGTGTATCGCGTATTGTCATCGAACGTACGTTGAAGTTGGTAACTATTACAGTTTGTACAGCACGACCAGGTGTTATCATTGGTAAAGGAGGTCAGGAAGTTGATAAACTGAAAGAAGAATTGAAAAAGATTACTGATAAGGAAATTCAGATCAATATCTTTGAAATTAAACGTCCGGAGCTTGATGCAGTAATTGTTGCTAATAATGTGGCACGTCAGATCGAAGGTAAGATTGCTTACCGTCGTGCTGTGAAAATGGCAATTGCTTCAACAATGCGAATGGGAGCTGAGGGAATCAAGATTTTAGTTTCAGGCCGTTTGAATGGTGCCGAGATGGCACGCTCTGAAATGTATAAAGAAGGAAGGACCCCCCTGCATACCTTCAGGGCTGATATTGATTATGCTCATGCTGAAGCATTGACCAAAGTTGGTATAATTGGAGTGAAGGTGTGGATATGTCGTGGAGAAGTCTATGGCAAAAAAGATTTGGCTCCATCTTTTACCACTTCGAAAGAAAGTGGACGCGGAGGTGACCGATTTGCCGGTGGCGATCGTAACGACCGTGGTAATAGAGGATTCAGAAAAAAAAGAAAGTAAACTGTTATTAATGAATTTGATTTAAGTAATTATGTTACAACCTAAAAAAACTAAGTTCAGGAGACAGCAAAAGGGGCGCATGAAAGGTAATGCTCAGCGTGGAAATCAGCTGGCATTCGGTTCTTTCGGTATCAAATCGTTGCAGTCGAAATGGCTTACCGGTCGTCAGATTGAAGCTGCCCGTATCGCTGTAACCCGCTATATGCAACGTCAGGGACAGATTTGGATTCGTGTGTTTCCGGATAAACCCATCACTAAAAAACCTGCAGAGGTACGTATGGGTAAGGGAAAAGGTGCTCCCGAGGGATTCGTGGCTCCTGTTACTCCCGGAAGAATGATTATTGAAGTTGAGGGGGTACCCTTTGAAGTTGCCAAAGAAGCTCTTCGTCTGGCCGCTCAAAAACTACCCGTAACTACTTCATTTGTAGTAAGACGTGATTATGACACAACTCAAAATGTTTAAGGAAAATGAAAACCAGTGAAATTAAAGAGTTAAATAACCAGGAAATTCTGGAGCGTCTTGATGCACAGAAAGAACAATTGGTGCGTCTGAAGTTGAATCATGCTATTTCACCGCTTGATAATCCGTTGCAAATAAAAGAAGTGCGTCGTACGATTGCACGTCTTGCAACAGAATTACGTCAACGTGAAAATAATTAATCCATAAAAGAAACACTGATGGAAAGAAATTTAAGAAAAGAGAGAACGGGTGTCGTTTTCAGCAACAAAATGGATAAAACCATTACTGTAGCTGTGAAATGGAAAGAAAAGCACCCTATTTACGGAAAATTCGTTAATAAAACGAAGAAATACCATGCTCATGACGAAAAGAACGAATGTAATATCGGAGATACCGTTCGTATCATGGAAACTCGTCCGCTGAGTAAACTGAAAAGATGGAGATTAATTGAAATTATCGAAAGAGTTAAGTAATTATGATACAGCAAGAATCAAGACTCATCGTAGCGGATAACTCAGGTGCTAAAGAAGCACTTTGTATCCGTGTATTGGGAGGAACAGGAAAACGCTATGCCTCATTGGGCGACATTATTGTGGTAACAGTGAAAAGCGTAGTGCCTTCTTCAGATATCAAAAAAGGTATCGTATCGAAAGCCGTTATAGTACGGACTAAGAAAGAAGTTCGTCGTGCCGACGGATCATATATACGTTTTGATGATAATGCATGCGTTTTATTAAATAACGCAGGCGAAATCCGCGGAAGCCGTATTTTTGGACCAGTTGCCCGTGAACTCCGTACTACTAATATGAAAATCATTTCACTTGCACCTGAAGTGCTTTAATCTTCAAAAAATTTAGAGTAATGAGTAAATTACATATTAAAAAAGGTGATACCGTTTACGTAAATGCGGGAGAAGACAAGGGAAAAACCGGTCGCGTACTGGAAGTTCTCGTGAGCAAAAAACGCGCTATCGTTGAAGGTATAAATATGGTGTCAAAGCATACCAAGCCTAGTTCAAAAAGTCCTCAAGGTGGAATTGTAAAACAGGAAGCGTCAGTTCACATTTCAAATTTGAATCCGGTAGAGAATGGAGTACCCGTTCGCGTTGGCCGTAAAAATAATGCTGAAGGTAAATTGGTGCGTATTTCAAAAAAAACAGGAGAGGAAATTTAAACAATGAATACAGCAAGTTTAAAACAGGATTACAGAGAACGTATCGTTCCTGAATTGATGAAAGAGTTTGGTTATAAGTCGGTAATGCAGGCACCCAAACTAGAAAAAATCGTATTGAATCAGGGTTTGGGAATTGCAGTGGCCGATAAGAAAATTATCGAAGTGGCTATCAACGAAATGACAGCCATTACAGGTCAGAAAGCAGTTCAAACAATATCTAAAAAAGATATCTCAAACTTTAAACTTCGGAAGAAAATGCCAATCGGAGTTCGTGTAACTCTTCGAGGTGATCGTATGTACGAGTTCCTAGAGCGTCTTGTTCGTGTTGCGTTACCTCGTGTTCGTGACTTCAAAGGTATTGAATCTAAACTAGATGGTCGTGGAAACTATACACTTGGTATTCAGGAGCAAATTATTTTCCCTGAAATCAACATTGACAATATCAACCGTCTGTTAGGTATGAATATCACTTTTGTAACAACTGCACAAACCGACGAAGAAGGTTTCGCACTGTTGAAAGAATTCGGATTACCATTTAAGAAAAACTAATACAGAGATACAATGGCAAAAGAATCAATGAAAGCCCGCGAGGTTAAAAGAGCCAAGCTAATTGCTAAGTATGCTGAGAAACGTCAGAAATTTCTGGATGAAGGCAATTATGATGCACTTCAGACACTTCCAAGAAACTCGTCGCCTATCCGTTTGCACAATCGTTGCAAAATCACTGGTCGTCCAAAAGGATACATGCGTCAGTTCGGAATTTCACGTATCCAGTTTCGCGAAATGGCATCCAATGGCCTTATCCCGGGAGTTAAAAAAGCAAGCTGGTAATCAACCAAAACTGTAGAGACGCAGTGTATTGCGTCTCATAGCAGAAAAAAATAAATAAATATTGTCCCGGTAGTCGGGATCAATTTAAAAACAAATTTATGACAGATCCAATCGCAGATTATTTAACTAGATTGCGGAATGCTATTAAAGCAAACCACCGTGTGGTGGAGATACCCGCATCTAATTTGAAAATGGAGATTACCCGTATATTGCATGAGCAAGGGTATATCCTTAACTACAAGTTTGTAGAAGATGGTCCGCAGGGAACGATTAAAATCGCCCTGAAGTATGACCCGGTAAACAAAGTAAACTCAATCAAGAAACTGATCCGTGTATCTACACCTGGTCTTCGCCAGTACGTAGGTTTCCGTGAGATGCCACGCGTTTTGAACGGACTTGGTATTGCTATCTTGTCAACTTCAAAAGGAGTAATGACAAACAAGAAAGCTCTTGAAATGCAGTTAGGTGGTGAAGTGTTGTGTTACGTTTATTAATGTAGGAGGAAAGAAAAATGTCAAGAATAGGAAAATTACCCATTACGATCCCCGCAGGAGTAACCATTACACGCCAGGACAATCTGGTTACAGTTAAAGGACCAAAAGGAACACTGACTCAGGATGTTCATCCTGATATCGCAGTTAATGTGGAAGGAAACCAGTGCTTGGTAACCCGCCCAAATGATGAAAAACAAAACCGTTCAATGCATGGTCTTTACCGTTCATTGATAAACAATATGGTTATTGGTGTTTCTGAAGGTTATCAGAAAATACTTGAACTTGTTGGTGTAGGTTATCGTGTTTCTAATCAGGGACAAGTATTAGAACTTTCATTGGGATATACACACAATATATTCCTGGGTTTACCAGCCGAGGTTAAGGTTGAAACTAAAAGTGAACGTAACCAGAATCCTGTTATTATCCTCGAAAGTGCCGACAAACAATTAATTGGTCAGGTATGTGCCAAAATTCGTTCGTTCCGTAAACCGGAACCGTACAAAGGAAAAGGGGTGAGATTTAAAGGAGAAGTTGTACGCCGTAAAGCCGGTAAATCAGCAGGTAAAGGTAAATAAATCAACTAAACTTTTGTAAGAAAATGGCAAATACAAATAGAAGAATCAGAATAAAGGCTCATATCCGACACAAAATATCGGGCACAGCCGAAAAACCCCGTTTGACAGTTTTTCGTAGTAATACGCAAATCTATGCTCAATTAATTGATGATGTTCAGGGAAAAACCCTTGTTTCGGCATCTTCACTGGGTATCAAAGATAAAATGACTAAAATTGAGCAGGCTGCCAAAGTGGGTAACCTCGTTGCTAAAGCTGCTCTTGAGGCCGGAATTACTCAGGTAGTATTCGACCGTAATGGTTATTTGTATCATGGAAGAGTTAAACAATTGGCTGATGCTGCCCGCGAAGCCGGACTTAAATTTTAATCAGGTAAGACTACAGATATGAACAAAGTAAAAACAACCAATGATTTGGAATTGAAAGACAGATTAGTTGCGGTTAACCGTGTAACCAAGGTAACCAAAGGTGGACGTACCTTCAGCTTTTCTGCTATCGTAGTGGTTGGTAACGAAGATGGTATCGTTGGATGGGGATTGGGTAAAGCCGGTGAGGTTACTGCTGCAATCGCTAAAGGTACCGAAGCTGCCAAGAAGAATCTGATCAAAGTACCGGTGTTGAATGGAACTATACCTCACGAGCAAGTTGCTAAATTTGGTGGTGCTCAGGTGTTGATTCAACCAGCATCTCCGGGTACCGGAGTAAAGGCGGGTGGTGCGATGCGTGCTGTACTTGAGAGTGTTGGTATTACCGATGTACTCGCAAAATCAAAAGGTTCATCAAATCCTCACAACTTAGTGAAAGCTACAATTGTAGCTCTTGGCGAACTGCGCGATGCTTATACCGTAGCTCAGAATCGTGGAATTTCGGTAGATAAAGTTTTTAACGGATAAAAGTGAAAAGTATGGCAACTATTAAAATACAGCAGGTAAGAAGTAAAATCAATTCTCCCCAAACTCAGAAACTTACTTTGGAGGCTTTGGGACTGAAAAAATTGAATGCCGTCGTTGAGCACGAAGCTACACCCCAGATTTTGGGTATGGTGCAGAAAGTGAGACACCTGGTTAGAATTATCGAATAATTAATCATTGAATCTTTTAAAAAATAAGATATGAATTTAAGTAATCTTACCCCTGCAGCAGGCTCGGTAAAAACAAGAAAAAGAGTTGGACGTGGTTCCGGTTCAGGACTTGGTGGTACTTCAGCTCGTGGTCATAAAGGGGCAAAATCACGTTCAGGATATTCAAGAAAAATCGGATTTGAAGGAGGTCAGATGCCTTTGCAACGCCGTCTTCCTAAATTCGGGTTCAAAAGTCTAAATAAAATTGAGTACAAGCCTATCAATCTTGAAGTTCTTGAGTCGTTGGCTCAATCAGCAGGTATTTCTAAAATCGGTTTGAGTGAACTTCGTGAACATGGCTTTATCAGCAAATCACACAAAGTGAAAATCCTTGGAAAAGGCGCTTTGACCCTGAAGCTGGATGTAGAAGCTAATGCATTCTCGAAATCAGCTGAGGAGGCAATTACTGCCGCCGGTGGAACCGTAGTAAAAATCTGATATCAGGAAGTGGCTTCCTGTAATGTGAAAAAATAATAAACACATGAAAAAGCTCATAGAGACAATTAAAAATATCTGGAAGATTGAAGATCTTCGTATCCGTTTGGCTACCACGTTTTTATTCGTGATGATTTACAGATTCGGATCATTCATCGTACTTCCGGGTATTGATCCTGGTGCGTTAACTGCGTTAAAAGATCAGACCAGTGGTGGTTTGATGGCTCTTCTTGATATGTTCTCAGGAGGTGCGTTCGCAAATGCATCCATTTTTGCTTTGGGAATCATGCCTTATATTTCGGCATCGATTGCTGTGCAGTTGTTAACCATTTTAGTTCCTTACTTCCAGAAGATTCAACGTGAAGGAGAAAGCGGACGTCGTAAAATGAATCAGATTACCCGTTATCTGACGGTTGGTATCCTGCTTGTTCAGGGTCCTACATATCTCATTAACCTGGGTGTTCAGTTACAGCAGGCAGGTTCAGCCTTGCCGGGAGGTATATGGTTTACCATTACATCTACACTGATTCTTACTGCTGGTTCGATGTTCGTAATGTGGCTTGGTGAAAGAATTACAGATAAAGGTGTTGGTAATGGTATTTCATTTATCATCTTAATTGGTATCATCGCACGTTTCCCCGGGGCTATTATCAAGGAATTTGCTTCCAGATTTGTTGATACCGGAGGTGGTCTTGTAATGTTTATTCTTGAAATCATCTTCCTTATATTGGTAATTGCAGCTTCGATTATGTTGGTGCAGGGAACAAGAAAGGTTACCGTACAATACGCAAAAAGAGTGGTTGGGAACAAACAATATGGTGGTGTACGTCAGTACCTTCCGCTGAAAATTAATGCTGCAGGTGTAATGCCTATCATTTTTGCTCAGGCAATTATGTTTATTCCTTTGGCTTTTGTCGGATATGCTCAGTCGGATGCAATGAGTGGTTTTGCTGCTGCTTTCATGAATAATACCGGGTTTTGGTATAACTTCGTGTTTGCGACGCTAATCATTTTATTTACATACTTCTACACTGCAATCACGATTAATCCTACACAAATGGCTGAAGACCTGAAACGCAACAATGGATTCATTCCGGGATGTAAACCCGGAAAGCACACTGCTGAGTTTCTGGATGAAATAATGTCACGCATTACATTGCCGGGATCAATTTTCCTTGCGATTGTTGCTATTCTTCCAGCTTTTGCTTCACTGCTTGGAGTAAATATGGAGTTTGCACAATTCTTTGGAGGAACATCGTTGCTGATTCTTGTAGGTGTAGTATTGGATACTTTGCAGCAAATCGAAAGTCACTTGTTGATGCGTCATTACGACGGACTGTTGAAATCAGGACGTATTAAAGGTCGTACCGGAAGTGTAGCTGCATATTAAATAGATCGAATTTAAAAATGATATATCTTAAAACTGATGAGGAGATAGAACTTCTCAGAATCAGCAATCAGATAGTCGCCAAAACGCTCGGAGAGTTAGCCCGGTGGATAAAACCGGGAGTAAGTACCGAAAGGTTAGATACAATAGCTGAAGAGTTTATACGTGATAATGGTGCTGTTCCGGGTTTTTTAGGATATGCAGGATTTCCAAAATCTTTATGTACTTCTGTTAACGAACAGGTTGTACATGGGATTCCTTCAGAAAGAGTGATTTTGAAAGATGGAGATATAATCTCAGTCGATTGCGGAGCATATATAAACGGTTTTCATGGCGATTGTGCCTTTACATTTCCTGTTGGAGAAGTAAAACCGGAAGTAATGGATTTGCTTCGTACCACCAAAGAGTCTTTATATCTTGGAATTGCAGAAGCAACTGAAGGGAAACGTCTTGGAGATATTGGTTATGCCATTCAGTCGCATTGTGAGTCAAAAGGTTTCTCGGTAGTACGTGAAATGATTGGCCATGGTGTTGGACGAAATCTGCATGAGGCGCCTGAGGTGCCCAATTATGGCAGAAAAGGTAATGGTGTAATGCTCAAATCCGGAATGACCCTGGCAATTGAGCCGATGATCAATATGGGTAAGCGTAATTTGGTTTTTGAGAAGGATGGCTGGACTACCAGGACATCCGACAGAAAACCTTCAGCTCACTTCGAACATTCGGTTGCTGTTAGAAAAGGGAAAGCAGATATATTATCAACATTCGATTATATTGAAGAAGTAATAGGAAATTTTTAAAAGTTGTATGGCAAAACAAACCGCAATTGAACAGGACGGAACTATCATTGAAGCATTATCTAATGCGATGTTTCGTGTAGAACTTGAAAACGGACATGTAATAACAGCACACATCTCCGGAAAAATGCGTATGCATTATATTAAAATTCTACCGGGAGACAAGGTGAAAGTTGAGATGTCGCCCTACGACTTGTCGAAAGGAAGAATATCGTTCAGATATAAGTAATTCCTTCGTGCTTCTGTTAAATGAAGCAAACAGGAAGGCCGATTTAAAAAGTATTATTCAATTTATTAATGTCCAGCTATTAAAGAGCCTCAGTAGTTGGAAATTTACCCTCCGGGGGATTTAGTGGGCTGATAATAAAGATGAAAGTAAGAGCTTCAGTTAAAAAGCGCAGCGATGATTGCAAAATCGTTCGCAGAAAAGGACGCTTGTATGTTATTAACAAAAAGAACCCTAAGTTTAAACAACGTCAGGGTTAAGTAATTTTATTTTACAAAATAAATAGTTTATGGCTATAAGAATTGTTGGAGTAGATTTACCCCAGAATAAAAGAGGGGAAGTTGGATTGACTTATATCTACGGAATAGGTCGCAGTAATGCAAAGAAAATCTTAGAAGAAGCCGGTGTTGATATCAACATTAAGGTTAAGGACTGGACTGACGACCAAGCAGCTAAAATCCGCGAAATCATTGGTGCTACTTATAAAGTAGAGGGTGATCTTCGTTCGGAAGTGCAACTAAACATCAAACGCCTGATGGATATTGGTTGCTACCGTGGAATACGTCACCGTATCGGCCTTCCATTGAGAGGTCAGAGTACCAAGAACAATGCTCGTACCCGCAAAGGGAAGAAGAAAACAGTTGCAAATAAGAAAAAAGCAACTAAGTAAAGTTTAACGTAGCGAATTTTAGATTAGCTTAAAATTGAAATTTTATTATGGCAAAGAAAACAGTTGCAGCCAAAAAAAGAGTTGTAAAAGTTGATAGTGTAGGCCAATTGCACGTACACTCTTCTTTTAACAACGTGATAGTAACTCTTACTAATGGCGACGGTCAGGTAATCTCATGGTCCTCAGCAGGAAAAATGGGATTCCGCGGATCCAAGAAAAATACTCCTTACGCAGCTCAGATGGCTGCTCAGGATTGTGCGAAAGTAGCATTTGATCTCGGACTTCGTAAGGTTAAAGCTTATGTAAAAGGTCCGGGTAATGGTCGCGAGTCAGCAATCCGTACAGTTCATGGTGCGGGTATTGAGGTGACAGAAATTGTTGATGTGACTCCACTGCCACATAATGGTTGTCGTCCTCCAAAACGCAGACGTGTATAATCTCTGTAATTATTAAATAACGTTTTCCAGTAACTGATAATGTCAGAATTTTTGGATTGCAGTTGGTAACCTCTCAGCAATCGCGGCTGTAAGTTCAGAACATCAAATCAGGGGAAAGCTAAGTACAAAATAAAAAATCTTTACAAAAAATGGCAAAATATACCGGACCAAAATCAAAAATTGCCCGTAAATTCGGGGAAGCTATTTTCGGACCCGACAAAGTATTGTCGAAAAAGAATTATCCTCCCGGACAGCACGGTAACAACCGTCGTAAAAAAACATCAGAGTATGGTATTCAGCTTCGTGAAAA
>CAYMDE010000071.1:0-11229 GCA_964389115.1 uncultured Paludibacter sp. | reverse complement strand
CAATCGCGCTAAAACGCAAAGGTTACGTTTAAATACTCAGAATTTCAATATTTCTCTGCAAACATTTGCGGTAAATATTACGTTAAATATGTTTTATAACATGTTTTGCATAATAAAAATTACATTATTTTTGCAAATGTCATTATAGAACACAAATATTGAACAAATACAATAACAATATGAAAGTTAAAGTCAATCAGGTAAACGAAGCGCACTGGAGATCTTTGAATGTAAAATCGAACCTCCCCGAGAAAGTGAAGAAGCTGGAAGAAATTGCCCGTAACATTTGGTGGGTTTGGGACAGCGAAGCTAAAAACATGTTTCGCAACATCGATAAAAAAGCATGGATCGAAGCTTCATCAAACCCGGTACAACTGCTGAATATCCTTTCCCTGAATCAATTGAATGAATTAGGAAACGACCCCGCATTTACTGCAAAACTTGATAGCATTTACGATCGTTTTCAGGCTTATCTGAAACAGCCAACAAACACAGATAAACCTTCTGTTGCTTATTTCAGCATGGAATATGGTCTGACCGAAATCCTGAAAATTTACTCGGGCGGTTTGGGCGTTCTAGCAGGCGACTACCTGAAAGAGGCCAGCGATTGTAGCATCAACATGACCGCCATTGGTTTCTTGTATCGATACGGTTATTTCACACAAACGCTCTCGGTTGAAGGTCAACAGGTTCCGGTTTATGAGGCGCAGAATTTCAATAACCTGCCTATCACACAAATCAAAGACAAAAACGACAATCCTGTATTGGTAGAAGTACCCTTCCCCGGAAGAACTGTTTATGCAGCCATTTGGAGAGTTGATGTTGGTCGCGTAAAGCTATACCTGCTTGATACCGACACCGAGATGAACAGTCCGGAAGACCGCAGCATCACGCATCAGTTATACGGTGGCGATTGGGAAAACCGCCTGAAACAGGAAATCATGCTGGGTATCGGAGGTATTTTAGCTTTGAAAAAGCTGAGTATCGAAAAACAGGTATATCATTGCAATGAAGGTCATGCTGCTTTAATTAATGTGCAGCGCTTACTCGATTACATTAAACAAGGCCTTAGCTTTAACGAAGCGTTGGAAATAGTGAGAGCAAGTTCACTTTATACTGTGCACACACCCGTTCCGGCCGGTCATGACAGTTTCGATGAAGGTTTGTTCGGAAAATACATGAGCGATTACCCTGCTCAACTTCAATTGAGTTGGGATGATTTTATCGATATGGGACGCGAACATCCTGGAAATAAAGATGAAAAGTTCTCGATGAGCGCATTCGCATGTAATACTTGTCAGGAAGTGAATGGTGTAAGCTGGTTACACGGCAAGGTTTCGCAACAGATGTTTAATCCAATCTGGAAAGGTTATTATCCTGAAGAATTACATGTAAACTATGTAACAAACGGAGTTCACCTACCAACATGGACTGCTTCTGAATGGAAAAAAGTCTATGAGCACTATTTCTCAAAAGAGTTTTACAACGACCAATCGAACAAGAAAATCTGGGAAGCAATTTATCAGGTGCCTGATCAGGTAATTTGGGACACACGCATGTTCCTGAAAAACAGACTCATTAACTTCATCAAGGCTCAATTCGAAGAAAACTGGTTCAAAAACCATGGTGATCCCTCCCGCATCTTTTCCATTCTTGAATCAATCAATCCGAATGCATTGATTATTGGCTTCGGACGACGTTTTGCCACCTACAAACGTGCACATCTTCTTTTCACTGACTTAAACAGACTTGAGAAGATTGTGAACAACCCGGAGAGACCGGTTCAGTTCCTGTTTACAGGGAAAGCACACCCTGCCGATGGTGGTGGTCAGGGACTTATCAAAAGAATTATTGAAATCTCTCGCATGCCTCAGTTCATGGGCAAGGTTATCTTCCTTGAAAACTACGATATGCGTTTAGCTAAACGACTGATATCAGGGGTTGACATTTGGCTCAACACCCCAACCCGTCCACTCGAAGCATCAGGAACATCAGGAGAAAAAGCGCAAATGAATGGCGTATTGAATTTCTCGGTACTTGATGGCTGGTGGCTCGAAGGCTATGTTAAAGGTGCCGGTTGGGCATTGACTGAGAAAAAAACCTACGAAAATACCGAGCATCAGGATCAGCTGGATGCGGTAACTATTTACAGCATGCTCGAAAATGAAATAATTCCTTTATATTATGCTAAAAACACCAAAGGTTACTCGCCTGAGTGGATTCAGTATATAAAGAATTCGATTGCCAAAATCAATCCTCGATTCACTACAAAGCGCATGATGGATGATTATGTTGAGAAATTCTACCAAAAGCTGGCAAAAAGATCGGGAGTATTGCGTGAAAATAATTTCGCCAAAGCAAAAGAAATTGCTGCCTGGAAAATTCAGATGGCTGCCAACTGGGATCAGATCGCTGTAAATGCTGTCAATATCCCTGAAAAACTGATTCACGATCCACATGTGGGAGAAGAATATGAGATTGCAGTATCCATTGACACGAAACAACTCAACGATAAAGGAGTAGGTGTTGAAATGGTAATCAATTATGAGAACAAACGTCACGAAGATTCACTCTATGAAGTTGTGGAGTTACTTCCGGTTAAAACAGAAGGAAGCGTAATTCATTTTGCAGCTAAATATCAGATGAATCAGGCAGGATCATTCAAATATGCATTTCGCATGTTCCCGAAAAATGAGGATCTTCCTCACCGTCAGGACTTCTGTTACGTTCGTTGGATTTAAATCAGAGACGGCGTGTAAGGCGATAAACCATTTCCTTTTTCCAGGAAGCAAAATCGCCTGCTAAAATATGATCGCGTGCATCCCCGACAAGCTTTAAATAAAAAGCCAGGTTGTGGATGGACGCGATTTGCATTGCAAGCAATTCCTTGCTCACAAACAAGTGTCGCAGGTAAGCTTTCGTATAGGCATGGTCAACATAGGACGTACCATCTTCATCAAGCACCGAGAAATCGTTTTTCCATTTCTCATTGCGCATATTCATTATCCCCTGGGAAGTAAACAACATACCATTTCGTCCGTTGCGCGTAGGCATTACGCAGTCAAACATATCCACGCCACGTTCTATGGCTTCCAGGATGTTTTCGGGCGTACCAACCCCCATCAGATAACGTGGTTTGTTTTGCGGCAAAATCTCATTCACCACCTCAATCATTTCATACATTTTTTCAGCAGGCTCGCCTACTGCAAGTCCGCCAATGGCATTTCCATCCCTTTCAAGTGAAGCTACCAGACTGGCCGATTGACGGCGCAAATCAGGATACACACAACCCTGCACAATAGGAAAGAAAGCCTGATTGTAACCATATTCACAACTGGTTTCTTCAAATCGTTTCACACCCCGCATCAGCCAGCGATGGGTAAGCTCCATCGATTTGCGCGCATATTCGTAAGGGGCATCGCCGGGGGGACATTCATCGAAGGCCATCATGATATCAGCGCCAATGATGCGCTGAATATCAACCACATTTTCAGGAGTAAAAAGATGTTTACTGCCATCAATATGAGAACGAAAAAAAGCACCCTCTTCTTTGAGTTTGCGATTTGCAGATAAAGAAAAAACCTGATAACCACCACTATCAGTAAGAATTGGACGATCCCAGCCATTGAATTTATGCAGTCCGCCAGCCTGCTTCATAATCTCCAGTCCGGGGCGCAAATAAAGGTGGTAAGTATTGCCCAGTATAATCTGCGCATTGATATCATCGCGAAGCTCATGAAAATGAACCGCTTTTACAGATGCTACTGTTCCCACCGGCATGAAAATAGGAGTTTTAATTTGTCCGTGATCCGTAGTAATCAATCCGGCACGAGCCGAAGATGCAGTATCAGTATGAAGTAATTCGAATTTCACCTGGAATAAATTTGGTATCAGTTTGTTAAAACGCTGTCAGCGCCTACAACTTCATGAAGTTTTTCAATATCTGCTCTCCGGTTTTTCCCGATTTTTCAGGATGAAACTGAACAGCATAAAAATTATCTTTATGGATGGCAGAGCTGTAAGCATTAATATAGGAAGTAGTTGCAATGGCATCGTTACACAACTCAACATAATAGCCATGCACAAAATACACATAATCATCCTTGCTAATTCCTTCAAAAAGACGAGATTTTAAGTCGGATATGGTATTCCAGCCAATTTGAGGCACTTTAAAACCATAAGCATCAGGAAAGCGCAACACTTTCTGATCAAAAATTCCGAGACATTCAGTATTGTTTTCTTCAGAATAGGAACACATCAGTTGCATACCCAAACAAATACCCAGCACTGGTTGACGTAGGGAACGCAACACCTCATCCAGTCCTTTCTGTTTCAGATATTGCATGGCTGACGAAGCCTCTCCCACTCCCGGAAAAATTACCCTGTCGGCATTTCTAATCAATTCAACATCATCAGTAACAACGGCCTGCACCCCGATTCTTTCGAGAGCAAACAGCACTGAACGGATATTTCCGGCGTTATATTTAATAATGACAGTGCTCAAAACTAATCAATCAGCTTATTGGTTTTCGTGTCGGGAAAAATGATGGTGGGCTTAAAATGCTTAGCCTCCTCGAAGTCCATACTGGCATATGCCATGATAATGATAATATCGCCGGGCTGCACCAGACGGGCAGCAGCACCATTCAGGCAAATAACTCCGGAACCTCTTTCACCCGGAATTACATACGTATCGAGCCGTGCTCCATTATTATTATTGACGATAAAAACCCTTTCGTTAGCAATAATATTGGATGCATCCATCAAATCCTGATCGATGGTTACACTCCCGATATAGTTCAAATCGGCCTCCGTTACGGAAACACGATGAATTTTTGATTTTAAAACAGTTACGTGCATCGGATGTTGTCAATTAATCTTACTTCTCCGCAAAAAACAGCAATACAGCCAACAGTTGGTTCGTTCCAGTCCGAAACCGGCTGCAAGGTTTCGACATTTGCAAGTTCAAAATATTCCAGTTCAAGCCCTTCGACAGCATTGATTTGCTCTTCAGCAAAATGCTTAACTTCGGCGGGTGTTTTAACGGGGACAAAGTTACGACATTCAAACAGAACTTTCGATATTTGGGCGGCAATATTTCGTTGCTCAGGCGTTAAGCGCTCATTGCGGCTACTCATTGCCAACCCCGATTGCTCGCGAACAATCGGACAATCCACCACTTCGACACCAAAATTCATCAGGCGGTTCATGCGATGAATAATCGACAGTTGCTGAAAATCCTTCTCTCCGAAATAAGCCCTGTTTGGCTCAATTAGTCGGAAAAGCTTACTCACAATCTGCACTACTCCATTGAAATGACCCGGACGAAAGCGACCTTCCATCACCGTATCGAGTCCGCCAAAATCAAACTCGAACGATTTCGACAACTCATCATCAGTATATATTTCTGATTTTTCAGGGGCGAAGACCAAATCGCAGGACACCTCATCCAGCAAACTGATATCCTTTTCAAGATCACGAGGATACCT
This sequence comes from uncultured Paludibacter sp., assembly GCA_964389115.1. Classification (GTDB taxonomy): domain Bacteria; phylum Bacteroidota; class Bacteroidia; order Bacteroidales; family Paludibacteraceae; genus Paludibacter. The sequence goes on along the minus strand of CAYMDE010000071.1, from coordinate 5,740 downwards.
GGCCAAATCATCCGGATTATTAAACTGGGTTGGATTCACAAAAACAGTCACCACAGTATAATCATTCTCATCAACCGATCTCTTCACCAGCATCAAATGACCATCGTGGAGTGCACCCATGGTGGGCACCAGTCCGATATGCTTACCTTCGGCCCGCACAGCAGCGAGCACTTTCGAAAGCTCAGCAACAGTTTTTACAGTATGTATCACTAAAAAAGAATGTTAAGCATTACCAAAAACGGGTGCAAAAATACAAAAACTTATCGGGTTTAATGGATTGTGCGAATTATTCCGATTTTTTTTGTATATCTTTGCATACAATTTTCGAAAATATTTCTGTGTGATTCCTCATCTTCATGAAAAAAGTTAATAAAGTACTCTACATTTCGCAAGAAATCTTCCCGTATTTACCCGAATCAGACATCGCTACCATGGGCAGATATTTGCCTCAGGCGGTTCAGGACAGAGGTCGCGAAACCCGAACATTCATGCCCAGATTCGGCGCAATCAATGAACGCCGCAATCAATTGCATGAAGTAATCCGCCTTTCCGGCATGAATCTGATTATCGACGACACCGATCATCCGCTCATCATCAAGGTAGCTTCAATTCAGTCGGCCCGCTTGCAGGTTTACTTTATCGACAACGAAGATTTTTTCCATAGAAAGAACACCATCCTCGACGATAATGGCAACGAGTATAGCGACAACGACGAAAGAACCATTTTCTTCATCAGGGGAGTTATGGAGACTGTAAAGAAATTGCGCTGGACTCCTGATGTGATTCATTGTTTGGGTTGGATGACTGCCCTGGCACCTCTGTACATCAAGAAAGCTTACAATCAGGATCCTTTCTTCAAAAACTCGAAAGTTATTTATTCTCTTTTCAATGATGATTTCAAGAATCCTTTCAGGGATTTATTTACCGACAAACTTTTACTTGAAGGTATCGAAGAAGAAGATGTGAAGTTTATGCGCGGTAAAGATATCGACTACGTGACCCTGAACAAACTGGCTATTAATTTTTCTGATGGTGTTATTCAATCTGTTCCGGACACAAATCCGGAAGTACTTGAGTACATCAATCAAACCGGCAAGAAATTCCTGCCTTACAAGCACGATGAAGATTATGCCGATGAATATGTACGTTTTTACGACAGTGTTATTTAACAAGATTATTTTCCGACTAACAGTTTCCGGAAATTTATGAAAACAAACTTTCGCCTTTGGCTAACAGTGCTTTTTGTAGCATTCTTTCTTTCCTGTAAAGATGATAATATAACCGATATTGGTGGAGGTATCATGCCTGCATCCGATAAAATTCTGGTGGGCGCTGAGTCATTCGGCGTGGTTTCGGAAGATTATTTCCTTTCCGGGATGTTTGCCCGTCAGGATTCATTCCTGCTCGGCACATTCTACGATCAGAAATATGGAACTGTCCATGCCGACATTCTGGCTCAGGTTGAAAATCCTGAAGGACATAACTTCCCGGCAAATATGCAGGCCGACTCGGTTTTATTCGTGATGTATTACCAACGGTTTTTCGGCGACAAATACTCGCCTATGCATGTGAGTGTTTACGAGATGAACAAGGCCACTTTTAATTATATGTCGCCTTATGCAACCAACATCAATCCATTTGATTACACCGACAAATCACTTTTGTTGGGTAAAAAGTCTTTCACTGCCGTTGATGCAACCAAAAGAAATGACTCTACTTATGTTGCTATGAAACTCTCTGATGATTTTCTGCAACGTTTCACGCCTTTAGCAACTGGAACTTTCAGCAACAACAATCCTTTTATCAATAATTTCAAAGGAATCTATGTCACTCCCGATTTCGGATCGGCTTTAATGCTATATGTAAGAAGACTGGATCTTGAGTTTTACTATCATTACACCTACACTATTACAGGTTCGGCAGGACAAGACTCAATCGTAAAAGTTAATTCGATGATAACTTTCCCTGCCAATGACCGTGTTCGTCAGGTAAACCGTTTTCTGCACCCCGACACAGCCGCTGTCAGAAACAGATTGGCAGCTGAACCTACTCAGATTCATTACGTTGCATCACCTGCCAATGTTTATACACGTGTAAAACTGCCGTTGCTCGAAATGCAGCAAAAAATGGAAGGCAGCATGCGTTTGGCTATCAATAACGCTAAACTCAGGGTCGATATTTCAGAAGCCAACACTGAAACCCTTGCCCAGCCATTGGTGAATAACATGATGCTGATAAAAGAATCGGAATATGTTGAATTCTTCAACAAAAGAAGTATCCCCAATGACAATTTCGCTATTCTGGGAGCAGTTAACACTGAAAGGAACAGCGAAACAGGAGTCCTGGAGTATTTTTACAGCTTCGATATCGCCCGACTTATAGCCAACGAATTCAAAACAGCTAAAAGTACAGGAAATCCATTGACCAACGACGACAGGTATTTGCTTGTTCCTGTAAGATTAAGATATGACAGCTCGAACAACATCACAGAAGTTTCGCAACAATACCTGATGAGTGCTGTAACAATATGCGGAGGGAACCACGACACACGCCCCATGCGTATCAGGGTAGTTTACAGTCGATTCTAAGAACAAAATTCAGGGGAAACACTTGTAAATCAGAATAGTTTTTATACCTTTGCAGCCGCAATTTTTAACAACATAATGTCCAACCTACTATTTTTAGTACAAAACAACATTTTTCATTCAAATGGAAGAAAATCAAAAACCTGCCGAGGAGTTAGTAAATAACACCGGTGAAGTAGCAGAAACTACGCCTGCTGCTGAAGAAACAAAAGTAGAAGAAACAGCTGTAACTGAAGTTAAAGAGGAAGTTATTGAAGAAGCTCCCGCTGCTGTTGCCCCGGAAGCTCCAAAAGCACCTGTAGTTGAAGAAGAATTCGACTGGGATGCTTATGAAAGAGGTGATTCTATGACTGCTCAGTCGAAGGAAGAACTTAAAAACATTTACGACAACACCCTTACAGCTATCAAAGACAAGGAAGTTGTTGAAGGTACCGTTATTTCGATCAACAAACGCGAAGTAGTGGTAAACGTTGGATATAAATCCGATGGTATTGTTCCGATGAGTGAATTCCGCTACAACCCTGAATTAAAAGTGGGTGACAAAGTGGAAGTTTACATCGAAAGTCAGGAAGACAAAAAAGGACAGCTGATTCTGTCACACAAACAAGCTCGTGCAACCCGCTCTTGGGATCGCGTAAACGAGGCTCTCGAATCGCAGGAAATCGTGAAAGGTTACGTGAAATGCCGCACTAAGGGAGGTATGATCGTTGACGTATTCGGTATCGAAGCGTTCCTTCCGGGTTCGCAAATCGATGTTAAGCCAATTCGCGACTACGATGTATTCGTTAACAAAACCATGGAATTCAAGGTTATCAAAATCAATCCTGAATTCAAAAACGTGGTGGTTTCGCATAAAGCACTTATCGAAGCTGAACTTGAAAATCAGAAAAAAGAAATCATTGGCAAACTGCAAAAAGGTCAGGTGCTGGAAGGAACCGTTAAAAACATTACTTCTTACGGAGTATTCGTTGACCTCGGTGGTGTTGACGGCTTGATTCACATTACTGACCTTTCATGGGGTCGCGTAAATCATCCTGAAGAAATTGTTACACTCGACGAAAAAATCAATGTGGTTATTCTCGACTTCGATGATGAGAAAAAACGTATTGCATTAGGTCTGAAACAACTTTCTCCACATCCATGGGATGCGTTGAGCGCTGAACTTCAGGTTGGTGACCGCGTAAAAGGCAAAGTGGTAGTTATGGCCGATTATGGTGCGTTTGTTGAAATCGCAGCAGGTGTTGAAGGTCTTATCCACGTATCTGAAATGAGCTTGTCACAACATCTTCGTTCGGCTCAGGACTTCCTGAAAGTTGGCGACGAAGTTGAAACCGTGATCCTGACACTTGACCGCGATGAGCGTAAAATGTCACTCGGTATCAAACAACTGAAATCAGATCCATGGGAAAGCATCGAAGAGAAATATGCCGTTGATTCAAAACATACAGCCAAAGTGCGTAACTTCACCAACTTCGGTATCTTTGTTGAAATCGAAGAAGGAGTTGACGGTTTGATTCACATCTCGGATCTTTCATGGACCAAGAAAGTGAAACATCCATCAGAGTTTACACAAATCAACAGTGAAATTGAAGTACAGGTACTTGAAATCGACAAAGCAAACCGTCGTTTAAGTCTTGGTCACAAACAAATCGAAGAAAACCCATGGGACGTTCTCGAAAAAATGTTTACTGTTGACAGCATCCATGAAGGAACTATCATCGAGATGATCGATAAAGGTGCCGTTGTATCTCTTCCTTATGGTGTTGAAGGTTTTGCAACTCCAAAACATCTTGTAAAAGAAGACGGATCGCAGGCTCAAATCGATGAGAAACTTGCTTTCAAAGTGATTGAATTCAATAAAGACGCTAAAAGAATTATCGTTTCTCACAGCCGCATCCACGAAGATGTAAAACGTGCTGAAAAAGCTGCTTCTGCTGAAACAACCACTGGCGATGCTCCTAAAAAGCAAGCTAAAAAAGCCAAGAAAGAAGAAACAGTAGTTTCAAGCGGACAGGAAAAAACTACTTTGGGCGATATTCAGTCACTCGCTGACCTGAAAGACCAATTAGTTAATGCTGCTGCTGAGAAAATGGTAAAAGCTGAAAAAGCTAAAGCTGCTAAAGCTGAAGCTGCTGAGGAAACCGCCGAAGAAGCTCCTAAGAAAACTAAAAAAGCAAAAAAGGAAGCTGAAGCATCAGAAGAAGCTGAAACTACCGAAGCTTAATAAACAGTTTCTTACATATACCAAACTGAAACCGCTCCTGTTATCCGGGGGCGGTTTTGTTATAAAAAATTTGACTATATTTGCACACAGAAAAGTCAACCATTAAAAAACATATTCATGAACCACTTACTATTCCTTGGAAACCTTCGGGCCGGAGAAATCATCCTTATCGCATTAGTTATACTGCTTTTATTCGGTGGCAAAAAAATCCCTGAACTTATGCGCGGAATCGGCAAAGGCATAAAAAGTTTCAAATCCGGTCTGAGTGAAGTAGAAGAGGACATCCGTAAAGACATTAACGAAGACTCTGAAAATAAGTAATGAGTGATTTAGAGGATAACAAAACATCATTCTGGGATCATTTGGATGAACTCAGAAAAGTATTGTTTCGTATAGCCGGTTTTCTTCTTGCTGCCTCAATACTGATGTTTGCTTTAATGAAAGACCTTTTTGACAAGGTCATATTCGCACCTGCAAAATCCGATTTCTTCTTATATGACTGGATTGAAAGTTTTGGCAGCATGCTCCCTTTTTTCCCAAAAGAGTTTCTGGGTGAGTTTGAAGTTAACATCATCAACATCAATCTTGCATCCCAGTTCTTCTACCATATTTCATCTGCTTTTTGGTTTGCTCTGGTATTGAGCTTTCCTTTTGTGATCTATCAGATATTTTCATTTATAAAACCAGCACTTTACGATCACGAACGTCGCAATACCGGACTGGCATTTCTATTCGGCAATCTGTTATTTTACCTGGGCATTGCAGTAGGCTACATCATCGTATTCCCTTTAACGCTTCGTTTCCTGGCCGGATACGAGCTAAGTTCATTGATAGAAAACAGTGTTTCGCTCGACTCCTATATGAACACCTTCCTGATGCTGTGCTTCGTTATGGGACTTATCTTCGAGTTGCCCTTACTTTCGTGGCTGCT
>CAYMDE010000070.1:6644-11237 GCA_964389115.1 uncultured Paludibacter sp. | reverse complement strand
TTTCATAATGCATTATTTATGAGAAAGAGTAAAAAAAGGACTAACAAATCAGCATTAAAAAATTATTCCTTACAGAACACAAGATGAGAGGAACATTTAAAACGTTGTATCAAAATCAAACATGGGCTGAATATTAAACAATTCAGCCCATGTTTGGTTCAAAAAAGCACTTACTTAATAAGCGTGACTATCGTCATTAATATCTTGAATATCTGACCTTTTCTTTTCCATAGCCCTCCAGGCAATGATGATGTATATTACCACCACCGGAACCAAAATCGAAGCCCATGTCATTGCTCTCAACGTAAACTCACTTGATGACGCATTGAAAATTGTGAGTGAGCTTTGCAAATCAGTGGAGGATGGGTAGAAGGCCGTATTGTTGTAACCTGCAATCAGGAACAACATAGTAACGGTCACAATGGTTCCGACACCACTGAACCATATTCCTTTTTTGTACTGTTTATTTAAGACAGACATGATTATTCCATACAGGACAGCCAAAACACCCAACAGGAATAAAACGCCAATAAGTGGCATTTCAATCAGGTTGTACAAATATTTATACTGTTCGAGGTAAACTGTACCATCATCTTTCACAGCATAACCTTCTGCAAGCAACAGCGTAACCACATAAGCCACAAACACCACTACGAAAGGCAGAGAATTGTACAACAGAAACTTATGAGATCTTGCCTCCAGTTCCTCATGTTTCAGTCGGTTGATGAAATAGAGCAAAGCGATGGTACGTGCCAGGAAGAATACTGAAAGCCCAAGCAGAAGATTTCTGATATTGAGCAGAGCTTCCAATCCATGCCAATCGCTTCCCCAGCGACTAATTACCGGTGAAATAACATTGGTGATATTACCCTTTCCTACGGTAAAGTCGGATCCTGTAAAGAATGTTGATATGGCAACACCAATCAGGAAAGTACCGAGCAAACCATTGATATACAACAATCTTCTGTAAGTGTCTTTCCCATAAATATTTCCCGGTTTCGACTGGAACTCATATGAGAATGCCTGGATGATAAATGCGAAAAGTATGATCATCCAAACCCAGTATGCACCCCCAAAACTGGTAGAGTAAAACAGCGGGAATGAGGCAAAGAAAGCTCCACCGAAAGTTACCAGGGTGGTGAAGGTGAACTCCCATTTCCGGCCAAGGACATTAACAAGCAAACGTTTTTCATCTTCTGTTTTTGGAAGTGAAAAGAGCATCGATTGTCCGCCCTGAATAAACAGAAGAAAAGCGAGCAAACCTCCCAGAAGAGATATCAGGAACCACCAATAATGCTGAAGGAATTCATATGTCATCATAGTATCTATTTATTATTCGTTAAACTTTTAAACTACTGTTAGATTAGTGATCTGCCGGACCTTTTTTAATTTGCTTAACCATAATGCGGATTTCGGCGATCAGCAGGGCGGTGAACAAGGCAATGAACAAGAAGAATGTAATCTGCACTGAACTTTTTGAAACCCCGGACAAAGCTGCCTGCAAAGGAAGTATATCCTGAATTGCCCATGGTTGGCGACCCATTTCTGCCACTATCCAGCCGGTTTGACTGGCCACATAACCCAAAGGAATGGTAATCAATGCCAACCAATGTAACCAGTTCGCAGTCTCGATTTTCTTTCTCCACAATAGCACCCATACAATAATAAATAACAACAGGAACCAGAAACCCAGTGCCACCATGATGTGGAAAGAGTAGAAAGTCAGTGCAACATTGGGAATTATGTCTGATGGCTTATCCAGATAGCCATATCCAAAATTATTAAAATTGGCATCGAGCACTTCCTTATGATATATAGCAAGCGAATCGTTTCCTTCTGACTTTGCTTCCTGATAGAGCCTCAACGACTCAATAGCCAGCTGTCCGCTTGCCTGCCTTTCAGCAAAAGAGGGCACCACTTTCCCGTTCGACAAGGTATATCCTTCGATGATATCTTTGATGCCGGGCACGAAAGCATTGGCATCGCGATAGCCAAGGAAAGAAAGCAGTTTGGGGATGGGCACATCCATTTTCATCAGGTAAGTTTTCTCATCATTATCCCATCTTTTATCAGGATTTAAAATGCCGAAGCCCACAATATTAGCCCCTTCAACACCGTCATACAACCCTTCCATCGCAGCCAGCTTCATGGGTTGTTTCTGTGCCACATGATAGGCAGATCCATCACCGCTCGCAATGATTAATACCGACGCAACGACACCAAAAATGGCTGCTACTTTGATACTTCTCAGCGCAAAATCAATCTCTCTCTTTCTCATCAGGAACCACGAACTGATACCTACAACAAACAAGGCGCCCACGACCCATCCTGAGAAAACAGTATGTAAAAACTTATTTAATGCTACGGGCGACAAAACGATAGCCCAAAAATCGACCATCTCGTTGCGGGTAGTATCCGGATTAAACTCCATACCCACAGGATATTGCATCCAGGCATTGGCAATGAGAATCCAAAGTGCGGAAAGGGTTGCTCCCAACATGGTAAGCCAGGTGGCGGTGAGGTGGAATCCGCGACTCACCTTTTTCCAACCAAAGAACATGATAGAGATGAAAGTAGCCTCCATGAAAAATGCAAGTAAGCCTTCGATGGCCAGAGGTGCACCAAAGATATCACCTACAAACCAGCTGTAATTCGACCAATTGGTACCAAACTGGAACTCCATAATAATTCCTGTAGCAACACCACAGGCAAAGTTAATCCCGAAGAGCGTCATCCAGAACTTCGTAGCAGTTTTCCACTCCTCCTTACCGGTTTTGTAATAAATGGTCTCCATAATTGCCATGATAACACCGAGCCCTAAGGTAAGAGGCACAAATATCCAGTGATACATGGCTGTCAACGCGAACTGAGCGCGCGACCAGTTAAGCAAAGAAACATCAAGTAATTCCATCATTTTGTTGGGATATTAGATTTATAAATGACTATAAAACTTTTTGTAATGATTACAATTGTGCAAAAGTATATTTTTTTTTGTATTTGTGAAATTATTATAAAGAAAAATCAGGGACTGTTTATGTAAAAAACTGTCCCTGATGCAATGATTTAAATTGGTTTCATGTACTTACATTTTTTAGCTTCCTACACGATCTCTTGCAAACTGCAAAACACCATCCATATGTCGTTCCATCAACTCAGCAGCCTTGACAGGATTTCGCTCCCTTATTGCCTCTAACATGGAAACATGCTCTTCTACAATTCTGGTGTTCGGCGCACAAAATCGCTCTTTATTATATGTATTCATGATATCAGGTGTGATAATCAACATCAGTGCCTTGAAAACAGGGTTATGGCTTGCCTCAGCTATCGCTCTGTGAAAAGCAAAATCATAATTAACCCTTTCATCTGTATCCCAATATTTAAGGAAGTTTAGGTGTGCTGCTTCTAAAGATTTCAAATCCTCATCCGTTCTACGCTCAGCACACATTTTTATCGCATTAACTTCCAGCACAATTCTGGTTTCAACTAATGACAAAAAATCATAATCCTGTATTGTAAGCACATCAGTAATTAAACCATTTAAAGCTGAAATCCCTAAACTGTTTATGACCGACCCACTCTGCGGAAGTGTTTTTATAATACCGTAGAACTCCAACTTATGTAGTGCCTCTCTTATGTGAGATCTACTTATTCCGATATCCAATGCCAACTTCCTTTCCGAAGGTAGCCTGTCCCCTGATTTGAGAACACCTTGTTCCAACATCTCCCTAATTCGGGAAATAACAATGTCGGATGGACTTTTTTGAGTTGTTAGCTTTATAGGGTTGTTTAATTCTGTCATTATTACGAAGGCTACTATTATTACACTTCAAAAAGATGATCAAAATTAACATAAAAACGCAAATCAGCAAAACTATTCTAAAATTATCTAAGCATCCATTTCACCCCCGCCATCACATGCAAACCGGGCAATGGAAGGCCTCCAAAATCGACATAATCAACATTCAAAAGATTATTTACATCAGCATACACCTGTAGTTTCTTCATATCCCACCTTACCCGGGTATTCACGAGCACGAAAGGATTATAAGCCATTAGCTCTCCACTTGCAAAATCGGTGTAGCTTCCTGCTCTGTCGCTCAAACTAACATTCCACGATGCTGCGATATTCCTGTAGATGCGGTGGTCAAGCCCCAGCAACAACTGATGTCGCAAATAATCCAACGCGTATTTTGAATCGAAACCTTCCGCAACTTTATCACTATCAATCCAGGTATATGCCAGCAGCAAACGGTTTAGATTTTCACTTTGTGGCTTGTATTCGGCTGATATTTCAGCTCCGGTAGTGTTTACTGCAACCATATTCAGACTTTTCCATTTCAGATCGCCCTCATAACGTACCCAGTCGATGATATTAGTTCCTCTGCGGTGAAACACACTGGCACGCGTGTGTAATTGTTTGCCGGAATAAGAAATCCCACCTTCAATGTTAAGTGATTTTTCAGCCTGTAAATCAGGATTGGCTTCGTGCGTGGCATTCTGATAAAACAAATCGGTGAAGGTAGGCAACCTCGATGCTGTATTGGCCGACACGAAAACCGACAGATCATTTTGAATGAAATAACTCAACTCGGC
>CAYMDE010000070.1:3369-6544 GCA_964389115.1 uncultured Paludibacter sp. | reverse complement strand
GTATAATACTGAAGATTAACTCCTCCACCATTTACATCTGTCTGATGATAATTATGATCAGTGTACCAGGCTGCAGCACCGTTGAAGTCGCGGAACAACTCAAACCGATCGTAGTGACGACGCGAATGTATTTGTGCCGATACATCCAGCGCCTCCCAACTTTTTCTCCAGCGAAGCGATGAAAATAATGTGCGTGTATGCTCGAACTGCTCAGGATATGCTAAGGTGTAAAAACCATTAGCTCCGAAGGATTTGTGCTGAAGTCCGAGTTGCAACTCTGTAACCCCGACCTTCTCGTTATTCCAGCTTGTTAGCGAATACATATTGAAGCGGTTGAAATCGGTATTATGACGATGACCGTCGCTTGCTGTTTGGACTACTGAAGTGAAATTCCGAAACTCACCCGACTCTACATTGGCTGCCAACCGGAGTTTGTGAGTGTTAAAGGAGCCATAGCTCGCTTCGGCTTTGAGCTGATTGCCGGGCTGAACCTGCGTGCTGAAATTTACAGCTCCACTGAAAGCTTCTGTGCCATACCTACGCGATGCTGCACCCTGCAACACCTCTACGCCACTTAAATCGGCAGCATCGACCGGCAGGTTTAAATGGTGATGACCTGTTTGCGGATCTGAAATATCGATGCCGTTGAGCAATACCAACACCTGATCGAAGGAACCGCCACGCAGCGAGATGTCCGACTGTGTGCCGCCAACTCCACGCTGACGAATATCAACTCCAGGAATTGTTCTCAGGATTGCCTCCGTGGTTTGAACCGGTTGAATCGAAAGCTGTGCTGCATCTACCCTTCGCACTATCCTTCCTATCTCGGGGAATTGCTTTTTTCTGATGGCTTCAATGTCAATTTGTTGTAACTGAATTACCGTGCTGTCGTTCAATTCAAAAGCCCAAGCAGGGAGAAACAACATCGCAATCAATAAAAGAATAATCGTTTTACGCATCATAATATTTGTTTTTAGTGAATTTCTGAAAAAAGAAAGACGGTCGGATTAGCACGTGTAGCACTATTCCGACCGTCTTCCGGTTGAAAAAATAAGTATCCTAAACCCGCATCATCAGCGGAACTTGTATTTAATACAGGAATTGCAGCAATTAGCTCAGGAAATTCCGACAAAAGATAATCTTCCTGCAATTCATCATCAGTTTCTCCATCAGCATTGAATGAAATTAGTTGCTGAACAACGATAGAGAATAAAACCCTGGTTGCCATATGCACTTTCAGGCAACCGATGGTAACTGACTTACAAAGGGTGGCAAAAACGGCATACGACTTCCGGCTCCATCTTTTAAAGCGGAACTGCGGGGCTTGTATGACTGATTTGCTATACATCAATTAAACTATTTACGAAGGAAATAAGCACGGTTGACTTTGCCTGTCCACACATCAGTAAACACATTCATGAAAACCGGTGTGCGTGAACGACCGCCGAACAAATAGATGCGTTGATTGGGTTCGTCAACGATGGCTGTCTGATAACTTCTGGGCTGATATAACAATTCTCTCTGAACATCAAAAATCTGATTCAAAGTTTCATCTACTTGACGCCAAGACAAACCTTCATCTATCGATTCCATAAACGGTGTATCAATCACATTGTCTTCAATATCCATCCCACCAAAAAGTAACAGTCTGTTATCGTAAGCAACAACCGAAGCTCCGGAGAGCGAAACCAAGGTAGTATTTTCAAGGCCAAAATCGACCCATTTATATTCCTGAAAAACATTTCGCTCAACACTCCATGTCCGTGCAAGCAACTCACCAGCAGCTGAATAACCGCCCAATACAAGTGCTTTGGGCTTGTTAGTTCTTGACTTAAACGAAAGTGCTGCAAAATCTCCTACAGGGAAATTATCGGGAATGGCTTCACGAACCGACCAGGATGCACCATCGGCACTGGTTGCAAAATTCCATTGTTTGGTAATCTGATTTCTGACAACCGACCAGGCATTGCCTTCGAGCACGAACAGTAAACTCATGGCATCGAATCCTGCGGGTAATGATGTTAATACCGACCAGTTCATTCCGTCGGCACTCGAATATACTTTCCCATCTTCGTGAGAAAGGATGATTTTATCTCCCAAAACCAACATATTACGTAACACCGGATTAGAAGGCATTCCGCTGACTACAGCCGCAGTCCAGTTAACGGCATCAGTTGAGGTGTATAGATAGTTATTCACCCCGGAGCTGGCATAGAAATAATATGTACCTTTAAATGCAACCACTTTCTGTACGCTTCCTGAGTGTGTGTAAATCTGATCGGTAATTCTTCTCCAAACATAGAGATCTGGCTCAACCTGATGTACATTTACTTTGATGGGATATGTTCGTTCAGCTTTCAGGTTAGCTGCAATATTGCGCACCCTCAATACCCGGTTAAAGTTTACAGTATCCTTACCCGTCAGAACGATTGTATCCAATCCTGTTCCCAACGTGTCTGTCATTATTAACTGTGTAGCCGCGGTGCTGCGAAACACGAAAGTAGGATAAACAGTATCCAGTCGGGTAAGAAAAGGCAACGAATCAAGATTCACTATCACGGAATCCATCAATAGCGAATCGAATTCAAGCGTAAAAACAGCAGATTGCTGAGCAGGCACACTATCATTTCTACCGAATCGTAACGATACAAAATCGGGATTCGACGAAAATTCTGTTTCTTCATCATCCCAGTTACAGGAATTGAAAATTGCAAGAGTCAGTAAGAAAATCAGAAACTTAGACCAGTTATTCTTCATATGGAAATGCATTTCGAGTGGCAAAAGTAAGTACAAATTAGCTGTTTAAAAATTCCGCCCTATAATATTTATGTTTTTTAACCTTAAGCGAGTATCATTTTAATTCGACGCTAACCGGGCAATGATCAGAATGAACAGCGTCAGGATGAATAGCGGCATTTTTGAGCGAATCGCGTAAAGTTTCGCTTACCCAATGATAATCGATACGCCAGCCGGCATTTCTGAAACGGGCTCCTCCGCGATAACTCCACCAGCTGTATTTCTCCGCTGAGCTGTCGAACACCCGAAAACTATCCACCATCCCCGTTGCCTCGAAACGATCGAGCCATTCACGCTCTTCCGGTAAAAATCCTGAAACACCAATTTGTCGCTCCGGATGATTGATATCGATGGGTTTATGACATATATTATAATCACC
>CAYMDE010000070.1:0-3269 GCA_964389115.1 uncultured Paludibacter sp. | reverse complement strand
GTGGTATAACCCAATTCTGCGAACAACATCGTATCGACTTGTTCGGGCTGTGCTTTGGTTTCCTGCAAAAGCAATACATCCGGATCTTCAGCTTTGAGCCAACCGGCAAAATCTTTGGTTAATGCTGCCCGTATTCCATTTACATTATAAGATATTATCTTCATGATTGTTATACTATATTATGTATTCGCTTTCTTAACCATTTTATAGAGGTTTGAAGCAAATACGAAATTATTCAGTTCTTCATTTTCAACATGAAAAATATCTGATTTGTTGCCTTCCCATGCTTTTTGACCCTGATTGATAAAAATGATGTGCTCACCAATCTCCATAACAGAATTCATATCGTGAGAATTGATGATGGTAGTAATATTGAGCTCGTGGGTGATCTCACTAATTAACTGATCAATAATCAAAGATGTTTTAGGATCGAGTCCCGAGTTAGGCTCATCGCAAAACAAATACTTCGGATTGAGTGCAATCGCCCTGGCAATGGCCACCCTTTTCTGCATCCCTCCACTAATTTCTGAAGGAAACAGTTTGTATGAGTTTTCGGGAAGATTAACACGGCGCAGACAACTTATTGTTCTTTCGAGCATTTCTTCTTTCGTGATTTTCGAGAACATCTCAAGAGGATACATTACATTTTCGAGCACCGACAGCGAATCGAAGAGTGCTGAGCCCTGGAAAAGCATCCCCACCTCGCGGCGCAACAACCTGATATCACTCATCCTCATATCGGGCAGATTTCTTCCATCATATTCGATCCGACCACTATCAATACGATGCAGGCCGATAACGCTTTTCATCAACACCGTTTTGCCCGAACCACTGGCCCCGATAATCATATTCACCACACCCTTTTCAAACACTGCCGACACATCTTTCAGCACATGATTATCATTGAATGTTTTATTTACGTTTGCTACCGTTATCATTTTTAATTATATTTATTTTGATTACCACGCCCTGCGCATCAATTCAACATAATATTGGTAATCAACAGATTGAAGAACAGAATCAATACGCTACTATTTACAACCGCATTGGTACTCGACTTACCCACATCGAGGGCTCCACCATAAGAGTAATACCCGTAATAGGCTGAAACCGATGCAATGATAAAAGCAAAGAACAGGGATTTAACCAACGAATAAAACACATAATACGGAATAAATGCATACTGAATCCCCAGCAGATAATCGGCAACTGTGATGATATCACTGAACATTCCAACAAAATATCCGCCCACCAAACCGATTCCCATACTGAAAACAACGAGGAAAGGCATCATTACCACAAAAGCAACTATTTTTGGCAGTATCAGATAATTGGCCGAGTTGACACCCATAATCTCCAGAGCATCAATCTGCTCGGTGATACGCATCGTACCAATCTCAGAAGCAATGTTAGAGCCAATCTTTCCTGCAAGTATCAAACATAATATCGTTGATGAAAACTCAAGCAAAAGTGTATCACGGGTTACTAATCCGGTACTGTAAGTAGGCAACAACGGATTTTCGGTATTCAGCTTGGTTTGGATAGTAAGAATAGCACCGATAAAAACGGAAATGATGATTACGATAGGCAGTGAGTGTAACCCCAGTTTTTCCAGCTCTTTAGGGAACTGACGTAAAAACATTCTTCCTCTGTCGGGCTTCACCAACACCCGCTTCATCAAAAGGATATACCTGCCGGTATCTTCAAAAATATTCATTGTAACGGCTTTGTTTTAATAAGGATATAAAGCCTGCAAATATACGTTTTTTATAATGAATGAAAAATCGGTTTTTCTTTTTATTAACCCTACATCGAAACTGTTGTTAAACACAATAAACTTTTGCTGTTTATTTGAAAAATATCCTACATTTGCAGTTAATAAAAATCAGAATACCACCTGCTATGTACGAATTAAAGACCATTCTTTTTGCAGAGGACAATCCCAAAGACAGAGAGTTGACCCTCGAAGCATTGTCGGAGCACTGCCTTGCCAATCAAATAATTTCGGTGTGCGATGGGGTCGAGGTTTTAGAATATCTTCGTTGCGAAGGAAAATACAAGAACCGCTCTCCTGTAAAGCCTGCTGTGCTTTTGCTCGATATAAAAATGCCACGCATGGATGGTATTGAGGTTTTAAGGATAATCAAAAAGGACCCTGAGTTTAAAACCTTACCTGTGGTAATGCTGACATCATCGAGGGAAGAGCCCGACTTGCATGAGTGCTATTCGCTGGGAGTTAATGCCTACGTTGTGAAGCCTGTTAACTTCATAGAATTTATGGACTCTGTAAAACAAATTGGCTTTTTCTGGGCAATAATTAATGAAATTCCGGCTAAGACAATTTAAAAATCACCTGAATAATGAATACTTTGACCATTGAAAAACTAAGAGTTTTAATCCTTGAGGATTCGAGTCACGACTACGAACTCATTTGCGAACAGCTTACTACATCGGGTTTTTTGCTTGATGTGGAGCGGGCAATAACAGAAGTTGATTTTGCTGAAAAAATACAAAAGGCCTGTTTCGACCTTATAATCTCTGATTTTAAACTGCCGGGATTTGATGCCTTTACAGCACTGAACTTATCTAAAGAGATTTGTCCGGACACCCCGTTCATATGCTTGTCGGGTTCCATTGGTGAAATCACTGCCATCGAGCTCCTAAAACAGGGCGCAGTTGATTATGTCTTGAAAGACAGACCGGATCGACTGCCGTTTGCCATCAAGAGGGCACTTGACGACTCAAAGGAGAGAAAGAAACTCAAAGCTGCTCAAAAGGCATTACAGGAAAGTGAAGCTCGATTTAAACAGGTTGTTGAAGTTGCCAATGAGTGGATATGGGAGACTGATAATGAGGGGATTTACACATATTGCAGTCCGGCCTGCGAATCAATAACCGGATATAAACCGGAAGAGTTGGTTGGCAAAATGCATTTCTACGACCTGTTCCCACCGAATCATCAGGCAGACCTAATGCAAAATTCTCCTGAATTTCTTAAGAAGATTGAGGTCTTCAGAGATTCTGTAAATGAAAATCTTCACAAGGATGGGCATATAGTTCTAATCTCAACAACCGGCATTCCAATCATAAATTCAAAAGGAAAACTAACCGGATACAGGGGTGTTGCCTATGACATCACCCTGCGCAAACAGGCTGAAGAGGTTATCCAAAACAGGGTTGAGGAGCTTGAGCGGTTTCACAAGCTAACTATAGGCCGTGAATTATTTATGATAGAGCTTAAAAAAGAAATAAATCATCTGCTCGGTAAA
>CAYMDE010000069.1:4937-11300 GCA_964389115.1 uncultured Paludibacter sp. | reverse complement strand
TCAAATATATTAAATTTTTCTACAGATGTTTTGTAGAACTCTTCCTTTTCTTCAGCACTTCGTTGTACTCTTTTTTTTCCAAAGCCCTGTTTAGTTTGTCGGTTTAAGTTTGTAGGTATAAAAGGTAGCTCCAGATGTTCAGGCATGACTTATTTTTTTTTAGGTTCAAGTTCTTTCCGCTTTTGGTATGATTCAATAACGCGATTTATAAGTGTTGTGTTAATTTCATTTTTATTTTCAATAATCATTTGGCGAATGCATTCAGAAACGACCTGTGAGATATCGGCAGGAGATAAACCATTACCTTTTTTTGA
This sequence comes from uncultured Paludibacter sp., assembly GCA_964389115.1. Lineage (GTDB taxonomy): Bacteria > Bacteroidota > Bacteroidia > Bacteroidales > Paludibacteraceae > Paludibacter. Next base: position 10,986 of record CAYMDE010000069.1, on the reverse strand, counting down.
TAGTGACTGATAATCAATTTCTTTCTTCTTTATTGTTTTGAAATAATGATGAAATAGCTTTTCCCTTTCATCCTCATTTGGAAGTTGAAAATGGATAATATCATCAAATCTTCTCCAAAGACCCGGATCGAGTAATTGTTCATGATTTGTAGCTGCAATAATTAAACTTTCACCATTATAGCTATCAAGCATCTGCATGAAATTATTTACAACTCTTTTAATTTCACCATGTTCGTATTGATCATCGCGTTGCTTTCCAACTACATCGAATTCATCCAACAAAACAATCCACTGCCCTCTCTCTATAAAATCAAAAATCTTCTTGAGGTTTGTTGCTGTTTCACCCAAATAAGAGGATACAATTGCATCAAATCGTACATAAACCAGAGGCAAACCCAAAACAGAACTTAATATTTTAGCAGTTAGTGTCTTTCCAGTTCCCGGCACACCATAAAACAAAATTTTTTGTTTCGGCTTAATTCCATAGGTGCCAAAAATTTCTTTATTCCAAAAACCTTTTTCTATGCTCTGTAATTGATTTTTAGTTTCAGCACTAACAATCAAATCAGACCAATCCAGTTCAAACTCCTTAATTTCAAGTAATGGAAACCCTTTTTCATTATCTCTGGGTATCGGGATGTTTTTTTTGTAACTTTTATCGTAATCCACATCCCGAACTACATTAACCCTATTATCTGCATCTTCAATTATATCTTTTAATTCATTTGCAAGTAATTGATGATTCAGCTTTCTTTCTTCTGCAATGATCGTACGAGCAACTTCAACAAATTTCTGCTTGTCTTCTGTTACAAACGATTTAAATAATTCTTTTATATGTTGACTTTTCATTTTAAACTAACTTTTTCCAATTAAACTAATTATTCTCAAAACAAAAACCTTTATAGCTTGCTAATCAGCAGTTCTTGCAATAATCATTTTATGATTTGAGTCTAAGTTTAACCAGTATTGATACGAAGTGCCAAAAATATTTGCTAAAGTTTTTGCAAATTCAATCGTAATTAAACTAGTATTATTTATAATTGCTATCAACTCTGTTACATCAATTTTCATAAAATCAGCCAGCTCCTTTAAACTCCAGCCTCGATATTCTATTTGTTCTTCAATAAAATATCCAACTCCTAATGAACGAGCAGGTATCAATTTGGGTGCTTTCATGATTTTTAAGTGCGTTTATAAAATTCAAATACGTTTCGCAAAAATACAAAAAACTACGCAGCCAGCACCTCATTCAGCTCATTAATTATTTCATCGGTTTCAGTACCGAAAAGCTGCCACATTTTTGCCAATCCACCCAATGAATTAAACGGGTTGTAGTCGAAATCATCCTTCTCGATGTGGAAGCTGGATGATACATGTTCTTTGATCATGTGGAGCCATTGCATTTGCTCCTCAGTAAATTTATGACCGGCTCCGGAGTGACGTTTCCACACCCAATCTTTGAAGTTTTTATCCACCACTTTGTCGTACGAAGTGAGGACGGAGTCGATGCCACACACATTGCGAATAAGTGAAACGATGGATGATAATTCGTTCAGCGGAGAGCCATTTGACTTTACGCCAGTAGAGGTAAAAGCCCTCCAAACCTGCATCGGAGCTAAAGCAGGCTTATCTTCCTTCAGTTTGTCCAGCACCTCTTTTATCATGCTGTAAGTCAGCTCCCGACGGCGATAAGGCTGATTGTAGAAAATCTGCAAAGCGGTCAGCTCGTCTTTATGCAACAACATCCACTCAGTAAAACCCTTCACGATTTCACCCGCTTTAGCAATAACATCCATATCCCAACCCACATGGATTACTTCATCGGGATTCGACAGGTCGACACGTTGTTCGTGGGCTTTGCGTACATTTTCAATGTAGTTGTTTAATTCGCCGGTAAATACTTTTGCTGCTTCATTTTGCAATTGCTCAATCGCGTTGGTGATAGCTGCTTCAATTTCCACCGGAGCAGCTCCCAGCTTTTCAAATCCAATCTTTTCTTCAATTTCTTCGATAACATCAGGATTGTAGGCGCCAAGTAATCCTTTCACAACCTGAGAAATCGTTTTGCCTTGTGCTAATTCTTTGAATCCCTGTCTCTCCTTGTCGGTTATTTGTTTGTCGAGACGGGTCAGGCGATTGGCTAAAGAAGTAAACAAAGCCTCATCGCGTGCACCCACGGCAATAGCCTGCAATAAATCCTTCAGCGGAACACCCGGCTTCTTCTCTAATGGTCGGCTGTCGGTTTTCAAACTTTTAGTAACGCCAATCGCATCCACAATCACAAAATGATCTTTGGTAAATTTTGCGGTTGGGGTCACTTTTCTCAAACTATCCAAATCGATTGTTCGGGTACCCCTGCCTTTCATCTGTTCAAAATAATTGATGCTTTTCACATCGCGCATAAAAAGCAAACATTCCAGCGGCTTCACATCTGTGCCGGTAGCAATCATATCAACGGTAACAGCAATGCGGGGATAATAATCGTTGCGGAATTGCGCGAGTGTACTTTTGGGATCGTCGCTGGTATAGGTTATTTTCTTACAAAACTTGTTTTCTTCGGCAAACTCTTCGCGTACAATTTGGATGATGTCATCGGCATGGCTGTCGGTTTTCGCAAAAATCAGGGTTTTGGGTACTTCAAAAATCCCATGCTGATCAAAGCGGTCTTTGAAAATCCCCGGCAAATGATCTCTGAATGTGCGGATGATGGTTCGGATTTGATTCGGATTCACCACATCTTTATCCAATTGCCGCGCGCTGTATTCCTCATCTTCATCCTGCAATTCCATGCGTTTCTTCCGGCTTAGCCTGTCGCGCAATTCAACATACTCACCTTTCCACAACTTAGCTCCTTCCTGCGTAATTCTGGTGTCGATTAGAAATACTTCGTAGCCCACATTCACATTATCGGCAACGGCCATTTCGTGCGAATACTCACTTACCACATTTTGATTAAAGTATCCGAAGGTTCGTTTGTCGGGAGTGGCTGTCAGACCAATTTCAAAAGCATCGAAATACTCAAGTACCTGTTTCCAAAGGTTATAAATACTCCGGTGACATTCATCAATTACAATGAAATCGAAAAATTCAATCGGTAATTTGGCCTCATATGCTATCGGAGGTATCTCTTTGGCTTCAAATTTACGTTCATTGGGGTTTTCTTCTTCAGCCGACTCCTCTAAATCAGTGCCTTTCAACACAGCATACAATCGTTGGATTGTGCTGATGCAAACCTGACTATCAGAAGCTATATAACTTGATTTAAGCCGCTGAACGCTATACAATTCCGTAAATTTGCGGTTGTCGTCAACGGGTATGTACGACATAAATTCCTGCTCTGCCTGTTCGCCTAAGTTTTTTGTATCAACCAAAAACAGAATCCTTTTTGCTTTGGCAAATTTCAGCAAACGATAAATGAAAGTGATGGCTGTAAAGGTTTTTCCAGAACCTGTTGCCATTTGAATAAGTGCACGCGGACGGTTCTCCCTGAATGATTTTTCGAGGTTGGTGATGGCATTTATCTGACAATCGCGAAGCCCGTCGGGAAGTAACGGGGGTAAATCATGTAATCTTCTACGCAGGGATTTATCTGTCTTTGTCCATCCCAAAATAGTTTCAGGACGATGAAAACTAAAAACAACATTTGCCCGAGGTTTGGGATCGGTAAAGTCGGTAAATTTCGTGATTTCACCAGTACTGAGATACACAAAAGGCAGGGGCTCATTGTTCAGGTGCTTCAACTTAGCTTTCGCATAAGCTTCAACCTGAGCCTCATGTTCATTCAGCTTGTGACCTTCTTCCTCTCTTTTTGCTTCTATGATTCCGACTGGCTTTCCGGAAACAAATAACACATAATCAGCCGGACCAACATCTGTAAGATACTCACGAACAGCAACTCCCAAACCAGCATGTAAATTAATCTTAGACTTATCCTGAATGAGCCAGCCGCAATCGGACAATTGCTTATCGATTTGGTCTCGTGCTATTTGTTCAGGATTTTGGTTGGGCATTTATTAAAATTTTGCTACAAATATACAAAATCTTATGTATATTTATTACGCCTGAAAATGTAAAAACCTGAACAATATCAGCACAAAAGGTACTACTGACTAAACACTTCATACATCATCACAACAACATCATATGCAACATATTAGTTATGCATTTGCATATTGTGTTTGGTCAAACATAAACATTACAGCCCACACGTCAATATTCGCACATTTTTCACTATCTTTGCGGCCTCAAAAAAGATTGTGTTAAATGCAGAAAATCAGAAACATTGCTATTATTGCCCATGTTGACCATGGCAAAACTACCCTCGTGGACAAAATGCTCCTCGCGGGAAACCTTTTCCGTGAAAATGAAAATGCCGGCGAGCTTATCATGGACAACAACGACCTCGAACGTGAAAGAGGGATTACCATTCTCGCCAAAAACGTCTCTATCGACTACAAAGGATTTAAAATAAATATCATCGACACCCCGGGTCACGCCGACTTTGGTGGTGAGGTTGAACGCGTGCTTAACATGGCTGATGGCGTACTGCTTTTGGTCGATGCTTTCGAAGGTCCGATGCCCCAAACCCGCTTTGTGCTTCAAAAGGCTTTGCAAATCGGACTGAAACCTATCGTGGTTATTAACAAGGTCGACAAACCGAATTGCCGTCCGGATGAAGTGCACGAAATGGTGTTCGACCTGATGTTTCACCTTGATGCAACCGAGGAACAGCTCGACTTCCACACCGTTTACGGTTCAGCAAAAAACAACTGGATGGGCAACGACTGGAAAACGCCTGAAAATGACATTACCACCCTGCTCGATGCTATCGTGGAACATATACCTGCTCCTGAGTATCTTGAGGGTACTCCTCAAATGCTGATTACATCGCTCGACTACTCGAACTATGTGGGACGAATCGCTGTTGGTCGCGTACACCGCGGCACCCTGCGCGAGAATATGGATGTGGCTTTAGTGAAACGCGATGGCACCACCGTAAAATCAAGGATAAAAGAATTGCACACCTTTACCGGACTGGGACGCACCAAGACTACCGAGGTTGGTTCGGGCGATATTTGTGCGCTCGTAGGCATCGATGGCTTCGAGATTGGAGATTCTATTTGCGACCTTCAGAATCCTGAACCGCTCAAACCCATCAATATTGATGAACCTACAATGAGTATGGTGTTTACCATCAACGATTCGCCTTTCTTTGGTAAAGAAGGAAAATTCGTTACCTCACGACATATCCATGAACGATTAATCAAAGAACTTGATAAGAACCTGGCACTTCGGGTTGAGAAAAACATCAACTCTGATGTTTGGAACGTTTATGGTCGCGGCGTACTTCACCTCTCGGTATTGATTGAAACCATGCGCCGCGAGGGATACGAACTGCAGGTGGGTCAGCCTCAGGTTATCTACAAAGAAATTGACGGCAAAAAATGTGAACCGGTAGAGCAGCTGAGCATCAATCTTCCTGAAGCAAGTTCGGGCAAAGTGATTGAAATCGTGGCCACACGCAAAGGCGAAATGCTTAGCATGGATGCGGTTGGCGACAGAATACAACTCGAATTTCACATCCCCTCACGTGGTATTATCGGATTGCGCAACAGCATTCTTACCTTGACTGCCGGCGAGGCCATCATGTCGCACCGTTTTATCGAATATCAGCCTTACAAGGGCGAGATTGAAAAACGTAACAACGGTTCCATCATCGCCATGGAAACAGGAACTGCCTTTGCCTATGCGCTCGACAAACTGCAGGAGCGCGGTAAATTCTTCATCCATCCGCAGGATAATATCTATGCCGGACAGGTTGTGGGCGAAAATTCCAAAGAAGGCGATATGGTGGTGAACGTAACAAAATCGAAAAAACTCACTAACATGCGTGCCTCCGGAGCCGATGACAAGGTGCGCCTTGCTCCTCCCATCATTTTCAGCCTGGAAGAAGCATTAGAATATATCAAAGAAGATGAATATGTGGAGATTACACCCAAGAGCATTCGCCTTCGCAAGATATATCTCGACGAGAATGATCGCAAGAGAA
>CAYMDE010000069.1:0-4837 GCA_964389115.1 uncultured Paludibacter sp. | reverse complement strand
GCTTACTGCTTACCGCTTACTGCTAAATTATAATATATGAACATCGTCAGAAAAGACATCGACTCAGCAAATGCTACGCTGACCATCAGCATCGAAAAAGCTGACTACAGTGAAAATGTAGAGAAAAAATTACGCGAATATCGTAAAAAAGCCCAGGTTCCGGGATTTCGTCCGGGTATGGTTCCTGTAGGCCTGATGAAAAAAATGTATGGCAAATCAATTCTTGCTGAAGAAATCAACAAGATGCTGTCAGATAGCCTTTACAACTACATCCGCGAGAATAATCTGAACATTCTTGGCGAACCTCTTCCGAACGAAGCTGACCAAAAAGAAATCGACTTCAGTACTGAAGAAGATTATGAGTTTGTTTTCGACCTCGGACTTGCTCCTGAATTTGAAGTTGAACTGACTAAAAAAGATAAGGTTAAGCTCTACCAAATCATTCCTTCGGAGGAAATGATAGAGAACCAGATCAAATCGTACACCGGACGCTACGGAAAATACGCTCAGGAAGAAGTAGTTGAAGAGAAAGATATGGTGAAGGGCAAAATCGTTGAGCTTGCCAATGGAGAAGCCAAAGAAGATGGCATCGCACTGGATGATGCAGTTCTTACTCCGGCTTACATGAAAGACGATGCTTCGAAAGCGTTGTTTGTAGGCGCTAAAAAGGGCGATGTAATTACATTCAACCCACGCACTGCCTTCGATAACGATGCCGAAATCAGCTCGTTACTCAAAATCAAAAAAGAAGAACTGGGTGATGTTACCGGCGACTTCAGCTTTACTGTTGATGGCATAACCCGCTATTACGAAGCAGAACTGAATCAGGAGTTGTTCGACAAAGTATTTGGCGAAGGCACTGTAACCAGTGAAGAAGAATTCCGCAACAAAATCAAAGAAAATATCTCGTCGTCGCTTAGTCAGGACAGCAACTACAAATTCGGTATCGATGCCCGCGAAGCATTGGTTGCCAAATTCGACGAACTTGTGTTCCCCGATACTTTCCTGAAACGTTGGTTGAAAGCAAGCAACGAAAACCTGACCGAAGAGGCCATCGAAAACGACTACCCAAAAATGATTGCCGACCTTAAATGGCAGCTTATCAAAGACAAACTGGGTAAAGCCAACGATGTGAAAGTTGAAAACGAAGATGTACAGGACTTCGCCCGTCAGATTGCACGCTCTCAGTTCGCACAATATGGCATGGTAGGTATGGAAGATGCCATCCTCGACAATTATGTGCAGGACATGCTCAAAAAAGAAGATACACTGAGAAGCATCATCGACAGGGTTTACGAGAACAAAGTATTTGACATTATCAAAAATACAGTTAAACTCGACACCAAAGAGGTTTCTATCGAAGAGTTTAATAAAATGTTCGAATAAGCGATGACTAAAACACAATAGTCACACAGAATACATAAGCTTCAAAATACGACGAAGAATTATCATGAGAAATCAAATGATAGTTCTTTGTCTTTTTTAGGAGAATTGTTTCAAGAATTTGACTATTTTTGTGTCACTAAACATTACCTGAAATTAAATGTTCTCTATTCGGGTTAATTTACAATTTAAATAAAAACACTAACTTGTCGTCTCTGACTAATGTGGTTAAAATTATAATGTTATGAATCAGAATGAATTTCGCAAATACGCTACCAAACATCTTGGTATGAACGGACTGGCACTCGACCAGTATATGAATATCACCAGCAGCTACATCTCTCCTTCCATCCTTGAAGAACGCCAACTGAATGTAACCCAGATGGATGTTTTTTCACGACTGATGATGGATCGTATCATCTTCCTGGGTACTCAGGTGGATGACTATGCTGCGAACGTTATTCAGGCCCAGCTGCTTTTTCTCGACTCTTCGGATCCGGGCAAAGATATCTCCATTTATTTGAACACCCCGGGTGGTTCGGTGTATGCCGGACTCGGAATATACGACACAATGCAGTTTATCGGCTCCGATGTGGCAACAATCTGTACCGGTATGGCAGCCTCAATGGGTGCCGTTTTACTTGTTGCCGGAACAAAAGGCAAACGCTCGGCACTTAAACATTCACGCGTGATGATTCATCAACCAATGGGAGGTGCTCAGGGTCAGGCTTCTGACATTGAAATCACTGCCCGTGAAATACAGAAACTGAAAAAGGAATTGTATAGCATCATTGCCGATCATTCAGGCAATCCCTTCGATAGAATTGAAAAAGACTCGGATCGCGACTATTGGATGACTTCGCAGGAAGCTTTAGACTATGGCATGATCGACAGGATTTTAATTAATGAAAAGAAGAAAATCTAATGGCTAAACAAACCAAAACCTGTTCTTTTTGCGGGCGACCGGAGTCGCGTGTGGATTTCTTTATCACCGGACAAAACAATAGCCAGATTTGCAACGAATGTGCTGTTCAGGCTGCTGAGATTGTCAGGGAAAACACGAGGATGAAGTCCAATGCTCCGTCGATCAAAAAAGAAGATGTTCCCAAACCAATCGAGATAAAAAAATACCTGGATCAGTATATCATTGGTCAGGATGAAGCCAAAAAATTCTTGTCCGTAGCAGTGTATAATCACTACAAACGACTGATGCAGGAAAAAACAGATGATGATGTGGAAATTGAGAAATCAAACATCATTATGGTTGGCTCTACCGGAACTGGAAAAACCTTGCTTGCCAGAACCATCGCGAAGAAACTACATGTGCCTTTCACCATTGTGGATGCCACTGTACTTACAGAGGCAGGTTATGTGGGAGAAGACATTGAAAGTATCCTGACGCGCCTGTTGCAGGTGGCCGACTACGATGTGAAGTCTGCAGAGCGTGGCATCGTGTTTATCGACGAGATTGATAAGATTGCACGCAAAAGCGACAACCCGAGCATTACCCGCGATGTAAGTGGCGAAGGTGTTCAACAGGGATTGCTGAAACTCTTGGAAGGATCGGTAGTGAACGTGCCGCCACAGGGTGGACGCAAACATCCCGACCAGAAAATGATTGCTGTCAACACACAAAACATCCTGTTTATTTGTGGTGGGGCTTTCGATGGAATAGAGAAAAAAATTGCTTCGCGCCTCAATACCCGTGTTGTTGGATACAGCACCACCCAGGACAACAACCAGATCGACAAGAAAAACCTGCTGCAATACATTGCACCACAGGATTTAAAATCGTTCGGACTCATTCCCGAGATTATTGGTCGCTTGCCCATACTCACCTATTTGGAGCCGCTCGACAGGGATGCATTACGCAGAATCCTGACCGAGCCCAAAAACTCCATCGTGAAGCAGTATATCAAACTTTTCCGCATGGATCACATCGAACTGCAATTCCTCGATGAAGTGCTCGATTATATTGTGGATAAAGCGATTGAGTTTAAACTGGGGGCCCGTGGCCTCCGTTCCATCACCGAAACCATCATCATGGATAAGATGTACGAGATGCCCTCCAAAAACGAGAAAACACTTGTCGTGGATCTCGAATACGCCCAAAGCAAGATTGAGAAGGCCAATATGAATCGGCTAAAAATCGCGTAATAAGTACTTTACCTGCTATTGAACAGCAGCAAATAGTAAAGCCCCTGACAATTTCTTTTATGAATTGTTCAGGGGCTTGATTTGCTTAGCAGCAAACATATAACTACAGGTTAAAATCCAATCTTATAGACTATCCCTAAAGAGTTTGGAATCAGACCGTACTGACTATTAGAAACTAATGAAATCGACTTTTGCATTTTTTTATCCTGATCCCAACCAAACTCTATACTTGCAACAACACCCGGCACAAACAAACGTTCATTTTCAAAACGCTCCTCAACCAACACTCCATTTTCATATCTTCTCATCCATGTTCTGCTTTGATCCCCTACTTCCAATGATGGTCCAATATTCAAAGAGATACCATGATTGTTTTTCAAATAAAAAGTATAATCCAAAGAAAAACTCGCAACTAAACCAGAGTGACTCTTATACCCTTCTTCAAAATCATGAAACAAATTGACAGACTGAAAGAAACTTAACGCAGGATTCAACGCAAAACTATTAGTAACAAAATACTTATAGTCATTTGAGAAAATAAAACCATCATTCCCCACATTACTGTTAAACCCATAACCAAAACCAATGGAATACTTGTCCTGACGGATTGATGAAATCTGAGCATTTCCAGCAACCGAGACATACAACATTAATAAAATCAGCACTAAACTTTTCTTGTACTTGTTCATAAAAATTCTTGTTTTAATTTATTGTAATAACATTTACTTTATACATAATATTCATTTTTGATTCGTTGTTGAGCGGAAACAATATTCTCGGGAGCTCTTTACTTTAATTCCTATTTCACTTTTGTCAAAACAAGATCAGTCGGGATTGAGAATTCATGAATAAAATCCATATCAACCGGGCCTTCATCGTTTTCAACATACCAACGAATTTGAGTTGGCGAAAGGAGTGTAATCTTGCAACTCATTGATCTTTTCTTTAATCTTTTATCAGTTAGAAACATATACAACTCATTTGCATTTATATATTCGCGTCTGAATCCTCCATTGCTTGCTAAAACAACAACTCTTTGCCAATTTCTAACATTTAATTCTGCTGGGACTTTACTTTCATCATAAGCATCCAGAACAACTCCATTAAGCTGATAAAAATAGTCTCCTACTAAATAGTCTCCATATGACTGAGCTGTTGTTAAAAACCCTTTTCTTAGAAAAACCCTGAATACCTTATTTGAATCCTTGTACTCCCAGGTGCCTACATATGCATCTAGATTTTCAGTAAAAAGCTTTCTGGGCTCACTAACTGACTGAGCATTTAAAAACGAAAAACT
>CAYMDE010000068.1:0-11301 GCA_964389115.1 uncultured Paludibacter sp. | reverse complement strand
ACGCTTATTTTGCTGATATATTGAACTTTATCAATTATTCAGTAAACCCTATTTAATTTATTGACAAAAAGATAAAAACGCACAGGCGGTAACATACACCAAGCGCAACCCTATCAGGTTTGCCGCTTAAAGCTATCAGTTATTACCAATGGATAAGCTTCCGTTGATGCGTACAATAAAATAAAAATTTAGTAAAAACGTAGCTGGGTACCAAAATACCATTGCGCAACAATTTCCGGATCTATTTTTTTAATCTTTGGAATGGGGAATCTATTGTTTGCTTTCAGGCGCATTATCATATCTAAAGCATGACCACCGTAACCCATATATTTTCAATTTTTAAAGAAATTATCTGCTTCGTTCTAATCTCGAAGCATCTAATCTGATTAGGATAAACAGCATTATACTGAAAGCCCAAAGGGAAGAGCCTCCGTAACTGAAGAAGGGTAGAGGGATGCCAATAACCGGCATCAGACCGAGCACCATACCTACATTAATCATGAGGTGAAAGAAGAATATACTCATAACACCATAGGCATAAACGCGGTGGAAAACTTCCCTTTGTCTTTCAGCAATTTTGAGCATGCGCATCAGTAAAAGCCAATAAAGGATAAGCACCGCCGTTGAACCCACAAAACCATGCTCTTCTCCCACCGTACAGAAAATAAAGTCGGTATCCTGCTCAGGAACATATTTCAGTTTGGTTTGAGTTCCCCTCAGAAATCCCTTTCCGAACAGTCCCCCGGAGCCAATGGCAATTTTCGACTGATTGACATTATATCCCGCACCCCTGAGGTCTTCTTCCATATTCAGCAACACCTTGATTCTGATCTGATGATGAGGCTCCAGCAGGTTCATAAACATGTAGTCGGAAGTATAGCTGAATGCCGTTGAACCAATTATCACGGCAATAAGAATATAGTATTTGCGGTATCTTCGCAACAGTTCAACAAATGCCCAGTAAACGGCCGTAGCGATGGCTATCCCTATGGCCACATAGTCGTAATTCAGAATGATCCATTTATTAATTATAACGGATGCTGCAGCAAAAAACAACACAGCACCAAGCATAATGAGTGCTTCCTTGCGGTGACGTGTAAAGAAAAAGGCATACACAAACTGGATAACAACCAACAGTGCCATGGCATACACCATTCCCCAGGTTCCCCGGTCTTCGTCGATGGGAGATATGCTGTAGCGAATAACGATGATAAACAAGGCAATTGCCAGTGCAACAAGCAGAAGTACTAATCCTCTCATCCCTTCGCGGTATAAAACGAACAGGAAGGCGATAAAAACCAGTGCCGAACCAGTTTCCTGCTGAAGAATAATCAGCGCAAACGGGAATAAAATGATCAGGGCAACCGGGATATAATCTTTCAGCGATTTCAGTTTATAATTATACTGACTCATGAATTTAGCCAATGCCAGAGCTGTAGCCATTTTCGCTAACTCGGCCGGCTGAAAACTTACCGGTCCCATTACCAGCCACGACCGCGAACCTTTAATTTCAGGAGCTATTATAATTGTAACTATCAGCAACACGATGATAGCGCCATAAATGATATATGCAAAATAATTGAATATGCGGTAGTCGAGCAGCAGGATAGCACCGCCCAGCAACAAGGATGTGCCAATCCAGATAATCTGTTTGCCGGCCCTTTCGCCCACATCAAACAGCGAGCCTTCGAGGTCGAATTCGTAGCTCGCACCATATACGCTAATCCATCCCATGCCCACGAGCAACAGGTAATAGACGATGGTAACCCAGTCGAATGTATTTCGGATACTATCTTTTCCTGACATTGTGATCGGTTACTGAGTTTGCAATACGTTCATAAACCTCTGTTCTGCCGATGGTGTCGGTCAGAAATTTCTCCATCATCAAACTGGCAATTGGAGCTGCCCACGTTGCACCGAAACCGGCATTTTCAACCACCACAGCTACGGCAATTTTCGGATTCTCACGCGGTGCAAATCCCACGAACATGGAGTGGTCTTTTCCGCGACTATTCTCCACGGTTCCTGTTTTTCCCAGCATTGAAATATCCTTCAGTTTATGATGCCTGCCTGTTCCATATTCGAATACGCGCCACATGCCCTCGTTTACAATAGGGAAATGTTTTTTATCGATTAATGTATGATGTTTCCGCACCAGCATGGTATCGTGTTTATTGAGGTGAGGGGTTATATAATAACCCTCGTTGGCCATGATAGCCATGCTGTTGGCAAGCTGGAGCGGGGTTACGAGCACTTCTCCCTGACCAATTGAAAGCGATCTGATGGTCATTGCCCTCCATCCCGTTTCACCATAATGGCGGTTATAAAAGCGCTGCGTAGGAATATTGCCGCGCGATTGTTCATAGATATCACTATCTTCAAAACGAACTCCAAAGCTGAAGCTGTTCATCACATCGACCCACTCCTGATAGCTTTGCTTGAAATTGGCATTTCTTGATCCGTAACCATCTTTTTCAACAGTTTGTCGGAATGCATGCCAGAAATAAGGATTACAGCTTTGCTCGATGGCATTGAGGATATTTACCGGCGAACCATGTGCATGCGAACATCTGATGGGCTGTGAGCCGGTGCCACTGCAGGAAAATAAAGTTCTTTCGGTGATACCTCCCAGTTGCAAAGCTGCCAGTGCCTGGAACATTTTGAAAGTGGAACCCGGGGAGTATTGAGCCTGTGTAGCCCTGTTCATCAGTGGTTTTGTTTTGTCGCGCACCAGTTCCCCGTAGTTGGTTGACCGTTGCCGCCCTACCAGCAGCGAAGGGTCGTATCCGGGATTCGTTACCAGCGCAAGTATCTCGCCCGTGGCAGGTTCAATCGCCACCACGCTGCCTATCTTCCCGTTGAGAAGTCTTTCACCCAAAATCTGAAGTCTGATGTCGATGGTAAGTCTTAAATCGGCACCCGCCCTGGCCTCCACATCCAATTCTCCGTTGCGGTATTTTCCTTTGATGCGGCCTCTCGAATCGCGCAGCAGAATTTCAACCCCTTTTTCGCCACGCAATGCTTTTTCGTAGGTAAACTCAACACCATCGCGACCAGAATAGTCGCCGGGGCGATAGTATGGATCATCCTCGATATTACGACGCGACACTTCGCCGATGCTTCCTAAAACATGGGCAGCATAGGGATAAGCATATTCACGCAGGGTACGGTTCTGGATATAAAAGCCGGGGAACTTATACATAAATTGCTGGAAATTAGCAATATCTTCTATGCTAAGCTGCGACATGAACATTTGTGGGGTGAAGCCTGAATATCCGGGATTGCGGCGACGGTCGCGCACTTCTTCCATCCTTCTTTCGAAAAATTCCCGGCTGATGTTTAATGAATTACAGAAAGCAAGGGTATCGAGATTGCCGATTTCACGCACAATAAACATGATATCGTAGGCCGGTTTGTTGTACACGAGCAATGTGTTGTTCCTGTCGTAAATCAGTCCGCGGGGCGGATAAATCGTTTTCCGCAGAAAAGCGTTACTGTCGGCGTTTTCCTTGTATTTGGTTTCAATAATCTGAAGATTAAACAGCCTGATGATATACAGCAAAACGATAACCGTTGCAATACCGGCTATCACCCATCGTCTGTTTTGCAGCATATCGTTTACCATGGCTTATTTTTTTCGAATTGACATGATGCCCAGGATAATTACAACTGTTATTACTGAATTAATCAGTATTTTCAGAGCAATATCACCCGCATTCAAAAAACTGAAATTTTCGACCAGGAAGAGCACAGTATGGTGAAGCACTATCAAACTGACCACATATTTGGCAAAGCCACCCACGCCAAAGCTGAAATAAGAGGGTTCGGGATTGGCACCTTCTTCTACCGAAACAAAAAGTTTGATAACGGCATTACGCAGGAAGGCTATCAGTACTGTTGCCGATGCATGCATACCGGGTGTATTCATAAACGAATCGATGATAAGACCCAGTCCGAATCCCAGCAACAAGCTCGCCCAGCGCGGAAATCTCACCGGAAGCAACAAGATAAAAAGCACGTAGATATAGGGGTTGATATAACCCATAAACCGAATGTTATTCAGGATAAAAACCTGAACAATTATCAGCAGGAAAAAGCGAACGATATTTTGAAGAAATAAAACCATAAAACTATTTGGCTGATTTTTCCAGTGCTTTTTGTTCTTCGTAATTCAGATATTTCAGCACTTTAACGTATGACAGTGTTCTGAAATTAACTGCCAGCCGGAGCCGAATATCATAATAAGTATCACCATCGCCAATACTGAAATCGTCAACAGTTCCGATAGGAATACCTTCGGGGAACGATTTGGTATAGCTACTCGTAACCAGTGAGTCGCCGAGCGAAAACTCAACATGCCTTGCAATGTCATTCAGGTTAGCATGCCTGTAATCTTTACCATCCCACGAAATCGGTCCCGAGTAATTGTGTCGCATAAATTTACCGATGATATTGAAACGGGGATTCAGGATGGGCAGTACTACCGAGAATCTTTCGGAAACTTGCGACACGAATCCCACCACGCCATCTTCATTGATAACGCCCATGTCGGGAATTATTCCGTCGCGACTTCCCTTATTGAGGGTGATGTAGTTTTGCGCTTTGTTTGTTGAGTTGTTGATAACCTTAGCGAGGATGTAGCGCACTTCGCGTTCAGGACTGATATGGTAATTATCGGCAGGAGGAATAATTTGTTGTCCCGATTCAATCAAATTCTGAAGCTCTGTAAGTTGGTTTTTCAGGAGGATATTCTCTTCTGCCAGTCCTTCGTTGGCCGATTTCAGGTAAAAGAATTCCACCACCGAATTACCGATAGCATATACCGAAGCCAGCACGGTATTGCTCGAAGAGAAAAACACGCTTTTCTGATAATCGTTGTTTTTAACGATTAACGAGAATGAGATGATTTCCAGTATCAGGAAAAGAATCACCACACTATAGCGGATCAGAAAAGCGAAAAGTTTGCGCATGGCATAAAAAAGCCGGTTCTTCGGATTCTGCAACCCGTGGAACCGGCATCAAAGCATTTATTTATCGAATCAGGAATGAGAATTTATCTGCATTTTTAAGAGCGATACCGGTTCCGCGGGCTACAGCTCTCAAGGGGTCTTCGGCCACATGGAACTGAATGTTCAGCTTATCGGTCAGTCGCTTATCCAGTCCGCGCAGCAAAGCGCCACCACCTGCCAGGTAAATACCTTTTTCCACGATATCGGCATACAATTCGGGAGGCGTTTGTTCCAGAGCGCTCAGGATAGCCGCTTCAACTTTCGAAATGGATTTTTCGAGACAGTGAGCAATTTCCTGATAAGAAACCGGCACTTCCATAGGCAGTGCAGTCATGCGGTTCGGACCACGAACGATATAATCATCCGGAGCATCTTCGAGGTCGGTAAGAGCAGCGCCAACATTGATTTTAATCATTTCGGCAGTACGTTCACCCACTTTGATATTGTGCATGCGGCCCATATATTCCACGATATCCATGGTAAGGTCGTCGCCCGCGATACGAATCGATTTGTTAGAAACGATACCACCAAGCGAGATCACCGCGATTTCGGTCGTACCACCACCGATATCCACAATCATACAGCCTGTAGGAGCTTCCACATCGATACCAATACCGATAGCAGCAGCCATAGGTTCGTAAATCATATATACCTCGCGACCACCGGCATGCTCAGAGGAGTCGCGTACCGCACGAATTTCAACTTCGGTACTTCCGGAGGGGATACACACCACCATTTTCAGCGAAGGAGTGAAAAGATAATTCTTGGTAGGGATCATTTTGATCATCCCGCGAATCATCAGTTCTGCTGCGTAAAAATCGGCAATCACACCATCGCGCAACGGACGCACGGTACGAATACCTTCGTTTTCCTTGCCCTGCATTTGGCGTGCTTTTTCGCCGATAGCAATCAGTTTGTCGGTACGGCGGTCGAGCGCCACCACCGAAGGCTCGTCAACTACAATTTTATCGTTATGAATGATGATGGTATTTGCTGTTCCAAGATCGATAGCAATTTCCTGAGTAAATGAAAAGATTCCCATATGCTTAATGTTTAAAATGTCTGAAGCCTGTAGTTACCATCGACAGGCCATTGTTATTACAAGTGTCAACCGAATCCTGATCCTTGATTGATCCGCCCGGCTGAATTACAGCGCTGATTCCGGCTTTCGCAGCAATCTCAACGCAGTCGGGGAAAGGGAAGAATGCATCGGAAGCCATTACGGCACCCTGCAAATCGAAACCGAACGATCCGGCTTTTTCGATTGCCTGTTCCAAAGCATCAACACGTGAAGTTTGACCAACACCGCTCGACAGCATTTGTTTGTCGCGCGCCAGAATAATAGCATTCGATTTGGTGTGTTTTACTATTTTATTTGCGAAAAGCAAGTCTTCGATTTCTTCAGCCGAAGGAGCTTTTTCGGTAACAGTTTTCAGTTCTTCTGCCAATTCCGTTTTCAAATCTTTATCCTGCACCAGCACGCCATTGAGTAGCGAGCGGAACTGTTTATCCTTCATCTTATTGTTTTTCAGAATCAGGATGATGCGGTTTTTCTTCTGAGAAAGAATTTCGAGCGCTTCGAGATCGAAATCCGGAGCGATAATCACCTCGAAAAAGATTTTATTGATTTCTTCAGCCGCCGCTTTGTCGATGATGGCATTGGTGATAAGCACACCGCCGAAAGCCGAAACAGGGTCGGCAGCCAGCGCAGCATTCCAGGCATCAACCAATACCGGACGCGAAGCAATACCGCAGGCGTTGTTATGTTTGAGGATGGCGAAGGTAATATCTTCGAAATCGTTGATCAGGTTCACAGCAGCATCAATATCGAGCAGGTTGTTGTATGATATTTCCTTGCCCTGAAGCTGTTCGAACATGTCGTCGAAATTGCCAAAGAAAACACCCCGTTGATGAGGGTTTTCACCATAGCGCAAAATTTTGCTGTTGTTTTCGGCATGACGGAAAGCGGAATCATCATCGCCATCGAAATAATTGAAGATGGCTGAGTCGTACGACGATGAAACGGCGAAGGCCTCTTTGGCAAACCAGCGGCGTTCTTCGATACTCGTTTCAGCACCATTTTCTTCGATGATATTCAGTAGCGGTTCGTATTGAGACTGAGAAGCCACGATAACCACATCGCGGAAGTTTTTGGCAGCAGCACGAATCAGTGAAATACCCCCGATATCAATTTTTTCGATGATGGTAGGTTCATCGGCACCGGCAGCAACCGTAGCTTCGAAAGGATATAAATCAACGATTACAAGGTCAATTTCAGGGATTTGAAACTCCATCAACTGTTGTTCGTCGCCCGGAAGATCGCGGCGTGAAAGGATGCCACCAAAAATTTTGGGATGCAGGGTTTTTACTCTTCCTCCCAGGATGGAAGGATATCCGGTGAGTTCTTCCACGGGCGAACATGGAATATCCAACGACTCGATGAAAGTTTGCGTACCTCCGGTGGAAATAAATTCAACACCTTCTTCATGTAATTTGCGGATGATGATGTCGAGTTTATCTTTGTGATAGACAGACACCAGTGCGGTTTTAATTCTTTTTTTGTCCATTTTAAATGCAGGGGATTTTCAAGTGTGCAAAGCTACAAAAAAAGAATGAAAATCACATGATTAAAAAAAGCAATAAATCCTCATATTGACTGTCATAAAACGCTTTGTTTTGGCCGTTTTCAGGACATTCAACCGAAATGTATAAAACTCAAAAAAAAACTATAATTTTACAACTCCAATCAAAAAGGGATTAAACATGTATAAATATTCTTTTGCCTTTGCATTATTATTCTTTTCTGCTTTATTGCACGCTGCTGATTTTCAACAGTTTTTCAGTACCCAAACCTGCCGGGTCGATTTTCATCTCCATGGCGATGCCGAACATACCGGAGTCAGCATTTACAGCATCAGCAGGGAGCCTTTTTGGGGCGGAAGGCAGACGGCAGACGGGAAATTCATGAACCGGGGCGATTATCGTTTCGTGGTTACCGACAGTGTAAGTGGCCGCAAGTTATACGCTGATGGATTCAACTCGCTTTTTTACGAGTGGCAGGGCACTCCTGAGGCCGAAAAGATGACCAAAAGTTTCGAGCACACCATCCTTTTTCCTTATCCGAGGCAAACGGTACATGTCAGCATTCAGCGCCGGTTGTCGCTCGATCATTGGGAACGTTTGAACGAGTTTTATGTGAATCCGTGGGACAAGCTCATCGGTTTCCGCAATCCACCCAGAGTGCCGGTGAAAACTATTGGCCGCAGGAATCATCCTGCCAAATCGGTTGATATTGTGATTCTTGCTGAAGGATATACAGCCCGCGAGCGGGATAAGTTTTACCGCGATGCCCGACAGCTGGCAGCCAATATTTCGGCTCACGAACCTTTCAAAAAACATGCTTCAAAACTGAATTTTTATGCCGTGGCAGTCCCATCTGCTGAGTCGGGAATTACAGAGCCTCATCAGGATAGCTGGAAGCATACCGCTTTGGGGTCGCATTATTATACCTTTTACTCGGAGCGTTATCTGATGACGGGCAATGTATTTACAGTGATGGATTATGCGTCGGTGGTACCTACCGATGTGGTTTACATCCTTGCCAACACGAAGCAATATGGTGGCGGTGGAATCTACAATTATTACGCGCTGACATCCGCGCGGGGCAGGGATGCGGCTGCGGTGGCAGTGCATGAGTTCGGGCATTCGTTTGCCGGGTTGGGCGACGAATACTACCGTGAAGGATGGGATGCACTCGATCAGATGTACGATACCGCTTTCGAACCCTGGGAGCCAAACATCACCACGCTAAAGCAGTTCGACCGCAAGTGGGAGCACATGTTAGCGCCCGGAACCCCCGTACCCACGCCACTTCCTGACGATCAGGCCTTACATAGAAGCACCCAAATCATCGGTGTTTTCGAAGGCGGCGGTTATCGCTCCAAAGGAATTTTTCGTCCGGCACCCGACTGCCGCATGAAAACCAATCAGGCGCCCGGTTTTTGTCCGGTTTGCGAAAAAGCTGTGGAAGAGCGGATATTGTTTTTGGTGGGGGAGTGAGAGAGGGGTTTGTTTAATTGAATATATTGAGTAAATTTGCGAGTAGTATTGAGTAAATTTATTAGCTATGTTCGAACGGCCTTATTTACAGCTTCTTAAATCACGAATTAATGAGCCACGAAAGTTCATTCAAGTATTGCTTGGTCCCCGACAGGTAGGTAAAACCACCCTGATTACGCAACTTCTGCCTCAGCTTACTGTTCCCTGCGTATTTGAATCGGCAGATGCTATATCGGCTACAAACTCTCAATGGCTGGCTCAGGTTTGGGAATCAGCCCGTTTGCAGATGAAGGTTTCGGGTGTAAATGAATTTCTTTTGGTAATCGACGAGATACAGAAGATTGACAATTGGAGTGAAGTAGTTAAGCAGCAATGGGATAAAGACACCCGGGAGAGCACCAACATAAAGGTCGTGCTGCTGGGATCATCACGTTTGCTCATACAGAAAGGACTTACCGAATCCTTAGCCGGAAGGTTCGAAACGATGCATTTAGGGCATTGGTCGTATCCGGAAATGCAGGAAGCATTTGGATGGAGTCTCCAACAATATATTTACTTCGGAGGATATCCGGGATCGGCGTCACTGATAAATGATGAAGATCGATGGAGAAACTACATTACCGATTCGCTAATTGAAACAAGCATTTCAAAAGATATATTGATGCTGACCCGCGTAGATAAACCGGCTTTATTGAAACGACTGTTTGAGATTGGATGCCTCTATTCAGGTCAAATACTATCCTATACAAAAATTGTCGGTCAACTTCAGGATGCAGGAAACACCACCACGTTAGCCAATTACCTGCAATTACTTTCTGATTGCGGACTATTGGGCGGACTCGAAAAATATGCAGGAGATATCATCCGTAAACGTGGATCGAGTCCAAAATTTCAGGTTTACAACAATGCATTGCTTACCGCTCAGGGCGACAGCACCTTCGAAAAAGCCATCACGAATGCAGGATTATGGGGACGATTAGCCGAATCTGCAGTCGGAACACATCTGCTCAATTACTCCGTTTCGGAACGTTACAATCTTTTCTATTGGCGTGAGGGGAATAAAGAGGTTGATTTTATTCTTGAAAAAGGGAACAGAGTCATTGGGATCGAGGTAAAAAGCGGCCTGAAGTCAGAAAATACTGGTATGCAGGCCTTCGCAGAAAATTTTCATCCCGATAAGGTTTTCTTGGTTGGAACCGGAGGTGTGCCGTTCGAAGAATTTCTGAAAATTAATCCGGGGGAGTTGTTTTAATCATTCCGGTTAAAGCTTTTGATGAATAAACCTGTTAGCATTTTCAGTGAATGATGGAAGATACTGATTGATTTCTGAAAGTATTTGTACAATCGTTTCCCTGCCATAATGGCACTATGTCAATGAAGCCAAACCGATACAAACACCAGATAAAAAACATGCATAAATATGCATTTGTGCGTTGAAATTCTGTTGAAGTGTTAAGAAAGTTTTTGGCTGACGATCAGGCACATTGAAGGCATTTTCTCTTAATTTTGACGTTCTTTGGGCTGAAAATATACAACATACTGTATAAATATCACCTGAATATACATTAAATATGTTCAATATAGATGCAACAATTTGTATTACAAGGCTTAAGCGATTTTAGCATATATGTATAAGTATGCATATTACGCTAAGCATAATGGAGCAATATGCAGAGCATATCGCGGTAAAATGTAGAGCATAATGGAGCAATATGCAGGGCAAATTACCGCAAAATGTAGTGAGAAAAGTCTCAAAAAGAAGATTTTGGAGGGCTCTATGAGTGTATATAATTACAAAAACAACGTCAAAAAAGTATATATATACAGTGTAAAAAAGCATGTTTTGCAACGTTTAAGACTGCAAAATCACTGTCATACTGACAAAAAAAAGTCCTACAGTTGTACTGTAAGACTCTAAATCGGGCTAAAAATGGTATATCTTGTTACTGGTTTTTGGTTGTAAGAGTTAGCTGTGATCCGGTAAAATAAGCGGCCAAAACCTACCTTTAGCACGCACAAAACAGGAAGTTTTAATGCCTGTAAAAGCCTGGAATGCTCCAAAACTATTGGTGCAAAATACGATCAATCCAACTAAGAATATCTCCGAAACAGTTACAAGCGTCATCATATAAGTAGTGTTTAATGTTTGTGCAAAGCTAACAATACTTCCCCGTATGTTACTACACGATATTATCCAAAAGGGGTACGATATTGTCGGATTTGATTTGCTGTT
>CAYMDE010000067.1:0-11526 GCA_964389115.1 uncultured Paludibacter sp. | reverse complement strand
TGCGAAGCCGATAATAGCTTTTCCAAAAGCCTTCCCGTGGATAATTCTGAGCCAATTGCGTCAGCTTAATTTCCAGGGTGCTGTCATCTTTTACCGATTGATAAGCCAGACTGCTTTTACTTACTCGTATTAATCGACACGCCTTGCTGATGTCACGAGGGCGCTCCCTGGCTATCTCTTCAATGATACGTTTCTTCTGGCAAGGCTTTAGAGCTTTTTTTCAATGATATATTTAGCAGTATCAAGCTCCAACGCTAAATTAGCATACATACGTTTGAGGCGCGCATTCTCATCCTCAAGCTCTTTAACTCGCTTTAACTCGGAGGCATCCATTCCTCCATAACGCTGACGCCATTTGTACAAGGCTGCACGAGAAATACCATAATCACGGCTAATCTCTTCAGCGCTTTTGCCCTGATCAAACTCTTTTAATATCCGGGCAATTTCACTTGAACTGAATTTACTCTTCTTCATAACTTTGCAAATTTAAAAATAATAAACTGTTTGTGTGTCTACTTTTAAATTTGACTATTTTTGGGGGAGCTTACAATTCCATTTGTGCTTTTAAATGCATCAATAAATATATTGTCGTAATAAAATCTTTTTTCACTCTGTTTTTTTTTCATGATACGAACTTCTTTTATTTCCAAATTTCTGTCAAATAGAATAAAAAAAATACTCTATCATATTATATTCATTATAATTATAATCTGGATGATTAACATATTTTGTTAGAAGATATGTAGACAAAGAATCTTGTCCGCCATTAAATTCAACTCCTCCTAAATAAGCAATTACTTTTTTGCCATTCTCGAAAAAATAAATTGTTTTACGACTTTCTATAAGATAACTAATCGGATTGCCATATATATCTTTCAAAGAATCTTGTTGAATATTCTTTTGCAAAACACAACCATAAAAAAACAGCAATATGCCGACAAACAACATTATATATTTAGATTTAATAATCATAACCTAGCCTCCTTGACATTTTTGTTGCTCGTTGATCATAAATAAATGGATTTGTGTCTTTACTATGCCCGTGATATTGATTTATTATCTTATAAAGTGACGATGTAGATACACATACCATTTACTATCAGGGACATTTTTAATCCATAACCCTTCAGTTTTATACAAAGCTTCTTTAAACAATAAACGAACTCTATTTTCGGTTTGCTCATATTCTTTGCTTCTCTTCTGAAACTCAATCACTCTGACTTCTTTAATTTTAAGATTATCATCGAACAATATATAGAAAAATTCAATTAAGTTACAATGGTCGCCCACAAACGTAGGATGATTATAGTATATACTGTCCAAATAAATTCTCAGGTTATCATCCCCTCCTATGAATTGAACTCCATCAATCGGCGCAATAATTTCCTGATTGTTTAATGTAGTGCAAACATATGTATTGTTAAAGATTTTATTCATGACAATCAGGCCATTAGTATCAACAATCGGTTTAAAGCTTATCTGATTTTTTGTTGCAGAGTTAATAAATGCAACGAAAAAAAATATTATTAAAAAAATATGTTTTTTAGTAATCATATCCTAATCTCCTTTTCATTTTGGTATCTAAAATATTTACTGCTTTATTAAAATCAGGATCTCCATCATAATGAGGTATGCCTCTTAAGTAAGAAATAACATGCCAGAATTCATGATTCAATGCGATTGTTCTATGATTAAGTTGTCCGTTTGAATTAATTATTATCTGTATATTGCCATTTGTAGATATTCTACCT
The DNA here is from genome assembly GCA_964389115.1 of uncultured Paludibacter sp. Lineage (GTDB taxonomy): Bacteria > Bacteroidota > Bacteroidia > Bacteroidales > Paludibacteraceae > Paludibacter. The sequence goes on along the minus strand of CAYMDE010000067.1, from coordinate 9,775 downwards.
GTTTTACTTTGTGGAAACAATGTTCTTCCTCCATTACCTTGAACCGTTCTACCTAGTGTATACATACCTGTCGCTTTTAGGCCTGCAATAGTTTCATATCCTAAATCATCATCAGAATAATCATATGGTGTTACCCAAGTCGATTCATTTTGTGTCTTCCCGTCCTCCTTATAACTATAGGATTGTGATAATGACAACTCTATTGTCTTAGGGTGAATTGCTATTTCATACATGTTTTGCAAAAAGAAATCAGAAGAATTTTGCGCTTGTTCTGCAATGGAATTTGGATCCAAAACGCCATTATTAAACTTCATTTTAATGCTTGTTCCATTAGCTAATCCATTGTAAATCATCATAATGATTTCTTGTGTGTTCTCCCCGGTAAGCATTATGCTATCTCCATTCACGTCAATAAAATTCACCGGATTATTGCCTGCAAAAACATAAGGCGATTGCCAAGGGAACTTTTCTGCAAACCGATCGATACTTGTGAAGCGGTTTATTGCATGATAAACTCCTCTGTTTCCTAAATCGGATACATCGTATCCATGCATTTCTATAAACTCACAACCGTTAAACTTATACGGTTGCTCTCCCAGGTTATCGCCGCTGTTCGATTTCCAGGGTAAACCGCTGGGGTAGTATTGGGTGCGTTGCACGGTAGAAGCTGCATAATTTGTGCTTCCAGAGCTATAAGGTGCTCGCCATACTTCACGGTTATTACCCAAGTGGTCGCGGCGGTAATAATGATATTGATAATCGCCATGTGATGTGCGTAAGGCATATCCTTCCACGTTGTGAATTCGCCGATCGTAAATCTGATCGAATGACTCTAAATACTCGTGATTTCCCACATAACTTGTGCTTGTATAAACAATATCCCTCCATTCACCGTATTCCGGATCCCAGTATTCACTCCAGGGACAAATACCACCAACCGGTATATTTACATGATCAATCAAGGTGAAATACTTGCTTCGTAATTTGCGCCCGCCGGCGTCGTAGTTGTTTACAATCATATTCCCTTTACTGAACTGGATAGTATCCGGCAAATTTAGTAAATTATATTTGATTGTAACGATATCACGGTCTAAATCTCAATTAAACTGAAAGATGCATTAAAGCTTTATTCGAATTATACTTTAAGGAGCTATCCAACGAAATAAACTGTCGTTCTTAATAATAAATGCGATAATTATCAGTACATCAAGCGATGATTTATTAAAACTAATGGTTTGTGAAGTATTCAAAACCGAGCTATTATAAAATCGCAAGCCAATATTATCCCTGTCAAAAATAAGAACAGAAGTACTGTCCATCTCAAAATATCCTTTGTAGCATTCTTGAGGTAAATCAGCTTTTGTGTCATAATATGATATAACAATTAATGAATCTGCCCTGATTACCTCCGAGAATGACTCACTTCCTGTAAAATAAACAGCAATTACATTTCTATGTAAATCTGGATATTCCTTTTTCAATTCCTCAATTCCTAGTCTTATTTGATTATCAAGAATTTGATTCTTCGTAGTTATGCTATCAAATAATGATTCTTGTTTAAGCTCCTTTGTATTGTTGTTCACGTTACAACTAGCTAATAAAAGAAGGAAAACAATTATTGAAATATTGACTTTCATTGTTATTTATGGTTTAATGTTCCCCAAAATAATCTTTGGCCATTGTTTCTATGGTTTTTTATAGTCCTTATCAATGCTGGTTGATTGCTTCCCCGTACATGATAAATGTTGTTTGTGAGAGGAAAATACACATATGAATTTTTATATGCCCGAAGTCTATCTGATTGACTATGTACGTTATATGAATCAGAAGGTTTATAGATTTGTCCCTGAGATTTCCAACCCATACTTTCAAGTTCAGCAGAAGTAGTTTTGTATTGAGTTGGATGTGAATGTATGAAAGCAATTTCATATTCCAATGAATACCCCATTTGTTTTGTGCTAATAGCTAACCCGCTATTATGCGCAGTCCCTACTGCATATTGGTCGCCATTACCTATATTGTATCGACTAAAGCGCCATTCAGCATTAGAATTATCAGAAGCGAACAAGAAAATGGATGCTAAGTCTGTTGGGTCGCCATGTGCAAAGCTCACAGTATAATTACTTTCCTTTCCTGTTACAGTCAGGCCATCGAGTACAGACCTATCTTTAATTTCAACAAAATTTGTTTCATTACGGCTACCATCTTTATTCAAAGAATACAATCTATGCATTTCACTTCTCTCTTTCCAAATAATTTCTCCTTTATTGTTAATTTCCCAAACATCTCTCCCATCCGGATCCACAAACCTCACGGGATTATTCGCACACCACGCATACGGACTAATATCATAATACTTTTCCGCCAGTGGGTCGGGTGTCGTCGTCCGCATAATCGCCGGATAATACCATCGTGCTTCGGAATCATACTCATCCAACCCATGCATTTCCACAAACTCTTTCCCGCCGTATTTATACGGTTGCTCTCCCGGGTTATCGCCGCTGTTCGATTTCCAGGGTAAACCGCTGGGGTAGTATTGGGTGCGTTGCACGGTAGAAGCTGCATAATTTGTGCTTCCAGAGCTATAAGGTGCTCGCCATACTTCACGGTTATTACCCAAGTGGTCGCGGCGGTAATAATGATATTGATAATCGCCATGTGATGTGCGTAAGGCATATCCTTCCACGTTGTGAATTCGCCGATCGTAAATCTGATCGAATGACTCTAAATACTCGTGATTTCCCACATAACTTGTGCTTGTATAAACAATATCCCTCCATTCACCGTATTCCGGATCCCAGTATTCACTCCAGGGACAAATACCACCAACCGGTATATTTACATGATCAATCAAGGTGAAATACTTGCTTCGTAATTTGCGCCCGCCGGCGTCGTAGTTGTTTACAATCATATTCCCTTTACTGAACTGGATAGTATCCGGCAAATTTAGTAAATTATATTTGATTGTAACTATATTCCGGTCTAAATCTGCTTTCTTTCCAGAGGCTACAAAAAGAAAGCAGAACGAGGTTCTATAAGACCATCATTCTGCTTTCAATTTAATTATTCTTTTGTACTTTGTTGCTCAATGGTATTTTAGTACCCAGCTACGTTTCCACTAAATTTTTGTTATTACATCAGCTCAACACTGCGTTTCACAAACTTAGCCAATGCCTCGCCTTTCAGCATGTTGTTGGCAAGTAGTGCAAGGTCGATCAACTGACGAACATGCTTGTTTCCGGCAGCATATTCTTCAAGTGCAGCTTTCTTTTTGGCATTCAATTCATCAATTTGTGTTTTTACCGAATCTTTGGCTGCTTTTTCTTCATCACTGAGTTCATCCGCTTTTTTGTCTTTTTGAGCTTCTTCAATTTCAGCCTTTTTAGCTTCAGCAGCAGCAATTTCGTTGTAAAGCGGACTCAGGGTTTCTGAGGTTGCAGCTTCTTCATCCTGCAATACTTTTTCAATTACGGGATGTGCTGTATTTAAAACCAGGTTATAGCTGTCGGGCATTTCGCCATAGAAACTCATCATTCCTCCCTGCATCGCCGACATTTCTTTCATTCGGCGCATGAACTCATTCCGGGTAATTAAAACAGGATTGCTGTCAGCAGAAATATGTTCGAAGCTTACAATGAATTCAGTCTTTTCGATTGCCGGCATTTGCGATTTGAAAACGGTTATCAGAGCATCCTTCTGATGGTCGGTCAGATTAACCTGAGCAACTTCATCTTTCTGAATAAGTTTATCAATGGTATCACCATCAACCCGTACAAAGCGTGTTTTATCAAACTTCTGTTCGAGTTGACTCACCACATGCACATCAAGTTGACCGTCCATTACAAGCACATCATACCCGCGATCTTTGGCTGCCTGGATATAACTGTACTGCTCTTCTTTGTTTGTGGTATATAAATAAATCAGATCGCCGTTTTTGTCTTTCTGATTATCCTTCGCGAGGTCTTTATATTCTTCAAAGGTGAAGTATTTTCCATCTACGTTTTTCAGCAAAGCAAACTTTTCGGCTTTTTCGTAGAATTTCTCATCGCTAAGCATTCCGTATTGAATGAAGATTTTCAGGTTATCCCATTTTTCTTCAAACTGTGGACGCTCATTTTTGAAAATCTCGGCCAACCTGTCTGCCACCTTCTTAGTAATGTGTCCGGATATCTTACGCACATTCGCATCGCTCTGAAGATAACTTCTTGAGACATTCAGCGGAATATCAGGTGAATCAATCACACCATGCAACAATGTCAGATAGTCGGGAACAATATTCTCCACATGGTCGGTTACAAATACCTGGTTGCAGTAGAGCTGAATTTTGTTGCGCTGAATTTCGATATTGTTTTTTATCTTCGGAAAATAAAGGATACCTGTCAGGTTGAAAGGATAGTCCACATTCAAATGGATGTGAAACAGCGGATCTTCGCTCATCGGATAAAGCTCGCGATAGAAGGCGTTGTAATCCTCTTCCTTCAGATCGGCCGGTTTTTTGGTCCATGCCGGACTGGTATTATTGATGATATTATCCTTATCGGTTTCCACTTCTTTACCATCTTTCCATTCCTTTACTTTTCCGAAAGCAATCTCAACAGGGAGGAATTTACAGTATTTTTTAAGCAAGTCTTTGATTTTCGACTCTTCGAGGAAGTCTTTGTTTTCATCATCAATATGCAAAACGATGTCGGTTCCGCGATCCGATTTGATGGTATCTTCAAGTGTATATTCGGGATCGCCTTTGCATGACCAATGTTGAGCTGTTGAACCTTCGCGGAATGATTGAGTGAAAATTTCAACTTTTTTCGACACCATGAATGAAGAGTAGAATCCAAGTCCGAAATGACCAATCATTGCCTGAGCATCTTTCTTGTATTTTTCAACAAACTCTTCGGCTCCCGAAAACGCAATCTGATTGATGTACTTCTCAATTTCCTCGCCTGTCATACCAATACCGCGGTCGGATATGGTGATGGTCCCTTTTTTCTTGTTTACATCAATGCGAATTGTAAGGTCGCCAAGTTCGCCCTTAAACTCGCCTACCGACGATAAAGTTTTAAGCTTTTGTGAGGCATCGACAGCATTTGAAACCAACTCGCGCAGAAAAATTTCGTGATCACTGTACAAGAATTTTTTAATTACGGGGAAAATGTTTTGACTGCTAACCCCAATACTTCCTTTTGACATATGATATTAAGTTTTAAATATTATTTTTTTGATCGCGCCCGTGTTCCCAAAAAAAATGCCATGAGGATTTATCGTGACAGAATGACAGTTGAACATTTATCTGTTGAACAAGGTTAATATCAGATGATTACTGAAATAGCAGTCACAGTTGTCTTCAATTACAATCTAAGTTTCTGTATTTCAGTTAAATAAAACTAATAATGAATATAACAAGGGGCTAAAGAACCGTTGCAGTAACAGTATAATGTAAAAAATCAACTATTTTTGCAGCCTCAATAATAGATAGTTAGCAGATGGATTTTAAATACGATGTAATAGTGATTGGTGCGGGTCATGCAGGCAATGAAGCAGCATGTGCAGCCGCAAATATGGGTTCTAAAACCTTGCTAATCACTATGGACATGAATAAGATAGGCCAGATGAGTTGCAATCCTGCTGTCGGCGGAATTGCTAAGGGTCAGATTGTCAGGGAAATAGACGCTCTTGGCGGACAAATGGGTATTATCACCGACCGCAGTGCGATTCAGTTCCGTATGCTCAATCGTTCGAAAGGCCCTGCCATGTGGAGTCCGCGTTCACAAAGCGACCGTCATCAGTTTCTTCAGGAATGGATACAGACAATTTCCAATACTCCCAATCTGTATGTTTGGCAGGATACAGTAAAGCAACTGATTATTGAAAATGCTGAGGTTCGCGGTGTGATAACCACCCTGGGTGTTGAAATGCGTGCAAAAGCGGTTATTCTGACTGCAGGAACATTTTTGAGTGGATTACTGCATATCGGAAAAAGTCAGATAACCGGAGGTAGAATTTCGGAACCTGCATCGTATGGTATTACCGAGCAGTTGAAGTCAATTGGTTTCAGCACTGACCGCATGAAAACCGGTACTCCTTGTCGCATCGACGGAAGAACAATCGATTTTAGCAAAACAGCCGAACAGGAGGGAGAGAACGAATTTCATAAATTTTCTTTCCTTAGTGAAGTAAAAAGAGAACTAACCCAGCGCAGTTGCTGGATAACATACACCAACGAGCAAACTCACGATACATTGCGGGAGGGATTGGAAGATTCTCCGCTTTACAATGGACAGATACAAAGTATCGGTCCGCGATACTGTCCAAGTATAGAGACGAAAATTGTGACTTTTTCCGATAAACTTTCACACCAGCTTTTTCTGGAACCTGAAGGGGTAAACTCACAGGAATACTATCTGAACGGTTTCTCGTCCTCCCTTCCGCTTGATGTTCAAATCAGGGCGATTCAAACAATTCCCGGACTTGAAAACGCGCAATTATACCGTCCGGGTTATGCCATCGAATACGACTTTTTTGATCCTACTCAACTCAAACATACGCTTGAAACTAAACGGATAAAAAACCTGTTCTTTGCGGGTCAGATTAACGGAACAACCGGATACGAAGAAGCGGGAGGTCAGGGACTGATTGCCGGAATCAACGCACATAATAATTGTCACGGTGCTAAAGAATTTATACTGAACAGAGATGAAGCATACATCGGCGTTTTAATCGATGATTTGGTTACAAAAGGTGTTGATGAGCCTTACCGCATGTTCACATCCCGTGCTGAATACCGTTTGTTGCTTCGCCAGGATGATGCAGATATGCGACTTACTCCGCGTGGACATGAGATAGGATTAGTGAATTCATCGAGAAAAGAACAATTGGATTCAAAAAAAGTAATCATTGATGATTTACTGGCATTTCTTAAACAATATCCGGTTAAACCGCAACATGTAAACGAATTTTTGCATTCGGTTAACTCAGCAGAACTAAAACATGGTTGTCGTTTACACGATTTAATTCTTCGTCCACAGTTTGGTATAAACGAACTTGCCGAAGCGGTACCCGCTTTGAAGCGAAAACTAGAATTTATTGCGGATCGCAGGGAAGAAATTATCGAAGCTACCGAAGTTATCGTAAAATATGAAGGTTATATTGAGCGGGAAAAAATGATAGCTGATAAACTTCAACGCCTTGAACACATCCCGTTAAAAGGGAGAGTTGATTACAATAAAGTTCAATCGATTTCAACCGAAGCCCGACAAAAATTAATGCGAATTGATCCTGAAACTATCGGTCAGGCCAGCCGTATTCCCGGTATTTCACCAAGTGATGTAAACGTATTATTGGTTTTATTGGGTAGGTAAAAATGTGGTTTCACGTGGAACAATTTGAGTTTTGAAAGAAAAATATGAAAACCTTCGAACGACTAAAAAGCGAAATAAAGGTATTTCCGGAAAAGCCCGGAGTATATCAATACTTTAATTCGAAGGAAGAAATAATCTACGTCGGAAAAGCAAAAAACCTAAAGAAAAGGGTCAGTTCATACTTCAATAAAAATCATGATTCTGATAAAACCACGGTACTTGTTAAGAATATTGCATCGATAAAATACATCGTTGTTGAAACAGAAGAAGATGCCCTTTTGCTGGAAAACAACCTGATAAAAAAGTATCAACCCAGGTATAATGTTCTATTGAAAGATGGAAAAACCTACCCGAGTATTTGTATTACCAAAGAGCCATTTCCAAGAATATTCAAAACAAGAAACATAATCAAAAATGGATCTGAATACTTTGGTCCATACAGTTCAAACTATGCAATCAATACCCTGATTGAGTTTGTACATCAAATTTTTCCAATACGAACATGTAAATTGGCCTTAACAAAAGAGAATATTGATGCCGGGAAATTCCGGGTTTGTTTGCAATATCATATCAAAAAATGCAATGGCGGATGTGAAGGAAAAGAAACAGCAGAAGAATATCAAAAGCACATTGAATCAGTAAGAAAAATAATCCGTGGTGATGCCAATGAATTAAGTAAAATGCTACTCGAACAGATGAAAGAATTGTCTGCAGCATTCAAATTTGAAGAGGCACACTTGCTAAAACTCAAATACGATTTGCTCGAAAACTATAAATCTAAATCGATTATCAGTAATACTGTACTTGAAGAAACAGATGTATTTGGCTATGACGAAGATGAAAATTACTGCTATATCAATATTCTCAGGGTTGCAAAAGGATCCATCTTTCAGGGTTACACCATTGAGTATCGCAAAAGAACGATAGAAAATAAAGAAGATTTGCTTGCAAGTGCCATCGTCGAACTGCGGGAAAAATTTAAAAGTACCTCCAAAGAAATAATCGTTCCGTTTGACATTGGATTTAGTTTGGGAAATGTTACTATCACTGTTCCTAAAATAGGAGATAAAAGAAAATTGCTGGAACTGTCAATTCAAAATGTTAAGCAGCATAAATTGGAGAAGCTAAAACAAACTGAAAAATTAAATCCGGAACAAAAAGGTATCTCCATTTTGAAAAATATTCAGGAGAAATTGAAGCTGGATAAAGTTCCTATGCACATCGAATGTTTCGACAACTCAAATATTTCCGGAACAAATGCTGTTGCGGCATGTATTGTTTTCAAGAAAGGAAGACCATCAAAAAAAGATTATCGCAAATTCATTATAAAAACAGTTGAAGGACCCGATGATTACGCATCGATGCGTGAAGTTGTGTTTCGCAGATATTCCCGATTGCTCAAAGAAGAATCTCCCCTGCCCGATTTAATCATTACTGATGGCGGGATTGGACAAATGGAAGTCGTTAGAAAAGTTTTGCAGGAAGATTTGAATATTGCAATCCCAATTGCCGGTCTGACTAAAGATGCAAAACATAAAACAAACGAACTGCTCTTCGGATTTCCTCCGATGGAAATTGGCTTGAAGGTAACCGATCCGGTTTTCAAATTTCTTGCACAAGTCCAGGAAGAAGTACATCGCTTTGCCATCACTTTTCATAGAGACAAAAGAAGTAAAGAACAAACCGCTTCTTTTTTGGATGAAATAGATGGAATTGGCGAAAAAACGAAAATTTTGCTCATAAATCAGTTTAAAAGCCTCAAACGCATCCAGAATGCAAATATTGATGAATTGGAAAAAGTTATTGGAAAAAGCAGAGCATCAATCATTTACAAACATTTTCATCCCAATTTGAGCCTCTGAGATTTTTATGAAATTCAAAAACAGTATCTTTGTGCTGATTTATAATACTCTCAAAACATTATTTTAACTAATTTTCCGTCGAATGACACTCCTTGTAAAAAATCTTGAAGAATTTAAAGCTGCCGCATCAGAAATTATTCAATCTTTAGGTAACCACAAAATAATTTCCTTGAGGGGAAAAATGGGTGCAGGCAAAACGACCATGATTTCTGCAATGTGTGAAAAATGGAAAGTTATTGATAGTGTAAATAGTCCTACCTTTTCAATAGTCAATGAGTATATAACGGTTGATGACGAAACAATTTATCATTTCGACTTCTACAGAATTACAAAACTAAGGGAAGCACTCGAAATTGGTGTTGTTGAATATTTTGAAAGTGGAAATATCTGTTTATTGGAATGGGCAGAAAATATTGCCGAACTTCTACCCGACCATATTTTAAACATTGATATTGAAGAAATCGAAAATGGCTATAGAAAAATTCACATCACACCTAACTCCATATGAAAAAAAAGAAAAATAAAATCATCATTGATATTATCAAAAATGAAAGAAAA
>CAYMDE010000066.1:0-11717 GCA_964389115.1 uncultured Paludibacter sp. | reverse complement strand
TCTTTATTCTTTATTCTTGGTTCTTGACTCTTGACTCTCAAAACTCTCCACATACGTATCCATATCCTTATCTCCCCTTCCCGATACAGTTAGTACAACAATATCATCAGGTTTAAAGTTATCTTGCTCCTTTTTTAGCAAAGCGAGGGCATGAGCCGACTCGATAGCAGGGATGATTCCTTCGAGGCGAGTGAGTTCAAATGCGGCCTCAAGCGCTTCATCATCGTTGATTGCATAAACAGCGGTACGACCGGTACGCGCAAAATGGGCATGCGCCGGACCAACACCCGGGTAATCCAATCCTGCCGAGATTGAATAAGGCTCTGTAATCTGACCATCCTCATCCTGCATCAGCAGCGTTTTAAAACCGTGAATAATCCCTTTGGTTCCCACCTGAATGGTTGCAGCCGTCTCACCTGTTTCAACTCCCAGACCTCCGGCTTCAGCAGAAATAATTTTCACCCTTTCATCCTGAATATAATGATAATAGGTACCCATGGCATTGCTACCACCACCCACACAAGCCATCAGATAATCGGGATAATCGCGACCGATTAATTCAACCAACTGATCTTTAATTTCTTCGCTGATAACCGACTGGAAATACGCTACCATATCAGGATACGGATGCGGTCCCACTGTTGAGCCAATGATGTAAAACGAGTCAGGATTTGAGCACCAGTAACGGATGGCTTCGTTGGAGGCATCCTTAAGAGTCATGTTACCACTGGTAACAGGTTCAACTGTAGCACCCAGCATTTTCATTTTCTGCACATTCAGAAACTGTCGCTCCACATCCGTTTTGCCCATAAACACGATACATTCCAGTCCCATCAGAGCGCAGGCAGTTGCAGTTGCCACACCATGCTGACCGGCACCCGTTTCGGCAATAATACGCTTTTTACCCATGCGCTTGGCGAGCAAAATTTGTCCGAGCGAATTATTAATCTTATGTGCTCCGGTATGATTCAAATCCTCTCTTTTAAGGTATATATTGGTACCATAAGCTGCTGATAGTCTGGTCGCAAAATACAAAGGTGAGGGTCGCCCCACATAATGCTTCAGCAAATGATAATACGCAGCTTTGAAGTCCGGATCTTCCTTTGCTTCATAAAAAGCCTTTTTCAATCGCTCTACCGAACCATGCAAAATCTCGGGGATATACGCCCCGCCAAATTCTCCATAAAAACCCTGATTATCGGGTTGGTTGCTGTTTATATTCATCGAATTCATATTTTTATAACAAGATTAAAACAAAAAAGGCTTATCGTGAGTCCGACAAGCCTTTGATATATTTCTTCATTTAAATACATACCACTTTTACTCACGAAACTGTTTCCCGTAAGCGCCACCACCATGCTTTATTTGAAATGATTGTTTTCAATTTGATTTATTTTCGCCGACAAAGGTAATAATGTGATTGTGATTATGCAAATTTTGTGAAGATTTTTTTAATCGGAAATCACTCATCTTATTTGCTTCCCTCGATTACTTCTTGACAAGCTTTCTGGAGATGGTTTCATTTTCTCCTTGCAAGCTCAAAAAATATACTCCACTATCCAAAGCATTTACATCAATCATATATGGATTCTTTGGGAAAGACATAATAACTGATCCTGTTAAAGTAAGAATTTCAACCTTATAAGCTTCATCTGCTTTAATGTAAATAAAATCTGTGGCCGGGTTTGGAAAAATGTTTATTTCAGAATGATTATCTTTTACATTATTATTCCTGCTTGTTGATGTAAATTTATTGGGCACCTTGCTGGCTTCGGATGCCATGTATTGTTTAAGCCAGGTCATCGCTTTGCGTTCAGAAAAATCTGAATTTAAAATTCCGGAACCTACAGCCCATGTTGAACCTTCAATATAACCCCAAAGTGTAACACCGGCAACAGCATCATGTTCCCACAGCACAGGAAATTTCTGTTTATACCTTTCGTACTGGCGGTTTTCATCTTCTACCGGATTATTATTTCTGTAAATGCGATAATCATCGTCCGATTCCCATTGCGGTTTACCGGTAATATCCAGCTCAGTTACGTAAATCGGCAGACCAAAAACAGCCAGCTTATTCAGCTTATTTCTCATTTGAGTCACTGTGACCAGATTCATATTGAAGTGATGCGATTGAATACCGATTCCATCAATGAGTTTTCGATCATTGAGTATTTTGATGATATTCAGATATTGATTCAACACATCATCTGTCCAGCCGGCCATCACATGATACTCATTGATATGAAGTTTTGCATTCGGAAAATAATGTCGTGCCTTTTCAAAAGCGGTCACAACCCAATCCCAACCGGTAACGCCATCACCTCCCAAAGCTTCTTTCATTGAAGATTGAGCATGAATTGGCTCATTTACCACATCAATATAATCGATATTCGGATACCGCTGAGCAACCAAACTCATAAATTGATCTAATTCTATAAGTTGTTGATCAGCAGGAAGATTTTTCAACCATGATGGCTCCTGACTTCCCCATACGAGGGTGTGATATCTGTATTTGTAATTATTATTTTTGGCCAGATTATATGCTCTGTCAAGATTTGTCCACGACATAACATTGCGGGTCGATTCCAACGACCCCCACTTCCCTGCATTCTCAGGGGTAACCTGATTCCACAAATTTGTGAAATTATTTGGAATAAATTGAGGTATAATATTCCCGAGAAACTTACTGTGATCTTTTGCCATAGGCATGGTAGCCTGGGCATCAACCTGATAACTGAAACTTATAAAAAAAAACAAAAAAAATGTGATTCTAAACGGTTGCATTTTATTCTGTAGCAAAAAAGTGATTGACAAATATAATGTTAATTCCGGAACTTTTTTCAAAGTTCCGGAAAACATCCAAATCATCATGCAAACTTTATTACTTTCGATCTGATTAATGGCTTAAAATTATGTATCTCCATTAATGATGTGCATCCATTTTTCAGCGATAGCTTTTTCATTTGTAATCGTAGAATTATTATTGATACTAAACACCTCTAAATTTTCCACCTGATGATTTTCTTTTTTCTGAAACTTCAGATTTATATAACTAATCTCAGTTGGATTAGCATTATTGTGCTTGATTTTAGATTGAATAGTGTGTTCTTCTATCGAACATTTTTTGATTTCTGATAATTTATAAGCCTTATGAATAAGATCATAGTCTTTAATTTGAACCCAAATTATTTGTTGTGTGTTCGAATCCATTGCAATGGCAAAATATCTTGAAACATCATACTGAGAAAACTGATAATTGTTAGCTAACGAAATCTTTTTCAGGTTTCGATTCATTTTCTTAATCATTTTTTCATCAGAATTACTAAAAGCCATGACGAACAACACACTTGCTCCAACAACGAGCAAACCTACTAAAATTGTTATTAAATCCATTGAAATATACTTTTTTATGTTGATAATTTGATAAAACAGAACGGGGTAGATCAATACGACCCACCCTGAAAAACTCGTAATGTTTTAGCTATTACCAGAAAGTATGAAATGGGAACAAACGTGAGAATTTCTGAAGATTGACAGCTGTACTGATAGCCATCAAATGACTGGCATTAGTGATAAATTGATTTATCACACTCTGTACAGAACTAACTACAAATTCATTGGAAGAGAAAGGCGAATGAAAAACCTGACGTACTGAGCAGACAACTTCAAATGGTGCGTAAATTAAAAGTTCTGCCTCGGAAAAATCTATACTTCTGCCTGTTAATGACTCATTAACACAATGATTATGATTCGATGTAGCAGATGTACCAAAATACAATAATGTCGTCAGGAACGAAACTGACAGCATTATAAAGGCAATATGTCTAATTAATGACTTCACCTTTCAAAATATTCAAGTCGCAGCTCATTACCATCAAATACCCCATAACTAAAGATGCTGATAAAATCGCCAAGGATTAACACCTGCGACTTATTGCGCAACTGGAGCAAGAGGTCTAAATGCCTGTGTCCGAAGATATAATAATTGACTTGATTATATTCGCAATGCTTTTTGGCAAACTGAATGAGGTATTCATTGTTCTCGCCCTTGTAACTGTTGTCAGCATTTATAATATGTTCGCGATTCGACTTCGACCAGGCATATCCAAGGTTTTGACCGATATAGGGAGGCACCAGTGCAAAAAGTCGTTGCGATAATTTGCTGTGAAACACTTTTCTCAACAACTGAAAACGCTTTTCCTCAACCATTAGTCCATCGCCATGAGCCAGAAAAAATTGTTTCCCGGCATGTTCAACCACGACAGAATCGTAGTGCACCTGCATGCCAATCTCCTTTTGAAAATAATCAAACACCCACAAATCGTGGTTTCCAATCATGAAATGAATCTCAATTCCTGAATCGGCCATTTCAGCCAATTTACCCAACACCCGCGTATAACCTTTCGGCACAACCGTTTTATATTCAAACCAAAAATCGAAAATATCGCCCATCAGATAGAGCACAGTTGCATCGGCACGGATCATATCGAGCCATTTCACAAACTGAAGCTCGTGTTTACGCCGATCACTTACGATGAGTGAACCTAAATGCACATCTGATACGAAATAAATCATAGATTATTGTTATAAGAATCCAAGTTCAAGTTTAGCTTCCTCCGACATCATGTCTTTGTCCCAGGCAGGTTCAAAAACAATGTTAACCTCCACATCCCTTACTCCATCAACACTTCCGGTTTTCATTCTTACATCTTCAACAATGAAATCAACAGCCGGACAATTAGGTGCGGTGAGTGTCATGTCAATTTCAAGCAAACCATCTTCCATCATTTCAATACGGTAGATAAGTCCAAGATCAAAAATATTTACTGGAATTTCAGGATCATATACCGTACGCAGCATACGTACGATTTTCTCTTCCATGCTTAAAAGTTCATTATTTTCGCTCATAATTCAAATCTTTATTTATATACAATCATCCAACAATGATCAGAGAAAATAGTTTAACATTTATCTAAACACATAAAGCATCAAACTCGGGAATTGAAGCTGTCAGTTTACCGTTTACAACCACTGCAACATCTACCTTGGCCTTCAGACTTAGCTTCATATCGCTTTTACGGTATATCGACTGATAAAAAACATATTTCACCGCTTCCTTCTTCACCTGAAGAGTAACAATAAAATGGTCTCCCGGTCGCAGAGGTGTTTTAAATGCCATTTCAATCCTGGCTACCACTGCATCAATACCACGATGATGAAGTTCGGCAAAACTCACATGGTTTTGGGTTAAAAATTCGTGGCGGGCATGTTCGAGATAGTTCTGATATACCGAATTATTAACAATCCCCTGTATATCACACTCATAATCACGCACTTTCATTTCAATCTCAAAAGGATGCATATCGTACATTTTTACAAATTGAATACTTTTTTACTTTTTGCGCACCAGGGTTAACCCATCTCTGAATGGCAATATCACTTTTTCAATCCTATCATCTGAAGCGAGAAAACGGTTAAACTCCCTGATTGCTATGGTTTGCTCGTCCTTTTCTGATACTGCCTCTTTCAGTACCTTGCCATCCCATAAAGTATTATCGGCGATGATGAGTCCTCCCGATCTTATCTTGTTAAAAACCAGCTCATAATATTGTTGATACTCTCTCTTATCAGCATCTATAAAAATGAGATCGAATCCATCTTCCAACTCAGGAATGATATCCAAAGCATTTCCAATATGCAGCTGTATGTTGTAGCTATGCGGACACCTTGCGAAATTCTCCCTGATAAATCCTTCAAGCTCATCGTCACACTCAATCGTATGAAGCACACCATCTTCGGTCATCCCTTCTGCCAGACATAAAGCTGAGTATCCGGTAAATGTTCCCAGTTCGAGTATGCGTTTGGGTGCCATCATCTTGCTAAGCATCGAAAGCAACCTGCCCTGCCAGTGTCCCGAAAGCATCCGGGGGTTTATCACTTTCAAATGCGTGCGCCTGTTGATATCTGCCAGCCATTGCGGTTCAGTATCAATATGCTGCGAAATATAATCTTCGAGTTCCATCAACGATAGCTTAATGTTGACATTTTACTTTCATCGAAAACATCCCGGGCTATCTCCTGTAGTTTCACTGAAGTAATCGACATGATTTTCTGTTTTACTGATTCAAGTGAATCCACTTTCCCGTAACGCAACAGGCTCTTGCCCATACTGATACCCAGATTTTCCCTGTTTTCCGAAGAAATGGCCATTTGTCCGAGCAACTGAAGCTTATAGCGCTGCAACTGTTTCTCAGGGATTTGCTCTTCAGATAGTTTTCGCAAAACCGACCTGACTAATCTTTCACATTTGGCCAGATTGCTCTCGTCACATCCAAAATAAACCATCCACATACCGGTATCGGTAAGAGGCTGATATACTGAGTCAACCGTATAAACCAGTCCGTATTTCTCCCGCAAAGAAAGATTCAGCAAGCTATTCATTCCCGGACCGCCAAGGATATTATTCAATAGATACAATCCTATTCTTTCAGGATGATGGAGGTCATAAGCCAGATTCCCCATCATCTGATGCATCTGGAAAGTATCCTTGCGAATTTCCTTTCGTACAGGCATATATCCATTAGGTTTCTCACGCGGCACAAGGGGCAAATGAGCAATGTTAGTATTGAAATAATGATCAGCCCAACGGAGCAGTTTTTTCTCAGTAAGCTCGCCAACCATATAAAATACCATTTGTTCAGGCTTGTACAATCTCCTCACGAATGCCTCAATCTGGTCTCTTGTATAGGACTGCAACATCTCTGGCTCCCCAAGAATATTATGTCCTATGGGATGATGATCGAACAATATCTCTTCAAAATCGTCGTAAATTAAATCTGAGGGGCTGTCGTTGTATGATTGAATTTCGTCGAGAATAATCACCTTTTCTTTTTCAATCTCCCTTGCCGGAAAAACCGAATGGAATACAATATCACCGATTAATTCTACAGCCTTTTCAGCATGCTCCGAAAGCACTGCTGCATAAACCACGGTTTCCTCCTTCGATGTGTATGCATTTAACTCACCACCAACGTTTTCGAGGCGATTAATAATATGTCCGGAGCGACGCTTTTCAGTCCCTTTAAACAGTAAATGTTCAACAAGATGCGCCATTCCATGTTCATCAGCACGTTCATCTCTAGACCCGGCATTTATCACCATGCCACAATAACACACAGGAGCTTTCACAGGTTTGTGGATAATTCTCAAACCATTCGAAAGCATATATATCTGATAATCCATGTAATTCAATAATCCTTCTGCTAAAAAATAAGCCACAAAAATACTAAAAACATCTGCTTTATCAGCATTGAAAAAATCAATTTTTGAGAAACATCAAAAAAAGGAAAATTCAATCAAAAGCAAAAAGAAATTTTTAATATATTTGCACTTTGTTAAAAACACAAAATAATTAAAATAGTAGTATGGAAGAACTTAATGGAATTGTTCAACAGGTGGTGCAGGTTTCACCAATCATGAAAGTATTCAGAATCGCTCCTCTCGGATGGGAATTACCCGACTTCAAACCCGGTCAGTTTGTAGGTATCGGACTTCCTCCCACAGCTGAAAGATGCCCCGAAGCAACTGAGGAAATGACTCCTCCTGCTCCGGATAAACTGATTAAGAGAGCTTATTCTATCGCATCTTCCAATATTTCGAAAGACTATGTTGAGTTTTACATCACCCTGGTGCATTCTGGTGCATTGACCCCAAGGTTGTTTAACCTGCAAATTGGCGATAAAATATTCTTGGGTACAAAGTTCGTGGGTATGTTTACTTTAGATGAAGTTAAGGATGATCAAAACATCATTTTGATTGCAACCGGAACCGGTGTTGCTCCTTATATGAGTATGCTGCGTTCTGATGCCCTGAAAAGAAAAGGCAATATTCTGGTTATTCACGGTGCTGCCAATTCATGGGATTTAGGATATTCTTCTGAATTAAATCTGCTTCAGAGCATTGCACCTCACTTTGATTATTTGCCAACCATCACCATGCCTGAGAGGGAGCATGTTAAATGGAATGGAAAAACACAGTTTATCCAGGAAATCTGGGAAGAAGGAGAAGTTGAAAAACGCTGGGGATTCAAACCTAATGCAGAAAATACCCATATCTTCCTGTGCGGAAATCCAAACATGGTTAACGGAATGATTGAATGTCTTGAAAAAGAAGGATTTGTTGAGCATTCAAGAAAACAAGTCGGACAAATACATTGCGAGAAATTCTGATGTATTCATGTATTTTTCAGAGAATCCGGTGGCAGTAGTCATCGGATTCTTTGCATAATACCAGTTGAGCACTCGTAAACTGATATTTTTACTAACTTTGCGCTACAATAAACTTTTCAATCATGGAAGAATTAACCCTGATTACGCCAACATTTCTCTTTTCGGCTGTTTCGCTGATATTACTGGCTTACACCAATCGTTTTTTATCTTACGCACAAATTGTTCGAAACCTGAAAGATAAATACATGCAGGATCATTCTGCCATCACCAAAGCGCAAATCGACAATCTGAGAAAAAGATTAATTCTAACGAAATATATGCAATTGTGCGGTGTGGTTAGTTTGTTATTATGCGTGGCTACCATGTTCCTGATTTATTTAGGTTTTCAATTAATATCTGCATATATTTTCGCTCTTGCTCTATTGCTGCTAATCACTTCACTGGGCTTATCGGTATGGGAAATTCAGATTTCAGTAAAGGCACTAAAGCTTTATTTACGTGACATGGAAAATTAAATGACTATGAGTACGCAAAACAACAATAATCATTTTGATAACGGATTTGTACGAATTGCTGCTGCTATTCCTGAGGTAAGGGTTGCCAATTGTACATTCAATGCAACAGCAATTATCAAACAGATAGAGCAAGCTGCCAAAAAGCAAGTTAGTGTGGTGGTTTTTCCGGAATTATGCATTACCGGATACACTTGTGCCGATTTATTTTTTCAGGAAAGGCTACTCAGTGATGCTCACAATGCATTGAATGAAATATTATTACGTACCTGCGATTTAAACCTGCTTTCCATAGTAGGAATGCCCTGGCGCGTTGGCGATGAACTTTATAATGTAGCAATAGTTATTGGTCAGGGGAAGATTTTAGGAATAGTTCCCAAAACTTTTCTTCCTAATCACAACGAATTTTACGAAAAAAGATGGTTCCGGTCTGCAAAAGAATCAGCTGTTAAAAAGGTTTTGTTTAATGATCAGGAAATTCCTTTCGGAACAGATATTATATTCAAACATTCCCGTTTCAGCTTTGGCATTGAGATTTGTGAAGACCTTTGGGTACCACTACCACCATCCACACAGCATTGTTTGCATGGTGCTGAATTAATTTTCAATCTTTCAGCTACCAACGAACTTATTGGTAAAAACAGTTATCTCCGACAGCTTATCGAGCAACAATCAGCTCGTTGTCATGCCGGATACATATATGCTTCTGCTGGTTTTGGAGAATCATCAACCGATGTGGTTTATGCCGGAAATGCGCTGATTGCTGAAAACGGGAAAATGATTGCTGCTTCGGAGCGATTTGTTTTTGATCCGCAGTTAATTATCTCCGAAATTGATGTGCATCGATTGAAAGCTGAAAGATTGAAAAACACCAATTTCTTTGCAGGCAAAAGTGGCAATATTTATGAAATTGTCGCCTATGATTTCAACGATTGCATTATCACAGATTTAAATCGCGAAATTGAAAAGCATCCTTTTGTCCCCCCTATTGATAACAGGGAAGCGCGTTGCAGCGAGATTTTCAATATTCAGGTTGGTGGATTGGCAAAGCGTTGGAAACATACGGGCGCTAAGGCTATGGTGGTGGGTATTTCGGGCGGACTCGACTCCACACTGGCGTTGTTGGTTTGTGTGAAAACGGCCGACAAACTTGGTTACGATCGTAAGATGATTACCGGCATCACCATGCCTGGCTTTGGCACAACCGGTCGCACATACAATAATGCCGTAAACCTGATGCAAAAACTCGGAATCAGCACCCGTAAGATTTCTATCAAAGAAGCTTCTTTGCAACATTTCAGGGATATAGATCATGATGGTAAAACCCACGACATTACATACGAAAACACTCAAGCACGTGAGCGTACGCAGATATTAATGAATGTCGCCAATCAGCTCGGTGGCCTGGTGGTTGGAACAGGCGATTTATCAGAGTTGGCTTTAGGATGGGCAACCTATAATGGTGATCATATGTCGATGTATGGTGTTAACTCAGGCATTCCAAAAACTTTGGTGCGATATCTTGTCGATTGGGTTTCGCAGTCAATGGATCAGGAAACAGGAGCTATTCTGCAGGATATTCTGAACACCCCGGTGAGCCCGGAATTACTTCCTGCTGATGAATCAGGAAACATAGCTCAAAAAACAGAAGATGTAGTAGGACCATACGAATTGCATGATTTCTATTTATACTACTTCGTTAGATTTGGTTTTTCTCCTGAAAAAATCAGCTGGTTAGCGCGCATTGCATTTAAAAATGACTATTCTGATGCCGTGATTGAAAAATGGCTGCAGGTGTTTCTAAAACGTTTCTATCAACAACAATTCAAACGCTCCTGCATGCCCGATGGACCAAAAGTAGGCTCCATCAATTTATCGCCCCGCGGCGACTGGCGCATGCCAAGTGATGCTGAAATATAAATTACAATAGAATATTTATTAAAAGATAAGATATGAATCCGGAATCTATATATAACAATTCAGTTAACGATTGGTTAATCTCAATCGGAATCATATTAGGTGCTTTTCTACTGAATAAAATCATCATCCTGCTCAACAGGCATGTTATCAGAAAAATTACTGCTAAAACGAACAGCAAACTCGACGATATCTTGTTTCAGATGTTACAAGCACCGGTACTTTTCGGGATAATCCTTGTTGCTATATGGGTTGCTGCTGAACGACTTGTGTTCTCCGAGCAAATTCTCGACATCATTGATAAAGCGTATAAAATACTGATAGTTGTCAATATTACGTGGTTTGCATCACGCTTAACCAGGGCACTGATAGAAGAATTTCTGCTTAAAAAACCGGATGATGACGAAAACAGCAAGAAATTAGACCTACATGTTGTCTTACTCATTCGTAAAACTTTCACATTTATCATTTGGGTAATTGGTATTGTGTTCGCCTTGCACAATGCAGGTTATCAGGTTAGTGCGTTGTTGGGAACCCTGGGCATCGGTGGTCTGGCCTTTGCTTTTGCAGCCCAGGATACGCTGAAAAATATTTTTGGTGGATTTACCGTTTTCGCCGATAAACCTTTTAAAATCGGAGATCGTATTATAGTTGACGGTAAAGATGGTATTGTTGAAGATATCGGCATCAGAAGTACCAGAATCAGAACCCTCGAGCGTAAACTGGTTGTTATACCTAACTCCAAAATAAGTGATGCCTAGATTGAGAATATAACTGCAGAACCTATGCGCAGAATTCTTTTGAAACTGGGGCTGACTTACGACACCAGACCTGAAAAAATGAAAGAGGCGATGGAAATTCTGCAAAACATGCCCAAAAAGGTGAAGGGAATTGACAAAAACGACTGCTTTGTTTTCTTCTCGGACTTTGCTGCTTCAAACCTTGAAATCACGATGATTTACTTCATCAAAAAGGAATCAAACATTATTCAAACCATTAGCAAGGTCAATATGGAGATATTGGAATCTTTCAATGCGGCCGGACTGGAGTTTGCTTTCCC
>CAYMDE010000065.1:0-11840 GCA_964389115.1 uncultured Paludibacter sp. | reverse complement strand
TCGCACTTCAGAGCTATTTCTCCGAAAAATACTTTTCGGTGATGGGGAAGAGGGATAAATGTTAAAAAGAATAATAAGATTAGAGAATTGTTTTGTAGTTTTGTGGTTCGTTGTGACAATTATAAAACTATACTTGCTACTTATGCCCCCAACCAAAAAAACTTACTCATTCGAAATTCCACCTCAATCGGTGGATTTCAACTTTCAGATAACACTTTCGTCACTAACAGATTTGCTGCTTACCACGGCCGGTTACAACGCCCAGGAGAATGGCTTCGGAATGCAGAAACTCAACGAACAGGGCTTGTCGTGGGTATTGCTGCGCTTTGCGCTCGAAGTCGATTATTTTCCGCTGCAATACGAAACCATCCACATCGAAACATGGATTGAGGGCGTGGGCAGGGCAAGCACAAACCGAAATTTCTGCATCCGTAACAGCAAAATGGAAATCATTGGCTACGGCATATCCACCTGGGCGATGATAAATCATGAAACCCGCAGAGCACAGGATTTATTCAGTCTGGATAATATCCGTGATTTTTCGTCGGATGAAACGGTTCCGATAGCAAAACCGATGAAACTGAACGAGACAGGTGGTCAGCTTACCGATACTTTCAAAGCCAAATACAGTCACATCGACTTCAACCGGCATGTGAACACCATGCGCTATGTGGAGTGGATCAGCAATTGCTTCAGTCTGGAGCATTACAAAACACGCAGGGTGAAACGCTTCGATGTTAATTTTATGAACGAGATACTGTACGGCGACGAAGTGAAACTTTACTTCTTACCGAAAGATGAGGATGAATACCTTTTCGAACTGCATTGCAACGATAAAACGAGTTGCAGGGCAAGACTGGTTTTTGGGAATAAACAACAATAACTAACTATCGCCCAACAAACAATCACATTAATAGATTATTTCAAACACCGCACCCACTATGAACGACATAAAAAAAACCATTATTCTCGAACTATATGACCTTGCCATTTCACCCGGAAGTAAAAAATGTTTCGCAAAAGTACTAACAAGCAAGTTTCTGAAAGAAGATGATTTGATCAGGATTGCTATGCAGCGAAGAACTGAACTTAACGCATCTACTTTACGTTCAGCTCTCGAAATACTTAATGAAGTTGCAATCGATGAGCTGCTTAGCGGGGCATCTGTCAATTTCGGTCCGGGTATCTTTAAACTGGCTGTAAATGGAGCTTTTAATCCAAATTGTCCCGAATGGAATGCAGAGGATCACAAAGTAGTGTTACAGGTTACACCTACTACAAAACTTTACCGCAGCATGGAACAGGTAAATGTAAAAATAAGAGGGATGGCACCTGTGAAAACTGCTATCAATACTGTTAAGGATTTTGCTACAGGCAAAACAAGCGAATGCCTCACCAGAGATAATATTGTGGAAATTAAAGGCACCAAGCTAAAAATAGCAGGCGAAAATATCGCAAATGGAATAAGTCTGATTCATATCACATCGGGCAAAACTACCCTGATTCGCGCTGAGCAGTTAGCCCATAATTTTCCCCGATCAATCCTGTTTATGGTGCCACGCGATATTGAGACCGGAGATTATTATATAGAAATAACAACCCAATACTCCAACGCTAAAACCCTAACCAAAGAACCCCGCAATTACCGTTTCAGCAGTATCCTCACGGTTGTTTGAGCACCTCTTCCGACGCTATCCTTCAACGAGCCGGCTCGCTCCCTGTCAACTATCTTCGACGTGACGTCGTAGCGTAAAGCTTAGTCACACCATGACGTAACGTTACGTCATGGCTAGTCGTAACCCTTCTATTTGGCATGACGTAACGTTACGTCATGGTAATCATACGGGAATAGTTGATTGTAAGAAAGCACGAAGTTTATTCAATTGTTCTTTGGGAACTTGCTTTTGCGTACTCTCTTGGTGTAATTCCAAATTCAGCTTTAAAGCATTTGGTAAAGTATTTTGGATCACTAAACCCGACTGAATAAGCTACTTCTGACACATTACCTACATTATTATCTAACATATTTGCAGCATGTTTCAACCTTATTTTATTGAAAGTTATTCGAACATAAAAAATCGTGATTAATAAGATGATAAATTGTGAATTAACAAATTATATAATATGAAAGAAAAAAGAATCCTCGCTGCCGAAAAACTCTTAATTACAGGAAAATACAGAATCCATGAAATCATGCATATGATTGACATCAATAGCATAAACTTTTTCAGCTAATTTTTAAGGAGGAATTTGGCCTGAACCCCAAAGAATATCTTGAAAAAATTCGAACCTAAAAATAGCTTTATCACTATTTGAATACAAAACAGGCCTTCCATTCAGGAAAGCCTGTTTGAATCTGTAAACATAAAAAACTACTTCACAATCAACTTAAAATTTTGTGTAAATTCATCAGTAAATAATCTCATTACATATACTCCTGATGGCAATTCGTTATGGACAGCAAACCTGTTAAATCCGGAATCTAAGTGTTTCGTTGTTGATTGCAATATTTTCCCACTCAAATCGTAGACCTGCATTGTTACAAGTGAACTTGAAGTCAATTCAAATTCAGAAACAATCGAATTATTTTGAACATACGCTTTTCTCTCTGCAAGTCTATCAACAGCAATATTTGAATTAAAGTCTATTTCATAAAGCTCGTAATTATCGATAAATGCTGTATCATTGACGGACGGTGATGAGCTTGTGCATGAGTTGAAATAAATCCCTTTGCCTGTTACAACTGTTTCTCCTGTTACAAAAGTTGTATCGAACTGTACCCATCCGTCAGTGGCACCCAGAAGAAAGAATAAACTTTCAGCTCCGTTATAACCTTCAATCTGAAACTGGAAGTATCTGCCTTCCTCTGCCTGAATATTTAACATTGCCCTTAGCCTGTAACGAGTATTAGGTTTTAATTCATTTCCATTTTCAGCATTTAATGCTCTGTCGAGTGAACCTCCATTAGGCCAACAACTTCCACGCACATATGCAGTACCTCTCCCGCAATATGGTGTAAGATAATCTATAGCTAACGGTCCCCAACCCCCAAAACCTCCTTCACTCAAGCTGGGAGCACTAAAAGTAGGATCTGCTATCATATTTCCATATTCATATACGGGCTCAAAACATCCGGCATTTAGTGAAGTTTTAACTGTAACCACTCTTTCAAGATCACCACTTTTGAATGTGATAACACCCTCGATTATCTCTGCTCCATCAAAATAAACAGACACCTCAGCATTTGCTGCGCTTCCTTTTGGTATCATGGCAGGCTCAACTCCGATTCCCTCGGGAGCAGTGATTACAATGTCTTCTAAAAGACTTATACCATTTATATTAAGTACTTCAAAAGGATACTCATCATCTAAATATACGGCCGAAACACTTGTTGTTAGAGTTGGAGCATCTAGTTGTCCGGTATTCATCAAAGAGTTTATTTGGCCAATATTGAGTGCTCCTGCATAAATTTTAAGCTTGTCAAACATATATGCCGGATCGGGATCATTCCATCCCCATGCCTGATTTCCACCCAAAGTAATGTACTTAATTTCAGATGCTACATTGAACAATCCATCCACACTATTTGTAGGAGAACCTGTGAACTGGAATTGATTTACAATATTGCCATTAATGTAAACAATAGCTGTCGATTGGGTTATTGTAAAAGTATAAAACTGCCAACCACCGGCATCAAGCCATGCAGTCGATTGATTACCACTAGCTTCAAAGGCACTATAACCGTAATTCAAATTATTTATACTATTAGTATAATCAAAATTAACTAAACCTGTTTGTCGGGACATCAAAACAAAAGCAGGCTTCCCATTCGATCCCTCAGGAGCTGATCCGTATGCTGCAAACATTGACGACCAATAATTATTTGTTGCATCACTTTTATTAACCCAGAATGACACCGTCAAGCCAGAAGATCCGGAGTCCTGAAAATCAGCAAAAATATTGTCTGGCAGCAATAAATAATTTGTTCGAACCGCATTTGTCAGTGTTGGGTCATTTTTAAATACCATCCCATGATTTGGGTCTTGTGAGTCAATAATCTGCCCGTTTCCAACAATCGAAGCGCCATTTAAACCGTCTTCGAAATCAATAGCATAAAGCAAGTTCTGTGCATAAATACCGGCACATATCATACCTGTAAGAAATGCTGTTAGTAGTAGTTTTTTCATTGTGAAATTAAATTTAAAAGATTTATAATTTTTTTTCTTATTATCAATAGGGATTGATATAACTTAGACAATAAGACATTGGCAAATATCTAACATTATCTGCACTATTATGAGACATAGACTTGTCATTGTTGATACATTAATTCAGCACAAAATGAATTTGCATAAATAGATTCAAAAAATAGCTTAACTTTGGTTGTAAATTTTCCGAAAAGATACATTATAATGAAAACTTCACTTACATGCTTCTTACTTTTATTAAGCATATACCTTCACTCAGGAGTACACATCACAAAACTGAGTACTGAAAACGGCCTTTCAAACAACAATGTAGTGAGCATTGCTCAGGACAAGGATGGGTTTATTTGGATCTGCACTAAAAACGGCCTTAACCGATTTGACGGTAATAAATTTGAAGTATTCAGGCATTCAGAAATTAACTCAAACAGCATTGGAAGTAATTTCCTTAACTACGTATTTGCTGATCCGTTTGATGATGTTGTATGGATTGCAAATGAAAAAAACGGGCTGGACGCATATAACTACCGAACTCGTCGGTTTGAGCATTTCCGACATAATGATAACGAAAGAAACAGTCTTTCTTCTAATGGGATCACACATATTTGCTCTGATCCGGATGGAAATATTTGGCTGGCAACCTATTCAACCGGAATTGATGTTATTAATAGAAAGACAGGACAAATAAGAAACTTCAACCAAACAAACACAACAGGTCTGGGATCCAACTACAACTGGTATGTTATGACGGATGGGTTAAATAAACTGTATGTAGGTCATGTTGTTGATGGATTCAGTATTATTGACTTAAAAACCAACACTGCAGTCAACTATCGGCATAGCAAAAAAAACCCAAATTCATTATGTGATAATACAGTGACATGTATTTTTAAAGATTCAGAAAATCGTATATGGCTGGGAACACGAAACGGTTTGTCGTTGTTTAACCCTCAATCAGAAACTTTCATCTCCTTTGTAAATGACAGTAAGAATCAACATAGTATTTCAGGTAATTTTATTAAAAGTATTATTGAAACATCTGAAAACGAACTTTGGATAGGTACTGAGGGCAATGGTATCAGCATTCTGGATTTAAAACAAATTCATAACAGAATAACACCTGAAGATATAAAATTTAGTCATATTGGCGTGTCAAACACAGACGATGGCCTATCTGGTTCTTCTGTTCAGACATTGATCCAGGACTCATTTGGAAATTTTTGGGCTGGAGGTTTTATTAATGGAATTAGTTTTATAAGTAATCGCCGTACAATGTTTCAGAAAATTGTACATCAACCATACGAAGGTAATTTCAATAGCTTGGCATATCCTTCAGTAGTTGGGTTATATACTGACACGAACGATAATGTGTGGTTAGCAAATGGGGCAGGTGGTCTTGCTATTTACAACAAAAAAGAAAAGATTAAAGGCATCAGGAGCATCCCATCAGAATCAAACACATTAAATGTAAGTTCGCTTGCAATGGACAACTTTGGCAATATGTGGTTAGGAACATCAGACGGAAAACTCTATAAACACGATTATAAAAGTGGGAAAATTCGTAAGTTAGCACTTACACCTTCAGCAAATACAGCTATGTATTACATGCATTTCGACTCCAAAAATACAATTTGGATAGGTTCTGATGGTGGAGTTTATGCACTTGACACGCAGACAGAAAAAATCAGACATTTTTGTTCACAAAATTCTTCCTTAAGCGACAACAACATCAGATCAATTGGTTCGGACGCTAAAGGTCAAATCTGGATAGGAACACTAATCGGAGCATTACAGGTATTTGATGTTGAATTTAATTTGATATCGAATATCGGGAATGAATATAACTTTATTAGTGTCAATCACATTTTTAAGGATTCGAAAAATCGTATGTGGATTTGCACACACAATGACTTGTACCTGTTTGACGAGCCTGGTTTTAAACTTCTGCATCGTATTGGCAAGCAACAAGGTTTAGCCGACAATGTAACATGTGCTATCAATGAAGGCAATTCATCTTCAGAATTTTGGATCAGCACTCTCAATGGAATCAGCTTTCTCAATATCTCCAATGGTCAATTATTAAATTATAATTCTGCTGACGGCATTGCAACAGGTGATTACATGAAAGGGGCAACCACCAAAACAAATTCAGGGAGTATTTACTTTGGAAATCAGCTCGGTGCAACTGTTTTTGACATCAGTCATTCAGAAGATCCCGGAATAAATATCTCACCAAAAATCACCGCCCTTTTGGTTGCTGATAAAACGAATGAGTTTTTTGGTGGTTTCATCTCCGTACCATTTGCAGAGATTCAGCATCTTACTCACACTCAAAATTCTTTACAAATCTTTTTCAATGTACTAGATTTCTCTTTAAACAACAAAATTGAATTTAAATATCAGATTTTGGGGATAGATGAAAGCTGGTATAATATTGGGAAAGATAAATTTGTTACTTTTAGGAATCTTAGGCCCGGAAAATACACCTTTTCAGTTAAATCTCGTATTCAAAATAAAGAATGGTCAGACGATGTTGCCCATATTTCATTTATTATTCATCCTCCATTATGGCTTACATGGTGGGCAAAAACAATATATTTTGTAATTGTGCTTTTGATTACAATTCAGGTAATTCGTTTTTATAAAAAAAGATTAATACTTGAGAATTCGTTGTTATTGGAGAAAAGCAATCATGAACGTGAACTGCTTGTAAATGAAGAGAGAATGCGTTTCTTCACCAATATTGCGCACGAACTACGCACCCCAATGACATTAATAATTGGACCGTTAGAAGATCTCGTTAACGACAAAACGATTAAAAGAAACTTATCAGAAAAAATTAAATCAATCCAAACTGTTGCCAATCGGCTACTTTATCTTATAAATCAGATTCTTGAATTCAGAAAAACAGAGACAGGAAACCGAACTTTAAATGTTCGAAAATCTAACATCGTTTCTCTTGTTTATGAGGTTGGCCTCCGATATAAAGAACTGCAAGATATGAAAAAGGTGAGTTTTACATTTGATTTGCCTAAGCATGCCATTGAAATATATTATGACAGCGAGATAATTACCCTGATTTTAGACAATTTAATCTCAAATGCATTTAAATATACTATGGATGGCTCAGTTAAACTCTCGGTTCGCGAGCTGGTAGAAGATGAAGTTGAATATGTGGAAATCAAGGTTTCTGACACTGGAATCGGTATTACAAAAGAAGATATTCCATTAATATTTAACCGATATTTTCAAGCAAAGAATCGGCCCCAACATATTACCGGCACAGGTATTGGCTTATCACTTGTAAAGAAACTTATCGAACAGCATGAGGCAGAAATTGATCTTGAATCCGATTTAAATGAGGGAAGCACATTTACAATCAGGTTGCTTGCCAATAATAGTTATCCCGGAGCGATACATTTTGAAGATAAAACTACTGAATTAGATGACGATAATTCTTCTGAGAAACTTATAAAGAAAGTGGTGCTTGTTGTTGAAGACAACAGCGAAATACTCAAATACATTACCGGATGCCTGAACAACGTTTACGAAGTTATAACAGCAGAGAATGGTCAGAAAGGATATGAAATTGCTTCCAGAATTACACCTGATATCATTGTAAGTGATATCATAATGCCTGTGATGGATGGAATACAGCTTTGCAAAAACATTAAAAACAACGTATTAACATCTCACATACCAATTATTCTACTTACTGCAAAATCATCGATACAAGATAAAGAAACCGGATATATTGCAGGAGCTGATTCATACATTACCAAACCGTTCAGCGGCAATCTCTTAAAAAGCAGGATAAGAAATTTGCTAATAAAACGATCTAAAATAATGGAGCAAAACAATGCTATCAAAGAAAAAACTATCACACTGAATGAGTCAGCCAATCTTTTAGATATAGAATTTATTGAAAGATTAACCAGTATAATTGAAAAAAGCATTATGGAGGAAAACCTTAATACCAATGAAATTGCAGCGTCACTCCACATGAGTTACTCAACACTTTTTAGGAAAACGAAAGCCCTTACAGAGCTTACATTGAATGAATTTATACGTAAAGTTCGCATGCGTGTGGCCGAAAGACTTATTCTTACAAGCAAATACCACATCAACGAGATCATGTATCAGGTTGGTTTTAACAGCAGCAGGTATTTCAGAGAATGTTTCAAAGAAGAATTCGGACTGACACCAAGCGAATACATTCAAAGAATTAAGGAAAATAATACGAGACCATCTGAAGAAATATAATTCTTCAGATGATCCCGCAGTCAACATGTATCTAATCAATTAATTTAAATACAGTAACTTTATTTTCAGATATTACTCTTATAATAGTAAGATTTTGTGTCCTCTCAATTGTTTGATTAGTAGAAATTGCGTAACCTGAAAAAGCAACTTTTCCTGTTAAATCAGCAGCAAGTATTTGATCGCCAGTTTTTAATCCTTTTAGAATATATGAGTTATTTGCGCGGGTGATTGTAATATCACCCGATTTTGCATGTTGAGTTGAACTAATATCTTTAACATTAACCTGAATCTCATTACCTACACGGGTTTTATATAGTGTATTTCCACTATAAACCAATCTAAACACATGATTTCCAACAGAAAGCCCATTACTGACAAATTCACCTTTACCATAATCATCAACAGGCAAAACTCCAACAATAGCATTATTTTTATAAACAACGAATGAACCTGTTGGAATTTTATCACTGCCATCAGTTGTTTGTACTGTTAAACTAAAATTGATAGTGTCGTCAGAATTAATCTGATTTTTAGAAGCTGAGAATTCAACTTCAACCTTCTCTGATCTATTCATTGATTTTAGCCTGTAAAAACCTGTTCCATGATTTGGAATTTCCGGCACAAAGCTATTTCCCGAAAACATTCCGCTGTCTTTTCTTGCCCACAAATCACGAATCAAACAATCTCCTGAAAACCCAAGTGCCGGTAAATCTACGGTTATGGGCAACCTTGAATTGTTAGAAGGATCTTCTGTAAAAACCAAAAACTCGACTGTAACACCGTTTGGAGCATTTAAAACTTCATCATCGAAACCTACAAATGACCTGAAACTTGAATATCCTTCGGGTAAATTAAACTCTATAATCGAATTT
The DNA here is from genome assembly GCA_964389115.1 of uncultured Paludibacter sp. Classification (GTDB taxonomy): domain Bacteria; phylum Bacteroidota; class Bacteroidia; order Bacteroidales; family Paludibacteraceae; genus Paludibacter. The sequence continues at coordinate 2,500 of CAYMDE010000065.1, read as the reverse complement.
GAGTTAACACCAAAACCATTATTATATGTTCGGCCATTGACTCTGAGAGGATTATTGTCGAGACTCCTGTTTACACGTACCGTTCCCCAACCACTTGTTGCTCTAACCGGTGTAAGTGTCGTCAACCTTAAAGAATCACCGTTTTCTTTATAAATAGTCGGGTTTATCCAATTGGCATGATCATAATTAAAATTATCTCCTGCATCTGTTACAACCAGATACAACTTTTCAGCCTTGGTGATATTTGCCTCCAGATTCTTACCATCACGCTGAAACGTGCGACTAATTCGTCCTGAATGAGCAATTGCTTTGTTTACATCTACCTGTCTTACAGTTGGATCTTCAATGGCAACTAAAAACTCAACTGTTGAACCACAGCCCTGATTTGTGCCAACAAAATCAAGTCCGGCAAATGATCTGAAACGTACACTACCTGTTGGTAATGGATACATTATAACTGATTGAGCATGCGTGCCTATTCCATTATCATAAACTCTCCCCTGGATATTTAATGCAGCTCCCGAAACACTTTTATTTTTTGTCACTGTACCCCATCCTGCTGATGCAATTTCCCAGTTGAGTGTTGTAAGTTTCACGGAGTCTCCATTTGCCAAATAAATGGTTGGGTCAATCCAGTTTGCATGATCACAACCAAACCCGTCACCACCATCATTTACAATAAGATACAATGCATCTGAGTTTTCTGGAAGTTCAATATCAATATCAACCCCATATCTGTCGGTTAGCCGCGAAATAGTTCCACTACGATAAAGAAGATTATTAGTTTTCACAAAACCATCTCCACCGTTATTAAAAAGTGCCAGATATTTATCACCTGTCAGTGGATCATCAGCTACCCATGCTATTTGTTCCTCAAGGTTGTACAATTCCTTGTTATTAACAGACATCTGATTAACCTGTAACACCTCCGGGTTAGTTATGAGTGCTTTCGTAAATTCAGTATTGTCGGGCATATGCCCACCAAACATTAATGGGGATCTAAATATTGACCATAATGTCATCAGAGTAAATTGCTCATCCTTCGTAAAATTGCTTTGCCTATCGATTCCACGTTCACCTCTGATAGCTAACCTTCCCAAAGGGAGCATATCTGCGTCTGGCCAGGAACCTGGTTTAATATAAGGTGCCCATTTTGCACAAACACCAAACTGATAATTTAACTGACTCCAGTTATCCCAAAAATCATCTACTGTACGCCACATATTGGCATGGTTCTGTACATGTACAGCCTTGTCAAGTGGTGTTTCCCCGGGAGAAAGACTCAAAACCATCGGCCTTCCACATTGATCTATAGCTTTGCGAATCATTTCAATCTCGGCTTGATGATATGGACGAGAAATGTCATCAATCTTTATAAAATCAACTCCCCAGGAGGCATATAAATCAAATATAGAATTATAGTATTCCTGAGCACCTTCTCTGCCTGAAACAACGGTGTAGTTATCCTGAAGCCAGGTACACATATAGGCTGTAGAATAAATATCCGCTGCTGTTTTACCATTACCACCCTTAATTGGGAGCCTTTGTTCAACAGCCTTACGAGGAACACCTCTCATTATGTGAATGCCAAATTTCAGTCCTTTGCTATGTATATAATCACCCAAAGGCTTAAAACCAGCACCATTAACTGAAGATGGGAAACGTTTTGGTGAGGGTAAATATCTTCCATATTCATCCATTATGAATGTGGAGTTATTATATGCATTATAATGACCGGTTGTTTGGTTGTCAATATACCAGCGAATATCCACAACCACATACTCCCAGCCGAACTGCAACAGGTGTTCAGCCATATAATCTGCATTTGCCTTAACCTCGGATTCTACTACTGACGGTCCGAAACAATCCCAACTATTCCACCCCATGGGTGGATGCAAAGCCCATTTCTGAAACATGTGCTCTTTTCCATCTTGAGCATTAACACTAATTAAAATGAGGGACAAAATCAGAAAAACAACATTTTTTCTCATGATATTTTGAGTTATATTATTAAACTTGACAAAGGTATTAACAGTTCAAACAGTATAATGTCACCAATCTGGCATATGCAATACATAAATTTGTCAGTCAAATGATATCATGATAATTTCATGCCTATTGTTAAACTAAAAGATCACTTGATGATTATTGATTCCATGTAAATATTGATTGGTGGATTTATCTCAAAAGACAAAGAAAGTTAGAAGACTTTATAGCTAATGTTTGCGTTAATGAGGAAAAATACGACAATACTAACATGAATCTTTCATAATAATGACCTTCACCCTCCTCCTGCTCCGGAATATCTGGGTTTGTGCATATTTCTCCCGGAATTGGGCACGCATTTTAATCCGTTCATCAGGAGGTAATTGTATTACCCTGCTACACTCGTCGCTACAGCAGCCCTGATATTTGGCAGCACAATCGGGGCATTGGATAAACAGTAGGTGGCAATCGTTGTTCGCGCAATTGGTGTGGGTGTCGCAGGGTGCACCGCATT
>CAYMDE010000064.1:4909-12837 GCA_964389115.1 uncultured Paludibacter sp. | reverse complement strand
ATATAGAATCATTTCAGAAACTAAAATTGTTTTCGCATTAAAATTGCATGAAAATTCAACACCACATCTGATAAAACATTGCAAATATAACCCTGTAAAGGTTTATACTGTTTATTAAAATAATGTTAAAGTATTTTCAATACGGGTATTCAAAAGGTACATCTGTTTTGGGCTGTGGGTTTGGGGCGATGTTGCAAAAGGTATATTGAATGTTTTGCGTGAAAGTTTTGATGAATTGCAGCGATTTGTTTTGAAATTAATGGGTTTGATATCGGGTTGTTAGCTGTAAGCAAAGAAAACCACGAGAATAAGTCCACTTGTCGAGAGTTTAACCGGTATTATATCGTCTGAAGTTGACGAAAGAAAAAGTTATCGTGATTATTTGTCAGAAAAACACTCCTAATGTAGAAACTGTTAATCGACACGAACATCATAGTTGATTCGCTCTCAAATTAGCACTTGACGATAAAATATTGGAACTGGCTTTATCTTCTGATTTTAATGACTTTGAAGATGCCATTCAATATTATACGGCTTTGGAAAATAAATTAAATGTCATTATAACAAGGAATAAAAAAGATTTTAAAACATCTAAACTTCCTGTTTTGACAGCAAAAGAATATTTAAACAGATAATTGCCGAACAGCTAACACTCACTAAGTTCAAGCTTATCTGGTATTCGCTTAATGCCATCCGGTGTATAAAGCATTAGATATTCTTGTCCCACCAGTCAAAATTATCCGAAATGATAATTTCATTTTTCTCTAAATGGTGAGTTGTTTTCATCGGAATTGTTCTGAATTTTAAATTGAATTTATTGGCTAATGTTCTTATTTCTAATGTATCGTCATAAGTCAACATAAATTTACCTTTAATTCTTGATGTCAGATAGAATAATTTTTCGTGGTCAATGTCAAAATGTGTATAAAGTCGCTTTCCGGCTTTTGTATATGGAGGGTCAATAAAAAAATAAGCCCTTTTATCACTACTATTTTCTTCGATTATCTTAAAAGCATCTGTTTGTAAAAAATCTATCTTATGCTTTATGAAGTTAATTGCCTTGATTCTGTCAGAAAGAGTTTTTGCATACCATCTTGATGCAATTCCTTTTCCATTCTCACCTTGTTTCAACATACCAGATCCTTTTGCAATAATTCCACCGTGAAAAACTCTGTTTTTTAGTATGGTGCAAAATGCCAGGTCTTTTATTTCCTTGTTTGGATTAGTTAATTCGTTGAATACGTTTTCGCGAGAAAGGTCAAACCCCAAAATTTTGTTAGCAAGCCATTCGTTCTTACCATTGAGAATAACTTCCCAAACAGCGGCAACCTCTTCGTCTAATTCAACCATAGTAATGTGGTTAGCGAGATTTTCGAAAGCTGCAGTTAAGCTAACGATTCCACCACCAGCAAAAGGTTCAATCAATTCTTCAACCTCCTTCTCTTGTCTTAACCATTCCCTCACCTTAGGTATTAACCAGGTTTTTCCACCGGGATAACGAAACGGACTTCTCTGTGGGACTGAAGCTACATTAACAACTTTCGTTTGCTGTCTTTTTACTTCTGATAGTTCAAATATGGATAATTGTTCTCCCATTCTAACTACTAATTATATCGGTTAAACTCGGGGCATCAGGTGAATTACCTTCTAATCTTTCGTCAAGTCTGTCTTGAAGAATTGTAATGAAATCTTCAAGATTTCCCGGTTCAGGAGTTGTAACTCTAAAAAGGGCTTCTTCAAAATCTGTATAAACAGTTTCAACCAGAGTTAAGTTATACTGCCTGGTTGTTTCGTCAAGCACGAGATCATATAGAAACCAAGCTATATCTGCATTCTCCGGACTTACTGTTGGCAATTTCGGCAAAGTATCAAAGAAAGATTTTTGTAAAGCAACTGTTTGTTTCTTTTTCCAGGTTTGGAATATTCCGCCCTTGTATAACATCTGAGGAATTAAACGTTTTCTGGAAGATGAAAGATAGTCGGGTTTTGGTGAATTATAACCGGATGTCCAAACAAAACTACTATCAGGATTATTCATAAAACTATCGAAAGGATTCCGCAAATTACCGGAAATATAAACGCCTTGAACTTCAAGAGATGCGAAGTCAATTAGTTGTCCTTTATCGTTATATGCAACTAAAACAAAGTCAATATTTCCAGCTGATTGACCGTTTTTATCTAGTAGTTTAATTTCTGATAATGAAGTCCACTTAATCTTTTCTTCAAATGCAAATTTTGCGGCATTCTCAATTATCAACCAATCTTCACGAAATCTTGCCGGGCATGTAATTACGGGGTTATTGTTGTGAAATACGCTACATACACCTAATGGGTCATTTGCTTTGTCTTTGGTACAATTTGGGACTTTATTATTAAATGGACATAACTTTTTGTCGCGGTAGCGTTTTGCCTTTACCGTTTCATTTATGATTGGGAAGCCAAAAACTTCGGCCAAAGGATTGTTATTTTTTCCGTTTGTTGACATGATGCAAATTTAGCAATTATTTCTATCGGAAGTTAGATTTCCGTCTTCTTTTTTGTTTAAGTTGTTTTCACGTAAAAGTTGATTTATACGAACCACATTTTCCGCATACCTATCAACGAATAACTCCACTTCTTTTGGAGTGCTTTTCAGCAATCTATCAACTGTTTTACTTCTCATTATTCTAACCTAAATTATATTTTGACATGCAGCAAAGGTACTTCTTATTGATATTACATAAAAACAATAATCACGTCAGACATCAGATTTTTACCTTTTGCGTGAAAGTTTTGATGAATTGCAGAAAAGAAAATCATTGCACTAACTCCCCCCGCATGTTAAATTGTAATCTCCACATTGCAAAATTGCAAATTTGTTTTATCTTTGCACACTGATAATAAGATGGAATCATTTTACAGGACACATCAGGATTTGGTGAAACATGTGCAGGCTCCGGTACGCCGACTGCTCATGGATGAAATTGACTGGAATCACCGCCTCATCGGAATCAAGGGAAGCCGGGGGGTTGGTAAAACCACTTTCCTGTTGCAATACGCGAAAGAGCGTTTTGGTAACGACCGTTGCTGCCTGTATATCAACTTTAATAATTTGTATTTCGCCGAGCATAGCTTGTACGATTTCGCGGGTGAGTTTTACGCACAGGGGGGCAAAACGCTGCTCATCGACCAGACGTTCAAATATGAAAACTGGTCGGCCGAACTTCGCCAGTGCTACGACAGCTACCCGGGCTTGCAAATTATTTTCTCGGGTTCGTCGGTAATGCGACTTATCGAGGACAACACCGATATCAGCGAAATTGTTTCGGTTTATAATCTGAGGGGCTTCTCATTCAGGGAGTTTATCAACCTGAAAACGGGCAAAAACATCCCGGCTTATAATATGGATGATGTACTTGAGAATCATCAGCAGATAAGCGCGGATATTTGCAAAGAGCTAAACCCCATGGAGTTTTTCCAGGATTACCTGCAGTATGGCTTCTACCCTTTCTTCCTCGAAAAAAGGAATTTTTCGGAAAACCTGCTGAAAACCATGAACATGATGCTGGAGGTGGATATCCTGCTGATTAAACAGATTGAACTGAAATATCTGTCGAAAATCAGGCGATTGCTTTACATGATACTGAAACATGCCCCGGGACCGTCGAATATCAGTCACCTCGCCGAAGAAATTCAAACTTCGAGGGCTACCGTGATGAATTATATAAAATACCTGAAAGACGCGCGCATGCTGAACACGCTTTATACCGAAGGGGAAGATTACCCCAAAAAGCCGAAACAGTTGTATGCGCACAACAGCAACCTGATGCATGCTGTTTTTCCGAATGCCGTGGATCGTGAGGCCGAACGTAAAACTTTTCTTTACAATGCCCTGCATGCCCGTCATAAGGTGAACCTGAGTAAATATCACATCGATTTTTGTGTCGATAAGACTATTAATATTAAATACGATACTAAAACCCAACCACGCCACGGCAATAAAACCTGGTACGCGGTTGACAGTCTGACTGTTGCCAACCGCCAGGAAGTACCGCTCTGGCTATTCGGTTTTCTATATTGAGAATAACTAACACAAATACTTACACAATGGCTAAACAAAAAAAATTTTTAACCTGTGACGGTAATCAGGCTGCTGCGCATGTTGCCTACATGTTCAGTGAAGTAGCCGCGATTTACCCCATCACTCCATCATCTACGATGGCTGAATATGTTGACGAATGGTCGGCAAACGGTCGCAAGAACATTTTCGGCGAGCCTGTTCAGGTTCAGGAAATGCAATCGGAAGCGGGCGCTGCTGCTGCCATGCACGGTACTTTGCAGGCTGGAGCCCTGGCTACTACTTTCACTGCTTCGCAGGGTTTATTGCTTATGATTCCTAACATGTACAAAGTGGCCGGCGAATTGCTCCCGGGCGTTTACCATGTTTCGGCCCGTGCACTGGCTTCTCATGCCTTGTCGATTTTCGGCGACCACCAGGATGTGATGGCTGTTCGTCAGACAGGTTGTGCCATGTTCGCTACAGGTTCGGTACAGGAAGTGATGGACCTCGCTGCTATCGCTCACCTTGCTGCTATCAAATCGCGCATTCCTTTCGTGCATTTCTTCGATGGTTTCCGTACTTCTCACGAAATTCAGAAAATTGAAGAAATAGATCAGGATGCGGTTACTGCTCTTATCGATCAGGATGCGCTTGCCGATTTCCGCAAACGTGCACTTAACTCTGAAAGTCCCGTGGTTCGCGGTACTGCCCAGAACCCTGATATCTACTTCCAGGCGCGCGAAGCTTGTAATCCTTATTATGATGCTGTTCCGGGTATCGTTGAAGACTACCTGAACAAACTGGCTGATGTTACCGGTCGCAAGTATGGCTTGTTCGACTATTACGGTGATCCTGAAGCCGACCGCGTGGTTATCGCCATGGGTTCTGCTACCGAGGCTATCCGCGAAGGTATTGATTACCTGATTGCCCAGGGACAAAAAGTGGGTCTGATTTCAGTTCACCTGTATCGTCCGTTCTCTGCAAAACATTTCCTTGCTGTGCTTCCCGAAACTGCTAAACGCATTTGTGTACTCGACCGTACCAAAGAACCGGGTGCCGGTGGCGAGCCATTGTATCTCGATGTGAAAGATGTGCTTTATGGTACTGCCAATCAGCCTTTGGTTGTGGGCGGTCGCTATGGCCTTTCATCGAAAGACTTTACGCCTTCGCAGGTGCTTTCGGTATTCGAAAACCTCGCTCTTCCTTCTCCCCGCAATGGCTTTACTGTGGGTATCGTTGACGACGTTACTTTCACTTCACTGCCAATGAAAGAAGAAATTCCGATGGGTGGTGCCGGAACTTACGAAGCTAAATTCTATGGTTTGGGTGCTGATGGTACTGTAGGTGCCAACAAAAACTCTATCAAAATTATTGGTGACAACACCGACAAATATTCACAGGCTTACTTCCAGTACGACTCGAAAAAGTCGGGTGGTTTCACCTGTTCTCACCTTCGCTTCGGCGACAGTCCTATCCGTTCAACTTATTTGGTTACTACGCCCGACTTCGTGGCTTGTCACGTTCAGGCTTACCTGCGTTTGTACGACGTAACCAAAGGTTTGAAGAAAAACGGAACTTTCCTGCTTAACACGGTATGGACTCCCGAAGAGGTTCAGAAAAATCTTCCTGTAAATGTGAAGAGATACCTGGCCAAAAACAATATCTCGCTTTATATCATCAACGCGACGCATATTGCCCAGGAAATTGGTCTGGGTCACCGCACCAATACCATCCTGCAGTCGGCATTCTTCAAAATTACCAATGTTATTCCTTACGAACTGGCTGTTCAGCAAATGAAATATGCCATCGTGAAATCGTATGGTAACAAGGGTGAGAAAATTGTGAACATGAACAATGCTGCCGTTGATCGTGGTGGTGAATATGTCAAAGTGGATGTTCCTGCTGAATGGGCTAACCTGATTGATGAGAATGAAGTGGCCAACGATATGCCTGACTTCATCAAAAACATCGTGGTACCTGTAAACGCTCAGAAAGGTGATGACCTTCCTGTATCGGTGTTCAAAGGCCGCGAAGACGGAACCTGGATTCAGGGTACTACCAAATATGAGAAACGTGGTGTGGCTGCAACCGTTCCTGTATGGGAAATGGAAAACTGTATCCAGTGTAACCAGTGTGCTTATGTTTGTCCTCACGCTGCCATACGTCCGTTCGTTCTCGACGAAACAGAGCAGACAAAAGCTCCTTTCGCTGCACTGAAAGCCAATGGAAAACAGTTTGCCGGCATGACATACCGCATTCAGGTGGATGTGCTCGACTGTATGGGTTGCGACAACTGTGCTGAGGTTTGTCCGGGTAACAAAAACGGTAAAGCCCTCAAAATGGTGCCTATCGAAACACAGTACGAAGAGCAGGACAACTGGGATTATTGCGTTGACAACATCACTTCGAAACAACATCTTGTTGATGTGAAAGCCAACGTGAAAAACTCTCAGCTGGCAACTCCGCTGTTCGAGTTCTCGGGCGCTTGTTCGGGATGTGGTGAAACTCCTTATGTGAAACTGGTTACTCAGCTGTTTGGCGATCGTCAGATGGTTTCGAATGCCACAGGATGTTCATCTATCTACTCTGCTTCTGCACCTTCAACACCTTATACCACCAACGAAGATGGTCGCGGTCCGGCATGGGCCAACTCACTTTTCGAAGATAATGCCGAGTTCGGATTGGGTATGTTGTTCGCCAACGAACAATTGCGCGATCGTATCGAGCGACTGATGAAAACGGCTATCGACGAGAACTGCTGCAGCGACAATCTGAAAGCTTTGTTCACCGAATGGATTGAAAACAAAGAAGATGGTGAAAAAACCCTCGAACTTTCGAAACAAATCAAGCCGCTTATCAAAGATTGCAAATGCAGTTATTGCCAGGAAATCAACGGACTGAGCCATTATCTGGTAAAACAGTCGCAGTGGATTATTGGTGGTGACGGTTGGGCGTACGACATCGGTTTCGGTGGTCTCGACCACGTGATTGCTTCGGGCAAGAATGTAAATATCCTGGTACTCGATACTGAAGTTTACTCCAACACTGGTGGTCAGGCTTCCAAATCGACTCCGGTAGGTGCTGTTGCCAAGTTTGCTGCTTCAGGAAAAAGAGTGCGCAAGAAAGACCTCGGTATGATTGCTGCCACTTATGGTTATGTGTATGTTGCTCAGGTGGCACTTGGTGCTAACCAGGCTCAAACGCTGAAAGCCATCCGCGAAGCTGAAGCATATGACGGACCATCCATCGTTATCGCTTACTCGCCATGTATCAGTCACGGTTTGACTGCCGGTATGGGTAAATCGAACAACGAACAACAGGTGAACGCTGTAAAATCAGGTTACTGGCATCTGTATCGTTACGACCCACGTCTGGAAGAAGAAGGCAAAAACCCAATGCAGCTCGATTCGAAAGAGCCGGACTGGAGTTTATTCCAGGGCTTCCTCCGCAGTGAAGTTCGTTATACCTCTCTGCTGAAACAGTTCCCGAAAGAAGCTGAAGAATTATTCTTAGCTGCCGAAGACAATGCCAAATGGCGTTACAGCTGGTACAAAAGAATGAGTCAGCAAACCTTCGAACCTGCTGTTGTTGCAGAATAAGACTCGTCTTTTATAAATTGAGTTTATAGTGAAAACCCCGGTCTCTTGTAATATAGAGGTCGGGGTTTTTGATTGTTTTCTGGGGATGGGAAACCCCATCCGGGGGGTGAAATGGAATTAATTGGCTACTGTTCTACAATAATATCACCCCCATCCGGGGGTTGAAATGGAATCAACTGATTACTGTTCTACAATAATATCACCCCCATCCGGGGGTTGAAATGGAATCAACTGATTACTGTTCTACAATAATATCACCCCCATCCGGGGGTTGAAATGGAATCAACTGG